>CAMCLD010000001.1 GCA_945875635.1 uncultured Prevotella sp.
ATGGAATACAATTTCAGAGACATTGAGAAGAAATGGCAAAAACGATGGGTGGAGAACAAGACCTATCGTGTGACAGAGGACAAGGACAAGGAGAAATTCTACGTGCTCAACATGTTCCCTTATCCATCGGGAGCAGGACTGCACGTTGGCCATCCTCTCGGATATATTGCCAGCGACATATACGCACGCTACAAGAGACTGCAGGGCTTCAACGTGCTGAACCCTATGGGCTACGATGCCTACGGACTGCCTGCCGAGCAATATGCCATACAGACAGGACAGCATCCGGAGAAGACTACCGTCACAAACATCAACCGCTACCGCGAGCAGCTCGACAAGATAGGCTTCTCATTCGACTGGGACCGTGAGGTACGCACATGCGACCCGACATACTACAAGTGGACGCAATGGGCTTTCCAGAAGATGTTCAACTCCTACTATTGCACATCATGCCAGAAGGCTAAGCCGATAGAGCGACTGATAAACTATTTCGCAGAGAATGGATCAAAAGACCTGCATGTGGCTCAGAGCGAGGAACTGAACTTCACAGCTGAGGAATGGAACGCCATGAGCGAGAAAGAGCAGCAGCAGGTGTTGATGAACTACCGTATTGCTTACCTTGGCGAGACCATGGTTAACTGGTGTCCAGGACTTGGCACCGTGCTTGCCAACGACGAGGTTGTTGATGGTGTGAGCGAGCGTGGCGGCTTCCCTGTGGTTCAGAAGAAGATGAAACAATGGTGCCTGCGTGTGAGCGCATACTCACAGCGACTTCTCGACGGTCTGGAGACTGTTGAATGGACAGACTCCATCAAAGAGACACAGCGCAACTGGATAGGCCGATCTGAGGGTACGGAGATGCAGTTCCGCATAGATGGTACAGACGAGACTTTCACCATCTTTACCACACGTGCAGATACCATATTTGGTGTGACATTCATGGTCCTTGCTCCCGAGAGCGAACTGGTACAGAAACTTACAACTGAGGGACAGAAGGCTGAGGTTGACGAATACCTTGCATACGTGAAGAAGCGTACCGAGCTCGACCGTATGAGCGACCGCAAGGTTACGGGTGTCTTCTCAGGCTCGTATGCCATCAATCCCTTCACAGGCGACAAGATACCGGTATGGATTTCCGAATATGTTCTTGCCGGATATGGTACGGGTGCCATCATGGCTGTTCCTGCCCACGACTCTCGCGACTATGCCTTTGCCAAGCATTTCGGCCTGCCTGTCATTCCTCTTATCGAGGGTGCTGACGTGAGCGAGGAGAGCTTCGATGCCAAGGAAGGCACCGTATGCAACTCACCTGTGGCAGGCAAGGAGTCGCTCAACGGCTTCTCATTGAATGGCCTGAGCGTAAAGGAGGCTATCGCTGCCACAAAGAAGTTTGTCACCGAGCACAACCTCGGACGCGTAAAGGTGAACTACCGCCTGCGCGATGCCATATTCTCACGTCAGCGTTACTGGGGAGAGCCGTTCCCAGTGTATTACAAGAACGGCATGCCTTACATGATACCTGAGGAGTGTCTGCCTCTTGAACTTCCCGAGATAGACAAGTATGAGCCTACAGAGACTGGCGAACCACCGTTGGGAAGGGCAAAGGTATGGGCTTGGGACACTAAGGAGAACAAGGTTGTTGACAAGCAGCTCATAGACAACGATACTGTATTCCCATTGGAACTGTTCACCATGCCTGGCTTTGCAGGTAGCTCCGCATACTACCTGCGATATATGGACCCTAAGGACAACGAGGCTCTCGTGGCTAAGGACATAGACGAATACTGGCAGAACGTTGACCTCTACGTAGGTGGAACCGAGCATGCCACTGGTCACCTTATATACTCCCGCTTCTGGAACAAGTTCCTCTTCGACTACGGAGTGAGCTGCAAGGAAGAGCCATTCCAGAAACTCGTAAACCAGGGTATGATACAGGGCCGCTCCAACTTTGTATATCGCATAAACAGCGACGACCACTCCAAGGCTCCCGTATTCGTGTCGGCAGGTCTGAAAGACCAGTACGAGACTACTCCAATACACGTTGATGTCAACATCGTGCAGAACGACATTCTCGACATCGATACCTTCAAGGCATGGCGACCGGAATACAACAATGCCGAATTTATACTGGAAGACGGAAAGTATGTATGTGGATGGGCTGTTGAGAAAATGTCGAAGTCGATGTTCAACGTCGTCAATCCCGACATGATAGTAGAGAAATACGGTGCTGACACACTGCGTCTGTACGAGATGTTCCTCGGTCCGGTAGAACAGTCGAAGCCATGGGACACCAACGGCATTGACGGCTGTCACCGTTTCTTGCGCAAACTTTGGGCATTGTATTACGATATACGGGACAACGGCAATACAGACTATCTCGCTACAGACGATGAACCTACTAAGGAAAATCTTAAAAGCTTGCACAAACTTATCAAGAAGGTTAGCCACGACATAGAGCACTTCTCATACAACACATCCATCTCGGCTTTCATGATAGCCGTTGGAGAACTGGCTCAGCAGAAGTGTCATTCAAAAACCATACTAAACACCCTTAGTGTACTCATAGCACCTTTTGCTCCCCATATTGCAGAAGAACTATGGCATGCTACTGGTGGTGAAAATAGTGTTTGTGATGCCAAATGGCCAGAATGGAATGAAGAATATCTTGTTGAAAGCGAGATGCAACTAACCATCAGTTTCAATGGTAAGGCTCGTTTCCAAAAATCCTTCCCTGTTGATGCCACCAATGATGAAGTACAGAAAGCAGCTCTTGCAGACGAGAGAAGTGCCAAGTATCTTGATGGCAAGCAGATAGTGAAGGTTATTGTCGTGCCTAAGAAGATTGTAAATGTGGTTATTAAAAGTTGATAAGTTGACGAGTAAACGAGTTGACAAGTTGATACTCTTATTGCTCAAGTTTGACTATAAAAACTAATAACTCGTTTTTTCGCAAGCTCAAGGGAACTCCTTGTCAATTCGTTTACTTGTCAACTTAAAAATAAACAAGTATGACCAAGCAAGAAATAATATACGAAATAAAGGATTACTTCTACATAACGTTAGGACTGCTCCTTTATACCTTCGGTTTCACAGTCTTCCTTCTACCTTACGAGATTGTGACCGGAGGTGTAGCAGGTCTTGGTGCCATCATTTTCTACACCTCAGATTTTCCAGTTCAATATACGTTCTTCATAGTCAACGCAGTACTTATTGTTGCAGCATTGAAAATACTTGGACTTAAATTTCTGATGAAGACTATCTATGCCACCTTCATGCTGACGCTATTTTTAGAGATAGCGCAGGACATGGCAACGGCACAGAATGGCTCCTTCTACAAACTGCTCGGTGAGGGAAATGATTTCATGTCATTGGTCATAGGATGTATGCTAACTGGTACCGCCCTTGCCATTGTTTTCCTAAATAACGGCAGCACAGGAGGAACAGACATTGTTGCAGCTGTGGTTAACAAATTCCACAACATATCAATTGGAAAAGCACTTATAATGGTTGACCTCTGTATTATTGGCAGCTGTCTTTTTATTGATAAATTCGGAGCCATAGACATAAGATGCAAAAAGGTTATCTTCGGTTTGTGTACAATGGTCATAGAATGTCTGATGCTCGACTATGTGATGTACTGGCAGAGACAGTCTGTGCAGTTTCTTATTTTCTCAAAGAAATATCAGGAAATAGCCTTTAATATTGCACGTTATACCGACCACACCATGACTATCCTTGATGGTCATGGTTACTGGACAGGAAAGCCGACAAAGGTCATTTGTCTGCTGGCTAAAAAGAGCGAGAGTCTGAAAATATTCCGTCTCATAAAGCAGATAGACCCTAACGCCTTCGTAAGTCAAAGCTCGGTAATAGGTGTATATGGCGAAGGTTTCGACGAGATGAAAGTGAAAATCAAGACAACAGACAAAAACATAAATAAGCAGAACACCCCGAATATTCAGAACACATAGAAAAAACATCGACTATGAGACTTATCCTTGCCACCAATAACTCACATAAGCTATCAGAAATAAAAGACATCCTTGGAGAAGATTTTGATATTCTTTCACTGAAGGATGTAGGCATCAATACCGACATAGATGAAAATGGAGAGACCCTCTTGGAGAATTCCAGAATCAAGGCTATGTCTGTATCTTCAATACTTGAAAAAAACAACTATCCTTATCCTTTCATCGTGATTGCCGATGATACTGGTCTGCTTGTCGACGAACTAAATGGTGAGCCAGGAATATACTCTGCCCGATATGCCGGAGGAGAAGGACACGACAGTGAGGCAAACATGAGACTCCTGTTACACAAACTTGATGGTAAAGAAAACAGAAAGGCTCACTTCAGCACTTTTATCACATACATAGAAAAGAAAGATGCCTACACTACATATATGAAATATTTTGAAGGTAGGATAGACGGCACCATCCTCAAAGAGAAACATGGCACTGAAGGTTTCGGCTACGACCCTATTTTCAAGCCAGACGGTTACGACAAGTCATTCGCTGAACTGGGTCTGGAGATAAAGAACAATATATCACATAGGGCAAGGGCTATACAGCAGCTTGCCGATTTCATTAATAAATGACAAAAAGCATATCGGTCCTGATACCATGCTATAACAGCAAATGCAAGGGTCTGGTCGCAACCTTGCAAAGACAGCTGAACAAGGAATATGAAACCGACAACATATTCCAATATGAAATTATAGTGGCTGACGATGGGTCTGACCGTAATGACGTCATTGAATACAACAGGCAAATAAACATGCTGCCACATTGCAGGTATGTCATTAGGGGAAAGAATGTGGGACGTGCAGCCATACGCAATTTCCTTACCAAGGAAGCTGCATACGACAACCTGCTCTTCCTTGACTGCGATATTACAGTAGCCAATGACCTTTTTATAAGAAACTACATAACCGCTGAATCCAACGTCGTTGTAGGTGGTCTTGAGATTGGAGGCGACAGCACACTGCTCTGCAACAACATAAGGTACTTATACGAGAAAGCCTCGGAAAAGGCACATAACGCCTGTAACAGAGCCAAGGCGGAACACAAGGAATTCCGCACCACAAATTTCATGATAAGCAGACAGCTTGCAAAACAATTCCCTTTCAACGAAAATATCAAATGGTATGGCTACGAAGACGTTATGATGGGAAAAGAACTGGCAGCTGAAAACGTACACATAGAGCATATCGACAATCCTGTCATACTTGATGACTATGAGGATAATGCAACCTTCATGGCAAAGACTGAAGAGGCCATGCACACCCTCAAGGAGTTTGAAGACGAACTGAAAGAATACTCTACCCTACTCCATTATTATGACATTTTTAGGAAATATCATCTCACACCAATCCTTTATGCCATATATATAACATTTGGCAATGTCATAAAAAACAATCTTACAGGCAATAAACCAAAACTAATTCTGTTTAATATATATAAACTATTATACTTTGGGACACTTTAAACCCTTTAAACCATTAAGGTAATATGAGAAAACTTATCCTATACATCATGCTATGTCTCTCCATTCCTGTAAATGCAGCTGTTGGAGATTGGAACGCATATCTTGCATATAGTAACATAACCGACATTGAACCTGCTGGAAAGATGGTGTATGTTCTCAGCAGTAATTCACTCTTCTCATACAATGTAGATGACAAAAGCGTTACCGCATACAACAAAACCAATTATCTTAACGACACTGACATATCTTTCATTGTCTGGAACAATAATGTCAAAAGACTTCTAATTATATATAGCAATTATAATTTCGACATCCTTGACAATAACGGGGACATTACAAATATCTGTGACTACTACAACAAGTCAATGACAGAAGACAAGAACATAAACAATATCACCATCAATGGCAACTACGCTTATATAAGCACTGGATTCGGAATAATAAAACTGAATATGAAAGACTGCGAAATAAGCGACTCATACAACCTGAAGACCAATGTCGCTGACTGTGCCATAATAGGTAATACCATATATGCAAAAACAGCAGATGGAATCCTCGCAGGGAAAACAACTGACAACCTATTGGATAAAGGAAACTGGAGCTATACTTCAGACAACGTATCGTTCAGTGACAGCAACGATATTACGACAAGTACAGCCAATGGATATAAAGAATACATAGCATATGATAATTCAAACAATTGCTACTGGAGCAACCAAAAAGATGGTAAACTGCAATGTTACAAATTAGATAATGACAACAACAAAACAATCATAGCCACCGACATCTGTCCTGATGGTCCTAAATACAATCATTTCTGGAACATGAAATTCAAATACGACAGACTATATTCTGTTGGTGGAGCTTTCGAAGCAGGAGAAATAGAAACTTACCGACCTGGATGTGTTCAAGTGCTCGACAAAGGTGAATGGCAAATATATGAAGACAACCTGAAGGCAAAAACAGGTGTGGAATATGTTGACCTTAACAGCATCGATGTTGACCCTTTGGACAAGGAACATGTATTTGCAGGTGGAAGAACAGGACTATATGAATTTAAAAACGGACTTTTCATAAACCACTACTCCAATGAAAACAGTATCATTGAGTCGCCATTCAACTCTAAAGAATATGACATTGTAAACGGACTGTGTTTCGACAATACAGGAAACCTCTGGTTGCTCAATTCACTTGTAGATAACAAATCCATCATTAAATACACATCCGACAAAAAGTGGGAAAGCTACAATAAGTCAGCTACAAAACATAGTGACAATTCGCCTATGCAATCGCTGAAAAGCACCATCTTCGACAGCGACTACAATCTTATGTGGTTCATCAACAGCCATTATCTTGAACTTGCTATATTCTGCTATCAGCCATCAACCGATGCAATTATAAAATACAACACTTTCATAAATGAAGATGGCTTAACAATATCTCTTTCCGACATTGATTGTCTGGCAGAAGACAAGGATGGAAATATTTGGATTGGAAGTACAGCCGGACCATTTGTGTTGGAGAAGGAAAATATAGGCGAAGACCCATCTAATGTTGTATTCAACCAAATAAAGATTCCACGCAACGATGGTACTAACCTTGCCGACTATCTCCTTTCTGGTGTCAATATAAAATGCATAGCCATTGACGGTGGTGGAAGAAAATGGATTGGAACAGACAAGCAAGGCGTGTATTTAATTAGTCGCGACAACATGACAGAGGAGCTTCATTTCACCAAGGAAAACAGCATGTTATTGTCAAACACCATAGAAAGCATTGCCGTAGATGGTGCTACAGGAGAGGTATTCATAGGAACAGACAAAGGATTATGCTCTTTTATGAGCGATGGCACAGACCCTTCCATGGATATATCAAAGGATAATGTATATGCATACCCAAATCCTGTAAAACCATATTACAATGGTCTTGTAACTGTTAAAGGTCTTACTTACAATTCAGACGTAAAGGTAGTTACTACAAACGGTGTACTTGTAGCTCAGGGCAGAAGCAATGGTGGAACATTTACATGGGATTGCAACGACCTTAACGGTAAGCGTGTTGCAAGTGGAGTATATATGATTATAGCAGCCACTGAAAACGGAGGCAAGGGCTGCGTGTGCAAGATTGCAATTGTAAATTGACTTAAGTTTCGCATGTCTTCGACATGCTGTAAATTAACAAGTTGACAAGTCAACAAGTTGCTACTCTTCTTTTTTGAATTTGTCAATGACCAGAACAATAATTACTTGTTGACTTGTCAACTTGTTTTTTCGCAAAGCTCAAGGAAACTCCTATGAGCAAGTTTTAATTTGCGAAAGTTTAATAAATTGATAATTACTATATTTGCTTTATGGTTAATACTATTAAACATCTTTCAAAGATATTAATACTCATGGTAGCAGCTTTCTCCATACTGCTGCTATTGAGTGGTATGATTCCAAGAGAGTTTATTAAGAAAAATGCCATTTCATCTGCAAAGACATTGGAGAAAGAAGGACTTAAACACAGAATAGGTGGCGTCTTCTTTTTTAGACTCGACAATTTCACAGATGCTTTAATGATAAACATAGCCCTCAGTATTGATGAAAAAGAAGCTATCAGAAGTGTGACGGAAAACAATTTCTATTTGCGAGAAAATCATTCGTCTATCACGCAAGGTATTGAAGACGTAGGAAATTCTGACTTCACACATCAGAAAAGAATATATGCTCGTTATTGGCATGGCTATCTTCTCTTTCTGCGACCACTTCTTACGTTTACCGACTATAATGGCATAAGAATAATAAATTATGTCTTGCTTTCCATGATGCTTGGCGGAATAATATGGATGAGTATTAGGCAAAGGAAAACATATACATTGACAGCTTTTATCCTTTCACTTATATTCATTAACTTCTGGATGGTTCCATTGTCCATGCAGTTTTCCAACACATTCTATACTGCATTTGCAGCAACGCTATACATTCTATTCTCGAAAATCAATCCTTACGACAGAAGAAATATTTCGACATTGTTTCTCCTTGTTGGAGGATTCACAAGTTTTACAGACCTCTTAACTACTCCTCTTGTGACACTCTGCATACCATTATTGTTTCTCATCAACAATAATTCAAGACAAGACAATGTGTTTAAGATCTTGATGGTTTGCTCTTTATCATGGCTTATTGGCTATGCTGGAATATGGATAATGAAATGGATTTTGGCATATATATTAATAGGATATGACATAGACAATGCTATTCATCAGGTAGCTGTACGCACATCCACTACGTATGGTGATTTTGACATGTCTTTCATGGGAATAGCGCGTTTCCTCTTTGCCAGGACAAAACTGCTGATAACTATTGCAGCATGTCTGGCAATATTCTTATTACTGAATATATGGATGTACATAAAAAATAAGATTGCCTTCAAGAGAGACTATTACTTGCTTTTAATAGCATTGTTGCCGGTAGTATGGTTTATCCTGATTAGAAATCATTCTGTCATACATTGCTGGTTTGTATGGAGACTGGCTGTCATATCAGTATTTGCCTACTCACTTTTTCTTTTACGTATAACAAGAAGTTCATAAAGCTGTCTGTGTTTCTTAGTCATAACCTCGAGAATAACTCCACTAATGAACAACAATATTGCAAGAAGCATTACAAAACAGCACACTATTAGGGTTGGAAAACGTGGTACAAGTCCCGTATGCCAGTACTCTATTATTACAGGCAACATGAAAAGAACTGCTATCACACCGAGAACCACACTGATGGATGTGAAGAATATATATGGTTTATAGTCTCTGAACAGTTGGAATACTGTTTTCACTACTTTGTAACCATCACTTATTGTGTTAAGTTTTGAAAAACTTCCTTCTGGACGCCTACGATAATCAATAGGAATTTCTTTTATAATATAGTTCTTGTCAAGGGCATGAATTGTCATTTCAGTCTCTATTTCAAAACCATTAGCCAATATAGGAATATTCTTTACAAACATTCTGCTGAAAGCCCTGTAACCAGTCATTATGTCTTTTACATCACTGTTGAAAATGTTGTTTATGAGACTTCTAACAAACCTATTGCCGAAATTGTGGAATCTTCTGTCATTCTCAATAAAATATGTTGCTGACAGTCTGTCGCCTATAACCATGTCAACACCTTCTTCCATGACGGCAGAACACATCTCTTTAGCTTTGTCAGCTGGATAAGTATCATCACCATCTATCATTATATAACATTCAGCATCTATATCCCTGAACATAGTCCTCACTACATTACCTTTTCCCTGTCTGTATTCTTTTCTCACAACCGCACCATGTTCCTCTGCTACGTCAGAGGTTTTGTCAGTTGAATTATTGTCATAGACATATACAACAGCTTCTGGCAAAGCAGTCTTGAAGTCATCTATTACTTTACCTATTGTTTTTTCTTCGTTGTAACATGGTATGAGAACAGCTATCTTGTCCATAAGTTTTTTAATTTTTCAACAAAGGCAAATTTACACATTATTTTTTAAACAATGACTATAATTAGTATTTTTATAGAAGCTTTTATTGTCATCCTAACAATTATTTTTGATAATAATTGTATTTTTGCAAAATATAAAAACAAAGATCATTCAAGTTTAGTAAGTAAGGGAACGTATAATATGCAAAGGATAGAATGGATTGATTTTTGCCGTGGATTATTCATGATGATGATTCTATGGTTTCACACAGAATATTACTATATAGGACATTTAGTTATTCCATATTCATTATATGTTGAGAATTCTCTTATAGGTTTCTTCTTTATTTCAGGATATCTATTCTTTCCATATAGAAATAATATTTACATAAGAAAGGGTATTTACAATACTTTAAGAAAACTCCTCATACCATATTTATGTATAGTTCCTATAATATATTTTATAAAGACATCACTTCAGCATGACTTCTCCTTTAGCAATATGTTTATAAGTGTTCTTACAGGAAAGGCATCATGGTTTGTTTCCTCACTTATATTATGTCATTTATATATAGTTATGGTATGCAGCATCAGAAAGTTATGGGTTACTATAACAGCATGTTCCCTACCCTTCCTCATTATAATGAATCTCGTCAACAGCAACGCTGAAATTGATGTAACATCAATTGCCAATGTGTCAGCCATAACAATTTTCTTCATGTTATGTGGTCATATATATCGCAGATTTGAGAAACATATCAACAACATTCCAAAAATAACTTATGTAGTATTAGGTGCTGTGTTGTTTGTATTGAAATACATAGAAATAGGCAATGATATAAAAATGACATTATACACAATAAACATAGACAACTACCTTCTTTTAATTCTTGATACCCTTATATGGTGTTTCATCATTATAGGTTGTTGTAAAATGGCACACGGAATACTTGGCACACTGCCATGCAGATATATTAAATGGATAGGAAAACACTCTTTAGTATTCTATTTTATATGCGGAGGTGTACCGAGAATATCATCATTCATCATGCATGGCATCACAGATACACATTACTACTTTATGCCATTCACATTCATGGTGGTAATGCTTTTGTCAACTTCCACGACATGGATACTCTATCATTGCAAACCATTCAGAAAATACATACTTGGTATTGTGGATAAATATGTTCAAAACAATGTTGATAAATAAATAACAATATACTACATTATAAACACCTATTACATACAACCACTAAAAGTGTGAATAAAACACCTTTTATTAATGAGATAAAAATGATTTTTCAACTATTTTATAACTGAAAAAGATATAAACTTATTAACTTTGCAATTAAAAATAGGAATTGTGGATAAATAGCTTTAAGTTCTGACATTCAGACATAAACTATTAATGATTGTTGTTGATAACTAAACATAATATATTTATAAATTCTCATGCAAGAAAATATAAAGAAAGTTTTGAACTTATCAACAGGATATCATACTACCCATTTTCTTTTTTTCTTTAAAAAATAAAAAACAATAAAATATAAATGTATGATGGAAAAACAAGAATGGAAGGATAAAGGATACGTTGATGAGAAGATACCTGAATCTGTTGATTTGAAAAGAGAAATAAGAAAAATGTGTGAGGAAAAGGATGCCATAATCCTTGCCCATTACTATACAAGAGGAGAGATACAGGATATAGCAGACTTTGTAGGTGACTCTTTGGCTCTTGCACGCATGGCAGCCAAGTCAGAAGCAAAAATAATGGTCATGTGCGGTGTGCACTTCATGGCTGAGACTTGCAAGATACTATCACCAGAGAAAAAAGTACTTTGTCCTGATGTAAACGCAGGATGTTCGCTTGCTGATTCATGTAAAGCTGATGACTTAAAGAAATTCAAGGAAGAACACCCTGGATATGAAGTTGTGAGTTATGTGAACACTACAGCTGCCGTAAAGGCTCTTACTGATGTTGTAGTGACAAGTGGAAACGCTAAGAAGGTGATAGATTCCTTTCCACAGGATGCAAAATTAATATTCGGACCTGATTATAACCTTGGAAACTATATAAACAGCGTGACAGGAAGGAATATGCTTTTGTGGAATGGTGGATGCCATGTGCATGAGAAGTTTTCTGTTGACGAGATTGTACGTTTAAAGAAAGAGTACCCAGATGCAGTAGTAATGGCACATTTGGAATGTAAGGCACCTGTTCTTGCATTGGCGGATGTTAAAGGAAGCACAGCCACAATGCTTAAATACGCTCAGGAACACAGCAATAAAGAATATATTGTGGCTACTGAGTCAGGAATATTACATGAAATGCAACGTTCGTGTCCTGACAAGACATTCATACCTGTTCCTCCTGAGGTTACAGAGGGAGGTGTAGGATGTTCATGCAATGAATGTGAATACATGAAACTAAATACTTTGGAAAAGATATACAATACTTTGAAGTATGAATATCCTACAGTAGAAATAGATCCAGACATAAGAGAACAGGCTGTGAAGCCAATTGAGAGAATGCTCAGATTGTCATGAATTAGAAGAAAAGATAGATATTTTACAAATAAAATGAATACCAATATATAATGGTTGACATTACTACGTACCATCAATATAATATTGGTAGTGATTTTTCATATTCAATTGATTGATTTATCAACAGGTGAGAATCATGAAATATGCAATTTAATTTGCTATCCTTTTAATCCTATAAGGATGCCTTTGTTTATCTTCATATCAGGCGGTTTATTGTATGTAAGCATTAAGCCGAAATTGGATTACATTGGACTTATATAAGGATAAAATTATAAGGATAGCAATTCCTTTTATATTTTTCGTTAATGTATATTTCGTCGTAAAAGCGGTGCTTAACAATTTTGTGAAGACACCAATAGACATATCTTTGGATTACTATATTGAGTCTTTTGTAATATATCCCAACCATCCTTCAGCTCCATTGTGGTTTCTTGCCACTCTCATGACATTGATGCTGTTATATCCGCTTTACAAGTATGCTTGTAAGAACAATATTGTGATGGCAGCAACCATGCTCGTAGGTATTGTAATATACTTCATGGATTTTGGTGAGTTGTTCACATACAACTGTTTCAACATATCCAACATTAACCTATATTTCGTATATTTCTTCTTTGGTATAGCATTCTTCAGATACTCATTATTCAAATATATAGACAACATATTGTCTCTTGCAGTTCTGTTAGTTATATATGTAGTTTCATATAATTTAGATTATATTTTCATGGCATCAATATTTGGCATACTGTTAATGATATCATTATCTATTCTATTGTCAAAACGCATAAATATTGACTTCTCCTTTATAGGAAACAATATATACCAGATTTACCTGATGTCATTCATATTCCAGGCTTTCGTAGAATTAGTGCTATGGAAAAAACTATTCTATAATGAGAATATATTATTAGTATTTTATTTATTAAATCTTTCATTTGGCATTTTCATGCCATTATTAGTGACAAAGATAGTGAAAAAATGCCCACTAAGAATCTTACGTTTATGTTTTGGTATTAAATAATGAGAAAGTTATATTATTAATAAAGAATAGTTTTCTTATTTCATGCAAAGCATTGCACTGGTAAAAGCAAAGCTTTGCATGTGGAAACGCAAAGCTTTGCATTGAAAGCATCTTTTATGGACTATTATATGCTTGCAAATTTCAAAAAGATAAGTTAAAAGTAATATGAGATAAATATTCTTTCTTACTTGTTAACTTGGAACTTAGTGCATCCATCTTTAAAGAAAGCGTTAATTTGGCGTGCAGCCGCTATACCTGCATTTATGTTAGCTTCTGCAGTCTGAGCTCCCATCTTCTTTGGTGTACTGAAATATCTGCCTTCGAACTTACTGAATTCTTCATCTGCATCAGGCTTGATGTCTGTGATGTATTTCAAGTCAACACGCTCTGACATAAGACTTAACAGCTCAGGTTCGTTGATTACTTCCTTGCGTGCAGTGTTTACTACTATACCTCCTTTGCGCATTTTTCCAACAAGTGCAGCGTTGATGCTTTGCTTTGTTTCGGCTGTGGCAGGTATATGTAGGGAAACAACGTCACATTGTTCGAAGAGAGCATCCTGAGAGTCAACAGCCTTCACACCAGCTGCCTCTATTATTTCTTTTGGACAGAAAGCATCGTATGCATATACATCCATACCGAATCCTGCTGCTATGCGTGCTACGTTTCGACCTACGTTACCGAAAGCGAGGATACCAAGCTTTTTACCCTTTAATTCAGTACCAGCCTTGCCGTTATAGAAGTTTCTGACAGCATATACCAGCATGCCAAAGACAAGTTCAGCTACAGCGTTAGAGTTTTGTCCTGGTGTGTTTTCAGCCACAACATTATGTGCTGTTGCAGCCTCAAGGTCTATGTTGTCGTATCCAGCTCCAGCTCTTACTACAATTTTAAGATTCTTTGCTGCTTCCAGAACTTCAGCATCTACTTTATCTGAACGTATAATT
The DNA here is from genome assembly GCA_945875635.1 of uncultured Prevotella sp. Taxonomy (GTDB): domain Bacteria; phylum Bacteroidota; class Bacteroidia; order Bacteroidales; family Bacteroidaceae; genus Prevotella. Next base: position 14,442 of record CAMCLD010000001.1, read on the forward strand.
AGAGCATCAGCATCCTTTACGGCATCCAGAAGTTGACTTTTTTCTGTATATTTCTCAAGAAGTGCAAGTTCATGTCCTGCACCTTCTATTTCTTCCTTAATGCCATTCACTGCTGCAGCTGCGAATGGTTTCTCGGTTGCTATTAATACTTTCATTTCAATAATTTACTTTCTTAGTTGTTTTTTTCGAACTCTTTCATAGCGTTGACAAGAGCATTAACACCCTCTATGGTTTGTGCGTTGTAGCAGCTTGCCCTGAATCCTCCAACAGAACGGTGACCTTTTATACCAACCATGCCAAGTGATGTAGCATATTCAAAGAATGGTTTCTCCAGTTCTGCATATTCAGGATTCATAACGAAACATATGTTCATAAGTGAGCGATCTTCCTCATTGACAGTACCACGGAACAGTTTGTTCCTATCTATTTCAGAATATAGAATGTCAGCTCTTTGTTTTGCCAGTTTGTCCATAGCCTCTACTCCACCATTCTTCTTTATCCATCTCAAGGTTTCAAGAGCTGAGTAGATAGGAACGACAGGAGGAGTGTTGAACATGGAACCTTTCTCAACATGAGTGCGATAGTCAAGCATTGTAGGTATATCTCTTGGTGCTTTTCCAAGACACTCGTCCTTGAGGATGATGAGAGTTACACCTGCCATGGCAAGGTTTTTCTGTGCTCCACCATATATACAGTCATATTTAGCAACATCAACCGGACGGCTGAATATGTCGGACGACATGTCTGCAATGAGCCTTACAGGCACGTCAAGGTCTTTTCTTATTTCTGTACCGTAGATGGTATTGTTAGTTGTTATGTGCAGATAGTCAACATCAGTAGGACAATCCCATCCCTTTGGTATGTAGCTGTAGTTAGCATCTGCTGACGATGCTACCTCTACTGTCTCTCCAAAATGCTTAGCCTCCTTTAATGCTTTCTTTGCCCATGTTCCAGTGTTTAGATATGCGGCTTTCTTTATAAGGAAGTTGCATGGTACCTGGCAGAACTGCAAAGAAGCACCTCCACCAAGGAATATTACAGAATATCCATCAGGTATCTGGAGTAAATCCTTTATGAGAGCTACTGCCTCGTCAACAACTGGCTGGAAATCTTTTGCACGGTGGCTTATTTCCATAAGGGACAATCCCGAACCATTGAAATCGAGAATTTGCTTTGCTGTGTTTTCGATTACCTCACGTGGAAGCATCGATGGTCCTGCGTTGAAATTGTACTTTTTCATAAGTATAGTTATTTTAAATTATATAGATGTTTCCGTTTGCGAAAGTAATGTTTTTATTTGACATTTCCAAATTATTGGAGCATAAAAGCATTTATGTATTGCTGTCCTCAGTTCTTGGTGCAAAAAAATTGTATATAGTACGTAGTCCTTTAATTTTCTCTCCCTTTATTCTTTTCAGCATACTGTTGGCTTTATCCCTTCTGACAGCTACATAGGAATATCTTTCATAAACATCTATTCTTCCTATTTCTTCAGAAGTCATTCCACCTTTTCTGCACAGAAAACCAAGTATGTCTCCACGGCTTATTTTGTCTTTTTTGCCCTTTCCTATGTATATGGTTGTCATAAGAGGCAGTGGAGGTTTGCTGCTGTTTTCTAATATTAAGTATTCTTCAGAATGTTCAACATATTCAGGAATATTTTCTTCTGGTGATATTATGAAGAAAGTTGTTCCTTCAGCATCCCATCTTGCCGTTCTGCCTATTCTGTGAATGTAGCTCTCTCTTGTTTCAGGCAAATGATAGTGTATGATATTCTGTATTCCGGGAATGTCAATTCCTCTACTTGAGAGGTCGGTACTCACAAGAATATTGCTGCTTCCGTTGGCAAAGAGGTAGAGAGCTTCTTCTCTTTGCTTCTGGTCGAGTCCACCGTGGAATATTGATACGCTGAATCCTTGTTCTTTTAGATACAGTCCTGTACGTTCTACAGCGTCCCTATAGTTTAGGAATACTATACTGCTTTGTTGCCCACAATCAAGTAGCAGTCGTCTTAACGTAACAAGTTTGTCCTTGTCTTTGCTTTTCACAGTGAATATTCCTACTCTTTCTGGAGTATTGTCGTCATCAGAGGAATAATCCACTATTATGGTTCTTCCCATTCTGACATAGCCAGGTATGGAGTCAGATTTTGTAGCTGACAGCAAAATTCGTCTTTTTATATAAGATAGTGTTTCTACTGCCTTCTCCATTTCCTTCTCAAAACCCATGTCAAGACATTTGTCAAATTCGTCTATGATGAGCCACGAAACATATTGGGCATTTATGTTTTCTTTATCAAGATGGTCGTTAAGTCGTCCTGGAGTAGCAAAAAGAATATGTGGTTTTTTCCTTTTTATCTCCCGGTGCTCTTCCATGGTTATATTCCCACCATATACACTCATAGCCCTTAAGCCACATCCCATCTTTTCAGCTACTGCTGCAGACTGCATTGCCAGTTCTCTACCCGGTACTATCACTATAGCCTGAATATTATCGTCAGTAGTGTTTATTCTCTGTGCCAGTGGCAATAAGAAAGCAAGAGTCTTTCCACTTCCCGTTGGTGAAAGGACTACTACATCCTTGTCACTATGTAATATGCAGTCGGCCACCTCGTCCTGCATTGCGTTTGTACTCTCGAATCCGAGTTTATTTATTATTTCTTCTGTATTCATTTATAAGTTTGTCTATTTCGTCAAATTCCTTACCCATGTTAAGATTAAGATAAATAGTATAAAGAGGCGACATCCATCTTTGTTTCTTTTCAGGAGCCATAGCCCTGTATTTTTCAAGATATGGCAGGCTTTGCCTGTATAGATTTTCCATTTGTCGTTTCTTTGCCGCTGATGTTTGTCTTACTTTGTCAATTTCAATAGCCTGATTGAAATATATTAGTCCAATGTTATAATACGTATCAGCCACTGTAGAGTCTTTTTGTAAAATATTATAACAATAATAAAGGCTTTCTGCATAATCACCTCTGTTCAACAACAGAGTGCTTTTGGTAAGCATGAAATTTATGTTTGTAGAGTCTGTTTTGAGTGCCTTGTCTGTAACAGCCATAGCACTGTCGTTCATATTGCAGTTCTGATAGTATTCTATGAGTCTTGGATAGAAGAAAGGGAAGGAAGGATACCTTGTAAATCCTTCTCTGAGTGTATTAACGTAATTCTCTGTATCTTTCAATTGCGAGTAGCATTCAGAGATATATTGCAAAATAAAATTCAAGTGTGTTGAATCTCTTTCAGCCATTTCTCTGTATGTTAGTGCTTTCTTGTATTCTCCACATTTAGTGGCAGCATACATTGCCCAGTATGCTGCTTGTATCATTATGCTGTCTTTTTCGGAATATTTGTATTTTCTGAGCATGGCAATGGTGTCGCAGTCTATATACTTGTTATAGAATCTGAGCGACTCAGAGTAATTACCTTTGGCAAGAAAGTATGTTCCACCGAAATACAAGTTCGGTCTAATTGTGTTAAGTCTTTCAGTATGTTTTTCCCTGTGTTTGGGTTGTACTCTTCCCTTTTTGTCTGGTAAGGCATCAATGGAATCAAAACGTTCCATGTCTTGGAACAATCTCATAGTTGCTTGAAGCCATGCTGTTGTGTCTATCTGCTGTTTAAGATAAAGATTTTCGTTTCCCATATCGTAAATTGTGTTCTCAGCAGCAATCATGGTTAGCCATACTTTCTCGTTAGTTGCATAGGCAGAGTCGGCAAGCAACACTCTCATTGAGTTTTCCGCCTGTGCCACATCCTTTTTCGCCTTAATTTTTTCTTTTGCCTGTGCAATCTGCTTTTTCTGTGCTTGTACTTCTATTGGAGCAAAGAACATGGCAGCAGTAGTGAGAATGGCAAGAAAGGTGTAATATGTATATTTTTCAATCATTCTATCCATTTTGTTTTGGTTACTAACTCAAGTTTGCAAGTTTAAACACTCGCTCTAAGTTAACGAGTTGGCAAGTCAACAAGTTGCTATTCTTCTTGCTTGAATTTGTCAATGACCAGAACAACTAATAAATGTCTTCCTGATAGCTTATTTCCTCGGCTTTGATATTCATTTCTTTTTCTTGAGCCATGCCGATGGTAGCTGTCAATAAGACGAACAATAAAAGAAGTCTCCGCTTCATCCTCCTGCCATGAGAAGGAGAAGTGGAAACCTCCTTATTATCTACTCCCCATAGGGAGCGTAAAGAGCCATTTTTATATGAATGTTTTATATTTTGGCTCACAGCATTATTTACTGAGCTACACCAGCTACGGCGGCAGCCTCTGAAGTCTCAGGAGCATCTGCACCCTTCACGAAATAATAGCATCCGTAGAGAGGGTAAGCCCAGCTGCTCTTTTGTGCCTTTGTGACATCAAGTGCCTTTGCAGCCTCAAGATAATCGATAGCTTTCTGATAAACAGCATCGAACTGCTGTTTAGCTGCTGGTGTTAGTACACCCTTTACAGCGTTTACCTTATCCTGTGCCTTGTAGAAATAGCATTGTCCGATAGCTGAGTTTAGTATGATTCTTGTATCATCATCCTTAGCCTGTGGAAGAGCTTTCTCAAGAGCCTCAATAGCTGTGTCGTAGTCTTTACGCTGGCTTGCCACCTGTCCTTTCATGGTGAGTGCTGAGTAGTTGTTAGGGTCAGCAGCAAGTTTGTCAGCAATCATCTTGTCAGCTTTTTCAGTCTGTCCGATGAGACTATACATGTTAGCTAAGTTTATAAATACAGCCTCGTTGTTACTGTCGGCTACGAGAAGTCCCTCAAGTTTCTTGACATAGTTAAGAGAATCCTCGTGTGTTTTGAGCTGAGCCTGTAGAATCTGCAACTGCAATGCCTTTGCCTCTGCGCTGCGCTCAGGATCAGAAATAGCCTTTACTACATATTTTTCAGCCTTGGCAAACTCTTTGTTCTGATAAGCATAGATTGATGCATAATATGCTATGTTTCCAAGATTCTGGTCTTCGGCTTTAACACCATCAAAGAGAGGATAGTCGTAAGAATCAACGTATGAAGCCAGATATTTGTATGCATTTGCATCATCTTTTATGTTCTGGAAATAGATACCACCATTGATGAGTTGTCCGCGCAGGTTGTAGAGTCTCTGTCCGTTGGCTGCAAATTTCTGTTTTGTCTTGCCTTTCTCGTTAGGCATCTTGTCATACTTGTCGCACTCGACGGCAGCATCGATAGCGTTGCAGATTGCCTTATATAGACCTTCCTCGTCAACGGGTTTGTTACCTTCCTTACCCATCTGTTTGTTAGTCTCATTTTCAATTTGCACAGCCTGCTCTGCATCTACCTTGGCAAGGGCAAGCTCCATGAGTTTGTTGTATGCCTTTGCTTTTTCCTCGTTGCTGGTGAGGTTTGCCAGAGAGCTTTTCAAGAGTTGCTCTGCCTCTGTGTAATCCTTGGCTTTCAGAATAGCCTTTAGAGGTTCGCTGTCTCCAGCGAAGGCTGCTGATGTACTTACCATCATCAGAGCCGCAATAAATAATTTTTTCATAATATGGTTATTTAGTTTTTATATAAAGTAACTTAAGTTTTGAATGTTTCAAACTTGCTCATAGTTTATAAGTTGACAAGTCAACAAGTTATGTAAGCTGTTACAGCTCAGGAGTACTTTCCACATCCGTTATCTCGGTTGTGTCAGTAATGATGGTGGGTTCGCTATCAGTTTCTGAAGTGTTATTGTTCCATTCTCCGTTCTTTACCTGATTCTCAAGTTCACTTCCCATCACTTTGCATACGCTTGCAATGACATCATTCTTCTTGGCAAGGTTTATGAGTCTTACACCCTGAGTAGCCCTTCCCATGATGCGGCATTCCGATACGGCGAGCCTTATGACTATGCCGCTCTTGTTTATTATCATGAGGTCATTTTTGTCAGTGACATTCTTTATAGCCACTACCCTACCCGTTTTCTCTGTGATATTAAGTGTCTTGACACCCTTTCCACCGCGGTTGGTCTTTCTATAGTCCTCCACCTCTGAGCGTTTGCCGTATCCATTCTCGCTAACTACCATTACATTTTCGTTCTCAGCATCGTTGACAACAATCATTCCTACTACCTCGTCGTCATCGTTGTCAAGGCGCATACCCCTAACACCAGTGGAAACACGTCCCATTGTGCGTACGGTATTCTCGTCGAATCGGCATGCTCTTCCGTTGCGGTTGGCAAGTATAAGTTCGTTGTGTCCGTTAGTGAGTCTTACATCAACAACCTCGTCGCCATCGTTGATATTGATGGCTATAACACCGTTAGCCCTTGGTCTTGAATAATGTTTCAGACATGTCTTCTTGACCACTCCCTGTCGGGTCGCGAATATAACGTAGTGAGAGTTTAGGAATTCCTCGTCATTGAGTCCTCTGAGTCTGAGACATGCATTAACGGAGTCTCCAGGTTCGATGTTGAGCATATTTTGTATAGCTCTGCCTTTTGATGAACGTTCACCTTCAGGTATCTCATAGCATTTGAGCCAGTAGCACCTTCCTCTCTTTGTAAAGAAGAGCATGGTCTGGTGCATTGTTGCGGGATAGATGTATTCTGTAAAATCGTTGTCTCTTGTACGTGCGCCTTTTGCACCTACTCCGCCTCTTGCCTGCTCGCGGAAGTCGCTGAGTGGTGTGCGTTTGATATATCCCAGATGACTTATGGTTATCACTACGGGGTCGTTAGGATAGAAGTCCTCGGCATTGAATTCATGTTCATCGGGTATAATCTCTGTGCGTCTTTCGTCGCCATATTTTTCTTTCACCTCTTGCAGGTCGTCTTTCATAACCTTCTTGCACAGTTCTGGGTCGTCAAGGATACTTTGCAGATAGGCAATCTGTCGCTCCAGTTCCTCATACTCAGCATGCAATTGATCCATGCGCAGACCAGTCAGTTGTGACAGTCGCATATCTACGATAGCCTTTGACTGTATCTCATCAAGCTCGAAACGTTTTTCAAGATTGCGCTGTGCATCTGATGGTGTCTTGCTGCCACGTATGATGTGTACAACCTCGTCGATGTTGTCGCAGGCTATGATAAGTCCTTCCAATATATGAGCTCTGTCTTGTGCTTTCTTCAGGTCGAATTTAGTACGTCTTATGGTGACATCATGCCTATGTTCAACAAAATAGCCAATGCATTCTTTTAGGTTCAGCAGTTTAGGACGCAGCTGCAAAGGGTTGGCAGGATTAGGCACCAGAGCGATACAATTGACTGAGAAGGAACTTTGCAGTGCTGTCATCTTGAACAGTTTGTTGAGTATGACATTTGCGTTGGCATCTCTTTTCACGTCAACAACAATTCTCATACCCTGTCGTCCCGTCTCGTCGTTAACATTGGCAATACCGTCAATCTTGCCTTCTTTTACGAGTTCAGCTATGTATTCTATGAGCTGCTGTTTGTTTACTCCGTATGGTATCTCTGTCACCACAATCTTGTCGTGACTCTCACCGCTTTCTATCTCAGCCTTAGCCCTTATTACCACTCTTCCGCGTCCTGTCTCATATGCATCCTTCACACCTTGCAGTCCATAGATGTATGCACCAGTTGGGAAGTCAGGTGCCGGGATATATTTCATTATATCCTCAGTAGTCATATCTGGATTGTCGATGTATGCGCAGCATCCGTCTATGACCTCAGAAAGGTTGTGGGTAGGAATATTTGTAGCCATACCCACGGCGATACCATTACCTCCGTTGACAAGAAGATTAGGTATCTTTGTAGGCATAACACTTGGTTCCTGCAAAGTATCGTCAAAGTTGTTGGTCATTATGACGGTATCTTTCTCCAAATCGTCCATGATGTGTTCGCCCATCTTTGAAAGGCGGCACTCTGTGTAACGCATGGCAGCTGCTGAGTCTCCATCCACAGAACCGAAGTTACCCTGTCCATCTACAAGTTTGTAGCGCATGTTCCATTCCTGTCCCATGCGCACAAGTGCTCCATAAACCGATGAGTCACCATGTGGGTGGTACTTACCAAGCACCTCTCCTACGACACGCGCACATTTCTTATATGGGTTGCTACTTGTATTTCCTATGCCGAGCATACCATATAGGATGCGTCTGTGCACAGGTTTGAAACCGTCACGCACATCAGGGAGGGCACGCGCTACAATTACCGACATAGAATAGTCGATATAGGAGCTTTTCATCTCCTCCTCGATGTTTATTTTCAGAATCCTGTCCTGATCAATAGTCTGATTTTCGTCCATTATATGTAGTTATATATTTATAGATTTCCAATTTATTATGCCACTCTTACCGATACATTATTCTGAAAGAATGGTGAAGTGGTCTTTAAAGTTTGAATTATGATGGTGGAACAAAGGTGGGTAATTTATGTGCCATCCATTCTTGTTCTGGAAATCAGCCATAATGCCGTTTATTTTGTTTCTAACGGATTTTAGGCATCTTTCCTGCTCTGCAAATTTACGACTTTTTCTTGATATAAAAACGCTTAGACGCAATTTATTTGCTATTTTATTGCATATAGATTATTGAAGTGTTGAATTATGTGGATTAAAAGACATATGCCTAAAGTGCTGCGGAATTTAGGTAATATAGTTTTTTAATGCTGACATAATTGTTTTCAAAACTTTTCCATTAACTTTGTGCTTACATTTGGAATTATAAATTATAAAACTAATAAATATGGTACTACGAATGAATAATAAGTTATCGCTTCCAGTTATTATTTGTATAGCTATGATGATTGTCTTCAATTCGTGTAATGAATTTAAAACCAAGTCTTCCAATGAGGCAAATGATTCTGCTTCTGTGGAAAGAATGAGTGATGAGGAAATTGTTCTGTCGTTGTTGAAAGAATGGGACAAGGCTATAAACGAGAGCGATTATGAAGTGCAGAGTCAGCTATTTGCACCTACTGTTTTCTTTTACACAGCAGAGATGAGTGTGGACAAGGTAATAGAAAACAGAAAAAGTCTGTTTGCCAAACATCCGGATTTTGCACAATATGTTAAAGGTACTCCTACTATAACAAGATTGGATTCGGGTGACTTGAAGGTGTCTTTCATTAAGCATTGCTTACAAAATGGTAATGGTAAGGATTATCCAAGTTATCTCGTGTTCAGTAAGATTTATGGGCAATGGAAGATTACTAAAGAGAGTGATGAAGTGACAGATAGAAATGTGCAAAAGAGAAAAGTAAAAGTACCACCTTCAGCTATTACGGGTGATTTTGACGGTGATGGCAAAAAAGAGTCTGTATGGGTAGAGGGAAAGAAAGACAGTGAAGGATTCTATATCTCGAAAGCCATATTGAAAAGCGACAATCCGGCAATAGGAGGTCTGGCATGGGATAACAGTTATTCGGGAGTGGAGTTGATAAATGTCGGAAAGCTGGATGGTGGAAACAGAGACTATTTAGGAACGATACCATTTGCCTACAGCACATGGTGTTCGTACAAGTTGTATGTATTTCGTGATGGAAAGTGGAAAATGGCTATAGAGCCTTTTACAGTATGGGTAGGTGATGATAACTACTATCGTGTCTTCAAAGATACGAAACGTAAAGGAAATGTAATCATAGTGTCAAATGACATGGAGGCAGTGGATGATGATTTTGCAAAAGAGATAAAACAATCTGTTCCACTAATGTGGTAAAGCTATATTATTGTTTGCCTTTTTTAATATTTGAAAATGGACCAAAAAGATAGAGAACAGAATATATACAAAGTAACCATAGTAGGGAGTGTGGTGAACCTATTGCTTCTGTTGTTGAAGTTCATTGCGGGATGGATGGGGAAAAGCGCTGCCATGATGGCAGATGCGGTACACTCGCTGTCGGATTTCGCTACTGACATAATTGTGATTGGTTTTGTAAGAGTATCGTCGAAGCCACAGGATGATAATCATGAGTATGGACATGGCAAATACGAGACATTCGCAACTCTCATTATAGCTGTAATGCTGTTAGTTGTTGGGTTGGGAATATTTTATGATGCTGGGATAAAGATTGTCACATTTGCAAGGGGTGGCACACTTCAGGAACCAATGCCAATAGCTTTCATAGCTGCTGTAGCATCAGTGGCAAGCAAGGAGATACTGTTCAGATACACACTTGCTGAAGGCAGGAAACTCAATTCGCAGGCTGTCATAGCCAATGCATGGCATCACAGGAGCGATGCATTCTCCTCTGTTGGTACCATGCTTGGAATAGGTGGTGCCATATTACTTGGTGGCAAATGGACAGTGTTAGACCCAATAGCTGCGTTGGTAGTCAGCATTCTCATTGTTAAAGTTGCCGTGCAGCTTATAAAGCCCAGTATGGACGAACTGCTGGAGAAGTCTTTGCCAGACAGCGTGGAGAAAGAGATAATAGACATAATACTGAATGTTGACGGTGTAAGTTCTCCACATAACCTGCGTACTCGCCGTATAGGTAACAAATATGCCATTGACGTGCATATAAGAATGCGAGGTGATATCACTCTTGACGAGGCTCACGACAAAGCAACAAAGATAGAGCACGCTCTAAAGGATAGGTATGGTACAGGAACATATGTAGGCATACATATGGAGCCAAACAAGTGATTTTCAGTAAATCGTTGTGAGTTTTCAATATATTTGTTGTAATTTTGCATCCAAATATAAATAGTAAACGTAAATAATATAATAAACAATGGCATTGAAATGTGGAATAGTAGGCTTGCCTAATGTGGGTAAGTCAACCTTGTTTAACTGCCTGTCAAGCGCCAAGGCGCAGGCAGCTAATTTTCCGTTCTGTACAATAGAGCCTAATGTTGGTGTGATAACAGTTCCCGATGAGAGACTCACAAAACTGGCTGAGATAGTGCATCCAGGAAGAATAGTTCCTGCCACATGCGAAATAGTGGATATTGCAGGACTTGTTAAGGGGGCATCGAAAGGTGAGGGACTTGGCAACAAGTTTCTTGGTAATATAAGGGAGACAGATGCCATAATACATGTACTCAGATGTTTCGAGGATGAGAACATAACACATGTGGATGGAACGATAGACCCTGTGAGAGACAAGGAGATTATAGATACTGAATTGCAGCTTAAAGACCTTGAGACTGTTGATGCCAGACTGGCTAAACAGCAGAAAGTTGCAGCTGCAGGAAACAAGGATGCTAAAGTGGAAGTGGCTGTCCTGGAAGCATACAAGGCTGTTCTGGAGCAGGGTAAGAATGCCAGAACTGTTTCTTTTGAAAGCAAGGAGGAAGCTGAGGCAGCAAGAGGACTATTCCTGCTTACTTCTAAACCTGTGCTCTATGTGTGCAATGTCAATGAGACTTCTGCAAAAAGCGGTAACGACTTCACAAAAAAAATAGAGCAACTTGCAAAAGAAGAAGGAGCCGAGACAATGGTAATAGCAGCAAAAACAGAAGAGGACATTGCAGAGCTGGAGTCATACGAGGACAAGATGCTATTCCTTGAGGAACTTGGACTTGAGGAAAGTGGTGTCAACAGACTTATAAAGAAAGCATATCACCTACTGAACCTACAGACGTTCATTACTGCCGGTGAGATGGAAGTGAAAGCGTGGACTTTTCACAAGGGATGGAAGGCACCACAATGTGCTGGAGTTATACATACCGACTTTGAGAAAGGTTTTATAAGGGCTGAGGTAATAAAATATGAAGACTATCTACAATATGGTTCTGAGGCTGCTGTAAGAGAGGCTGGTAAACTTGGAATAGAGGGTAAGGACTACATTGTGCAGGATGGTGACATAATGCATTTCAGGTTCAATGTATAATGTAAACGAATAATAGGAAATGGAGAAGCTCGGATATATAATATGGAATCCTGACCTGAACGCCTTCGGATTCATACGATGGTATTCATTATGCTGGCTTGTTGGTCTGGTGCTCGCATATCTATGTGTAAAGAGGCTGTATAGACAGCAGGGTATAAGCGATGAGAAATTCGAGCCTCTGTTTGTATATTGCTTTGTTGGAATTCTTGTAGGTGCAAGGTTGGGGCACTGTATTTTTTATGAACCAGACTATTTCCTGACATCATGGAGACACATGGTGGAGATGATAATTCCTATACGATTTGATAATGATGGAGGATGGCATTTCACAGGGTATGAGGGACTGGCAAGTCATGGTGGAACTATAGGGCTCATAGTGGCTCTTTTACTTTATGTGAAGAGGATAAAAGTGGGGATGCTCACAGTGCTTGACAACATAGCCATAGCTACACCTATAACAGCATGTTTCATCCGGATAGGAAACTTGATGAATTCTGAGATAATAGGCAAGCCCACAGACATGCCGTGGGCTTTCGTTTTCGAGAGAGTTGATTTGCTGCCACGTCATCCAGGTCAATTGTATGAGGCTATGGCTTATTCTGTCTTGTTCTTTATAGGATGGGCGATATATAAGAGAAAACAGGAAAAGGTTGGTAGTGGATTCTTCTTTGGTTTGTGTCTGGCGTTTATCTTTACAGCACGTTTCTTTATTGAATATACCAAGGAGGTACAGGAGGCTTTTGAGGCTTCTCTCCCTCTTGACATGGGACAGTTGTTGAGTATTCCATTTATCGTTATCGGTGTGTTCTTTATTGTGAAATCACGGAAATGAGCATATTAGACATAATATTTCTCTCAATTGGATTGGCAATGGATTGTCTGGCAGTTTCCATTGCCAGTGGAATAATATTAGGAAGGATGCGGATGTGCGTGGTGTTGCGTATGGCAATACTCTTCGGACTTTTTCAGGCTCTCATGCCACTCATAGGTTGGTTGGTAACTTCTCTCTTCTCCAGTTATGTTTCTTCCTATGACCATTGGATAGCTTTCGGAATGCTGGCTTTTTTAGGTGGCAGAATGATTAAGGAGTCTTTTGACAAAGAGGAAAGCGGACATTTTGCTCCAGATGCACTTATGACACAAATGATGCTGGCTGTTGCGACAAGTATAGACGCAGCCGCAGCTGGCATATCATTCGCATGTTTGGGATATGATAGTATGCAATCACTGATAATACCGCTTTCAGTTATAGGATTATTCTCATTCTTTTTCAGTGTGGTAGGCAATTTCCTTGGTGTGAAATGTGGAGTATTGGTGAAGAGGCGACTTAATCCAGAGCTGTTGGGTGGTATTATTCTAATAATAATAGGTATCAAGGTATTGTTCACACATCTGCTTTCATAAACAATATGAACACCTTATTTCCCTCCTACTATTCTTTTAATATCGTTTAGCTTGTTAAGGGCCTCTACAGGCGTGAGGTTGTTTATGTCAAGGCACAGAATTTCATCCCGAATCTGACACAGCACAGGGTCGTCAAGTTGGAAGAAGGATAGCTGCCTGCGTGGTCTCGCCTCCCCTATCTTTCCAATCTTTTCGCTTTTTGTTAGTGTGTCTTTATTGACATTTGTCTTTCCCACCTGAGCATTATCAGTCTCCAACTGTTTCAATATTGTATTAGCTCTTTTAACAATGCTCTTTGGCATTCCGGCTATATCTGCAACATGGATTCCGAAACTATGTTCCGAGCCTCCACGTGCCAGCTTTCTAAGGAAGATGACCTTTCCGTCAACCTCTTTGACAGAGACGTTGTAGTTCTTGATGCGGGGGAAATTCTTTTCCATCTCATTAAGCTCATGGTAGTGGGTGGCAAAGAGTGTGCGGGCGCGCGCCTTCTTGTTTTCATGCAGATATTCCACTATTGCCCATGCGATGCTTATGCCATCGTAAGTGCTTGTTCCACGTCCAAGTTCATCGAAAAGGACAAGTGAGCGAGGTGTGGCATTGTTAAGGATGTTTGATGCTTCTGTCATTTCTACCATGAAAGTAGATTCTCCAAGCGAGATGTTATCGCTTGCCCCTACTCTTGTGAATATTTTATCGACTAATCCAACTTTTGCACTTTCAGCAGGTACGAAACAGCCTATCTGCGCAAGCAGAACGATTAGGGCAGTTTGTCTTAATAGAGCTGACTTTCCAGCCATGTTTGGACCAGTGATTATGATAATCTGCTGTTTCTCTCCGTCAAGTGTTATGTCATTGGGAATGTAGTGTTCGCCCAATGGCAGCTGTGTCTCTATTACAGGGTGTCTGCCTTGTTTTATCTCAAGAACATTGGATTCTTCAATTACCGGTTTTATATAGTGATGGTTCTCTGCTGCTTGTGCAAATGACAGCAAGCAGTCGAGATTAGCTATCAGATTGGCATCACGCTGTATCTGTGGAATAAAATCCTGTGTACTTGTCACCAGTTCTGCGAACAACCGTTCCTCAATGGATAGTATCTTTTCCTCAGCTCCGGTTATTTCCTCTTCGTACTTTTTTAGTTCCTGAGTGATATACCGCTCTGCCTGTGCGAGAGTTTGTTTCCTAATCCATTCTTCGGGTACTTTATCCTTGTATGTGTTCCTAACCTCAAGATAATAACCGAATACATTGTTATAACCTATTTTTAGGCTTGATATGCCGGTTTGGGCAATCTCCCTTTCCTGTATCTTCAGAAGGTAATCCTTGCCATTGCGAGAAATCTCACGTAGTTCGTCAAGCTGCTGATTAACTCCATCGGCTATCACATTGCCCTTATTGACAAGCTGCGGAGCGTCTGGCTGAAGTTCACGCTCTATCCTTTCTCGAATATCGGTACACAAGTCAAGGGAGTCTCCTATTCTTTTAAGTGTTTCATTGTCAGCTTGCTGGCATGCGTCTTTGATGGGTATTATGGCATTAAGAGCTGATTTCAGCTGCATAAGTTCACGTGGAGAAACTCTTCCGACTGCCACGCGGGAAATTATTCGTTCAAGGTCACCAATATGTTGGAAGTTGTCTTCAAGAGTCTTCCTTGTCATACTATCGCGGAACATATATTCTACTACGTCAAGTCGTTCGCATATCGGCTTCTTATCTTTTAGAGGAAATAAAATCCAGCGTCTGAGCAACCTTCCACCCATTGGAGTAATAGTATTGTCGATGACACTGAGCAAAGAACAGCCTCCTTCCTCCATAGAATTAAGAAGTTCTAAGGAACGTATGGTGAATCTGTCGAGTCTGACATACTTTTCCTCCTCTATGCGGGATATGCTTGTGATGTGTCCAACCTGAGTATGCTGCGTCATTTCCAAATACTGCAAGATGGCTCCTGCGGCAATGGTGCCGTTGACAAGATGCTCAACACCAAATCCTTTTAGATTCTTTGTTCCGAAATGTTTCAGTAGTTTTTGTCTTGCTCCTTGTTCAGTAAAAACCCAGTCTTCGAGTTCGAATGTTGGTACCTTGCTGCCAAAGTAATGTTCAAAGTCCCGTCTGTGAGCTTTGTCGTAAAGAACCTCTTTAGGAGAAAAATTACCGAGGAGTTTTTCTACATAGTCAAACGACCCCTCACCTGTTAGGAATTCGCCTGTGGAAATGTCGAGGAAAGATACGCCACATGCACCTTTGCCAAAGTGGACTGATGCCAGAAAGTTATTCTCCTTGTTATTGAGTACATTGTCGCTCATGGCAACACCAGGCGTAACAAGTTCGGTTATACCTCTTTTAACAAGTTTCTTTGTAAGTTTAGGATCTTCAAGCTGGTCACAAATAGCCACTCTTCTGCCTGCCCGTATTAATTTGGGAAGGTAGGTGTCAAGTGCGTGATGTGGAAATCCAGCCATCTCAGTTGAACCTTGCGATGAACCATTATTACGTCTTGTAAGAGTTATACCAAGTATTTTGGAAGCATTTACAGCATCGTCGCAGTATGTCTCGTAAAAGTCGCCACATCTGAAAAGAAGCAATGCATCGGGATGTTTTGACTTAAGGTCAAAAAACTGCTTCATCATCGGGGTGAGACCTTTGTTGTTTGTTGCCATTGGTGTTATTTTAATTCTATTATGAGGCTACCTTGCCATAGATATGTTAACGCAGCAATACTGCGTATGACAAGACTGCAAAGTTAGTCAGAATGAGAGGAAATTCCAAAACAAATATGATTTTTTTACTCAGCTTTTCTTATTCAAATGATTTATCAAGTTGACCAGTTAATAGTCTTCTTGGCAAATTCATTGTTATCGTAGGCAATGATAGAGTAGGGGAGTATTATTCCCAACATTCTATATTATTTGTTTCTGGCATGTCTTTCCTACGGAATACAGGATTTCTTCCTTTGCGTTTCTCATTCTCATAATGGGTAAGAAGGCGGAATGCCTTTGGGGAAAGTTGAATAACAGCTGCGAGATTGCAGATGGTCATCATGCACATGGCTATATCTACAAACCCCCATGCAGTCTGAAGAGTAATGAAACCGCCTGCAAGGATAGTGGAGCAACCAGCAACACGATAGACGTTGAGCCATTTCTTTGAGTCTGGAGCGAG
Source organism: uncultured Prevotella sp. (assembly GCA_945875635.1). Classification (GTDB taxonomy): domain Bacteria; phylum Bacteroidota; class Bacteroidia; order Bacteroidales; family Bacteroidaceae; genus Prevotella. Next base: position 30,741 of record CAMCLD010000001.1, read on the forward strand.
AAATCTGATATTGTTCTCTCCATAGAAATAGTTGGCTATGATGGTGCTGTATGCAAAAAGGAAAATGGCTGCAGTAAGGAACCATCCGCCAGCCGGTCCAAGCTCTGACACAAGTGCTTGTTTGGTGAGAAGTATTCCGTCAAGACCATTGTCGTAAAGTCCTGAGAGAAGTATGACAAATGCAGTACAGGTACATATTACCAATGTGTCTGTGAAAACGCCAAGTGATTGGAGAAGACCCTGTTTGGCAGGGTGGGAGGTATGGGCTATTGCTGCTGCGTTAGGTGCAGAACCCTCGCCTGCTTCATTTGAGAATAGCCCTCGTTTCACTCCATTCATGATAGCTGCGCCTACCATTCCTCCTGCAGCCTGACGAATTCCGAAGGCACTCTCGAAAATATCACAGAATACATTTGGGATATCACGGTAGTTCAAAGCAATGACAATAATGGCAATTATAAGATAGCCTATTGCCATGAATGGAACAACTATGCTGGAGAAACGGGATATGCGATGGATTCCTCCGTAGATAATGCTTATAGTGGCTATGGTCAAGATAATGCCAACTATCCATTTCTCAACAGAGAATGCTGAAGACAGAGCATCGCAAAGGGTATTGCTTTGTGTAGTCTGGTTTGCCATTCCGAATGTTATTATTATAAGGAATGCGAAGAGCATAGCCATCCAACGTCTTCCAAGTCCGGAAATCATATAATAGGCAGGACCTCCATAATAACCATCTTCGCCCTTGCGTTTGTATAGTTGTGCAAGGGAAGATTCCACGTATGCTGTGGCAGAACCCAGCAGTGCCATTATCCACATCCAGAATATGGCTCCAGGACCACCCATGTATATTGCAGAGGCTACTCCGGCGAGATTACCAGTACCAACACGTGAAGAGAGTGCTACAGCAAATGCCTCGAAAGAACTTATTGTTTTTTTCCCATTAGAGGTGTGGACGATTATTTTTGTTTTTCTCTCTCTCTTGTTGTCCAATCCTACCATTATCCTGAACATATCAGGAAGAAGACGGAACTGCATACCTTTCATCCTGATAGTGAAATAAATAGCTGCCAAAATCAGCATGGGAATACCAATGTACGTCCACATGATGTTGTTGGTATAGGTAAGATATTCGTTAAAAGTTTGCATTCCAATGTCTATTTATAGGTGTATGTGATTAATATATAAATTGAACAAATGTGGTATCAATGGGCTTCAAGCCAGTTGGCTCCCCATCCGCAGTCTGCTATTAATGGAACTTTCAGCTGACAGGCATTTTGCATCTCTTCAATTACGATACGTTCTACGGATTCCTTTTCTTCTGGGAACACAGAGAAATTGAGTTCGTCATGTACTTGAAGTATCATCTTAGACTTAATATTCTCATCCTTAAAGCGTTTATATATCCTAACCATTGCAAGTTTTATTATGTCAGCGGCACTACCCTGGATAGGTGCATTTATTGAGTTACGTTCAGCGAAACCACGAACTGTGGCATTGCCTGAATTAATATCCGGAAGGTATCTGCGACGATGGAAGATGGTTTCAGCATAGCCTTTACTACGGGCTGTCTCCTTGCATCTCTCCATATACTCTTTTACTTTTGGGAAAGATTGGAAGTAATCGTCAATCAGTTTCTTAGCTTCATTTCTGTCAATATTGAGATTTTGTGCCAAACCGAAAACAGTAATGCCATATATTATTCCAAAATTGGCACGTTTAGCCATAGAGCGTTGGTCGCGTGTTACATGTTCCATGGTTTCCTTGAATATTCTGGCTGCTGTAGCTGCATGGATATCATAACCATTGCGGAATGCATCTATAAGTCCTTCATCACCGCTTAGATGTGCCATGACACGAAGTTCTATCTGGCTGTAATCAGCAGAGAAGAAAAGGCAACCTGGTTCGGGAATGAAACAGCGTCTTAACTCTTTCCCATCTTCTCCTTTAACAGGTATGTTCTGAAGATTTGGATCACTTGATGACAGACGCCCTGTTGCTGTAATTGCTTGGTTAAAGGATGTGTGGATATGACCTGTGTGTTTATTAATTAGTTTAGGAAGTGCCTCTACATAAGTACTTAAAAGCTTTCTTAATCCTCTGTATGCCAGAATGTTTTCTACAATTGGAGCTCTGTGCTTTAGTTGTGTGAGAGCTTCTTCACTGGTAACATACTGACCTGTCTTGGTCTTTTTTGCCTTATCGCTTATTTTTAGTCTGTCAAATAATATTTCACCTACCTGTTTAGGGCTTGCAATATTGAAACTTGTGCCTGCCTCCTCATAAATTTTCCGTTCTTTCTCCAATATTCTCTGTTGCAGGATTCGTGATGTCTCCGTTAAGGATGATGTATCTAACATGACACCATTCATTTCCATTTCAACAAGAACGTTGATAAGGGGCATTTCAATATCTTTAAATAGGTTGAATATATTCAATTCTTTGAGTTTTGGTTCAAGGATGTGATATAGTTTTAATGTTATATCTGCATCTTCACAGGCATATTCATATACTTCAATAGGGGAGAGGTCTCTCATCGACTTCTGACTCTTTCCTTTATGACCGATAAGTTCATCTATGTGTATAGTCTTATAGTTAAGGTAAGCCTCCGCCATATAATCCATGTTGTGTCTCAATTCTGGTTGAAGAAGGTAATGTGCTATCATGCAATCGAAAAGTTCACCCTTCATCTCAACACCATATTTTCTTAAGACAGTAATGTCATATTTTATATTTTGACCAATTTTCAATATTGATGGGTTTTCATATACTTCTTTAAATATATCGACAATTTTCTGTGCTTCATGTTTATTTTCTGGAACTGGTACATAGAACGCCTTACTTTCCTCTGTAGAGAAGCTCAGTCCCACCAATTCTGCGTCAATTGCATTGGTTGATGTTGTCTCTGTATCTAAACTGAGAATCTTACATGTCAAAAAAAAGTCACATAATTCTTTTATTCTATCCTCAGAATCAACAAGTTCATATGTATGGGTAATAGTTTTTATGCTGTCAAAACTGCCGTTGTTTGATTCTTCTTGTGTTTCGTTCGAATATTCTGTAAAAATATCCAGTTCTGAATTAAAGAGATTTTGTTCTTGTTTACTTTTTTTAATAAACTTGTTTGCAAGTGTTTTAAACTCGAGTTCAGTGAATATTTTCTCAAGTTCTTTTTCGTCTGGCTCTTTTTTAGCAAGTTCATCAAGATTTAACACAATCGGGACATCTGTCCTGATGCTTGCAAGAAAATATGACATACGGATGTCTTCCGCAGCATTTTCTACTTTCTCTCTCATCTTACCTTTCAGTTCGTTGGTTCTCATTAATAAGTTGTCGATGTTTCCAAACTCATTTATGAGTTTAACCGCAGTCTTTTCACCAACACCAGGACAGCCTGGGTAGTTATCAGAACTATCACCCATGAGTGCAAGAAGGTCAATTATCTGAATAGGGTAGGAGATACCATATTTTTCTGTTATCTGTTCCTTGCCTATAATATCATATCCACCACCATGGCGTGGTTTATACATGTAAATATTGTCAGCTATGAGTTGACCATAGTCTTTGTCTGGAGTAAGCATGTAGGTCTCTATTCCTTGTTGTCCAGCCTTTGATGCCAAAGTGCCAATTATATCATCTGCTTCAAAGCCATTTACCTGCAATATTGGGATGTTCATGGCTTTAAGCAAACCTTTTATTACTGGTACTGATTTGCGTATGTCTTCTGGTGTTTCCTCACGTTGGGCTTTATATTCTGGATAGGCATCGTGGCGGAATGTTTTGCCATGGTCAAATGCGACTCCTATGTGTGTGGGATTTTCTTTTGTTATTATTTCGTTTAATGTGTTGCAGAACCCCAATATAGCCGATGTATTAAATCCTTTGGAATTAATCCTTGGATTCCTAATCAGTGCATAGTATGAGCGATATATTAGCGCATAAGCGTCTATGAGAAATAGTTTTGCCATAAATTAATAGTTTTAGTGTGTAAAAGTACTATTTTTTTGTCATATTTTGCGATAAAATGAGTAATTTTGTATCAAACTTTTTCTGTAGATGGATAATTTATCAATCATAAAACAACCTATAGCCACGGAGTTGGATGAATTCATAGCATTATTCAATCAAGCTATGACCCATTCTGATGGTATGCTGTCAAGTGCATTATCTTTTATAAAACAGAAATCTGGCAAACGAATGAGACCCATTCTGATTCTTCTTATTGCCAAATCATTTGGGAAAATATCAGAAGTTACTCAGAACGCAGCTGTAGGATTAGAGCTTCTGCATACTGCTTCTTTGGTTCATGATGATGTGGTTGACGAGAGTGAGAGAAGAAGGGGACAAGCGTCCGTGAATGCCATATATGACAATAAGGTAGCTGTATTGGTTGGCGATTACATTCTTTCTACGGCTTTATTGTATGTATCACATACGCACTCAGAGAGTATTGTGAGATATCTTGCAGAGTTGGGAAGAACACTTTCTGATGGAGAGATACTTCAACTTACAAATATCCGTAATCAGATTATATCTGAAGATGTCTATTTTAAGGTAATTAGCCAGAAAACAGCCGCTCTTTTTGAAGCTTGTTGTGTAATAGGAGCATCCTCTTCAGGTGCTACAGAAACACAAATTGAACAGGCAAGGGTGTTTGGTAGAAATCTTGGTATTATTTTTCAGATAAAAGACGATATTTTTGACTATTATGAATCGTCTGATATAGGCAAACCTACAGGGAATGATTTGGCTGAGGGAAAACTTACCCTGCCTGTTATATATGCGTTGAATTCCACAGGCAATCAAGACATGTTGCAGTTGGCTCGCAAAGTGAAGGATGGAACTGTTACTCCTTCAGAGATAGACACTCTTGTAGCCTTTGCCAAAGGAAACGGAGGTATTGAGTATGCTGAAAAACGTATGTGCGAACTGCATGATGAATGTCACAGTTTTATAGATAAACATGTGAAAAATGACAGTATAAAGGCAGCATTAGAAGCTTACCTTGATTTTGTGATAAAAAGGAAGTTATGAGGTTTTAAGGTTATAAGGTTTTAAGGTTGTGAGGTTTTAAGGAGAAACTACCTTTTATATCTTATCCATCTCCTCTATTCTATTATCACCTCATAACCTCACAACCTTAAAACCTCACAACCTTAAAAGAACTTTGTTTCTTTGCCTTCTATCTCACTAAGGAGCATGTTAGCAAGACGGCTTGTTCCAAGTCTAAACCATTTGTTAGTAAGCCATTTCTCACCCAGGACCTCTTTTACAATTGTATAATAAATAAGTGCATCCATTGGTGAGTTGATGCCACCAGCAGGCTTGAAACCAATCTGTATGCCAGTCTTATCATAATATTCCTTTATAGCCTGACACATCACGTATGCCGCTTCTGGTGTTGCTGAGATTTTTTCCTTGCCTGTGGATGTCTTTATATAGTCTGCACCGGCATACATGGCGAGAATGGAGGCTTTCTTAATGTTTGCTGCCGTCTTAAGGCATCCTGTTTCAAGAATTACTTTCATGGCTGCTTTGCCACAAGTTTGCTTTAGTTCGTTTATGTCGTCAGAAACACCCTCATAGTCACCATTTAAGAATTTTCCCACTGGCATTACAATGTCAATCTCTGTTGCTCCGTCTTTAATTGCAAGTGCTGTTTCTGCTACTTTCACCTCAATGAGTGCTTGGGATGATGGAAAGCTTCCTGAGACACATGCGATTTCTACTCCGTCAACTTCAAGCGATTCACTTACAACCTTGGCAAAGCAAGGATATACACATATTGTAGCAACATGGGGTAGAGCAGGGTAGGCGGAATCAAAGTCATTTACCCTTTCAGTGAATGCCAGGACACTTTCTTCTGAATCCGTCGTCTTTAACGTGGTGAGTTCAATGCTTCCGAATAGAAATTTCTTAGTCTCGATGTTGTCATTCTCAGGCACCTTCTCTGTGATTATCTTCTTTACTGCCTCAGACACTTTTTCGTCATTTATATTCGTGTCATAAAGACTTAAAGCTTCCTCATACTTACTCTTTTCCGAGATTGCATGATGATGATTGTGATGGTCGTTACATTCTGTCATAGTATTATCACTTTTTTTATTTGTTATGTACGCTTAATACTTTATGTATCAGTCTTTTAGCTTTATATTGCTTTTATGTCTTTCTTTGTCTCTCAATGTCTTTTTCTCAAAGCTTTTTTTAAGTTCATCTGTAATGTCAATTCCTGTTTGGTTGGCTAAACATATTAGAACCCATAAAATGTCTGCAATTTCCTCTCCAATATTGTCGTTCTCGCCTGGTTTAAAACTTTGGTCTCCATATTTCCTTGCCATGATACGAGATAGTTCTCCGACTTCCTCTGTCAGACATGCCATGTTTGTCAGTTCTGAGAAATAGCGGACACCGTATGTTTTAATCCAGTTATCTACTAATTGCTGTGCTTCTTTTATAGTAATTTCTCCCATATCTTCATATATATGCCTTTTTCAATTATTCCTTGTTTTTTGTATCCATACATATTGTAACAGGACCATCGTTCAGTAATTCTACTTTCATGTCAGCACCAAACTCACCCGTTCCTACATCTTTGCCCAATTCTTCTGACATTCGTTTGCAGAAATATTCATATAACGGTATGGAAATGTCGTGTTTTGCAGCTCTAAGCCAAGATGGGCGATTTCCTTTCTTATAGCTTGCGAATAAGGTGAATTGCGATATAACAAGGATTTCTCCGCCTACATCCTTAATGGATAGATTCATTACATGATTCTCATCGTCAAAGACTCTTAGCCCTATGACCTTCCTTAAGAGCCAGTCAGCGTCTTCTTTCGTATCGCAATCCTCAATACCTACAAGAATAAGATAACCTTTTCCAATGCAGGATTTTACACAATTGCCTATTGTTACAGATGCTTTTTGAACACGTTGAATTACTATTCTCATAGAGGAAATTATATTTATATTCCAATCTTATAGATAATTTGGTTGACTATTACTATCTATATTGTTTATAACAACACAAAGGTAGCAATTTTTTTTATTTCACATTCAATTTTTATTGAAATAATTATATACCAATTCAGCCTTCTTAGCCCCAATAATTTCACTAATTCTTTGAAAATCAGACTCCTTTATTCTTTTTACGCTCTTTAACTCCTTGATTAACAGTTCTTTACTTCTTGGACCAATACCTTTTATGTTGTCAAGTTCGCTATGGAGTGCATGTTTGCTTCTTTTGTCTCTATGAAATGTAATTGCGAATCTGTGTACTTCATCCTGAATTCTTGTAAGTGTATGGAATAGTTCACTCTTTGTACTGATAGCTATTGTTTTAGGTGGAAATCCAAATAATAATTCGTTAGTTCTATGTCCGCTATCTTTTGCCAAACCAGCAATATATATATCTATACCTAATTCGTGTAGTACCTTTCTGACAATGTTCATTTGACCAATACCACCATCAGTAATAATAAGGTCGGGTAGGGGAGCTCCCTCCTCTATTATGCGAGAGTATCTTCTTCTGACTATCTCCTCCATTGAAGCATAGTCATCTGGTCCGACAACGGTTTTGATATTGAATTTTCTGTATTCTTTCTTGCTTGGTTTCAACCCTTTGAATACTACACAACCAGCAACCGCATCCGTACCTGAGATGTTAGAGTTGTCAAAACATTCTATATGAAATGGTAGTCGCGACATGCCAAGAACATTTTGTAACTCTTTCATAATTCTTGTATTCTTCTGTTCTGGATTTAATTTTTCTGATTGTTTTAGCCTGTCGAATCTATATTGTTTACCATTTATAATAGACAAATCCAATAATTTCTTCTTATCACCTCTTTGGGGAATAGTGAAATATGCATCTTTGATTTTCCATTCTATTTCAAAAGGAATAATAATCTCATGTGCATCACTGCCATATCTGTTCCTGATTTCCTGTATTGCCATTAACAGTAGGTCGTCACGCGTTTCATTTAGTTTTTTCTTATATTCAAAAGTGAAACACTGGTTAATTGCTCCATTGCTAACATGTATATAGTTAATATATACATTGTTTTCTTCTTCGTTGTCGTTAATGCTGAACACATCCACATTGTTGATGGAGTTACTTACGACCTCACTTTTTGCGCAATACGATTCCAGCAATAAGTATTGATTTTTAAGCTCATCCGCTTTCTCAAATTCAAGCAACTCAGATGCAGCAATCATTCTTTCGTAAATTTCTTTATAAAGCTTTCTAACGTTGCCTTTAAGAATCTCCTTTGCTTTCTCAATGTTTAACCTGTATTCTTCCATGCTCTGCTTTCCTATACAAGGAGCTTTGCAGTTGCCAATATGAAATTCTAAGCAAGCTTTATACTTCATTTTTTCTATACCTTCTTTAGTCATGTTAATATTACAGCATCTTGGCTTATATAGTTTCTTTATCAAGTCAAGCATTGAATGCATGGTTGAAACATGACTGTATGGACCGAAGTATATACCTGTTTTCTTGTTTATGTTCCTCGTGCTGAAAATCCTTGGTAAATACTCTTTCGTTATACAGATACTTGGATATGTCTTTCCGTCCTTAAGCAGCACATTGTATCGTGGCTTATATTTCTTGATTAATTGGTTTTCCAAAAGCAAAGCATCTTCTTCCGTGTTTACCACAAAGTAACTTATGTCCTCAATCTTACTTACAAGTACTTTTGTCTTCAGCCTGTCAACATCTTTTCTGAAGTATGAACTAACTCTCTTCTTAAGATTCTTTGCCTTGCCAACATAAATGATTTCTCCAGAAGAGTTATAGAACTGATATGTTCCTGGCTTCTCTGGTAATGCAGCTACTATGCTTTTTAGTTTTGTTTTTAGATTCTCTTTTTCTGCTTTAACCATTTTCGCAAAACGTTTGTACTTAGGTACTTTGCTTTATTTTGTTTCACGTGGAACTTTATGCGTTTCCGGATGAAGTCTTTGGGTATAAGACGTGGAATGTGTAGTGCAACACTGTGTCTTTGTTTTTTTTTGTTGAGCTTGTTTCTGCGCCTGTCTTGTTTTGTGGAAACTTATATCTGGTGTGGTTTTGGATCGTGAGTATGAGCCAAAGTGGCGACAAGCATAGTCTTGTCGCCTTTTGCCCCATTAAAGTTGTAGTAGGGTAGATATTTCGATGTCCTTATCGAAAATGTCTCTTCCGTTTAAATTCTCGTTCACAAGTTCTATTATAAAATTGCAATACACCTTTTTGGGGGAAAACTTTTTCACTAAGTCGCATGCTGCTTTCATGGTTCCTCCTGTTGCGAGCAAATCGTCGTGTAGGAGTATCACGTCATTCTCGTTTATAGCGTCCTTGTGAATCTCTATGGTGTCAGTTCCGTATTCTTTGGTGTAGTCTTCCTTAATGGTTTCACAAGGGAGCTTTCCGGGTTTTCTACATAGTACAACACCTGCGCCAAGTCTTATGGCGAGAGCTGATGACATTACAAAGCCACGGCTTTCTATACCAACTATTTTCGTGATACCCTTGTCCTTGTACAATTCGTACATCTCATTGCATATTTCACGGAGACATTCTGGATTCTTAAATAGGGTAGTCACATCTCTGAAATTAATGCCTTTTATTGGCCAATCTGGAATACAGCGAAGATTCTCTAATAATAATCTGTTGTTCATTTCTTTTGTTGTATTTAATTGTTGAATATTATATTTCTTCAATGCTTCTTTGTTTCTCCTTTTATTATCTATTCATAAGAACAAGAAGAACGTTTATGTCGCTTGGACTTACTCCTGGGATTCTGCTTGCCTGTGCGATAGTCTCTGGTTGTATGCGTTCCAGTTTCTGTCTGCATTCAGTGGAGAGATCCAATATTTCTGAATATTTGAAATGTCCTTTAATGTTTATATTCTCTAATCTATGCATTTTCTCAGCAAAGATTCTCTCCCTCTTAATATATCCTTTGTATTTCATCTTTATCTCGGCAGCCTCTTTGATTTCTTCTTGCCTGTTTCCCATGCCTTCTATCATGGCTTTAAGTTCGGGTATTTGTTTGGAGATGTTTTCAAGCGTAATCTGAGGTCGTGCGATCAATTCTGATATTTTCACTCCACCCTTTATTTCTGCTGAACCAATATTGTTTAGGAAGCCGTTTATGTCTTTTGGCTTAATGGTTGTTTTGTTGCAGAAATTTATGATACTGTCAATAGCTTCTGACTTGGATTTCCACCAGTCCATTCGTTCTTGTTTTGCCAGTCCTATAAGGTATGACTTTTCTGTGAGCCTCGCATCGGCATCATCTTGTCTTAATAATATCCTGTATTCAGCCCTTGAAGTGAACATCCTGTATGGCTCATCGACACCTTTGGTTACAAGGTCATCAATCAGCACACCGATGTATGATTCGTCCCTTTTCATTGTAAACACTTTGTCACCAGTGCATTTAAGAGCTGCATTAATGCCTGCGACTATTCCCTGTCCTCCAGCTTCCTCGTATCCTGTTGTGCCATTCACCTGTCCTGCAAAGAACAATCCACTTATTATTTTGGATTCCAGACTGTGCTTTAACTGTGTCGGGTCGAAGTAGTCGTATTCGATAGCATATCCAGGTCTGTATATTCTAATGTTTCTAAATGATGGTATCTTCCTTAGTGCCTCAATCTGTATTTCTATAGGCATGCTTGATGAAAATCCATTAAGATACATTTCGTTTGTGTCAGAGCCTTCCGGTTCTAAAAAGAGAGGATGTTGGTTCCTATCGGGGAAAGTTACGAGTTTGGTTTCTATTGAAGGGCAGTATCTTGGTCCGGTACTTTGTATCTGTCCATTATATAATGGTGAAAGTGGCATTCCTTCTTTCAGTACATCATGGCATTCCTTATTCGTGTAACATGTCCAGCAAGGAAGTTGTGGCAGACTTCTTTTTCTGCTCATATACGAGAATGTATGGAAGTCATTATCTCCTTCCTGAGGTTCCATCAAGCTAAAGTCAACACTTCTCTTGTCTATTCTCACAGGGGTACCTGTTTTCATTCTGGAGAATCTAATGCCATGTCTTGCGATGCTTTCTGTTAGTTTTCCCACAGCAGGTTCAGCTATTCTACCTCCTGAAACTTTTTTCCTGCCTATGTGCATCAGTCCGTTTAGGAATGTTCCAGCTGTTAACACTATGCTCTTTGCATATATTTCAGTACCCCATAATGTGTTGATACCCAATACGTTATTGTCGTTATCTACTATTATTTCCTCAGCTTGGTCTTGCCAAATGTCGAGATTGTCAGTCTTGTCAAGTATTTTTCTCCATTCCCAAATATACTTTTCCCTGTCGCATTGTGCCCTGGGACTCCACATTGCTGGTCCTTTCGATATGTTTAGCAATCTGAACTGTATTGAGGTATTGTCAGTTACTATCCCCATGAATCCTCCGAGGGCATCAATTTCCCTAACGATTTGTCCTTTGGCAATGCCACCTACAGCAGGGTTGCAAGACATTTGTGCAATTTTGTTCATGTCCATTGTAACAAGACATGTCTTTGCTCCCATATTAGCAGAAGCAGTGGCAGCCTCGCATCCTGCATGCCCACCACCAATTACAATTACATCGTAGCTGAATTTCATTGATATGATATGGTTTTCATTATGTTCTGCAAAAGTACAAAACTTTTTCCGTACATTATATTATTGAATTGAAAATAATTTTCCTGTCTTTTATATTACTTAAGTTTCGCATATCTCTGACATGCTGTCAGGAGTTTCCTTGAGCGAAGCGAATAAACAAGTTGACAAGTTATTAGTATTTCTGGTATTGTCAAACTCAAGCTTTAAGAGTAGCAACTTGTTGACTTGTCTGATGAAATAGGTTGAAAGCCTCAGTGCAATGCATTGCATTGGCGATAAGGTTATTAATCTTTCATGCGATAGATTATTAACCTTTCAGTCGTAAGGTTAATAACCTTACTGGATTGCTAACTATAATCAAGTAGTTCTTTTATCTGTTGACTATGTTTACGCACTTATTTAACTTCTTGTGAGGAATTTGTTCAAAATTGTTCATAAAAACATTCTCGCGACAAAGAAAGATTGAGTTTTATTTTATTATCTCATTAAAAAGATGTATTTTTGCACTCGTGAATACGCAGTGTCCTACTTATAAATAGGTATTTCGTGGCTGTTGTTTTAGAGTTATATGAATGTTTTAATATAAACAGTAAATCTAATAATTCATTAAATAATTTAATTTCAATTTTTTATGTGGTTATTCAATTCATCAATTGGTAGAAAAGTGGTGATGTCTGTAACAGGTGTTGCACTTATTCTATTTATGACGTTCCACGGTGTTATGAACGTTGTGGCCCTATTCTCAGGAAAGGCCTATAACACGATTTGCGAACTGCTTGGTTCCAACTGGTATGCCGTAGCGGCAACGCTTGGTCTTGCCGCCCTTGCAGTATGCCATATCGTTTATGCCTTCATCCTGACAGCCCAGAACCGTCGTGCCCGTGGCAGTGAGCGTTATGCCGTGACATCAAGACCTGACAAGGTAGAGTGGGCATCACAGAACATGCTCGTTCTAGGTATTGTCGTTGTTCTCGGCCTGTTGTTACACCTTTTCAACTTCTGGTACAACATGATGTTTGCCGAGCTTGCACACATGGAGACAGCCCTTGAGCCAACAGACGGTTTCGGACTCATGAAGGAGACCTTCGCCAACCCTGTTTACGTAGTTCTCTACGTTATCTGGCTTGTTGCCATCTGGTTCCATCTTTCCCATGGTTTCTGGAGTGCCATGCAGACCCTTGGCTGGAACGGTAAGACCTGGTTCTGCCGTTGGAAAGCAATTGGCATAGCCTATGTCACAGTTCTCATGGCATGCTTCCTTGCTGTAGTGCTTGCCTTCTTCTTCGGCGTGGCTCCAAGCCTCTGCCCATGCTGCTGCGCTGCATAATACGTAATTCTTCTTTTGAACATAAACATACAGAATATTATGGCTAAGACATTAAATTCTAGAATACCAGAAGGCCCAGTAGCCGAGAAATGGTCCAACTATAAAGCTCACCAGCGCCTGGTAAATCCAAAGAACAAGCTCAAGCTTGATGTAATCGTAGTAGGAACAGGTCTGGCTGGTGCCAGTGCTGCCGCATCTCTTGGCGAGATGGGTTTCAACGTATTGAATTTCTGCATTCAGGACTCTCCACGCCGTGCACACTCCATTGCTGCACAGGGTGGTATCAATGCAGCCAAGAACTATCAGAACGACGGAGACTCGGTATATCGCCTGTTCTACGATACTGTAAAGGGTGGTGACTATCGTGCCCGTGAGGCAAACGTTTACCGTTTGGCAGAGGTATCAAACAACATCATCGACCAGTGTGTTGCACAGGGCGTGCCATTCGCACGTGAGTATGGTGGTATGCTTGCCAACCGTTCTTTCGGTGGCGCACAGGTATCACGTACATTCTATGCCAAGGGACAGACAGGTCAGCAGCTCCTTCTTGGTGCCTACTCTTCGTTGAGCGCACAGGTACAGGCAAAGAAGGTGACACTCTATACCCGTTATGAGATGGAGGATGTAGTGATTATCGACGGACATGCACGCGGTATCATTGCCAAGAACCTCGTGACAGGAAAACTGGAGCGTTTCTCTGCCAATGCCGTTGTTATAGCAACCGGTGGTTACGGAAACACATACTTCCTCTCTACCAACGCCATGGGATGCAACTGTACAGCCGCAATACAGTGCTACCGCAAGGGTGCTTACTTCGCAAATCCTTCGTATGTCCAGATTCACCCGACATGTATTCCTGTACATGGTGACAAGCAGTCAAAGTTGACGCTTATGTCAGAGTCGCTGCGTAACGACGGACGTATCTGGGTTCCTAAGAAAATAGAAGACGCCAAGGCTCTTCAGGCTGGAACAAAACAGGGATATGAGATACCCGAGGAAGACCGTGACTACTATCTGGAGCGTCGTTATCCTGCGTTCGGTAACCTCGTTCCCCGTGACGTTGCCTCACGTGCTGCCAAGGAGCGTTGTGACAAGGGCTTCGGCGTAAACAACACAGGTCTTGCCGTGTTCCTCGACTTCTCTGAGTCAATCAACCGTCTCGGTATCGATGTTATACTTCAGCGTTACGGCAACCTCTTCGACATGTACGAGGAGATTACCGACGTTAATCCTGGCGAGTTTGCTAAGGAAATCAACGGCGTGAAGTATTACAACCCGATGATGATCTTCCCTGCTATCCACTACACCATGGGTGGTATCTGGGTAGACTACGAGCTGATGACTACCATTCCCGGCCTGTTCGCCATCGGAGAGTGCAACTTCTCTGATCATGGAGCCAACCGTCTTGGTGCTTCTGCCCTCATGCAGGGTCTTGCCGATGGTTACTTCGTGCTTCCATATACTATCCAGAACTATCTTGCTGACCAGAGCTTGTGGCCACGCCTCTCTGTTGACCTGCCTGAGTTTGCTGAGGCAGAGAAGAACGTGCAGAAGGAAATCGACCGCCTGATGGGCATACAGGGCAAGCGCTCTGTTGACTCTATCCACAAGGAGCTTGGTCATATCATGTGGGAGCATGTAGGTATGGGACGTACCAAGGCTGGTCTTGAGGAAGGTCTGAAGATGCTGAAGAACCTCCGCGAAGAGTTCAACAAGAACCTCTTCATACCAGGAAAGAAGGACGGTCTCAACGTGGAGCTTGACAAGGCTATCCACCTGCGTGACTTCATCCTCATGGGTGAGCTTATCGCCTATGACGCACTCCATCGTGAGGAGAGCTGTGGTGGTCATTTCCGTGAGGAGCACCAGACAGAAGAGGGTGAGGCTAAGCGTGACGATGCCAACTTCTTCTATGTTGGCTGCTGGGAATACCAGGGCGATGATGCCAAGGCTCCTGAACTCATCAAGGAACCTCTTGAGTATGAGGCTATAAAGGTACAGACACGTAACTATAAGAATTAATTTTGTTTCAGTTGTCAACTCGTTTACTTGTAAACTTAAAAAGATATGGCAAGAAATATTTCTTTTACATTAAAATATTGGAAGCAGGATGGTCCGAAAGCAGAAGGCCATTTCGATACACGAGAGATGAAGAATATCCCCGATGACACATCGTTCCTTGAGATGCTTGACATACTCAACGAAGAACTCATCGAGGAAGGTAAGGAACCGTTCGTTTTCGACCACGACTGTCGTGAGGGCATCTGCGGCATGTGCTCTCTATACATCAATGGAACGCCACATGGAAAGACAGAACGCGGTGCCACGACATGCCAGCTTTATATGCGCCGATTCAACGATGGTGATGTCATCACCGTTGAGCCGTGGCGTTCGGCTGGTTTCCCTGTTATCAAGGATTGCATGGTTGACCGTTCAGCCTTCGACAAGATAATTCAGGCTGGTGGTTACACAAGCATCCGTACAGGTCAGGCTCAGGACGCCAACGCTATCCTTATTCCTAAGGAGAATGCCGACGAGGCTATGGACTGCGCAACATGTATCGGTTGTGGTGCCTGCGTAGCAGCCTGCAAGAACGGTTCTGCAATGCTCTTCGTAAGTTCCAAGGTGAGTCAGCTTGCTCTTCTGCCACAAGGACGTCCAGAGGCAGCCAAGCGCGCAAAGGCTATGATAGCCAAGATGGACGAGCTAGGATTCGGAAACTGCACAAACACTCGTGCATGCGAGGCTGTTTGTCCAAAGAGCGAAAGCATAGCCAACATAGCACGCCTTAACCGCGAATACCTCAAGGCTAAGCTTGCCGACTGATATTCTCCGCATCCGAAGGGTGCCGGATGATAAGAACGAAGCAGGGTGGGTGACCATATAAGGTTGCTCACCCTGTTTCTGTATTATGGATGTCAGGCTAGGGGTGGTAATGTAATAATTTGCGGAATAAAATTTGCAGAAACGGAAAATTGTGTTTTCTTTGCATAAGAAACATGGTTACAGGTATAACGTAAGACGTGATACGCTGTGTCGTTATCATAAACAATAAATATGAGCAGGAAGAGAAAATAATAACAATTTATACATAATAATTAATTGCGTTTACTATTTATTCGGTTAATCCATGAAACCTGAGAAATTTCAATTCTGACCCCTGCTGTTGCTTCAGCCATTAACTCCCTTCGGTCACTGACCGAAGGGTAAATTGTTTCCATGAGTATGGAGAATATACTTGGGTCAATATATCTACCTTTTCATATTAAATTGCATGGAATACCACAAAAACGTGTGCAACTCTTTCGGTTTTCTCAACTATTTGTTGTAATTTTGCATTTTAGTATGTTGTTGGCAAGTCTGTAGGGCAATTGTTTTATCGGATAGACAGTTATTGCTTTACTCGTTTATTTCCACTATGCTCAAGTAACGACTTGTAGATAGACATAATACTATACAGGAAAGGGAAACATTAGTACGAACAATACATAATAAACGACAATGCCAAATCTGAAATCCCTTGCCAAGGATACGGCTATATATGGACTGAGCAGTATAGTTGCCCGTTTTGTCAACTATCTTCTGGTGCCAATACAAACTATGCGCTTCACGGCAGACGGTGGAGAGTATGGAGTGATAACCAATGTATATGCTTATACTGCACTTCTCATCATCGTTCTTACATACGGAATGGAGACGACCTTCTTCCGTTTTATGAATAAGGACGGAGAGAGCCGCGATAAGGTATATTCAACCACTTTACGCATGGTGGGTTTTACATCCTTGCTCTTCTGCATCCTTGTGGTGCTGTTCCGTCAACCGTTGGCAGACATAATGGGTTATGGAGACCATCCAGAATATGTATGGGTGTTGTTTGTCACTGTTGGCATTGATGCTTTCTCCTGTATCCTTTTCGACTATCTGCGTTGCATACATCGCCCTATAAAGTTTGCTGTGCTGAAGATAGCCGCCATAGTGCTGAATATACTCCTGAACATACTCTATCTTATAGTAATGCCCGAGCTACATCTCAATCCCTTTGGTATATATGACTCTGCTTTTCATCTTGATGTGGCATGGGTGTTCTATATAAACATGTTCTGCACCATTTCCACAACGTTGCTACTATGGCGCGAGTGCAAAGGTATTACCAATGGATTTGACAAATTGCTTTGCAAGCGTATGCTTGCATACTCCATGCCGATATTCGTAATGGGAATAGCAGGGCAGTTGAACCAATGCCTGTCTCAGATTCTATTCCCTTATCTTTATGATGGCACTCCTCGGGAAGCCAGCACCCAGTTGGGCATTTATGGCGCCTGTATAAAGGTTGCCATGATAATGGTGATGATAACGCAGGCTTTCCGCTTCGCTTACGAGCCATTCGTTTTTGGCAAATCGCGAGACAGTGACAATAAGGAAACTTATGCTAAGGTGATGAAATTTTACATCATCTTTACCTTGCTTGCATTCCTTGCCGTAGTCGGGTATATTGATGTACTGCGTTATGTCGTTGGCAAGAGCTATTGGGATGGTCTTCGGGTGGTGCCGATAGTCATGGCAGCCGAGATAATGTTCGGTGTGTTCTTCAACCTCTCTTTCTGGTACAAACTCACCGACCGTACAATATGGGGAGCATGGTTTTCTGGTCTTGGGTGTATTGTCTTGATTGCCGTAAATGTTCTTTTTGTCCCTGTTTATGGATATATGGCATGTGCATGGGCAGGGTTCGCCGCTTATGGCATATCAATGGTTGTGTCGTATTTTGCAGGTCAGAAATACTATCCTGTGCCATACCCGTTGCGCGATATTGCTTTCTATGTAGTCGTTGCCATTGTGCTGTTCGTGGCTATAGAGTTTTCCAATGCCACAATGCCTTTATGGGGAGCAATATCGGTCAACACTTTGCTGCTTGCAGTCTTTGCAGGTATCATTATAAGGCGTGATATGCCATTGTCTGCACTTCCGATAGTTGGCAGGTATTTCCATAGATGACAGTGGGAAGTGCTATTGATGATAGAATGTCAAATATATAATAATACAAAATGAGAATGAAACGATTTTTATTATCAGTCCTGAGTGTTGCTGCAATGGCATCTGCAAATGCAGACGAAGGAATGTGGACTCTCTGCAATCTTGATTCGGCTGTTTACAGACAGATGGTGGCTGAGGGTTTTGAGTTATCTTATGACGACCTTTACAAGGGTGACAGTGCATTGAAGAACGCCTGTGTCAATTTTGGAGGGTTCTGTTCGGGAGTAGTGGTGTCACCTGATGGTTTAGTGTTTACTAATCACCATTGCGGTTTTGGAGCTATCAATAAGCATTCCACTGTGGAGCATGACTATATGCTTAATGGTTTCTTTGCCAAGGAGTATGCAGATGAACTTCCCAATGAGGACCTCTTTGTCTCTTTCATGAAAGATCAGCAAGACATAACCTCCAGAGTCATGCCTCTTGTTGATGGCAAGGGATTTGTTGAGACGAGTTCCGTACTCGACTCCATTACGACACTACTTACTGATTCTGTGAAAGCCATTGATTCCACCCTGCATGTGGAGGTGGATGCTTTTTATGAGGGGAACAAGTATTTCGCCACTACATATCAGGACTTTACAGACGTTCGACTCGTATTCTGTGTCCCTAAATCGATGGGAAAGTTCGGAGGCGAGACAGACAACTGGATGTGGCCACGACAAACCTGTGATTTCTCGGTGTTCCGTGTTTATGCAGACCCTAAGACCAATGGTCCTGCCGCCTATTCAGAAAACAATGTACCCTACCGTCCAAAGAGATGGGCGAAAGTCTCTTTACAGGGGTATAAAGAAGGAGACTATGCCATGACAGTAGGTTATCCGGGTTCCACCAGTCGTTATCTCTCTTCTTATGGCATTGTACAGAGACGTGATATCATCAACAAGCCTTGTGTCAACGTGCGTGACGTCAAGCTGGCAATAATGCGCAAGTATATGAATGCATCCGAGCAAGCCAGGATTCAGTATGAAAACAAGTTTGCCAGCTGTGCAAACTATTGGAAGAACTCCATTGGCATGAACAAGTGTATCGACAGCATAGGGCTTATAAGCCAGAAACAGGACTATGAGGCAAGGATAAAGGAATGGATAAAAAACAATAACGTCAATGACAGCAGATACCTTGTGGACTTCGACACCTTGAGCTGCCTTTACGATAGGATATCTGAGCCATCGTTGGCATACAACTATTTCTTTGAGTGCTTCTGGCGCACAAGCGAGTTCTTCACAAGGGCAAAAGCTCTCACTGGTAAGATGGATGTCAAGGGACCATCTGACAAGCCCTCAAAGCAATATGTCGAGTTTGAAGATAACAGTGACAAATGGAACCTTGCTCTGGATAAGGAAATGACAGCAGCTATGCTCAAGCTATATGCCGAAAAAGTTTCTCCACGTTTCCTCCCTTCCTTCTACAAGGTAATAAACGACAAGTTCGGAGGTGATTACGATAAGTATGTTGATTACTTGTACAAGAAGTCTGGATTGTTGGACAAAGGACGCAAGTTCTATATATTCTCAAAGTCTTTTTCCAAGAATCCCGCCAATGAGGTTGGTCTCGGCTTGACGGAGATAATTTCCATGTTCAATGATGAGATGACTCCTATAGAAGAAAAAATAGCAAAGCATGAACAGAAACTATGTGCCGCACGCATACAGATGGAGCAGGACTTGCCTCACTATTCTGATGCCAATTTCACCATGCGTCTAAGTTATGGACAAGTGGGTGGCTATATGCTTGGTGGTAAACCTTCCGGCTATTACACTACGGCTTCAAGCATTGTTGAAAAGATGAACAAGGCAAATGAGAATGCCGAGTATTTCGCAGAACCAATAATGCATGAACTGTTGTCGGCAACCGACTTTGGAAAATATCAGGACAAGACGACAGGAGAGATGCAACTTTGTTTCCTTACCAACAATGACATTACGGGAGGAAATAGTGGTTCGCCAATGTTTGATGGAAAAGGACGACTCATAGGTCTTGCTTTCGATGGTAACTGGGACAGCCTTGCAAGTGACATACTTTTCGACAGCCATCTCGCGCGTTGCATAGGTGTTGACATTCGATACGTCCTCTACATGATTGACAAATGGGGACATGCGGACAGGCTCATCCGTGAGATAGCCCCTGAATGATAAATCTTTTGTAGTGCAGAATGAATTAGGGCTGAATACCAAGCAAGGTGTTCAGCCTTAATTCTATAGCTGATAAAAGTATAGAGGAGCCAGTCAATATAAACAGCCATAGAAACGCAATGCATTGCGAGAGGCATGGCAAAGCATTACAAAGAGCATAGCAAAGTATTTCTTGGGAAATAGTCAAACGGTTTAATTTATAACTGACCAGCCTCCACCTGCAAGACAATTCTTTCTGTTAGCCTGTCAACACCGTTTGGGTCATACTGCTTCTTGAGCGATGCTCCGAATGCCCATGCGAAAGCCTGATAGAATCCCGCTTTCACTGGTCCGAGAAAAGCCTGTATGAGATTATATGATGAAGAATTGCATTCCCTGTATATCAGTTTAATTAGAAGCTTTCCCTGTGAATAGGTGAGTTTCTTCATCCTTGGCTTGTATTCTTTTTTTATATCCTCTTCCACACGTTTCATGTGTTCATCCTTAGCCTTCTTGGTAGGCAGGGTCTGAAGATATTCATACGTCTCAAGTATTATCTTGTTAGCCTCTTTTGCAATGGGAAGGACTTTTTTCACATTATATACAAGTCGGTTGTAGGCTTCCCTTTCCTTAGCATTCTTGAATTCAGGCTGTGGAAAGACATATATGTTGTTTGTCTGTACATACTGTACGGAATCCCCATCATATACTGTCTTGCCAATCTTAACCATTGGAACAAATGTAGGATTATCCATGTCAACCTCCCTATCCTCGGGCTTGACATTGTTCCCTTTTACAGTTTGTGCCATAATGGTGACGTGGCATCCTGCGAGACATGACAATATGATTATTCTTGACAATCCCATTTTATTATTCATGTGGCAAAATTACGCAATTATTATGATATACCGTATTCTTTCAGTATCTTTAACTAACTGAAGTTGCCTTCTGCAGGGTGTGAGCTTAGGCCATAGTCTTTGACAGATATCAAGAAACACATATCATTCTGAATAATTCCCTTTGAAAACATACGGTTATATGAAAAAAGAAGTAACTTTGTATCATGTTCGTGAGAACATGCATTTCATTAGGTTAGTAGTTTGATAGTTATTTTTTAAGGTAAAGATTATGTTATTAGATTGAGAGTCATGCCACTGTCTCGCTTTTCGTTATGAGAAGGGCATGGCTTAAGAGTTCAGGAGGACAATGTGAGTGATCATGTTGCCCTCGTTTTTTTTGTAAAAATGTACCTGTATTGCTGAAAATTAATAAAAGAAAACTTAAAAAACAAGCTTTTATTCCATAATTTGCATAATAATAAAGCAAAAAGGGATTGTAATTACAGAATTCTGATTAATTTTGCAGCAAAATACAATGACATAACTAATGAGCATAAAGTTGAAACCAGTGGCTTGGCTTATGGCATCAGCCCTGCTGTTTGCGTCATGCCTTGGCAGTGATAACAATGAGGAGTATGACTTTTATGATGATGCAGCCATATCTTCCTTCTCACTTGGAACAATGAGCAAGACAGTCTTCACCCTTGACTCCAAGGGTGAGGATAGCATGTATGTTGAGGAATATAAAGGCAGCGAGTATAAGTTCAGTATTGACCATGTCAATGGTAAGATATACAATCTGGACTCGCTACCATACAGGACAGACGTAAAAAAGGTGATAGCAAACATAACATCCAAGAACAGTGGTGTGATTACCATTAAGAACATTGCCAATGACTCGTTGCGCTTCTATTCCACTTCTGACTCTATCGACTTCTCTGAACCACGTATAATGAGAGTGTATTCCCAGAGTGGACAGTATTGCAAGGATTATACCATAACAGTCAATGTTCATCAGCAGAACGGAGACAGCATAAGCTGGTCATCAGAGCCGCAATGTGAGAGCCTTGCATCCATGACGGCGTTACGTCTCATTGCTGTCGGTGACGGAGTGGCAGCGATTGGAACAGATGGAACCCATCTTTTAGGATACGTCCTCAAAGGTGGTTCATGGCATCAACTTACATTTCCTGAAGTACTTTTGAATGGCGACAATAGAAGTGTGATATTTAGCAATGGCAAGTTTTACGCAATATCTAACTACATGGTGTTAAGCAGTGTAGATGGAATGGCATGGGACCTTATATCCACGGCTAATGTCGGCATGATTATTGGAAGTTGCTGTGACGAGCTGTATGCTTATGGCATAAATGGAATAATGGTGTCTCGTGATGGCGGTATCACATGGGAGGACGACAAGATGGATGACAATGCCTCTTTATTGCCGTCATGGAACATAAATGTCACAGTCAACGCATTGCGCACCAACCCAGACGTATATAGAGTAATGTTATCTGGTGCTGATGGAACAGAAGGCGAGACTCACATCTGGACCAAATTGGTTGACAATTCAAGCCTTAACCCCAAGACTTACGAATGGACTTACGTTGACACTTCTGGTGAGGATGCCTATCGCTTGCCGTCTCTTTCCAATCTTGTTGTATTGCCATACGACAACAATGAGATTGCCGTTGGGAAGTTGCCGGACAACACCATGGATTCTTTTTATGTAAGCCTTGACGGAGGTATCACGTGGAAGAAAGACATGACTTATTATTTCCCAGAAGGATTCGCCCCGGCAGGACCTTTCGGAGCAGCAGTAGGTGATGGAAATATTATATGGCTTGCTGATGGAACAACTGGTAAGGTGTGGAAAGGCAGACTTAACAGGCTTGGCTGGTCATCAACAAAATAATAGTCACAGTTTAAGAAATGCACTAATAAATAAGACAGAATGAGAAAACTTTTGTTGTTCCTTGCTTTCCTTTCTTTTATGGTGTCATCCTATGCACAGGATGAGGACGAATATCGCATGGAGATAGGTGTGGGAGCTGGAATGATGGGCTATCTTGGCGATTTCAATGGCAACATAACCAAAGACTTACAGCCAATGGGAGGACTAATAGCCAGATACAACATTAATCCATATATGGGATTAAGACTCAATGTGTCTTATGGAAAGATGAAGGGTAGTTCTGCCGATGTAGAAACCTACTATCCTGATTATGCAACAGCACAATATGACTTTGACAATAGTCTGGTGGATTTCTCCATGATGTATGAGTACAATTTCTTTCCTTATGGTACTGGACGCGACTACAGAGGGGCAAAGCGTTTGACGCCAGTGATATTCGCCGGACTCGGTGCAACGTATGTTGATGTCAAGGGAGCTGACTCAAAGAGTGTTTTCACAGCCAATGTACCAATAGGTATTGGACTGCGCTATAAAGTCGGAAAGAGAATGAATATAGGGGTTGACTGGGCAATGCATTTCTCTCTGAGCGATGAACTTGACGGACGTTCTGACCCTTATGGTATCAAGAGCAGCGGTCCATTTAAGAATACCGACTGCTATTCAACATTGCAGTTTACATTATCATACAGTTTTCTGTCAAAATGCAAGACATGCCACAATGAAGATGAGTGAGGATATTGATATGAAAAGAATACCACGTCACATAGCTATCATTATGGATGGCAATGGACGATGGGCAAACAGTAAGGGCAAACCCCGCAGTTATGGTCATCAGGCTGGTGTTGACACTGTGAGAAGGATAACATCCGAGTGTACAAGGCTTGGTGTCGAGTATCTTACCCTTTATACCTTCTCCACGGAGAATTGGAACAGACCAGCGGATGAGGTAGCAGCTCTTATGGGATTGGTGCTCTCATCTCTTGAGGATGAGATATTCATGAAGAATAATGTGCGGTTTCAGGTTATTGGCGATTTGAACAGACTGCCTGCCCCAGTGCGTAGCAAACTTAATGAGACCATGGAACATACGGCAGGGAACACAGCTATGACCATGGTAGTAGCATTAAGCTATTCTTCAAGATGGGAAATCACAGAGGCTGCGCGTAAGATAGCCTATGATGTAGTCTCTGGCAGTCTTAAGCCAGATGAAATAACAGAAGAAGACATAAGTCATAGGCTTGACACCTCTTTCATGCCAGACCCAGACCTTCTCATACGTACTGGAGGCGAGTTAAGGGTTAGTAATTATTTACTTTGGCAGATAGCATATTCGGAGTTATACTTTTGTGACACTTACTGGCCAGATTTCAATGAGTCCGACCTCCATGACGCCATAGTCAGTTATCAAAGGCGTCAGCGAAGATATGGAAAGACAGGTAGTCAGATAGAGGCAGAAGACATGTCTGGGGAAGACTATGACTTGTCGGGAAAGCAGATGAAATAAAATACACAATGAAGATATATAATATTATTCTTAAAATGAACAGAACCCTCTCTGCAGCATTGCTGGCAATGTTTTGCACTATTGCTGGAGCACAGGAGAAGATTGTTTATCCTGAGATTAGCTATGCTGGCTATCCACAATCGGTTACCATAGCAGGAATAAACGTCAGTGGAGTAGAGGGATATGACGACTATGTGCTTACAAGTGTATCAGGACTATCCGTAGGAACAAGGATAGACATTCCTGGTACAGACATTACCAATGCTGTAAAACGATATTGGAAACACGGACTCTTCTCCGACGTGTCAATTTCCGTTGATTCAATAATAGGCGACCAGGCGTATCTTCATATCAAACTTGCCCTTCGCCCCAGGGTCTCCACTATAAATTATACAGGACTAAAGAAGTCGGAACGAGAAGACATGGACAAGAAACTTGGCATCATCAAAGGAGGTCAGATAACTCCTAATATGATAAGCCGTGCACAGATACTTGCCAAGAAATATTTTGAGGACAAGGGTTACAAGGACGCTGATATCCAGATTAGACAGCGTGACGATGTTGCCAATAAGAACCAGATAATCCTTGATATTGACGTTGACAAGAAAGAGAAGAAGAAAGTCCATGAGATAATAATAGAAGGGAATGACCAGATAAGTGACAAGAAACTCAAGGGAAACATGTTCACTAAGGGCGCATTGTCCAAAACACATGAGGCTGGTAAGTTCTCTAATTTCTTCAAATCGAAAAAGTTCACTCCCGAACGCTGGAAGGAGGACAAGAAGAATCTTATAGAGAAATACAATGAATATGGATACAGGGATGCTATAATCTTAAAGGACAGTGTCTGGAATTATGATGACAAGCATGTAAACGTCTATCTCAAACTGGATGAGGGAAGGAAATACTATATAAGGAATATATCATGGGTAGGCAACACCGTTTATAATACAGACTATCTCAGCCGCCTTCTCAACATGGAGAAAGGTGATGTTTACAATCAGAAATACCTTAATAAACGACTCTCTGAGGATGAGGATGCTGTAGGTAATGCGTATTGGAACAATGGTTACCTTTTCTACAATCTTCAGCCCACAGAGATAAATATTGTAGGTGACTCCATTGACCTTGAGATGAGAATTACCGAGGGACAACAGGCACACATCAATAGGGTGAAGATAAACGGTAATGACAAACTTTACGAGAATGTGGTGAGAAGGGAATTGAGAACAAAGCCAGGCGACCTGTTCTCTAAAGATGCTTTGTCGCGCTCAGCGCGTGAGCTTGCCTCTATGGGACATTTCGACCCTGAGGCTGTCAATCCGGATGTTAAGCCAAACTATGAGGATGGCACCGTGGACATAAACTGGAATCTGGCACAGAAGTCGAACGACCAAGTTGAGCTTAGCCTTGGATGGGGACAGACGGGAGTTATTCTCAGAGTTGGACTCAAACTCAATAATTTCTCAATGAGAAACCTCTTCGGAAAAGACAAGGAGCATCGTGGCATCATGCCAGTTGGTGATGGAGAAGTCCTCTCTCTTGGTGCGCAGACCAATGGACGCTATTATCAATCGTATAATGTAAGCTATTCAACAAACTGGTTTGGAGGCAAACGTCCTATTCAGTTCTCTGTTGGAGGATATTATAGTAAATACACGTCCCTATCTGATAATTATTATAATCAGGGCGTTCTTAACAACTATTATAATTACCTTTACGGATACGGAAACAGCTATTACAACAACTATGAGAGCTATTACGATCCCGACAAGTACATACAGATGTATGGAGCAAGCATAGGATGGGGAAAGCGTCTGCGCTGGCCAGATGACTATTTCACCCTCTCGCTACAGATGGCGTACACACGCTATGAGATGAAGAACTGGCAGTATCTTATGATAACAAACGGTTCATCAAACAACCTTAACTTCAGCGTTTCGCTGAACCGTACATCAACAGACAACCAGCTGTTCCCGCGTAGAGGTTCTGAATTCACGGCATCGCTTACCCTCACACCACCATGGTCAAAATTCAGCAATAAGGATTACGCAAAACTTGCAAACGACCCCAAGTCAACAACATATCAGGATGAACTGCAGGAGAAATACCGCTGGGTTGAGTATCACAAGTGGAAATTCCGTTCAAAGACATATACGGCTCTTACAGGCGGGCAGAAGTGTTTCGTGTTAATGACACGTGTGGAAATGGGTCTTCTGGGTTCATACAACAAGAATCTTAAGTCGCCTTTCGAGACATATACAGTGGGAGGTGACGGTATGAGTGGATATTCCTATGGTTATTCAGAGGAGACTATTGCGTTGCGTGGTTACGACAATGGTGCTATTGGCTACAACAGCTATGCCTACGACCGTTTCTCACTTGAGTTGCGCTATCCGTTCCTTCTGGGCAACACTACAATTTATGGACTCGCATTCACAGAGGCTGGTAATGCATGGTATGACACCAAGAAATTCAATCCTTTCGACATGAAGCGTTCGGCTGGTCTTGGCGTTAGAATATTCCTTCCTATGGTCGGTCTGATGGGTATTGACTGGGCTTATGGATTTGACAAGGTTCTTGATGGAAGTACCTATTCTAAGGGAGGAAGCCAATTCCACTTCATTCTTGGACAGGAATTCTGATGTTAACTTCACCCCATAATGACAATATTAAATATAGTAACGATATGAGAAAGATAATAATGATGATTCTTGTCGCAATGGCGACAATGAGTGTCAGTGCACAGAAATTCGCACTTGTTGACATGGAGTTCATCCTGAAAAACGTACCTGCCTACGAGAGGGCAAATGAGCAACTCAATCAGGTGTCAAAAAAATGGCAGGCTGAAGTTGAGGCTCTCAATACTGAGGCTGGTACAATGTACAAGAACTATCAAAATGAAGTAGTATTCCTTTCCGAGGAACAGAAAAAGAAACGTCAGGAGGAAATTATGAACAAGGAAAAAGCGGCTTCAGAATTAAAACGCAAGTATTTTGGTCCAGAGGGAGAGTTATACAAGAAACGTGCCTCATTGATGACACCTATTCAGGACGAGATTTACAATGCAGTCAAAGATATTGCTGACCAGAGAGGCTATTCGCTTGTACTTGACCGTTCGTCAGATGCTGGCATCATTTTTGGTTCACCTAAGATTGATATCAGCCTTGAAGTTCTTGTTAAATTAGGATATAATTAATCAACAAATAAATAATAAAAGAAAAATGAAAAAACTATTTTTGTTAGTAATGCTGTGCGCCCCAATGACATTGATGGCGCAGAAATTTGGTCATCTTGACTCACAGGCTCTTATCCAGTCATTGCCGGAGGCAATAAAAGTACAGAGCGAACTTGAGGCACAGGGAAAAATCTATGAGAATGCCCTCAAGGAGATGCAAGACGAGTTGCAGAAGAAAGCTGATGACTACGACAAGCAGAAAAGCACCATGAACGACACCAAGAAGGCTGAGACAGAGAACCAGTTGCAGGAGATGTATACAAAGATACAGCAGACAGCACAGGACAATCAGCAGGCATTCAACAAGATGCAGCAGGAGAAGCTTGGTCCTATCCTTCAAAAGGTGCGCAATGCCATAGAGACTGTCGCAAAGAATGGTGGCTATGTATATGTTATGGAGAAGGCAGCTGGCCAGCCATTGTATGTCAATGAGACACTTAGCAAAGACATAACTGCTGAGGTGAAGGCTCAGCTTAGTAAAATTAAATAATCGTACTGATGATGATTTCAAGACTTCACATAAAGGAGGTGGGAAGGAGGCTGTTGCCTCTTTTCTTCCTCTTTCTTGTCTCTTCTCAGCTCTCAGCCCAACAGTATGCTTGCTTTAGCTATCAGAAGGTGTTAACGTCAATGCCAGACTATCATGCTGCAATGGATAAAGTCAAGGACATGCGCTCTCAGTATGAGGCTGAGACAAAACGGATGGAAAGCGATTTCAATTCCAAATATGAGGATTTCTTGGAAGTACAGTCAACCCTTGATACAACAATACGCAGCAAACGTCAGCTTGAACTTCAGGAACTTATAGCTAAGGGAGATGATTTTCGAAATAAGGCTTCCAGACTTCTTGCTGATAAGGAGAAGGAGTTGATTGCACATGTCAGGGAAAGACTTCAGCAGATTATTGCCCAGTTGTCTCATGACAACGGATATGCTTTTGTCCTGAATACAGATGATAATGCTGTTCCTTTCGCAGATGCGACACTTTGTCCTGATATCACTTCTTTGTTGATAGATAAAGTGGCATTTTAATGTTTGTAGTGATTGCAGTTTTTATAGTATAGATATGTTTAGTCAACAACCAGGTTCAATAGGAATATTTGACTCAGGCTATGGGGGACTTACCATCCTTCATGGCATAAGGCAGCTCTTGCCACAATATGACTATATATATCTTGGTGATAATGCACGTGCGCCATACGGTTCACGTTCATTTGAGGTTGTGTATCAGTTTACGCGTCAGGCGGTGCTTAAATTATTTGAGCGCGGTTGCCATTTGGTCATACTCGGTTGTAATACTGCGTCTGCCAAGGCTTTGCGAAGCATACAGGAAAGAATCTTGCCAGAGATAGCTCCTGAGAGACGTGTCCTCGGCATTATACGTCCCACGGTGGAAGCTCTTGGAAACATAACCAAGACCCGTCATGTTGGAGTACTTGCCACGGAAGGAACTATCAAAAGCGATAGCTATAGCCTTGAGGTGGCAAAATTCTATCCAGATATTAAAGTAAGTGGAGTTGCATGTCCTTTATGGGCAGCTATTGTGGAGGCAAACGAGGCAGACAGTCCTGGAGCCGACTATTTTGTGAAACGTCGTATAGACCAGCTAATGCTTAAGGATTCCCTTATTGATACTATAATCCTCGGATGTACTCATTATCCCTTGCTTATGAACAGCATAGTGCGTAATGTTCCAGATGGTGTCCGCATAGTGCCACAGGGACAGTATGTAGCTGACAGCCTGAAAGATTATCTTCAACGTCATACAGAAATAGACTCCATGTGTACCAAAAGGGGCAAATGTCAGTACCTTACCACTGAGAGTGAGGAACGTTTTCGTGAATCAGCACGTATCTTCTTGCATGAGGATGTTGATGTAACCCATGTGAATCTTGAAGGATAACATCTCCTTCCCAGTCAGTCTGTGTTTCCCATGATGTTCCTGCATATATGCTTTACAGGCAGATATGCAGCTATCCATCCTGTAATGATGACAGTAACAAATACGAGTAGAATATCTGAAGGATGGACGCTGATAGGATATGCGTTGATGATGAATGAGCCTTCAGAATTTCCCAGTCTTACAATGCCGTATGTCTGCTGTAGATAGCATAGCAGAAGACCTATTGCAATACCTGCTATGGCACCAATTGCAGATATGAGCCTTGCCTCCATGAGGAATATTCCTGCTGTCTGTTCCCTTGATGCTCCGAGAGCCGTGAGTGTGGCGATGTCATTCTTTTTGTCTATCATAAGCATGGCAACGGAACCAATGATGTTTATGCAAGCCACAAGTAGTATGAATGTGAGGAATGCGTATGCAAATAGTTTCTCTATCTGCATGATGGAGAATGTATCAGCCTGTTGTTCATAGCGGTCCATAATTTTGTATGAAGATCCGAGTATGCTTTTTATTTCTTCCTTGACATCCTCTATGTTGGCTCCTGCTTTCAGCCTAAGCTCCAAGGACGTCATTTCTCCCTGCCTGTTGAAGAGACTGCGTGCAAAGCTTATTGATGTGATGATGTAGGATTTGTCATACTTTGCCTGTCTGACCTGAAATACCACTCCTGGTGAAAGCAGTGAGTCTGTAACGAATGCCGTTACAGGATTGGCAATGTCAGGTTGACCATCCCTGTTGGGTGTGTATATGTATAGATAGTCATCCCATCTTGCTCCGGTACCCAGTTGTTGTGCCAGCCTTATGCCAATGATGCCGTATTGTAGGTTTGCGGCATGTAACTGATAGGAGCCGTCGCCATATAGAATTCCTCCAATGCTTGTCAGTTCTTCAAAACTGTCATCAACCCCTTTTACGGTAACCATAGCTTGTTTCCCATGATAGATGGCGAGTGCTTGTTCTTCAACGCATTCCGTTGCAACTTCCACTTCTGGCAGCTGTTTTACCTTCATTATTGCCGGATTGTCAGATGCTATGGTCTTACCCTTGACAGAAGTTATTTTTAACTGTGGGTCAAAAGATGTGAAAAGGGTTGCCACAAGGTCGGAAAAGCCATTGAAGCCACTCATCACCACAACCATTGCAGTTGTGGCGACGGCAACACCAATGACCGATACCATACTTATGATATTAATGGCATGAGTGCTTTTTTTTGATAACAGGTAGCGTCGCGCTATATAGAACGGAAATTTCATCTGTGGAAGAATAGGTTAGAGTTTCAACCAGTTGAATATTATTTCTTCAGCAGTTCGTCAATCCTTTCGATATAGTCGAGAGAGTCATCAATGAAAAATCTCAGTTCCGGTATTATCCTCACTTGGTTGCGTATTCGTTTTCCAAGTTCATATCTTACAGATTTCTCATTGGCATTGATGTTTCGTAGCAGTTCCTCTCCTTTGTTAGAAGGGAATATGCTGAGATGGGCTGTACATATACTGAGGTCAGGAGATACTTTAACTCTTGTAACGCTAACCATTACACCACGCATCATGCGTGTCTGACTTTGGAATATCTCTGCAAGTTCCTTCTGTAGGAGCCTTGCAATCTTGTTCTGTCTTGTTTCCTGCATAATTGTTGATAATTACTTACGTGTCAAGTATCAGTTCTTGACTCTTATTATACTAAGTCCGTCCCTAATGGGAAGTATTACGGCCTCCACTCTTTCGTCATGTGCTATGAAACGGTTGAATTTTGCTATGCCTTGTGTCTGTGGGTCTCTGTCGTAGGCATGGTCAGTTACATGTCCGTCCCATAGGGTATTGTCAGCAAGGATGAATCCCCCTTTCCTTATAATTGGCAGAAGAGCCTCGAAATGTTCCTGATATTTTCTCTTGTCCCCGTCAATGAATGCCATGTCGAATGTTATTCCGAGATGTTGTGCCATTATGGTACCGTCCCCTATGATGAAATTTATTCTGTCTGCTACGGGCGAGTTCTCTATCCAGTGGCGTGTGAAAGGTTCCAGTTCGTCATTTATTTCGTAAGTCCAGACCTTGGCTCCCGGTTTCAATCCCTCTGCCATTGAAATGGCAGAATATCCACTGAAGGTTCCTATTTCTAAAATGTTGTCAGGGTTTATCATCCTTACAATCATTTTGAGTATGCGTCCTTGCAGATGTCCACTTGCCATTCTGCCGTGAAGAAGTCTGATGTTGGTCTCTCTCCATAGTCGGTATAGATAGTCACCTTCAGGTTCTATATTGTCGAGAATGTATGATGGCATGTCTCCTCCATACCTGCTCTGTTGCTTGCTGCCAGGAATGTTCCAAGGTTTTGCGTTTCCCATGCTGAGTTATTTCAGTCTTGTTAAAGCCTCAACTGCAAGTCTGTAGCTGTCAAGCCCGAATCCGGCAATGACGCCCTTGCATCCAGCACTAATCATTGAATGGTTGCGGAATTCTTCCCTTGCATGCACATTTGATATATGCACTTCTATGACAGGTGTGGTGATAGATTTTATGCAGTCAAGCAGGGCTATGGATGTATGGGTGTAAGCTCCTGCGTTGAAGACGATGCCATCGTATGTGAATCCTGTCTCCTGCATGATGTTTATAAGTTCTCCTTCCACATTACTCTGTCTGTACTCAATATCGATGTGGGGATATGCAGTACGTAGTCTTTCCATGCATGTCTCCATGTTTTCGGAACCATATATCCCTGGCTCCCTCTTCCCCAAAAGATTCAGGTTGGGACCATTTAATATCAATATTTTCATTACTTATTGGAAATAATTTGTACTTTTGTGTGCAAAAGTAAGAAAATTAATGGAAACAGACAAAAAAAAGCGAGTCAATATAGGATATCTATTTCAGAGATATCTGAGACTGGAGCGTGGTTACTCGCAGAATACGATAGATGCATACATGCGTGACATATCGAAATTGTCGGAATTCCTGCATGGTAATGGAATGGAAGTGCTCGAAGCCCGTCTTTCTGATTTGGAGTCTTTCTCTGAATGGGTGGCTAAAAGTGGTGTAGGGCAAAGGTCACATGCGAGAATCCTAAGTGGTGTACGCTCACTATACCATTTCCTTGTAGTAGATGGTTTCCTTGAGGAAGACCCTTCAGAACTGTTGGAATCACCTTCTCAGCCCCGACATCTGCCGGAGGTGCTTTCCGTGGAAGAGGTTGACCGATTGATAGATAGTATAGACCTTGACAAATGGGAGGGTCAGCGCAACAGAGCCATTATTGAGGTTCTCTTCTCGTGTGGATTGCGCGTATCGGAATTAGTGACTCTTAGGATATCGTGTCTTTACAGAGAGGAACGCTATCTGCGTGTTTTGGGCAAGGGAGGCAAAGAACGTCTTGTTCCTATTTCACAGCGTGCCATAGACGAGATAGACAGCTGGTTCGTCCAACGTGATGCCATGGTGGTGAAACCGGGGGAGGAAGACTTTGTATTTCTTAATCGTCGTGGGTCTCACCTTACAAGGACAATGGTTCTTATAATGATAAAGAAATATGCCGCAATGGCTGGTCTCAAGAAGACAATTTCCCCACATACCCTTCGCCATTCCTTTGCTACGGTAATGCTCGAGGGAGGTGCAGACCTTAGAGTCATACAGGAAATGCTGGGACATGAGGATATTTCCACCACAGAAATCTATACACACATTGATACCTCCATGCTTAGAGAGGAGATTTTAAAACATCACCCGAGGAATAAGGCATGAGACCGGGATGGAAAGCGTGTTTCGGCGAAACGCGATGTGTGTTACGCTGAAACGCGTTACGTGTTTCGACAAAACATGAAACGTTCTTTTATGTTCCTAAACCCATGGTTTTTCCAAGGGGATGTAGAAATATGAAGGGAGGTTAATGGGGTTATAAAGTTGCATCCAGGCTTTTTTCGGCATTTTCAATATTTATATTTCATAAAAAGTCGATTATATCAGAAAATTTGTCTAATTTTGCAAATTAAACAAAAATAAAGACAATATTAATATCCTATGAATTTTCTTGATCGTAATGAGTTCAATTTTGAACCGTCAGAAGAGGTAAAGAACGCCATAAAGAACTTTGACCTCAAAAAACTATGCTTTTACACACGTATCTATGACGAGGGAAAGAAAAGCATATTCTCTGTGTATCTGTCAGAACTTTATGATATAGACGAAAGACAAGTGGTGTTGGGATATGGAGCTGAAGACCTTTTGAAGAAGGCTGTCCATTTCTTCCTTACTGAGGGAGGCTCCAAGACGATGCTCATACCCAAGTTTTCATGGTGGTATTACAAGAGTATAGCCTCAGAGGTAAGCGGTACGACATTGCAATATCCTGTTTATGAGGACGGAGACACGTTCAGCTACGATTTTGATGGTCTGAAGGCGATGATTGATGATGTTAGACCGAAGATACTTCTAGTAGCATCCCCAAACAATCCTACAGGCAACGCACTTTCCATAGAGGAGATGGAAAGGCTGGTAGATATGGTTCCCAAGGATACTGTCATCATTGTGGATGAGGCATACGCTTCGTTCATCAGCAACGATGCGTCGTATATCAAGTCGCTGATTGAGAAGCACGATAATATTGTAGTTTGCCGTACCTTGTCGAAATTCTATGGATTGCCAGGCTTGCGTATGGGCTTCGGCTTTGTCGGTAAAGGTGAGGAGATGCAGCGTTTCTGCAAATACGCCAACATGTATCTCGGTTATGACAGACTTAGCGAGGACATAGCCATTGCTGCTCTGAAAAGCGACAGTCACTATCGTGAGATTGCCAATGTTATGCAGCAGGCGAGAGACATGTATAAGGAGGAGCTTGGCTGTCTGCCTGGCTTCAAGGTTTACAAGAGCTATGCCAACTTCATACTTATAAAGTATCCACTTGAGATTAAGGAGAAACTGCAGAAGGCATTTGCTGAACAAGACTATAAGGTGAAGTTCATGAACGAGACAAATATCAACGAGCACATGCGTGTCACATTGGGAAGAGCGGAGCAGAACAGGCTCGTTTGTGACACAATACTCAGAATAGCAAAAGGATGATAGCGGTAATATTAGCGGCAGGCATGGCAAGGCGGCTCAGACCACTTACCGACACCATGCCAAAATGCCTGTTGAAGATTGGTGACAAGTCTTTGTTGCAAAGGTCTGTTGATTCCTTGATTTCCTGCGGCATCAACGAGTTTGTCGTGGTTACAGGCTACAGGTCCAGAATGATAACTGATTTCCTGAAAGACAACTATACTGACAAGATATTCCATTTTGTGGATAATGATGACTATGATACAACAAACAATATCTACTCGCTCTGGCTTGCCATGCCTTATGTGAAGGGTAAGGACTTCTTGTTGTTAGATAGCGATATCCTGTACGATTCAAAGCTTCTGGACAAGGTAATGGAAGAGGAGTGTTCCGCTCTTTGTGTAAACAGGCATGAACTGGGTGACGAGGAGATGAAGGTGGTCGTTGACAGCAATAATGTCATTACAGAGATAAGCAAGACATGCAGTTTACATGCGGCTATGGGCGAGTCTGTGGGTGTAGAGAAGATAAATGCCGACTATTCACTTGCCCTCTACGATGAGCTTGAAATAATGGAGACACAAGAGAACCTTGTGGATATCTTCTATGAGCGTGCATTTGAGAGGCTTATACCTAAAGGCTACTCTTTCAAAGTGGTTGATACAACAGACATTTTCTCTACAGAAATAGATACCGTAGAGGATTATGAGATGATAAGAAAAGAGTGGAATGCTTCAAAATAAAGAATGCTAATTCTGAATACAATCCCTTTCGATGGTATCTATTAGGAGTCCTTTATGGATTTAAACCATTTATATACACACAATGGCAAAACTGGATCAAATCTGGAAAGTTGAGATAGACTTACTTGTAAAGTTGCTTGATGTTTGCAAGAAACATAAACTTAGAGTTTGGGTAGATGGCGGCACCCTGCTTGGGGCTGTCAGACACAAAGGATTCATTCCGTGGGATGACGATGTGGATGTCTGTATGCCAAGGGAAGACTATGACAAACTGCTGGAGATAGGAGGAGAGTGTTTCCAACATCCATATTTCCTGCAAAGCGCATATTCCGATGTTGATTATTTCAGAGGCCATGCCCAGCTGAGAAACTCAGAGACGTCTGCCATAAGACCTTCAGAGTCGTACAGGAAATTCAACCAAGGGATATTCATTGATATTTTTGTGCTCGATGGAGTGCCTGAAGACCCTGAGAAACGCCGCAAACTTATTGCCGGAATAAAAAGCACATACAAGGTTCTCAAGGCTGAGAATCTTAACATATTATACTCTGGACGATGGGGACAGCTGTTCAGGAAAATGAAGGCAAGAAGACAGATTGCCTCACAAGGTAGAGAGAATATATATAGGCAGACGGAAGAACGGTTGAGAGAGCATTCCACAGAAGACTGTGACTCTTGGGCAGAACTGTCTTTCAGCGGAGATGACATAATATTCGACAAACATATATTCGACGATACTTTGTACCTTGACTTCGCCAACATTAAAGTACCGGTACCTGTCGGATATGACAAGTTCTTGAGAACTCAATATGGCGATGACTATATGGTGCCAAAACAAGTACCGAATTATCATGGAAGCCTGTTGTTCGATATTGAACGAAGTTATAAGGATGTCGCTCCGGAGGTTTTTGAACAATATAAGAAAAGAAGTGTCAGAAGACTCATGGAGAAGATTGGCTTCTCAAGGAAAGCTGACTGAATAAAGTTAAGGAAATGGTAGAATATAATGTAGATGAGGTCCATTCGCGTATCCTGCAAATACTCCTTGCTGTAGA
This sequence comes from uncultured Prevotella sp., assembly GCA_945875635.1. Lineage (GTDB taxonomy): Bacteria > Bacteroidota > Bacteroidia > Bacteroidales > Bacteroidaceae > Prevotella. Next base: position 67,045 of record CAMCLD010000001.1, read on the forward strand.
TAAGTGTTGCAGGGAGCATAGGCTGGACTATTATATATGGGCAGGAACAATGATAGGTGCCGTCAGACACAAGGGCTTTATTCCCTGGGATGATGACCTTGACATAGCCATGCCCAGGGAAAGCTATGACAAGCTGATAGTACATGCCAAGGAATGGCTTCCAGCCCAATACGAGATGGTTTGTGCTGAGAATGATTCTACATATCCGCTTCCTTTCGCGAAGATACAGGATGCCAATACTACTCTTATAGAAAGGATGCATTTAAGATATGTAGGAGGTATTTACATTGACGTGTTCCCTATTGACGGGGTTCCAGACAACTGCCTGAAAAGAAGATGGCATTTTGCCTGTTATGAGTATTGGAAGAGAGTGTTGTACCTGTTATACCGAGACCCATACAAGCACGGACATGGACCGGACAGTTGGATTCCATTATTGTGCAGGAAACTATATACTCTTGAGTTTGTGCAGAAGCAAATAGGAAACTTGTTGAGAAAATACCCTTATGCCAATTCAAACCTTGTTGCTGACTATGATGACGGTATGAGGGGCATAATAGTCAAGGATGTATTGGGAACTCCAACACCATATACATTTGAAGGTCATGAGGTGATGGGCGTGAAGGATTATGACGCTTATCTTGGCAACAAGTATGGTGACTACATGACAATTCCTGATAAAGACCATCAGAGACAGCATCATTTTCACTATCTTGACCTTGATACTCCTTATCGGGATATGGAAGCTACAGAATGATATAGTTCCAGCATCCTTGAAGCTATATCGTTGTTCTCGAATCTCTTGACATATTCCTTGCTCCGGGCGATAATCTGTTGCCTGTCTGGATTGCTGCAAAGCATGTGGCGGATGGCAGTAGCCATTCCTTCCCAATCGTCAGGAGACACATACAGGCTGTGTGGACCGCCAGCCTCCTCAAGGCAGCTGCCTGTACATGCCACAACAGGCAGTCCGCTCTGGATAGCTTCCACTATCGGAATGCCGAAACCTTCGTAGCGTGAAGGATAGACAAAGCATTCTGCCTGCTGGTAGATAGCGTAGAGATCGGATGTCGGAACACCACTTAGGAAATGTATTCTGTCTGACAAGCTGTTTCTCTTCCCGTAATCATCAATCCTGTCTGCGTATGCTGTACGTCTGCCGACAAGTACTAAGTGGACATCAGAGGGGAGTAGTGGCAGAGCCTTAACGGCAAGAAGGGCATTCTTGCGTTCTTCAATGGTTCCTACAAAAAGGATATACCTTTCCGGAAGACTGTATTTACTTCGAACACACGATTTCTGTTCCCCGCTTACAAGGGTCTTGAAGCGAGTTCCACAGCTTTGGTATATAACGTCAATCTTGTTTTCATCAACACCACCAAACTCCATTATATCACGTTTCGTACACTCGCTTATTGCCACAATACGTGTCGCTTCCTCGCAGGCGACACGAAATTTCCATGAGTATAGTTTGGTGTCAATCCAGTTGTAATATTCCGGATGACGCAGAAAGATCAGGTCATGTATGGTAACAATGCTTGCTATGTTGTTGCGTTTCAGACCTATTGGTAATTCTCCAGTAAGTCCGTGATATATATTTATGCCGTCCAGCTTAAGGTCTTTCACAATACCTCCCATCCTCCATATCGACCCTTTGACCTTTCCAAGTGGCACCTTTCCGTGTGGCATCACAATGGTCATGTTATTGCGTGTCTCAAGTTGTTCACGCAATTCCTTTTTTCCCATATCTGGAGCATAAAGGCGCAGTTGCAGATTGCTGTCGTATAGAGCGAGGTCGTTGACAAGAGTACGGCAATAGTTGCCGAGTCCTGTACCGTTACGCATGATGCGCTTGGCATCGAAACCTATGGTAAGAGTCTTGTCCATAATGTCATGATTGTGATGGTAAGCTATAGCTTGTTTACTGCGATACTCACGGCGGTTTTAAGGAAATGTCCCGTGGCAAGCATCTCTCCAAGACGATGGGCGTTGCATTCCATGCTGTGGTATTGTGTTTTCGTCATATTGCGTAGAATGTTGCTAAGTTCCCCAAGTGATTCTATCGAGATTCCCGCTCCTTCTCGGACGATAAAATCTGCAAGGGCAGCATCTTTCCATATTATCACAGGCAGTCCGGCTCTTAGATAGAAAGACACCTTGTGTGGGCTGTTGTAGCGTAGATACTCGCCAAAGTTTCCCGTACACGATTCTGTAGAATCTCCGTCCCATACAAGTCCAAAGTCACCTTCTGCATTGGCTATGAACTCATCGGCAGGCGTAAAGCCGTGGAATATGAAATTCTTGCAGCTGTGAAGTGTTGGCATTTCTGATGAATTGCCATATATATGCATTTTGTAACCATCCATTATTTCTGGAAGATGTAGGAAAAAAGAATTTTTCCGCATGTTGAGTGAGCCTGCGTATGTTACAGAATATACGTGCTTGCCATTTATTGTACGCCTTCCTTTATTTGCCACTTCAGAGTCGCTTCTATAATCGAATAGTTGCAGTGCTCCAAGTCCTTTTTTGAACCCGTTGTCTCTTAGCCATTGTGCCATTATATTGTTTGAAGCTATGACATAGTCAGCATTTGAAAGACGTGCAATCTCGTGTGAAACAGTAAGCTTCTTACGCCTGAATGAACCCAAATCATGAATAAGAGCCATAACCTTTGCACCCTTTAGATGTGCTACAAGGCATAGGAATGAGAAATATTTCTTGACAGGATATTGCAAAAACAGATTGTCATTCTTCTTTATATTATAACACATGGAGATGACTCCTGCCAGGTCAAGAAAGAAACTGGTTATCTTGCTGTCATAGAATGTGCGGTCCAATCCAAGGTTTCTTGCGCCCATTAAAACGAGAGTGTCCTCATTGTCTGTCTTAGCCTTGTTTCCGGCACTATCTCTGTTGTAATAGTTTCTTGTCAGGAAACATAGTCTTTGTTCTTTTTCCATAGTATATAGTTATAGTTCAAGCTCAAATTCAATTTCTCTCTTTTTCTGGTATCTTTTCCAGAAACGCTTTCTGTATTCAAGGACCAAAGTCTCACACATGTCTGGTTCCACGTTCCTTTCCTCTGCATACCTGTGTGCTATTTCTATCAAGAACTGTTTTGGTCCCCATAGGCGGGCAAAGCTGCGGCATCCTTCCTTTATGCTTATATTTCCAAAGTGCATCCTGTTGATATCCACAATGGAGAAAACAAAGTCCCCGTTTCCGTCATAGTCCCAAAGAACGTTCCCAGGAGAGAAGTCAAGGTGTAAAACGCCCTTGCTGTGCATGTCGTAGGCAAAACGAGCAAGAGCCTTAGCCATAGGAATGTATTGTTCTTTGTTTGCATTACCCATCTCGTAGAGCAGGTGGGTATAGGGACATTGACGCGTTACGAGAAAGCTTTCTGCAAGCAGTCCCTGATGCCGTTGCTCAATATACGCTATAGCCTCTGGTGTGGGTATGCCAAGCTGTTGCAGTCTGGTGGCATTTTCGTATGCCCTTTCACCTTTTGGCTTCCTTATACCAAGGGAGTATACGAGTTTGTTTATACCTTGTGGTATCTTATATCTTTTCACGTTTACAACAGTACCATCCGGGGCTGTGAACTTCTTAATAAGGTTTCGCCTGCCACCATAGATATATGTACCCTCTGAGTCCATGACTCCGGGCAGCAGCTTTATGAAGTTCCTGATATTGTTGTATTCCTTCTTTATTGTGATTTTTCTTTTCATTGTTCATGTTTCTTTGTTGACAAGCTTTAATCTTTCAGGCTTCCTACAGGTACTACCCATACCCCGTCATCACGTTGGTAGGCATAGTCTCCCAATCCGGTCATTACCATTAAGAATGAAGGTGTCTTCATCTTTGTCGTGTCTATCTTGCCAGCCAATTCCTTGAGGGTAGAAGCACCTTCTTCTATGAGGCTGTCACCCCCGAGCTTTATTTCAATAAGTCCGTATGATCCGTTGCGAAGATGAACGACGGCATCGCACTCCAGTCCGTTCTTGTCACGGTAATGATAAACCGTGCCGCCCAGTGCGTCGGCATATACTCTCAGGTCTCTCACGCACATGGTCTCGAAAAGGAGTCCGAATGTATTAAGGTCGTTTATCAGGTCTTTGGGGCCTAATCCCAATGCCGCTACAGCTATTGAAGGGTCAACGAAGTATCTTGTGTCTGATGTCCGTATGGCCGTTTTGGAGCGCAGGTTCGGATTCCATGCAGGCATATCCTCTATGACGAATATCTTCTCCAGAGCCTTGATGTATGACCCTATGGTGTCATCGTTGACAGTCATGGCATCGTTGGCTTTCACATCGTCCTTTATCTTGCTGATGGAAGTCTGTGAACCTTGGAACCGTGCGTATGAGCGCATAAGCTTTTTTGTACGTTCCGCATCTCTCTCCACATTGTCAACTCTACTTATGTCTGCGTTGACAACAGCGTCGTAGTAGTCGAATACTCTTTCGAGTGCTGCTTCCTTCTTCTGTATTGTAGCCTTTGGCCAACCGCCACGGCACACGAGAAACGCCATGTCTTCAAGGCTCTTCTCATCCGTAATGGCAGTCTGTGCGCTACCGTTGAACAAAGCTCCAAGACTGATAATGCCGGTTGAGTCTTCCGACTCCCACAGACTCATGGTGCGCATTTTTATTCTTGCGAAGCGTCCTGTCCCTGTATGCTGTATTTCATCGGTCCTTGAGGGTACGGCAGATCCTGTAAGAATAAAGAACCCTTCGCCGTCACGGTGGTCTACTTCAAAGCGTATGGTGTCCCACAGGCTTGGAGCCAGTTGCCATTCGTCTATCAGTTTCGGGCACTCACCTTCAAGAAGGGTTTGCGGACTCATCTTTGCCAGTTGCATATACATGCTGCTCTTCTTGGGGTCGTTCATGTAAACGATACTCTTTGCTTTCTGCTCTGCACAGGTTGTCTTGCCGCACCATTTAGGTCCTTCTATCAGTACGGCTCCTATACCTTCAAGCTTCCTGTCAAGCAAGATGTCAGCAATGCGTTTTTTATACCTGTTAGCCATGTTTCTCGATTTATGCTGCAAAAATAGCATAAATAATTGAAAACCACAAGTTTTATATTTGTTATTTTATATCTGTTCGGTAATTTGGCCGAGTTTCATTCGGCAATTTGGCCGAGTTTTGTTCGGCAATTTGGCTGAGTTTCGTTCGGCAATTTGGCTATGTAAGTTTTGAATTACGAATGTTGAATTGTATTCTCACTTTGCTGCAATTAAGAATTATGAATTACAAATTATTCTCGCTTCGCTGCGATTAAGAATTAGGAATTAGGAACTCGTAATTCATAATTAGTTAACTTTTTGGTATTACCTTGCCATTAACGACATCAAAATGTTTGTCAAACTCTTTCTTTGTGCGTTTCCATCTGTTGTGGGTCCATAGGTAGTATGCTGGTTCTTTGCGTATAGTCTCTTCAAGCATAGCAAAGAATCGTTTTGTAATCTCGTGCTCAGGCATTGACTGAGGCTCTTTAGTTATGAGGTGATATGTACACGTATAATAACCTCTTTTTGGTCGTGACATCTCCACGTAATATACAGCGTTATTCATTTTCCTCATAAGCCGTTCAGAGCCTGTGAATACTGGTGTGTCATGATTGAGAAAAGAGAGCCAAAGGTGTATGTTCTCCCATTTTGGAGATTGGTCGGCTATATATCCGAATATAGAGTTGATACCATCACGCTTGTATGCTACGAGGTATCTGAGAATGTCCTTCTTAGGTACAGGTACACCATTGGGCAGACATGAACGTATCTTTCTCCATAGTCTGTCAACGACATTATTGTATATTGGGTGATACACCAGTCCCACTTTACTTCTTTCTGGTAGGTCAAGACCAACACATGACAGCCATTCCCAATTGCAATAATGACCTAAAATGGCACCAACAGATTGCCCATTACGGAAGCATTCGACAATTTCATCGTTGTTTGTTATTGTGAACCTTCTACGCAGTTCGTCTTCGCTTATACTTAATAGTTTCACAGACTCAACGACATAGTCGCACACCCAATGGTAGAATTTTACCTCTATTTCTTTTAACTCTTTGTCTGTTTTATTTGGGAATGATGTAGATAGATTGCGCCTAACCACTTTTTTCCTGTAACCTACAACTTTATATACTATAAGGTAAAAGAAGTCGGATATACAATATGAGATGCGTAATGGCAGTAATGACAGACTGTAAAACAGTGCATACGTAATGCCATATAGTATATCATTGATGATTTTTTTCATATCTTGTTCTTTAATTGTTTTCCGTATCTCCAAACCTTATGTTTTACAACTGTTGATAAAGTCCCTATTGCTGCATGTCATGCAGTTTCCTGTAATATCCGTTGGCAGACATCAGCTTATCATGACTGCCCTGTTCCACTATGTGTCCTTCGTGCAGTACGTATATCTCATCGGCGTTCTTTATGGTGGACAGGCGGTGTGCTATGGCAACAGTTGTGCGTGTCTTCATAAGGCGTTCGAGAGCATCCTGGACAAGTCTCTCGCTTTCTGTATCAAGAGCCGAAGTAGCCTCATCAAGTATCAATATAGGCGGGTTCTTCAGTATGGCGCGTGCTATGCTGACCCTCTGTCTTTGTCCTCCGGAAAGTCGTCCGCCGCGGTCTCCAATGTTGGTATTATACCCTTCTTCCGTCTGCATTATGAAGTCGTGTGCATTGGCTATGCGTGCTGCTTCCTCAACCTGTTGCTGTGTCGCGTTCTCCACGCCGAAGGAGATATTGTTGAAGAAAGAGTCGTTGAAGAGTATGGCTTCCTGGTTGACGTTGCCTATCAGTTGCCTGAGGTCGTGAATGCCGAGATCCTTGACGTTGATGCCGTCTATGAGTACGTCGCCCTCCTGCACATCGTAGTAGCGTGGGATAAGGTCAACGAGAGTAGATTTTCCTGAGCCGCTTTGTCCTACGAGTGCAATGGTCTTGCCTTTGGGAATCACGATATTGATATCCTTGAGCACCCATTGCTGGTCGTACTTGAAGCTGACGTGGCGGAACTCTATCTGATGTTCGAAGCTGCTTATATGTACTGGTTTTTCCGGTTCCTTGATGTTGTTCTCTGCCAGAAGTATCTTGTCAACACGTTCCATAGAGGCAAGACCCTTGGGGATGTTGTATCCAGCCTTGGAGAAGTCCTTAAGAGGCTGAATGATTGAGTAGAGCATGACGAGATAGTATATGAAAGACGGACCTGTTATCACTGGTGTCTCTCTCAGTACCAATGTACCTCCAAACCATAATACTATTACTATCATAACTGTACCGAGGAATTCGCTCATAGGGTGTGCCATCTGTTGACGGATGTTCACCTTCATTATGTCATTACGATACATGGTGTTTATGCTGTCGAACCTGACATTCATTTTTTTCTCAGCGCAGAAAGCCTTTATTATCCTCAAGCCGCCAAGCGTCTCTTCCACTTGGCTCATGGTGTCGCTCCATAAACCTTGAGCCTTTATTGACTTAGCCTTCAGTTTCCTTCCAACCTTTCCCATAAACCATCCCATGATGGGCACGAAGACAATCGTGAAGAGTGTCAGCTGCCATGAAATGAAGAGTAGTGTAGAAAAATATGCTACTATAAGTATGGGATTCTTGAACAGCATATCGAGACTCGACATAATACTGTTTTCCACTTCCTGCACATCACCACTCATACGTGCTATGATGTCACCTTTCCTTTCTTCCGAAAAGAATCCGAGAGGCAAGGATGTTATTTTATTGTAAAGTTGGTTACGTATATCTCTGACAACTCCTGTCCTGATTGGTATTATTGTGGCAGACGACAAGAAATAGGCTGTTGTCTTCAGGAAGGTCATCAATGCCAGGAACAAGCCAATTGCCAGAAGCGTTGTAGTGGCTCCCATAGTGTCTGTAAGTTTTTGTACGTAGTAATTGGCATTGTTTGAGAGAACTTTCTCCAAGTGTGACCAGTCCCACTCCATGAGTCTTGTTACTTTCTGTCCATTTTCAGTCTTGAACAATATCTGCAAAATTGGGATGAGTGTTGCGAAGGAGAAAATATTAAGCACAGCTGACAGTATGTTGAACACAACTGACAATATCAGGTATTTCTTATACGGTGGGATGAACCTGCGTAAGACCTTTATAAATTCTTTCATGTTGATATTTCAAAATAGTTGCCGCAATATAATGAAACGTTTGGGAAACATTTAAATTACGTATTTAACCCTGCAAAGATACATATAATTATTTAAATACTGCAAAATGAACATTTGAAATATGGCATCCTGCTTGAAAGAAAACAATATTGAAAAAAGTTGACAAGTAAACAAAGTGATGTCCTTGAGTAGATAGACGTATTACTTGCTTACTTGTCAACTTGTTGACTCATCAGTTTAACAATTATTACTTGACAAGAATCTTCTTTGTCGTTCCATTGGCATAACGTATGATGTTCAAACCTTTCTGAGTGCGTGAAATAGCCTGTCCTTCAGCGTTGTATATACCTACAAAGGAGGAGTCCCCATTGTTGAAGTCCGAGTCAATGCCCTTGATGCCTGAAAGAGCGTACAACTCAGATGATGCTACGTTGATGACCTCTCCTGTATTGGCATCCATCATAATAGAAACGACAGAGCAGTTGGTAATGTCCTTTACCGTGGATGGAACGTTGAATGTTACCTTGCCATTATATATCTCCCCCTGGTTTATGCTTGAAGGAATAAGTCCCACTGTGCCATAATATGAATTTGATTCAATGCTTCTTGCCACATGATTGAAGGAGTATGGATAAACAGTGTTCTGACCATATAATCCACCCTTTGTCCATTCCCCAAGACCAACGTACATGTTGGGATCCCAATTGTAGAACTTAGATGACTGATAGCCTACAAGGTCATTCTCAAGAACTACAAAGAAAAGTCCTATGTTTTGCTTGTCTGCTGTTAAGGCGAATTTAGCTGCGTAGTTGATGGTAATACTGTTGTCGTTAGCATCGTCGTATGAAGCGAGTATGTCATAATTGCCTGTTGTAAGCTTCTCAAACTCCTTCGCCACGGCATCCTGCCAGCATGTGCCGTCAGGTGATGTGAATGTATATACGTGCTTGTCTGTCTCCACGTTGTCATACATAGGACTATAGGCATAGTCACTTCTGTTGATTTTGGCAGAAGGTGCGGCATAGAGTCCCAAGAAGGTGGTATAGTCCGTAAGTCCGCTTTCATAAATATCACCGGTATATGTGTGGTAAGCTATAGGGACGATTCTTTCTCCATATATATTCACAAGGTTTTCCATTGCAAGATGTCCAAGAGGGCAGTTTACACAGTCCATACCTGTATATTCCTCAACAACAACACGCTTATGAGGTTTGAAAGCAAGATCCTTGATGCTGAATTTTGCAGTGTCTGTCTTTTCATCAAGTTTTCCCGCTATATAGAAGATGTTGTTCTCACCTACTGTAAGAGGAAGTTCCTTGGTAAAGGCAAACTTATAGGCATCGCCTTTCGCAAGTGACAGTCCTGTTCCTGATACTTCATCTATAACATTCTTATCCTTGTCAAGAAGACTTGCTTTGGCTGAACTGAACGTTCTTCCTGCAATATTGGCAATGAGGCGTCCTTCTATAGCCTGTGATGCTTTGTTCACTACTTCGGTCTCGTTACCAATAGCTGTAAGGAATCCATTGTCTCTTATTACTTTCACATTATCCACAAATACAATGCTTTGGTCATTGTTTTGATTGGCAAACACAATATATATATTCTTGCCGGCATAATTGTTAAGTGGAATGGTGTAATTAGTCCATTCTCCAAGCAGGACATCCTCGCTGATTCCAGGCGACAGTATCTCCTTGAACACGAGGTTGCCTGAAGTCTTGAATTTCTCAATGTCTGCTGATGTCAGGTAGTTTAGTGTTTCCTCTGATGGATAGACATAGACTTCAAGGGTGTCGTTCTTGCTTTTCCTGAATCCCTGAGCATCAAATGACAGACGGCATTTCTCGTCTGGTATGTATATCTGAGGTGTTGACATCCAGTCGTTCGACTTGCCGGCAGGAGTGTATGCAGACGTTGAGGCTGCTGCATAGTCATCATTGTCTTCATCCTTTACAGGTATCCAGGGACGGTCTTTTTGAGTAAAGTCATAACCTAACATCTCCTCTGTAGGCACATTTTCATCGCCTTCATAGAGTAGCATGTTGGCAATGCCTTCGGCAAAGTCTTCCTTATATACGAGTGTGTCGTCAGATATAATGATTCGCTCGTATATGCCATCGTATTCAATCTCTATTTCTTCATTGGGATTGTCGCCTCCAAGGTCAGTGAATGATCCGGCATTCACCACGATACGGTACTGGGAATTGAGATACAAGTATTGTGTTGAGTATGGGAACACACCAACTTTATTGTCCTTATATGCCAGTCCGAGATCACATACGAGAGCATTGCTGTTTCTCTCGAAGAGCTGTGCCTTTGCGGTATCTGTCGGCAACACATTAGTGTCGAATGTTACATAAACAGGGTTGGTGCTTGCATCAAGCTGTGATAGTGAGGAACCACTCTTTGGTGTAATGTCAGTGACAGTGACAGGAGTCTGCGCTCTTCCTTTGTAGTTGAGTACAATCTCGTTGTTCTTCTTATTCTCGTCGTTCTTGAGTGTAATGCATCCTTCTGGAATCGTTACTGTGTAGTTTTTGCCTGCTTCAAGTGTAGTGGTTCGGAATGAGATGGTTACATTCTTTGCGTTTGATGCCTGTTCCTCAAAGACAAGAGCTTTTCTTACTTCATTGCCGTTCTCGTCTTTAAGAACCACTTGGCTGGCTTCACCTATCACTTTCACTTCACGTGTAAAGGTCACGGTTATGGATTTCATCTTTGAGAACTCTGTTCTATTGTCAGGCACTGCCGTGTAGTCGTTTAGAAGGTTAACCCTTTCGGCAACTGTTCCTATCGGTTCGTCAAGACGCAGTACGTATCCTGCTGTGTATGGGTCTGGCCATGCTGTAATTGTCTTTCCGTCTCCAGACACACCCATGGTGGTGCCAGTATTGTCATATCCAGACTTGGAATAAAAGTCTATGTTATAGCACTGTTTCAGGATTTCCGCAAGAGTGTACCAATATGAACCATTGCGGACGTAAAGACTTCTGACAGGCGAGCCTGATGGCGTGGACGCATATAATGTTCCTGTGTCGTCAATAGTTGGCGAGTTGAAATCGCTGGTGCCATCTCCTGGCATAATCTCGAATACCTTGGTCTCTAAGTTGTATCTGAATAGAACGCTCTCATCATCTGCATTGTCGGAAAGGAAAGCCCATCCGCCAAACCATTTTCCATTAGGACTGAAAACTCCGCCTGCGCTAAGAAGACCTTCCGTCCATGGAGTTCCGTCGCTGTTGAAACCTATCTGTGACCATGTCTTTGTCTGAAGATCATAGATGAAGTACATCATTTCCTCTGGGTAGCTGTAATCCACACAGCCTATAATGTAATGCGCATCAGCTGTGATAGAGCAGAATCTTACCATTCCATTTCCAGGACCACTTGTACCTGTTGTAGGGAAATCGGGAGTGTCAACAATGGTTCTTGTGGTTAAGTCCCAGCAGCATGGATATTCTTTATATCCGTTTCCATAGTCGTTTGCCCTGCCTACGGCATAATGTCCGTCGGGAGTAACGGCATCTGCCTGTCCTTCGTTCCATCCATCTGGTAAAGGCAGAATGTTCCATCCAATGCCTGGAGACCATGTAGCTGGCTTGCCATTTATTTCTCCTACTACAATCGTTCCATCGTCTGTTACATCTGCACCATGGTATGACTGAACGCTTACGTCGTTATCTTCCACAAGTTTGGTAATCTCACCTGTCTCTGTGTTGAGAAGCCTTCCATTTGAATAGCGTGAGCCGTCAGCTACATCCGGACCATAGCTTACAGCCCATTTGCCATTGTCTGAAAGTCCTCTGAAACAGCTTTGGTCTTCGAAGTTATATACATCAAGAATTGGGAAACTGCTTTGTGCAGTTGCTGTTATTCCTGTCAACAGGCATATTGCCAGTAGTGACTTCTTAATCTTATTCATATAATGATTAATAAACAATTTTCTTTCCGTTAATAATATATACACCTTTGGAAATTCCGTTGAGATCTTTAGGATTTCCATTCTTCATGACAAGCTTGCCGTCAAGACCGTATATGTTCCCCTCTTTTTCCCGGGAGCTGACAATAGCGTTGATGGAATCGGTAATGCCTGTAGTGGAGAAGGTGTGTGTATAGTATTTCATTGCGTCATCCTGAATGGATGTAGTTATTCCGTCAGGACGCTCAACGTTTGTCAGCGACACTGTAATCTGTGTGTTAGGGTCGGCGTTCTTCATTGGTAAGGGAATAGTTATAATGTGTGCTTCCCTGTCGTCTGGGTCGTCCTCTATGCTTATATTTTCCTTGGCTACTGTAGCCACCTTTACAGTTTCGTTGTCGGTGTATGAGAATTCAGCTCCATCGAAAGTGGCGTTGCCACCAGTTTCCCTAAGCCACAGCTCGATGTTCTTGGTTGAATTGTCGATTATTGAAAGACTGCTTCCTCCTATTGCTGACCAGTCTGGAGTGGCAGAATAGGATACTTCTTCGAATGAATAATCGATGTAGCAAGTTGCTGTAGAGCCAGTACCTTGAAAATAAGCATAGTTGCCCTCTAAGTCGTGGACATTGCTCAGCTTCAAAGTTATGTATGTATATACGGTATCTATATTGATAATGTCCTTATGTCTGCGGAGTTTGCCTCTGAAATCCACACCTATAGTATTGTCATCAACTTTGCTTACATTCAGAGTCTCTTCATAGTAGCCGCCATCTATTTCCGGGTTGCCAAATATGAGCATGGCTTTTGGAGACATGCTGCCTGTGAAATTAACCGCTTTGTCAAATGTGAAGGTAGCCAGTCCTTTTTCATCTGAAGGCATGAACCAAGAATAGAATGTGCCGTTTGCAGGAATGCCGTCTGGTGTATTGGTAGAAGAGATGAGCTGCATTGGTTTGCTTCCCGCTATATATTTTATTTCAAGTTCTCCGTTATTACCATACATGTTGGTCTCATTGCTGGCATCTCTTACACCAGTCATGCTAATTGTAATGTCGTCACCCTCTTTTACAGAGCCATTGGCATAAAGGTTGTTTAGCAGTTCCTTGAAATCAATGGAAACGTATGCCCCCGATATGTTTGCGCTAAGTGTGTTCTCACTGCTGCCTGCCTTTAGGGTTGTGGTGGATATCTTCACGCTCTTGTTGAATTCAAGACTTACAAGTCCGTTTGATGAGCTGAATACGGTATTGGCGGCAGGTATAACATTATTAAGGATTAGTGCTGTCGTACCGCCGAATCTAACTATAAAGGATTTTGTTTCAATGGGTCTCGCCATCAAATAGTATGTTTCTCCTCCCGTACAATTATAGGAATATTCCTTGTTGGCATAGTTGCCATTCCAGTCCATCTCATGTTCTGTTCCTGTGAAATCAGCATTGTCATATACTAAGAAATCAATTTCTGTGATGGTTAATATTCCATCGGAAGGGGCAGTAAAGGTTGCATAGAAATCCACTCCTGCTGTTGTCTGATATGCGCCTCCATTGGTGAAGACATAAGGATTGCTTTTACTACCGTCTCCAGTTGCCATGGCGGTGGATAGGAGACCGCTGACGCAAAGCATCAGCAATGTTGTGGTTGTCCTTGACAACTTTGCAATGTTACCAAATAGTGTTTCTAAAATCATATCTTTATTGTTTTGTTGTTTACCAAGTTTTTTCGCTATGCTCAAGAAAGTCCTTTTCCCTTCGGCCGGTCACCGTTGGTTTTCATGTTGCAAACCAGCTCAAAGTTAACAAGTTGACAAGTCAACAGGTTGCTACTCTTCTTGCATGAGCTTGTCAATGACCAGAAAGGCTAATACTGGTTGACTTGTCAACTTGTTTTTTCGCAGGAAGATGTATAAATCATGCAAATATAACAAATAAATATTCTTTTGTTATTGATTTAAAAGTATTTAACGCTATTTTGCCAATCTTGGATTATGTGAGTAGAGTGCAATGATATTGTTGTCAAATTCTACTTTGTCATTGAGTGATGCAGAGGAAGGTATGCGTGGTGCCTCTGTTCCGTTGGCAACAGTAAAAGGCGCAGTTTCCACTCTAATCTCATCCCATAGGTCAGCATCTATGAAACTGTTGAGCGTGGCAAGTCCGCCCTCAACTAACAATGATTGTCGGTTGTTTTCATAACAGTCATTTATTATATTGTCAATGGTGTTGCTGTGTGATAGGATATATGAATATGGAGATTCCCCTGTCCAGTGACGCACGTCAAGTTTGGGGTGATCTCTCAAATATGTTGTCCTGCCTACGAGAATGGCATCGTTTTCTGCTCTGAGCTTGTGTACAAGCTGTCTGGTGAAAGTAGTTGAGATAGACAGGCTCGTTCCTTCGTTGTCTATGAATCCATTGACAGTCTGCGCCCATTTGAGTGTTATATATGGACGTTTTCTTTCATTGAAGGTAAAGAACCTGCGGTTTAGCCATCTGCACTTCTCAGCCAGAATGCCTACTTTTACATTTATTCCTGCCTCACGCATCATTGCTATGCCTTTGCCACTTACTTTTGAGAAGCTGTCAATGCATCCGACAACTACATTCTTTATCCCTTTTTCAATGATTAGTCTGGCGCATGGAGGTGTTTTCCCATAATGCGCACATGGTTCAAGACTCACATACATGGTTGCTGCTGGCAGGAGTTTCTCGTCAGATGGGCTAACAGATGCAAAGGCATTGACCTCAGCGTGTCCCTGTCCGCATCTTTCATGATATCCTTCTCCTATAATCCTGTCACCTGCTACTATCACTGCACCAACCATCGGATTAGGCTTAGCTCCGTATCTTCCATACTCGGCGAGTTGAAGACACCTGTGCATGTACATTATGTCTTTATTGTCAGTTGTCATAGCCATTGTTGAATTCTTCTTCCTGTTCCTGTGAGTCCATGCGTTTCTTGTTTTTCTGCTTCATGTTACCGAAGTTCCATGTTAGTGAGAAATTTACAGTGCGTCCATGCCTCCAGTTTTCCTGATATTTAGTGAAGGTGTCAGAGAATGTATAGCTTTTCCTCCGTCTTGAGTCAAGCAAATCACGACAGTTGACGGCAAGAACAAGTTTCTTGTTGAGGAAAGACTTCCTTACGCCCAAGTCAACGGCATAGTTTGCTTTTGTATATCCTTGTGTGATGACCTGCCTTGAGCGGTATCGTCCTGTAGCTTGGAACGAGATGTCGAATGGTAATATTATTGATGCTTGCATGCGGACGTTCCATGTAAACTTGTCGTCGCTTTCTCCTGATATGGTCTGACCATCTATGTCGAAATCATAACCATTGAGTTTGTAATAATAGAAGTTTGCGCTTGTGGTCAGGTCGAGGATGCGGAAGAATCTGTTTTTTGCCGTTATTTCAAGACCTGCGCTTGTGCTTTTTGCAACATTGAAGTTTGTCTGATACATCAGTCCGTCAGATGCACTTTTATAGGTTATTCTCTGCATTACATCTGTGGTAGGTCTGTAATATGCACTTGCAAGGAGGGAGTGCTGTGACCATGTCTTAAGCCAGTTGAGTGAGAATGAATTGGAATATTCTGGTGTAAGCAGTGGGTTTCCGTATGTTATGACCGTTGCATCGTTGGTGTTCTTGAAGGTGTTAAGCTGTCCTCCCCACGGACGTTTCAACCGTCGTGTATAGTTGAGCTGAATCTGGTCGGATGGTGTGAGCTGATAAGAGATGAACACGCTTGGGAAAAGTTGGAAGTAGTCTTTCTTGAAAGCAGGCTCTCTCTCTTCGGCATTGTGTTCTTGCTCCCAAGTATATGATTCCGTATCTACTTTCCAGTATTCGCCTCTCAGTCCTCCCATGATACCGAATTTGCCTATGTTGTATGACAGGGTAGTGTATATGGCATGCACATTCATTTCGTAGATGAATCGGTTGTAGAAATCTTTCACCTCAACAAGGTTGTCGGTCTCCCATGACATGTTGTTCTCATAGCTTTC
This sequence comes from uncultured Prevotella sp., assembly GCA_945875635.1. Lineage (GTDB taxonomy): Bacteria > Bacteroidota > Bacteroidia > Bacteroidales > Bacteroidaceae > Prevotella. Next base: position 83,131 of record CAMCLD010000001.1, read on the forward strand.
CTGAGGAGTATTCTCATGGGAATAGTTCCATTGGTAACCAGCCTGCAGTTTCATGTGTTCTGTTATCTGATTCTCGTAGTCGAGTTTTGCCTCCCATTTCTTGTTGTTGATGTTAAGCGGTCTCAGTTGGCATGAATACTCTGTAGGTATGGCAAGGTCGTTCAGATAGGTTGTTGAGTCCTGATAGATGTTCTTGTCATCTAACTTCCATCTGTTGAAGCTTATGTTGAAGTCAAGGAAGTGCTTGTCTGTGAAGTTGTGTCTGTAGCCAAGTTCGATGTTCATCATTCTCATCTTGTTGTCGGATGAGTTTCTGCGGAACATCATGTAAGAGTCTCCGCTGTTTCCCTCATACCCATAATGATATGGAGTTGTAGTGAGATTGTTTCCTTTTCCAAACATGAACATTCCGTTTAGCGAGATGTCGTCTTTCTGAGATGCGTGAAAGGTGAGTCCAGCTCTTGAGAAAAGGTTGTTGCCCTGACGTGACGAAATGCTTCTGTAGTTCTGGTATCTGCCATCGGATGGATAGGTTTGTCGGCTGATAGCTCCTCCTTCATTGTCGCGGTGGCGATAGCCTACGTTGGCATAAGCATCGAGGAGAGAGCTGTTGTAATTGATGTTGAAGCTGGAGGACGCTCCTTTCCTCGTGTTTACAGAGCCTTGAAGCGAGCCGTAATAACCAGCCTTGCGTTCTTTCTTAAGCACTATGTTGATTATACCTGCCGACCCTTCAGCCGAGAACTTGGCAGAAGGGTTGTCTATTACCTCAATCCTGTCTATGCTTTCAGCCGGAAGCTGTTGCAGAATCTCTGCCCTGTTGTCTGCTGTCAGTCCGCTTGACTTTCCGTTTATCCATACCTCTACGCTTGTATTGCCCCTGAGAGACACATTGCCGTCGTTATCTACTTCAACGGATGGTATGTTCTCAAGAGCCTCGCTTGCAGAGCCTCCGGCATTTGATATCTGCTGGTCAACGCTGAATGATTTCCTGTCCACCTCGAGCCTCATTTCTGAACGTTGTCCTGTCACGGTGACCTCGTTGAGTGTATGGGTGTCGTCAGACAGATAGATGATGGAGAAATTACGCGTCTTGTCGTTGCTTGTGATGGAGAAGTTGCGTATAGCCTCCTTGTAACCAAGGAAAGACAGACGCAAGGTGTAATTGCCATTGGGGAGACCGTTGACGGTGAAGTTGCCGTTAATGTCGGTTATAGCTCCTTTCAGAATCTTTGTCTCGCCTTTTATGGAAACGGTAACATTAATGAACTCCAACGGCTCGTTGGTGGTTTTCGACAGTACTTTTCCTTTTACCATACCCTGTGCAAAAGCCATTGTCATGGCAAACAGGGCGAAGCATACCAATATAATCCTTTTCATATCTGTTGTTTGTTCTTCTTTTAGCCTTTCTGCTCTTTTTTTTGCAAGTCTGCACTCATTAATAGACATCTGGTGAGAGCAAAAGTTTAAAGTGTCTTTTAAAAACAGACTTATTTATTTTGTCATTATCATTAAATTGACTAACTTTGCAACCGCAATTGGAGGAAACATCATTATAGTCGTTTTCTTTGATGTATTTCCCTATAATGTGACAACAGGCTTGGTCTCATAGTTCAATGGATAGAATAAGTCTCTCCTAAAGATTAGATTCGGGTTCGATTCCCGATGAGACCACACCTTCCTCCGTCTTCTCTATATTATTTCTTCCTGCCAAAGTCTGCTGGTATCTCTCCCCAGGCTTTTGTGTCCCATTTCTGTATCGTCACATTTATTGTATGTGTGGACAACCATTGCTCTGCGCGTGCAATAACCTGAAAGAGTCGCTCAGTACTTGCATTGCGTTGTAAGGTCGTCTTGCAGTGCCCTTTCTTTACCCAAAGCATGGCATTGACGCTGTCGCTGTATATAATCTTGTCTTTTATGCCATTCTTCTCCATAAGCGCAAGTGCATGTACTATGGCAAGGAACTCGCCTATGTTGTTGGTACCGTGTAAGGGACCGAAATGAAATACCCTGTCTCCAGTGGCAAGGTCTATGCATTGGTATTCCATAGGACCGGGATTGCCGCTGCATGCTGCATCGACAGCCCATGCGCTGGCACTCACCTCCATGGGCAGAGGCAGCACTGTGTCGTGGCGGTAATCGGGTGGAGATATGAGATTTTTTTCTTGATAGTCCATGATATATGTTTTATTTCTTCATACTGACAAGGAATGCCTTTGCCGACCCGAAACGCAGGAAGAGGTCAATTCTTACAGGAATATGGCTCTTGTCGTCTGTTACGAAGAAGCGGGCTATCTCCTTATATTTTCCTTTGGAAACCTCAAGGTATGAAATCTCAAGGCATTTGTATTTCTTCCCGTTGTCTGCCTTTACCGTAGTGCTTCCACGGAAGACGAGGCGTGCAGGAGTGCGTCCCTTGCCATCTACAATGGGGAAGTTTATGATATGTCCTTTTTTCCAGTTGGATGGGTTGAACGAGCGGGCACGCTGGAACACGTTGAGCATGTCGAATACACAGTCACTGTATGTATGCTCTTCCCAAGAGTGTGTGCCGTTTGTGTGTTGGCGATGCTGCCTTACGTGGCATTTGCCATTAGGATAACTGTAAAACACCTCATCCACATTGTATCTCTCGCCCTCACGTGCTCCTTTGCGGAAATAGAGAGGAGCAAGGTCGAGGGTGCTGTAGCTTAGCAGAGTGTCTCGCATGAAGAACAATTTGTCTGCCTTTTCGTTGCCTTTCGTAGATAGGCTGGTGCGGTAGGCTTTCTGTCCTTTGTGTATGCTTTGCACTGTGTACATGGATGCAGTGCCTGCCTTCACCCATACAAATTTCCAGTTGAAATAGAGATTGTATGTAAGATATTCACCGCTAGAGAATGCCGTATTGCGTAGCCCGCATTGTGACCATGAGGACATGGACATTGCAAGCATCAGCATTGTAAATATGATTCGTGGCATATGTGTCATCTCCTTTCCGGTGGTGCCACTCCAAGCTTACGTGCTCGTTCTGCATTGCGGAATGACATGGTCTTCTTGTTGTTTCCTTTCTTGTTTCCCATGCCAGAGGGCTTCTGGCGGGATATATCTTTTGATGTAGGGTTCCACGACTCGCGTAGTTCCCAATTCTCCCTGCATTCCAGTTTTTCCGGGTAGTAATATACAGCTTCTGCTTGTCTGCCCTCATCGTAGCAGCCAGTGTCCCATATCCCGTTGCCGTTGCTGTCAACGAACATTCTGAGGTAATACTCACCGGGCTTGACATAATAGATTGTAGCTTCGCCGTTGGTAGTGAATACTTCCTTTATTACCTTGTCGCCAGAAGATAGCAGCTGTACGACGACAGAGGTGTCAGCCATTCCCTGCAGCGTCAGCACAAGGTTGCAGTATTCTTCTGTGCGTCTTACTTTGACTCCTGTTTTCTTGGGCGATGACATCCTTCCGTATATGTCGGTGAAAGCCATGCTGTCTATCTCAAGGCTGTATTCGTTGCCTGCAACCCATTCTGCCACCATGGTGTATTTGCGGTTCTTGCCAGCCATCTCTCCAAACAGGAATGGTTTGCGATACCACATGGTGTCGATGCGTTCATATAGATGGATAGCCGCAGTGTCTATTCTTTCAAGAGGATAGGGGAATGCAAATGTAAGGTTCTGGTCTGGGTCAATGGATGAAGGCACACCATATTCCACGTTCAAGGGCTCTGGAGGCATTTCTTCCTGATATGGTTTGCCTTTCTTCATCAGCCTTTCTTGTTTCTTCTTCCATTTGTCATATTTCTCCTGCTTGTCCTTAAGGCGGCGGGCGTATGGCTTTCTGGAAAACAGTTCCAGCGTGTCTGTCTGCGGTGTCAGTATGCCTGTGGTGTCTGTAGCAAGGTAAGACAATTCGAATCGTAGAGTGTCCCTGTTTACAAGTGCGGTGTCGCGCAACCAATAATATATTGTGTCCTGACGGGGCGATGTTTCTGTTATGAATGCGTCTTTCTCGTCGAAGTCCAGTCCGTGGATTTCTGGAAGTGATGTGTCGCCATGACTGAAATACAGAGTGAAGTATTCTGCCTCTGACCTTTCCGCCTTCAGCAAATAACGGTCGGAAAGTTCCTCTGTAAAGGCCAGCAGGGTTATGTTGTCTGGCAGGAAGTGTGTGTAGGGTGTGCGTTCTATGCTTGCTATGTGCAGTGAGTCGCGCCAGATGGTGTCTTGCCTCATGTCTGGCTTGAAAGTTGGCTGATATGTGTTGTTGTTGAAGGCAAGCATCTCGCTCTTTTGTGACAGCATATAGTTGCCGTCAGCATCCTGAAGCGCATAGATGCGGTAGGAACCCTCTGCAACACCCTTTATGACAAACCTTCCGTCCTCGTCGGTTCTTGATACACGCAGCATAGGCTTTGTCTTGAATGCCGAGTCGGCAAGGTCGTCATAAAGCCCCACTAATATTCCTTTCACCGGTTCAAGGTTGTCAGCCTTAAGGACATGTCCTGCCACCTCAAGGGTGTCTATGTGGTCTCCTGTTGAGAAGGTATAGGTGTAGTTTCCAAGTGGATTACCCTCATTGTTGTCTGATATTGCATCAGAGAAGTCAATGGTATATGTTATGTTGTCTTTGAGCGTGTCTTGCAGTTCCACGACAATTCGCTTGCCTTGTCCTTTTATCTCAGGTTGTTCAAGCTGTGGAGGTGACACGACGACTTTTTCGCTGGGGTTGTCAATCTTAATAAACTCATCGAACAGAATCTCCACCTTGCGGCTCTTGACACCACACGACTTGTCTGCCGGTGTGCTGCCAATGACATGAGGAGGAGTCTCGTCAAACCATCCTCCATCCGGACGTCCCATCTTGGCACAAGCCGTAAATAAAACGACAGCCATTACAAAGACTAGTAATCCAGTATGTGGTCTGTGATATGTCATAAATTTGTCCGTTTTCTTTTTCTATAGTATGTGATGTCTCGACCTCTTGTGGTTGCCTGTTGACATTCCCGTCTGCCGTTAAGCGTTTGATGCTACGTTCATCTCAAGGAGTTCGTCAATGTTTTTGCGGCTGTTGCTTAGTCGCGGCACTTTATGCTGCCCGCCAAGTTTTCCTTTAGATTTCAGCCAGTCGTTGAAGAGTCCTCTCCTTGCCTTCACCACCTCAAGTCGTTGAAGGGTTACATCGTGGAAGCGTTTCGCTTCATAGTCGCTGTTTACCTCCTGGAGTTTGTTGTCAATAAGTGTTGCGAATTCATCAATGTCTTCTGGTTCACGGGTGAATTCTACGAGCCATTGGTGGCGACATTTTGCATTCTGGTCCATGAACACGGGGGCGGCGGTATAGTCAGAAACCTGTGCGCCTGTCTTCTGGCAAGCATAGGAGAGTGCCTTTTCAGCATTGTCCATTATTACTTCCTCGCCGAAGGCATTGATGAAATATTTTGTCCTTCCTGTTATGACAAACTTATACGGGTTCTTTGAAGTGAATCTCACAGTATCGCCAATAAGGTATCGCCACAGTCCGCATGATGTGGTGATAAGCATGGCATAGTTTTTTCCTGTCTCTACTCCGCTCAAAGGGACAACAGTGGGATTATCAGTGCCAAACTCGTCCATTGGAATGAATTCATAGAAAACGCCGTAGTCGAGCATTAGCAGCATGGAAGGGTCAGTAGGGTCGTTCTGTATGCCGAAGAAACCCTCGCTCGCGTTATATGTCTCCATATAGCGCATGTCTGACTTCGTGATTAGCTTCTCATATTGTTTCCTGTATGGGGTGAATGCTATGCCTCCGTGGAAGAACACTTCAAGGTTGGGCCATACTTCCTCAAGATGCTTCTTGCCGGAAAGCTCCAATACTCTCACGAGAACAGACATCATCCATGAGGGAACGCCTGATATGTTCGTAACATTCTTGTTGAGTGTCTCCGCTGCTATACGGTCACGTTTCAGTTCGAAGTCAGAAAGGAGTGCTGTTTTCTTCTGAGGTACTCTGACGAGATTGGCGAGTGGGTTGATGTTTTCGATTAGGATGGCACTAAGGTCACCAACAAGCGAGTGGGGCAGTGTGTAGTTTGGAGCATGGCTGCCGCCAAGTATCAGTGCCCTGCCATCGAATATCCGGCTTTTGGGATTGTTGGCAAGATATAATGCCACGACATCTGTGCCACCCTTGTAATGTGTGTCCTTCAGGCCATCTGCTGATACAGGAATGAACTTGCTTTTGTCATTGGTGGTGCCAGATGACTTGGCATACCATTTTACTACACCACGGCAGAGAACATCTGACTCGCCGTGGCGCATACGGTCTATGTCTCCTTTTAAGTCATCGTATGTATTGACTGGCACACTTTCAGCAAAGTCTTCATAATTACTGATGTTGCTGAAAAGGTGACGTCTGCCGTACTCCGTGTCCGCAGCCAAAGAGAGCAATCTGCGCAACACATCTGCCTGTAGCTGCTCAGCTTCATTGATGTGTCTCTCCAACTCGTGGTTGCGTGAGCGGAAATAGAGTCTCTCTGCCAAACTTGTTATACTCATATGTTGTTTTCTTTGCCTGTTAAAATGCCGTGTAAACTTGTTCGTGTATATATATAATGTGCAAAGTTACTCCAAACTTTTGTAATTCCTATATATTTCATGTTTTTTAAGGATAGATGAAATGCTATATGTTGCGATTCCAAACCATTGCCTTGCTGATAAGGTTAATAATCTATCAGGCGAAAGATTAATAACCTTTAAGCCGATAGATTATTAACCTTATCGCCATTGCAATGGTTATCTGTCTGTCTTTTACTGATTATCTCTACACTTTTTCTTTCGTTAACAGAAACAGAAGACAGCTTTACAAAATACATGCTGAATAAATAGACAGATGTAGCAAATGCATGTCTTTTTCTCGCCAACGCAATTTAACATCAATGCCCAATTATGATTGATTCACGGCACAACTAAAAAGAAACAGGCAATGCCACCAAAAATAGGGCATTGCCTGTTGAACAGTTCATCCTACTTGAATCCAAGTAAGAAAAGGAATATTTGCTTGCTTTAGCTTACTTAACAATCACCTTTCTGCTTGTACCGTTAGAATACTTAACGATGTTGATACCCTTCTGAGGTGTAGCTATCTGCTGACCGGCAGCATTGTAACGGGCAACCTCAACATTGCTGTCAGATACGGTGATGCCAGATATGGCATTAGGATTACGCTTTACCTTAGCCTTTACAGAGTTGAGGACTACACCGTTGCTATCCATGACATAAGCTATTACGTTAACCTTGTTCCTGTCAATAGCCTTATAAAGTGCTGTTGACTGGGCTGGCAATGGAATGGAGAATGTTGCTTCCCTTGTCTCATTTGTATCGCCTGCCTCAAGTTTTGGAACCTGATTGTGACCGGTGTCTGTTATGTTACCATTTGCGTCAACAACAAATGGAGTGCGGGAGCTGGAAACCACCACATCATTGAATGGGATGTAAACAGATGATTTTCCATATTCGCCACCACTGCAAAATATTGCGAGTTCTGCTTGGTCATTGTTGATACACGACTGCTGTGTATTTTGATAATAGTAGTTGCTCTGCTTCCAGTTTGTCGTGCTACCAGTAAGACTGTCTGCTGTGAGTACGAAAACTACGTCAAGATTGCTGTTTGGATACAGATAAGTGACGTTAGCGGTAGCATCAACGTTCATCTCGTCATCATCGAACATACCATCAACCTCAACTTTTACGTCAGCCAAATCCTCTCTTGCAACAGCCTCATAAGCGTCAACTATTCCTCTTGGAGTTTCTTCTGTACCATAAGTGTCATTCTTTGCTCCATAATAAGGGTCAATTTCAAAATGTTTGTCAATTATAGCTCCTGGCGCACCTTTAACATAGAATCCCATATATTCGTAGTTGTATATGAACATAGGGTCATTTGAATTATAATGGTGAACGGCAGCTATTGATGCCTCAGGATGTACCTCCTTAAGATACTCAAGACCAGCCCATCCCCTTGGACAATAACCACATCCGGTTCCTGTTAATTCTTCCACAAGTGGTATGCGGTTTACCAATTCTGATACAACCTTAATCTTTGCGTTAAGGACTTGGCCTGGATATTTGTTGTCTTTACCATTAATCTTGTCAACGGAGAGAACTATGTCGTGAAGCCCTGTTGTTGATGGTGTCTTGAACTCTATATTGCATTCGGTGTAAATACCCATGCCTGCACTAATGTCATTGGCAAAGGTCAAAGTGCCCGTCTGCTTGTCTCCGTTAATGTCAACAGTGTAGCCAATGCTTGATACAGGCTCTTGTGAATCGGTTGTGAGTTTTACAGGCAACGATATTTCGCTGTCTGCTGTGCCTACCTTTGTTCTATAAGAAGAGAAACATGCACCGTTGTCTTCTCCAAATCCTGTGATGAACAGCTGGCATGCCCACATCCAGTTATTAGCTGAATAATCCTCCATTGGATTTGTGGCGAAAGCGAGATAGATAGAACCCTCCCTATAACCATCTCCTATACAAACAGGATATTTTGTTGCGTTTGAGGTTGCAGAGGTAATTTTGAAGTCCATGCCTACATAAAGCTTGGTATCGGAAATAGTTACAGGTTCGTCAAGGTCTATCCTGTTGTAGCCAACAGACAGCGTTGACGCTGTCAATGTTTTTGATGCCACAGCATTGGTGGCACTTGTAGATGTTGATACCCAAACAGACACATTAGACATGTTCTTTGTGGTTATAGGAAGGTTGATGGCTGTTATGGTACAACCTTTTAAAGATGCAGGCACTTCCATGGCTACAGAGTAGTTAGTTGCACGACTTACTCCTACACCGTATGTATCATTGTAATCCCCTCCGTAATATCCCCAAAGGACTTCGCCGTCATTCAATTCAGTCTTCTGAGGAGCTTTTGCCACATTTGCATTTATGCTTCCATTTGCTGATGGAGACTTCTTGACAAGAACAATGTTCTCCTGTGCCGTAGCACTTGATAACGACAGCACGAATACTGTTGCCAATAGTAAAAGTTTTTTCATGTTTCTATAAATTATAAATTTTGACTACGTCGATTTTCGGCTTCACCTCGGGATAGCTCAAGCAAGCTTTGCTCTTCTCTCGGTTTGCACGAAAATTCAACCTTCAATTTTCACTTTTCAATGACCTTTACAACCTTACCGTTGGAGAGCTTCAGAATATTGACTCCCTTGACAGGAGATTTGACAATCTGACCATTGGCATTGTAACGAGCTACGATGCGTGTGTTATCGTTGCCTTCTATTCCATCGATGGCTGCCGGGTCGGAATATATGAGGTTGACATTGATGGTTGGTCCTTCGCCTACAGGTATATATGTTTTATTGAATTTCTCCATGTGTCTCAGTTGTAAAGTCAAAGTTGCTGTGCCGTAATTGCCATCCTCAACCATCCATTCTGTCTGCAGTCCTCTTGTCTCCCCTGAAAACAATGAGCCTGAGTCTGATTCATAATCAGCAGGTATGTTATTTGTGCAAAGACTCGGGAAACAAGATGTTATTGAACCACTTGGCAAGGATGTCGTAACAATATGCAAAGAGCAATACTCTGCGCTTGGAAGGGTGTTTTTTACTGACACTTCCACGTCAACCTGTGATACTTTTCCTGTGAAAGGGTGCGGCTTGCCTACAAATGTCACTGTGCTGCCATTTGCAATCTCATTACCCTCTTCGTCAACAAAGATGAAGGATTCGTCAAGTTCCTCTTCATCCTGTGCGGCGACATTTACTGTTCCAAGACATAACATCGCTGCTAAAGCCATTAGTTTTAGATTCTTCATATTTGATTATTTTGTTTATGTTTACAATGCTTGATGTTTTATTCTTCTGTTTCGTTTGACTTTGCCACAACAGGTATCTTTGCTGCCTGCTGTACACCATTGTCGTTATATACGAAAGCTACGATGTATGTGTCTTCACTCTTCCACTTGCTGTCAAGGATGGCAGTGTGGGACACACTCTTCTCAGCTCCCATTGGTACGTCGAACTGCTCACCCCAAGTGCCGTTTATGCTGCCGCGGAGTACATGGTTGTGCACATATTCAAAATTTGCAGAGCCGTCAGGCATCATCTGTGGACCAACTATGTTGTCCTCCACGAACCACAATTGCAGTTTGCCGACAAAACCGTGTATGCCCAGTGAGTTGACATTGACTGTTACGGTGCGTGTGGCATCATCGTATGCTGCCGTCAGGTCGAGTGACAAAGGTGGAACCATTGTTATCTCCGACTGTACCAATGAAGTCCATAAGTCTATGGAAACAGGAGAGCCTTTGCGGTTTACTCTTCCTGATGGCTGTGCAGGCTTACCGACATTCTCATAGTATTTCTCTCCGTCGTCTGTGCGAAGACCTACAAGCCCGTTGGTGCCGTCAGCCAATGACAGCTGTCCACCATGTATTCCAACTGCTATGACATTGTCGCCGTATGTCTCATGAAGCTGCTCTATTATAGGGGCAGCCTTGGGACAGTTGACGCACATCTGACCGGTATAGTCCTCTATGAGAACACATCGGTTGACGTCAGCAGGCTGTACATACTCAAACCTCTCGTCATCATCAACGTTGCTGCATGCCGTGAATGCAACAGCTACTGCTGTGACTATGAATGTATATATGGTTTTCCTCATCGCTATTAGAAATTGTAGTTATATGATAATGTGAATCCCTTTGTCTGTGGAATATAACGACAAACACCTCCTGAGCAGTTGTAGCCTGCTCTTGTGCGTCCCCATCCAAGCTGTATGCGGTGTGACTTGATGTTGTAGGTTACGTATGTCTGCCAGTAATGTGACTTTGTTTCCCCACAGTTCCATGTGTCTGATGCTGTGAACATCCAGTGTGGTGCGAGCGACAGTTCAGCAAGAGCGAAAGCCCAGTCACCCTCGTCATCAGCTGTGGCAAGGTATTGCAGCTCTGTGCGGAGTTTGGTCTTTGGAGTGAGGTTGAAGAGTCCGTCTGCCACGAAGATGTCACTGTGTATCATTCCGCCTTCACCCTCTACGACAGTCTTGTTATAGAACTGGTTCATATACATAAGGTTCAGCTTGAAGTTCTTTGTGAACCTGCGTTCCAACTGTATGTTGAGGTCTTGATAGAAGGTTTGGTCTCCCCATTTCCAGAATGCAGAACCATAGCCATCTGTACCCTTGGAGCCAGCTGCGAGGTCAGGCATTGATGCGCTGGTGCGAGGTGACTGGTCTATGGCATGGACGTGGGAGAAATTCACCTTCACGTTCATTCCGTATTTACCGCCTATCGCAGTCTTGCGCTTGAAATTATATCCAAATTGCGCCTGGTATGCCCACTCTCCGTTACGGTTGGTAGCATAAGGATAAATGGCTGCGAGAGTATATGTGTGGTCTTCCGTGAATGCCGGAAGGTGGTTTATGTATGAACCAGAACCAGTCTCTGTGCGGTCGCTCATGAATGAGAAGTTGTCGGAACGCTTAGCCTGTACGAGCATGGACATTCCTTTGCGCGAATAGGATGCTGAGAGCATTCCAACATATCCCTTGCGGTAGATGTAGTCGTTCTTGAACGTTGGGTCCTGACTCTTCTGGGCATATTCGGCAAGAATGTTGAGCCCGCCTTTCTGGAACATAGCCCTTACGTCATAAGCATTGACGTTGACTGGAAGTTTCAGCTTATGTGTGGCATCAACGAATATGTCATTGTCGCCCTCACTCTCATGCTTGTTTACCCATGAACCACCGAGTGTGAGGTTCATTCCCTTGTCTGAAAAAGACTTGAACCATTGGTCAAGGCTTAACTCAAGGTCGGCACCGGTGACAAGGGCATCGTTGTAGCTCCAGTAATGACGCTGGTATCCGCTAAGGGCTTTTATCCTTACCCCCTTAAATGGTTTTGCCACAATCCTGGCTCCAAGTAATGAGTTGTCAATGCCTAAGGAACGCTCCTCGTAAGTTCGGAGTATGAATCCGGAACCAAACTGCTCGTAGTAGTTTCCAAGCGTAACCTCAAAGTCCTTTGTGTGCATCTTCGCATAGATGTTGGCAAGGCCCCATCCCTTGAAACCTCTGTCAACCTCAAATCCAGGGAGTGGATGGTCGAGATATTCTATTCTCGCACCAAAATCAAGGTTCTTGCTCATCACATTCACCTCTGCGTATGAATTGGTGCGGAAATCCTCATTGGAACCATCCTCCTGCTTGCCTGTAGGCACGAGCATGTCACTCTGTATGCTTCCGCTGACTATATATTTGTTGTCATTGCCATCTTCCTGGGCATTGGCACTGATGGCGGCTGTCATGATGACAGACATCAATAATAATCTATGTCTCATGCTGTTATTTTACGAGTTCCCTTACTTTCTCTATCAACTCATTCTCGGCACCATCGGTATATCCATTGTGCTTATATACAATATTGCCATTGCCATCAACGATGAGGACGTATGGTATCATCTGAATGCCAAGTGCACGCTTGAAATCGCTGTTTGGGTCGAGAAGAATGTCGTATTCCCAGCCATATTCGTCAACCATTGGCTTCACCTTGTTTATGTTTTGAGCCTGATCTACTGATACAGCTATTAGTTTCACTCCAGTCTCTTCCTGCCAGTCTGGATATACCTCATGGATGGCTTTAAGCTCACGGTTGCATGGCTTGCACCATGTTGCGAAAAAGTCGATGATAAAAGGCTTGCCGTTGTTCGACAATGTATCTGTCCTTACCGCATTGCCATTTATGTCCTTGATGGTTACGGAAGGTAATTGAGCGTATGCTGTCGCAGCAAAGCCGCAAAGCATGATTGCGAATGATACTAAATACTTTTTCATAATCTACAATGTTATAATTATAATCATACAAATAAGGCATAGCAGGATGTGTCCTGCATGCAAAATAATAATAATATCGATATCTTTCGCTGCAAAATTACATATAAAACATATTTTATTATTCATTTAGTGGTTAAAATATGTTTAAAACGTGAAATATGCCAATAGTATAAAGTTGTATCATATCAAAAAGACAAGTCACACTTGCTGCTGTTGCTCGTAAATTTGATTGTTTTTGTGTCGTAAGGCTTGAATATTCAAAAATGTTTCCGTAAATTTGCCAATCAAACCACTCCTTAATAACTTAAATTTCGCATTATGGAAAAATCAAATGAGGGTATGCATGTAAAAAACTTTCCAGAACTGATGGATGGAAAGAAAATATTGTATATTCATGGCTTTGGCAGTTCTGGGGCTACACATACCGCACAATTGCTTAGAGATTACATGCCGGGATGTGAGGTCGTATCGCCTGATGTGCCATTGAATCCTGTGGATGCTGTGGTCATGCTCAGAGAGCTGGCTGGTAAGGAGAGTCCTGATATTGTAATAGGTACATCCATGGGTGGCATGTATGCTGAGATGCTTCATGGCTTTTACAGGATTCTCGTAAACCCGGCATTCAAGATTGGTGACACAATGAGAGAGCACGGTCTGACAGGAATGCAAGTATTCCACAATCCGAGAAAAGATGGAGTGCAGGAGTTTATGGTCACCAAGGCTTTGGTAAAGGAGTATAAAAACATAACGGATGGGAATTTTGCAGCCGTTGATGATGAAGAAAGGAAGAAAGTGTTTGGGCTATTTGGTGATGAGGATGACGTAGTGCACACTTTCGACCTGTTCAGGGAACATTATCCCAATGCCATTAGTTATCATGGTGGACATCGCCTTTTCGACAAGGCAGTGCTCCATTATCTCATTCCCGTTATCAGATGGATTGATGACAAACAGCAGGGTAGGGAGCGGAAGAAGGTAGTTGTCAGTATTGAGACACTAATGGATTCTTTCCTCAATCCTTTGTCCAGCATGCATAAGGCCTATGAGATGTTGATAGAGAAATATGATGTTTATTTTATAGTTCCAGCCCTTACTTCCGACCTGCAACAAGGTGTTGAAGCCCAGCAGTGGATTGGAAAATATATAAATGCACCAGCGTGGAACAGGGTTATATTGTCGAATAATCCAGAGATGCTTTATGCAGACTATCTCATCACATCAAAGAAGTGCCCTGATTTTCTGGGAACGGTCATTGTCTTCGGTTCAGATGATTTCAAGACGTGGGAAAGTGTGATAACGTTCTTTGATAGGCTGGGTGGACAATAGTAAGTATTCGGGAATGGTGGATATAGAAAAGCTCCCGCAAGATGGTTGCGAGAGCTTTTATCCAAATAGGTCATATAAATACCGTCTGAGAAAGCACTCTTTGGCGGTCTGATGACCGATTGGGGTTTAATGATGTCAGTCTATTTCTGAAAACTCGTCCTTGCCTACAGCACATAGAGGGCATACCCAATCTTCTGGAAGGTCTTCAAATGCAGTTCCTGGTTCTATACCATTCTCTGGATCACCCTTTTCTGGGTCGTAGATGTATCCACATACATCGCAAACATACTTTTTCATAATAATCCCTTTCTTTGATTTAATGTTGTATAATTTTTTATTCTAATTCCTGTCGCCTTTTAGCGAGAGGAAGCATTTTATTTGCTCAAATGTAATTGCATGTTACTTTCTCATGAGGATGCTTTCTACCTTGTCGGCTATCTCAACAGGTTCTATCCTGTTAAGGCAGGCATAGTCGCCACGGTGGCATGCCTTCTTCCCAAAAACACTGCATGGACGGCAAGGCAAATCTACCTGGACGGCATTTTCCTCGCTTTGTCCCCATCCCATGAATCCTGCGCAAGGATGTGTCGCACCCCACACGCTGACAACAGGTATGGCAACAAGAGATGCCAGATGCATGTTGGCACTGTCCATAGACACCATGACATCAAGATAACTCATGAGTGAGAGTTCCTTGTCGAGTCCTTTCAGAGTTCCTGCCACGCATATACACTGCTTGTTCTTTTCTGCCCATCCATTCATTATCTCCTGTTCTTTGCGTCCACCTCCGAAAAGGAAAATCCTGCTATTAGGATGCCGTTGTGTTATGATGTCTATAACCGTCTCCATCTTGTCAGGAGGGTATATCTTGCCAGTGTGGGCGGCGAATGGAGCGATGCCTATCCATTGCTGGAATGATTTTTTTTCGGGAATGGCTGGAGCCAGTGAACGTATCTCGCCCCTTTGTTCTGAGAATATAGAGCGGAAAGAGCATTCTATAGGGTAGCCAAGTCGTGCAAGTACATCAGCGTAGTTGTCAAAAGCGGATGGCAGGGGTGACATGCCCTTGTAACCTAACCTGCATAGCCTCTGTCTGTCGGTGCGGTGCTTGTCGATATGCTCTACCCTGTACTGGTCAATGGTGAATCTCATGCGAAGGTATTTTGTCCGCAGGACATCGTGCATGTCAGCAACAGCCGTGAAGTGTTTCGCGGAGAGTCGTCTGTATAGAACATTGAGTCCGTGCAGACCACTCTCTTCTCCGTTAATGTCGGTTTCCATAAATCCCACATTATCGGAGATGTTCTCGAAGAATGGACGTGCGAAAGGCTTGCTTAGGACCGTTATTCTCAAGTTAGGATATTGCCTTGCAAGTGAGAATGTTACGGGAACAAGCATAGCTACATCGCCCATAGCAGAGAGCCGCATTATAAGCAGGTGCTCGGTCTTCATGTCATGTTTGTTTACTTGTTCTTCTATTGTTTGTTGGAGTAGAGTACAGGATTGGTGGATGGGTCATTGTACATCTTCATCTGCCTATACACTTTCATGTACTTTCTGCCTTCCTGAATGTCTTCCAGAAGCTGGTCTATTGCTGTGCCGAGGTCAATTTGCTGCTCGGCAAGCACGTTAAGCTTTTCCTGGCATTTCCTGATGTGTTCCTCTGCCACATCTGTTCGTTCCACCTGCTCTCGCATGTGGTATATTTTCAAGGCAAGAATGGACAGCCTGTCTATTGCCCATGCCGGACTCTCCGTGTTTATTGTTGCGTCAGCGTTAGGCTTTACATCGCTGAACTGTTGCCTGAAGTATGAGTCTATCTGCTCCACCAAGTCTGTCCTGTCCTGATTGGAACGGTCTATGCGTCTTTTAAGGTTGAGAGCCTCGACAGGGTCTATGTGCGGGTCTCTGATAATGTCCTCGAAATGCCATTGGACAGTGTCTATCCAGCACTTGAGATAGAGTCTGTTTTCAATGGAGTCTCTGTCGTAAGGATTGTTGATAGGTGTGTTTACATCATCCTTGATGTGATAGTCCCTGATTGCCTGGTTGAAGATTTCGTTGCAATGTTCTGTGAATGACATATTACTTTATATTTTAATTTCTTTATATATATAATAAGGTGTGTTCCCTTGCGCCTTTCATAGTTCTTGCTGTTTACATGTCCGGGACATGTCCTGTGTTGTTTGCAGGATTGCTGTATGTGTGACGTTAACAGGGAAAATCCCCTTATCATTTGCAAATATAAATGATTTTGCCTAATAGACAAAATTTTATAGGGATTTTTTCATTGCAGCTAGAAAAATGACAAGTGTGGAGACAGATAGTAATGTGTATTATAACGAAATAAATAGGTTGAAAAACGTCAAAAAACATGCACAATATATGGGTGTGTGTGCATGTTTTGTAAGTTTTTTGATAAAAATATTTGCACAAATGAATTTAATTTTGTTCCTTTGCAACCGATTTGAAATAGAATATTTAATAATAACCATTAAAAAACTACAATCATGTCAGAAATTGAAAGCAAAGTAAAAGCAATTATCGTTGACAAACTCGGTGTTGATGAGGCAGATGTTAAGCCAGAGGCAAGCTTCACTAACGACCTTGGTGCAGACTCTCTTGATACAGTAGAGCTCATCATGGAGTTTGAGAAAGAGTTCGGTGTAAACATCCCAGACGACCAGGCTGAGAAGATTGGTACCGTTGGTGACGCTATCTCATACATTGAGGCAAATACAAAATAATCTATCCACTAAACGATAGTGGATAAATAATCAGGAATTACGAAGCTTGGTATTCTAAAAATGGCTTCATAATTCCTGATTTAGTAATATTCCGACATCTGGCTATTCAGTCCAATATACCAGGAAAAGTCGGCATTGATGTTTGACAGTATTCAAACACGCTATAATAAGAATCATTATAAATCGTTTCCCCACAACTTGGAAACAGGACATCACTTTTCTTGAGAAGGGCTGAGACCTGAAGTTTGGGTAAACATTAATAATAACTATACAAATGGAATTAAAGAGAGTAGTAGTAACAGGACTCGGAGCAGTCACACCTGTGGGAAACACCCCAGAGGAGACATGGGAGAACCTTGTTGCAGGAAAGAGTGGCGCTGCGCCAATCACTCATTTTGACGCTTCCCTCTTCAAGACGCAGTTTGCTTGCGAGGTGAAGGACCTTAATATCAATGACTGGATAGATCGTAAAGAAGCCCGCAAACTTGACCGCTACACACAGTTGGCAATGATTAGTGCCATGCAGGGTGTAAAAGACTCAGGGTTGGATTTGGAAAAGGAAGACCTAAACCGCATTGGTGTCGTTTACGGTGTAGGTATCGGAGGCATCAAGACTTTCGAGGATGAGGTGACATATTATGGTTGCAACAAGGAGAATGGTCCTAAGTTCAATCCTTTCTTCATACCAAAGATGATTGCCGATATCGCTTCCGGACATATTTCAATACATTTCGGTTTCCATGGACCAAACTATACAACTACAAGTGCATGTGCATCATCAAGCAACGCTCTTGCTGACGCATTCAATCTTATCAGACTTGGTAAGGCAAATGTCATTGTCAGTGGTGGAGCAGAGGCTGCTATATGTGCATGTGGAGTAGGAGGCTTCAACGCAATGAAGGCTCTGTCCACACGTAATGACGAGCCTGAAAAGGCAAGCCGTCCTTTCAGTGCAAGCCGCGATGGTTTTGTTATGGCAGAGGGTGCTGGATGCCTCATCCTTGAGGAACTCGAGCATGCTAAGGCACGTGGAGCCAAGATATATGCCGAGATGGTAGGCGAGGGTGAGAGCGCAGATGCATATCATATCACAGCTTCTCATCCAGAGGGACTTGGAGCTAAGCTTG
Source organism: uncultured Prevotella sp. (assembly GCA_945875635.1). GTDB lineage: Bacteria > Bacteroidota > Bacteroidia > Bacteroidales > Bacteroidaceae > Prevotella. The sequence continues at coordinate 101,137 of CAMCLD010000001.1, forward strand.
TAATGCAGAATGCACTTGAAGACGCAGGCATGAAGCCAGAGGACATCGACTATATCAATGTTCACGGAACATCTACACATGTTGGAGACATCTCTGAGTCAAAGGCTATCAAGGAAGTGTTCGGTGATGCTGCATACAAGCTAAACATATCTTCTACCAAGTCCATGACAGGACACATGCTTGGAGCAGCAGGTGCCGTAGAGGCAATGGTTGCCGTCCTTTCTGTGAAGAATGATATCGTTCCTCCAACCATCAACCATGAGGAAGGTGACGAGGATCCGGAACTCGACTATAATCTGAATTTCACCTTCAACAAGGCACAGAAGCGTGAGGTTAGAGCTGCTATGAGCAATACTTTCGGTTTTGGAGGACACAATGCTTGCGTTATCTTCAAGAAATATGCTGAATGATCTATTAGACAGGATAAAGCTCCCGTTCCGTAAGGAAAAGGAGCTTTATTCTTCTTTATATTCTATTATCGGACGTTATCCTAAGAACATTGACTATTACAAGCTCGCTCTCATGCATAAGAGCGTGGCGAGGCGCAATGCGAAAGGAAGGCCACTGAACAATGAAAGGCTCGAGTTTTTGGGAGATGCCATTCTTGATGCCATTGTGGGCGATATAGTATATCAGCATTTTCCAACCAAAAGAGAAGGATTCCTTACAAATACCCGTTCAAAGATAGTACAGAGAGACTCTCTCAACAAAATTGCGGGAGAGATGGGCATTGACAAACTCGTATTGTCAAGTGGTCAGGCTAATTCGCACAACAGCTATATGGGGGGAAACGCTTTTGAGGCCCTCGTAGGTGCGCTTTATCTTGACCATGGATACAATGCCTGTCACAAGTTTATGGAAAAGAGAATCCTCGGTGAGCTGATAAACATCGACAAGGTAGCATATAAGATAATTAACTTCAAGTCGAAATTGATAGAATGGACACAGAGAAACCATATCGACATCGTTTTCGAACTTGTAGAGCAGACGGTGGACAATAGCAGTCCAGTCTTTCATACACGCATCCTTCTCGAGGGAATAGAGAGTGGCAGAGGAAAAGGGTATTCAAAGAAAGAGAGCCAGCAGAACGCTGCAAAGGAGGTGATATCCAGATTGCGTAGCGACAAGAAATTCTCAAACATGATATTCGATGAGAAAAGCAAGCGTACGAGCATGGAGGAGGAACCCATATCAGTAATAGAGGACCTTTGTCCATCTGCCGACAGTGTTGATGAGTCGCAGCAAACGGAAACCGAAGACAATAACCTTCATGAAGAAATGTCAAGAGAGGACATCATCGCTATGGCTGAGGATAAGGCATATGAGTAACTCTTGTTACATTGTCCTTGTGTATGCTCTATCCCCGTAATATTTATCTACCCATAAAAGTGCTTATGTTTTTCTGCGGAAGAAATATCAATAGCAGGAAAATATAAGCATTTTAAACTTGCACCACCATTTTTCTTTGTAGCACTGCCATTTTTTCAAAGGACTTTATTTAACATAAACCACTTTTTCAAGGGACTTCATCGTTGCTTTTCTTTGCATATTATCTTTTTTGGGGTATCAAAGTTACGTCTATTCTCAGAATTAAACAAGGTTGTTTAAAACAAAGTTGTTAATACTTAAATGTACTTCCTCCAAGGAATTCTCTAAGAAGGCTGTTTGGCGGCAGGCTCCTGAACTGCACAGGCTTGAAGTATCTCAGGAACTTCAGCAATCGGTAGGCCTCGCAATATTCCTCACAGTTTTCCGGTACCTGTTCCAGCAACGGTTCAGCTTGCGCCTTTATGACACCAAGTTCGTATATCATGGCAGAATTGAACATCATATCCGCATTCTCCTGATAAGGGAATATCCATTTGTTTTCTCCAGCTCTTACAGAAGGCCATCTCCTTATAGTCTCCTCGGCTGAGCATCCCCTGTATTTATAGTCCCTTATTATTCTGCGGAGCAGTCGGTTGTCAGTTGTCGGTATGTAGTTATGATGGTCAAGCAGGATGGTTGTAAGTGCCGATACATAAATTCTGAACTTGCGGTTTTCCGGAATCTGTGATGTCAGTTCTGGGTTGAGCGCATGAATGCCTTCCACTATTAGCACATTGTTGCTTTCCATCTTGAGTTTCTTGCCACTCTTCTCGCTCTTGCCAGTTTGGAAATTGTATTTTGGCAGTTCCACTTCCTCACCGTTGAACAGTTTGCTGAATTGTTCGTTTATAAGTGGAATGTTTAGTGCATAGATACTTTCATAGTCATATTCTCCGCTCTCATCCCTTGGAGTGTCTTCCCTGTTTACAAAATAATCATCAAGTGAAATCTGCAAAGGCTTGATGCCGTTTGTGAGCAGTTGTATTGACAAGCGTTTGCAAGTGGTGGTCTTTCCCGAAGAAGACGGTCCAGCGAGCAAAACGACCTTCACGTCCTTTCTTGATGCTATTTCGTCGGCCATTTTCGCAATTTTCTTTTCCTGAAGAGCCTCCGAGATGTTTACGATGTCGTTAGTCCATCCTTTCATCACAGCCTGGTTGAAGACTCCAACTGTATCAATGCCCAGTATCTGTTGCCATCTATGATGTTCCTTGAATATCTCGAACATCTTGTCCTGTCTTATCAGTGCACCTAATTCATTTGGGTTTTGCCTTGTTGGTGTCCGCAGCAACATTCCGTCGTAATATTTCTCCAATCCGAAGACCGACAGCTGGCTTGTGTTTGTGAGCATCGTGCCATAATAATAGTCTTTATAATCATCAATGGTATAGTATGTAGTGTAAAGATTACCAATGCTTTTCAGTAGGCTCACCTTTGACTCGGCACCCATTTCCTCAAACATTCTTATTGCGTCCTCGGCAGGTGCCTCGTGACGTCTGATAGGTATTGCAGCCTTCACAATCTCTTCCATTCTTTTGCGTATTGCCTCCACGTCCTTGTCGGCAACCTCCCTGCCAATGCGCAGGTCGCAGTAATATCCGTTCGATACAGGAATGTCAATCACCACCTTTCCTTCTGGGTATAGGTCATTGACAGCCTTGCACAGGACAAAAAAGAGGCTTCTGGTATATGCTCTCATGCCGCTTGCAGAGTCCAGTCCAAGAAATTCAATGTCCTTGTTATGGTATAGTCTGTAGTTGAGTCCCTCTACCTTGTTGTTAACCTTTGCACTGACGGGTCCGTATGGAATATTGAGATTTAATTCGCGGTATGCATCAGAAAGTGTACTTCCGATTGGGATATTCAGCTTTTTTTTATTATTTTTGCAACGGATTTGTATTAATTGTTTCATAGCTTGTATGGTTTAGAGTCTTTTTCAGGTGTAAAGTTACTCAAATTATCCGAGACATGACACTGTTGAAACACAATTATAATATAAAATATGTCGATTTGGATATTTTTTAAGATTATCGGGTCACTCGCACTTCTCATTTATGGAATGAAGATAATGAGTGAGGCGTTGCAGAAGATGGCAGGCTCCCAGTTGCGTCATATCCTCGCAGCCATGACAACCAACCGTTTCACCGGTATGCTTACCGGTATGTTCGTAACCTGTTCCGTCCAGTCATCATCCGCCACCACGGTAATGACAGTGTCGTTTGTCAACGCAGGACTCCTCACTCTGGCACAGGCTATTTCCGTCATCATGGGAGCCAACATAGGCACCACCCTTACGGCGTGGATTATGAGCCTTGGTTACAATGTTGACTTGACATGTGTTGTATATCCAGCATTTTTCTTTGGCATCATGCTTATATACTCCAAGCGCAAGAGATACGTTGGAGACTTCCTTTTTGGAATTGCTTTCTTGTTCTTCTCTCTTGTACTTCTCAGTTCCGCCGGCAAGGAACTGGACCTTGAGCACAACCGTGATGTCATTCGTTTCTTCAGCTCATTCGACACTAAGAGCCATCTGACAATATTAATATTCCTTGCCATCGGCACTGTCATAACATGTGTGGTGCAGTCATCGGCAGCCGTAATGGCTATAACTATCCTCCTTTGTTCCACGGGTGTGCTACCAATATATCTTGGCATTGCTCTTGTGATGGGAGAGAACATAGGAACCACGGCAACAGCAAATCTCGCTGCACTTGGTGCCAATGCGCAGGCGAGAAGGGCTGCTCTTGCACATCTCGTCTTCAATGCATTCGGAGTGATATGGGTGCTGTGCCTGTTTTATCCTTTTGTAAACGGTGTGTGCTCGTTGGTGGGGTATAATCCGGCTGACACTTCTCTAACTACAAAGCAGCTCGCCCTGAAGCTGCCCATAGTGCTTGCAGCATTCCATACATGTTTCAATGTCACTAATACCTTCATCCTCATGTGGTTTATACCGCAGATAGAGAAAGTCGTATGCTGGGCTATCAAGCCTAAGGCAAAGGAGGAGGAAGAAGAGTTCAGGCTTCGCTATATTGGTGGCGATAGCATCATGAAGACCCCAGAGCTTAATGTCCTTGAGGCACAGAAAGAGATACAGTCGTTTGCCGAGCGCATCCAGAGGATGTTCAACATGGTGAGGGAACTCCTTGGAGAGAAGGACGAGAATGCTTTCAACAAGCTGTTCTCGCGCATAGAGAAGTATGAAGGAATAAGCGACAGCATGGAGATAGAGATAGCACAGTATCTCGACAGTGTCAGCGACTCCCACCTCAGCGATGAGACAAAGGCAAAGATACGAGCCATGCTGCGCGAGATAAGCGAGATAGAGAGTATCGGTGACAGTTGCTACAACATGGCGCGCACCATATCCATGAAAGTACAGGGCAAGAAAGAACACTTCACAGAGAAACAATATGAGCATATCCATCAGATGTTTGAGCTTACCGATGAGGCTCTTACCCAGATGAACTCTCTCTTCTCAGGCAGGAAGGAACTCTTCGATGTAAACAGGTCGTTCAATGTGGAGAATGAGATAAATAACTACCGCAATCAGCTGAAGAGCCAGAACATCAGTGATGTCAACAACCGTATATATTCCTATGAGGTGGGAACAATATATATGGACATCATAAATGAATGTGAGAAACTGGGCGACTATGTTGTAAATGTTGTAGAGGCTCGCATGGGAACAAGGCAGAAGGAGGCATAGACTTTCATTCTTCAATATTCCAATTTCACTAATATATCCCATACGGCTATGATGTGGCATACCGAGCCAATGAGGACAAAGAAATGGAACACGGTGTGCATGAACCTGCGGCGGTTGAAAGTGTAGAACAAGGCTCCGGTTATGTAGGCAACTCCTTCTGCTATTATCCATCCTATGGCTATGGGAGACACGCTGTCCATCAATGGCTTGAAAGCTGCGAGTGAGCACCACACGATGAACACCGTCCCTGCCACAACGGCAAGCACGATGCCAAAGGCATGCGACCATGAGTTCCATAACTCTTCCTTGTGATTGAAGAAGATTTTCATATTTTCAACAGCAAACCAGTCAGTCAGCAAGAGTGAAGTCAAGCTGGCGTTTCTCTATGTTGGCATTTGCAACCTTAATCCTTATGCTGTCTCCCAACTGATATTTATGGTGTCGGCGTCTGCCTACCAGACAATAATTCTTCTCGTCAAAATCGTAATAGTCATCGCTGAGATCGCGCATCGGGACAAGTCCCTCACAATGGTTCTCGTCTATTTCGCAGTATATGCCATAGCTCTGTATTCCGCTTATATGTGCATCGAAGGTGCAACCCACTTTGTCGCCCATGAATTCCACCATCTTGTATTTGATGCTCTCCCTTTCGGCGTTCTGGGCTATTTGCTCCATCTCTGAACAATGTTTGCATAGTTCTTCACATTTGTCCTTGTTTACAGAGCGTCCACCAGCCTGGTATCTTGTGAGCAAGCGATGTACCATAGTGTCGGGATATCTGCGTATAGGACTGGTGAAATGTGTATAGTAGTCGAAGGCGAGTCCAAAGTGCCCGATGTTGTGAATGGTGTATTTCGCTTTCATCATAGCCCTGAGGGCTACAGTCTGTATCAGTTTCTGCTCAGTGTGTCCTTCACACTCGTCCATCAGCTTGTTTATCGAACGTGCTGTCTGCCCTTTAGTTCCGGCTGTCTTCAGCTTGTAACCGAACTTCACGATGAAGTCCCTTAGTGTTTCGAGTTTCTGTGGGTCTGGATTGTCGTGTACCCTATATGGCAGAGTCTTGGCAACCTTACCTTTTGCAACCATCCCCACGTCTTCGGCAACCGTGCGGTTTGCAAGCAGCATGAATTCCTCGATGAGTTTGTTGGCATCTTTCGACACTTTGAAATAACACCCTGTTGGCTTGCCGTCCTTGTCGATGTCAAAGTGCAGTTCCTCAGAATCAAATTTAACGGAACCATTCTTGAAACGTCTTTCTCTCAGCTTTTTGGCAAGTCGGTCAAGGGTTATTATTTCCATGGCATTCTCGCCTTTGTATCCTTCCTTCGGTGCAGGAGGTGCAGGAGTGCCGGTACCATCCACTACGCCGTTAGCCTCAAGAAGTGCCTGAGCCTCCTCGTAGGCATACCTGCGGTTGCTCCTTATTATAGTATGGACTATGCGGTGTTCCCTAATGTTGGCATCATCGTCCAGTACAAACACCACGCTGTAGCATAGCTTGTCCTCATCTGGGCGCAACGAGCAGACGTAATTGCACAGATGTTCCGGGAGCATCGGTATGGTTCTGTCAACAAGATAAACGCTCGTGGCTCTTTTCTGAGCCTCACGGTCAATAATCGACCCTTCCTTCACATAATGGGAAACATCGGCTATGTGTACACCCACTTCCCAGAGTCCGCTACCCTTTGAAGAAGATGTCAGGCTCCTTATTGACAGGGCATCGTCAAAGTCTTTGGCATCTTTCGGGTCTATGGTACATGTCCATACATTCCTGAAATCCTCGCGCTCGGCTTCATCCTCTGGAGTTATCTCGCTTGTTATGTTGTTGGCGGCATCTTCCACATTCTTGGGATATTTGTATGGAAGCCCATACTGGGCAAGGATGGAATGCATTTCAACGGTGTTGTCGCCTTTCTTGCCAAGCACATCCACCACTTCGCCTATGATGTTCTTTGATTCTGCCGTTGGCCATTGCACTACTTTCACTATGGCTTTCTCGCCTGTCTTGCCTCCCTTGAGCTTTCTTTTGGGGATGACTATGTCCTGAGAAATCAGGTTACCTTCAACGGTAAGTGAGGCGAAGTCCTTATCCACATGAAGTATTCCAACAAAGGAATCCTTGGCATGGCTCACCACTTCCGTCACCATTGCTTCCTTGATATGGTTGTGTCTGCGTGCCAGCATCTGCACCCTCACCCTGTCGCCATTGAGGGCGAACATAGAGTTTCGCTCCGATACAAATACAGGTTTGTCGCTTCCATCGGGGATGAAAGAGTTCTTGCCATTGCTCTTTCTCACGAAGATGCCTTCCTGAACCTGTCCGTTCATGTTGAGCTTATAGCTGTTGTCACTGCATCTCACAAGGAAATCGTCCCATGCCATCTCCTCCATTATGTCAATGGCGAGCATCTTCATGGGGTGGGTCTTCATGTTCAGAACCTTGAATATTCGCTTCAGGCTGAATGTCTCGCCAGGGTTGGCTCTGAAGAAATTACCCAGTATTTCCGCAAGTTGCTTCTTAGACTTTCTTTTTGAATCTTTCTTTCCCTTTGCCATAGTGATATAATATTGAAAATTGAATATTTCATTTTTTCAACCTTAATAGGGCAAAGTAACAAAATAATTCTTAACTTTGCAAACTAATTGTATTAAAAGATAATTAAAATTGGAACAAAAAGATAAAACGGCCACTATTCTTGTTACTGGAGCCAGTGGTTTCATAGGTTCGTTCATCGTAGAGAAGGCACTCGATTTGGGAATGGAAGTGTGGGCGGCAGTAAGAAATACCAGTTCGCGCAGATACCTTACAGACAGCCGAATCAATTTCATACAGCTTGATTTCTCTGATTATGATGCGTTGCTGAATTCCTTTCGTGGCATGAAATTCGACTATATAGTCCATGCAGCAGGTACAACTAAATGCCTTCACGTAAGCGATTTCTTTGAGACCAACACTAAAGGTACCACCAATCTTGCAAGGGCTGTCGTGGATTCGGGAATGCCATTGAGGAAGTTCCTTTTCATAAGTTCCCTTTCTGTATATGGTGCCATTCACGAGAAAATGCCTTACAAGAACATAACAGGCTCTGACACTCCACGTCCAAATACAAAATATGCCCAGAGCAAACTGGAGGCAGAGAAGGCACTCGCCGATATTGCAGGAAAGAATCCGGGCAGACTGCCATACGTTATCCTTCAGCCAACAGGAGTATATGGTCCACGCGAGCGTGACTATTTCATGATGGCGCAGTCAATAAAACGGCATGTAGATTTCGCCGCAGGATTCAAGAGGCAGGATATCACGTTCATATATGTAAAGGACTTGGTACAGGCTGTCTTTCTCGCCCTTTGGAATGGTGTTAATGGTGAAAAGTACATGCTTAGCGACGGGGATGTCTATCAGAGTTCTGCTTTCAGCGACCTTATACGCAAAGAGTTAGGCAACCCATGGGTCGTGCGCATCACCTCACCTATATGGCTGCTGTGGCTCATAACATCCGTCTCAGAGATACTTAGCCATGTCACAGGCAAAGTGTCTGCACTTAACCATGACAAATTCCATATTCTAAAGCAGCGCAACTGGCGAAGCGACATCACTAAAGCAAGAAATGAACTTGGCTACACTCCTGAATACAGTCTTGAAAGGGGAGTGAGAGAGACCATCTCTTGGTATAAAGCAAACAACTGGTTATAAGAAATGAAATTTTTAAAAGAACTGTTCGCCATAGAGCGAAACCCCATGAAAGGACTCATGGCGGTGGAATGGGCAGCCATGGGCTATCTTGTATTGACTCTTGTCGTAATACTTTTCCTATATACGCGTCTCCCTCATCCTGAGACTATGATATGGGGTAGGGGGAAAATCGTTGCCATGACTTTGGCACTATGGATGGCTTACAGAATTATCCCGTGCCGTTTCATACGCTTTGCAAGGGTAGCTGCACAACTTGCACTACTTGCATGGTGGTATCCGGACACGTTCGAGCTTAACAGGACGTTGCCAAATTTAGACCACCTCTTCGCATCATGGGAACAGCAGTTGTTTGGATGCCAGCCGGCATTGCTATTCTCGGAACTGCTGCCGGGAGCCGTGGCGAGCGAGCTTTTCGACATGGGATATGCCGCCTACTATCCCATGATAGTGTTTGTCGTCATATACTATTTCCTGTTCCGGAACAATGAGTTTGAAAGGGCAGCGTTCATCGTCATAACGGCTTTCTTCCTTTACTACGTAATGTTCATATTCATTCCAGTAGCCGGACCTACATTCTATTTCAAGGCAGTGGGCGTGAAAAACATCGTGGCGGGTGTCTTCCCAAATATACACGACTATTTCAACTACCATCAGGAATGTCTTACATCACCAGGCTATACGGATGGAATATTCTATCAGTTCGTAGAGGATGCAAAAGCAGCAGGAGAACGCCCTACAGCAGCTTTCCCTTCTTCGCATGTAGGCATAAGCACAGTCATCATGTGGCTCGTATGGCATGCGAGGAATGGCAGACTGCTGCTTCTGCTCTCACCGTTCTATGTCTTGCTCTGTTGTGCTACGGTTTACATACAGGCTCACTATCTCGTAGATGCAATAGCGGGGCTGCTGACGGGTACCTTCTTCTTCTTTCTACTGCTTGCCGCTTCAAAAAAAATGAAAGGTTGAATTTTGGCTTTGCCATCTTCAACCTTCCATCTTCAACCTTCAATATACTTTAAGACCTTACTCATATTTGAATCGCCATATCTGATAGTTGCCAGGGTCATTGCCTCGGTCTGACACGAAATAGATATATCCATCGGTTGTCCAATATGGCTGTCCATCGTATGACTTGTTTATTGTCAGCTGTGTGAGGTTGTTGCCATCTGAATCAATAACATACAAGTCGGCGTCCTTCTTGTCCTTTTTAGATGACTGGAATATGAGACGCTTTCCGTCAGGGCTCCAGCGTGGATTAAGGGCAAACCCCTTCTTGGCATCTGTTACCTGAACCTGCTCGCTGCCATCGATGTTCATAACCCATATACTTGTACTCTTCGCATCACTGGAATATTTCACATATGCAATCCTTTTCCCGTCGGGAGAGAAACAAGGCTGATAGCCGTTGCCAAGAAGGACATTCTCGCCTGTCTTAAGGTTGCGGAGCCATATCTCACTGTTCTCAACGACTACCGTAGTGCCACCGAAGCCAAAGAAAAATGTTGTCCAGTTGGCTTTACGGTAGTAAGTAAGCTGTACCTTGTCATACACAAGCATATTACCTTCCTTGTTGAAGCTCGGATATTCCTCATAGGCATCCGAACTCTCGGTAATCTGCGACAATGCCTTGCCCTTGGAGTCAAACATAGTGTATATGTCTGATGTGGAAGCACCATCCTGCATACAGCTGAAGGCAATCTTGCCAGTCGCTTCGTTGAAACAAGGATTGCGGTTGAAGTTCTTGCCGCTTGTCTTCTGTGACATGGCGGCAGAAAAGGGATTGTCCTTCTTGTAAAGATTGTAGTATTTCTTGTTCTCTCTCACAGAAAAGAACAAGGCACTACCATTATCTCCTCCGAAAGGATCAAGGCAGGGCTCTTCGTTGTCTGTTACTTGGGTTAGAGTAGCAAGGTTCTCTCCCGTCATGGTCACTGCATATTTCTTCTTTGCAGAAACGGTAATGGCTATACCTGCCATTACAGCGATAATAAAAACTTTTTTCACGATAATAATTATTTAAAAGTATAGATTATACAGCCTAACTATTGCAAAGATATGACTTTTTCCCCAATTTAGCAATTTTATAATAAAAAAAATATTATTTTCTTATCCTTTACTCTTTTCGGTACATTATTCCCCAGAATACCATATAATTCTATGTACACCACTGCGAAACGTACGTCCACCACTGCGAAACGTACGTCCACCACTGCGAAACGTACGTCCACCACTGGTGAACATAGATTTCAAACGCTTAAAAGAATTCTTTTAAGCAATGAAAAAAAATACCATAATGATTTTCAGGAACTGTGTGCTCCATTTAAAGACAGGGGCGGAACTGACATCACGTCACCTCCGCCCCTTTTCTTCCTTTCTTTGTCTATGACATGAAGTACTTGCTTCCCCAACCTTCACAATCTCACTCCGATGTTTACGAGAAAAAAGACCCTGAAGAATTATTCTTCAAGGTCTTTTAATAATTACCGTTGTATATAGAGTACGGTTAAGCGTCCTGTTCCTTTATTTTCCTTCCAAGTACGATATATGCAACTGGTGAAGCGATGAAAATAGAAGACAGTGTGCCGAAGATGACACCGAGAATCATCGCAAATGAGAAGCTGCGTATGCTGTCACCACCCAGTATGAATATGCTGAGGAGCACGATGAGTGTTGACAGTGATGTGTTGACCGTACGTGCAAGAGTCTGGTTGATGGAGTCGTTGAACAATACTTGCAGGTCTTGTTTTGGATGCAGTTTCATGTTCTCACGAATTCTGTCGAATACAACCACCTTGTCATTGATGGAGTAGCCGATAACGGTAAGGATAGCACCAATGAACGTCTGGTCTATCTCAAGTGAGAATGGAGCCCAGCCCCACATGAGCGAGTAGATACCTATGACTGTTATGGTGTCGCACGCAAGAGCTGCTATTGAACCAACTGAGAATCCCACGTTGCGGAAGCGCAAGAGGATGTAAAGGAATATGAATACGAGTGCCAAGATTACGCTCCATATAGCTCCGTAAGTGATGTCTTTGGCTATTGATGGTCCTACTTTTGCGCTGCTGATGATTGAGCCACCCTGACGAATGTCCGGGTTCTTGAAAGACTCCACGTTAGCCTGTGACACAAGGTTTGCCTTCTTGAGGGCTGTGTAGAGTATTGTCTCAGCACGGTCGTCCTCAAGCGGGTCGTTAGATTCGATGTTGTAGTTTGTGGAAACACGTACTGTTTGTCCGTCAGTACCGAGAGCTATGACACTTGTAGTGGCTGGCTTGCCAGCGTTCTCGCCTTTGGTGTTAACGAATGCTCCGTCAAGAGCCTTGCGAACCTCTTCGACCTGATGTGCTCCAGAAAGGGTAACGACATAGTTGCGTCCGCCTGTGAAGTCAATGCTGCGGCTCAGTCCGCGTACAAAGAAGCTGATTACAAACACTACTATTGCCAATGCCACTACTGTGAAGCTCTTCTTGTAGAGAGACATGAAAGGCACATGGATGTTCTGGAGCAGGTTCTTTGAAATGTTGGTATAGAACTTCTGGTTTGTCCACTTGTCGTTCTTGAGCCTGTTCTCATATACAATACGTGTGAGGAATACGGCTGTGAAGAAAGAGCAGACGATACCTATAATCCATGTCGTTGCGAAACCACGTATAGGTCCTGTACCGGTTACAAGCAGGATGATACCTGTGATGAGTGATGTGAGGTTGGAGTCGAAGATGGCAGAGAATGCGTTGCTATATCCTTCCTGCAATGCCTGCTTGAGTCCTTTGCCAGCTCTCATCTCCTCTTTTATACGTTCATAGATAAGCACGTTGGCATCTACGGCAGTACCGAGTGTGAGCACTATACCGGCAATACCTGGCATGGTGAGTGCTGTCTGGAAACTGGCGAGTATTCCAAGTGTGAAGAAGAGGTTGAAGAGCAATGCTATGTTTGCCATCATGCCTGGTATGAAATCGTACATTACGAGCATGTATATCATAAGTATCACGAAGGCAATGACGAATGATATTATACCCTGCTGGATGGACTGTGCTCCAAGTGTAGGACCAACGACCTCCTCCTGTACGATGCGTGCAGGTGCAGGCATACGTCCCGACTTGAGCGTATTGCTGAGGTCTTTTGTGTCCTCAATGGTGAAGTTACCGCTAATGGATGACTGACCTCCGTCGATTTCCTGATTTACACGTGGTGCGGAATAAACGACATTGTCAAGTACGATGGCTACCGCTTTGCCAACATTTGCCTTTGTGAGCTGTGCCCACTGGCGTGCGCCATCGGAGTTCATGGTCATGCTTACCTCCGGACGTCCAAAGTTGTCGAACTGGTCTTTTGCGTCTGTCACTACGTCGCCTTCAAGTGGAGCTCGTCCGTCGGATGTCGTTATCTTGATGGCGTGAAGTTCGAATACGTTCTTGTTGTTTATTCCGTCAGCTGGCTTTGCACTCCATAGCAGTTTAAGGTCAGCTGGTAGAATCTGCTTTGCTATCTGTGAGTGGAGCAGGTGGTTTATCTCTGCTGTGTCACGGATGTGGGCATATCCTACAAGGCTAAGGCTTTCTCCTGGTATGGTCTGCAAGATGGCGAGCAATGGGTGTTGCTTCTTTGCATCTGCAATCTGCTCAGCCTCTGTCTTTGCCTTGCTGTTGCCCTTAACCTGCAGTTTTCCCTTTACGTTGTCTGCACCGGCACTCTTGACAGTGTCTGTCTTTGTCGTGTCAATCTTGGTGTCACCATTTGCGAGGTGAAGGTCGAGCTGTGAGAGGTAAGGCTGTACTTCCTGATTGTTGTATGTCTCCCAGAATTCCAGGTTTGCGCTACCCTGAAGCAGTTTGCGCATACGCTCAGGCTCTCTGATACCAGGCATCTCAACCATTATTCGTCCTTCCTGTCCCTCCAGTTTCTGGATGTTAGGCTGAACGACACCGAATTTGTCGATACGGTTTCTTACAACGTTGAAGGAGTTGTCGATGGCAGACTGCACTTCCTCGCGGAGAACTTTCTCAACCTCGCTGTCTGTGCTCTGTGTGCTGACTTTCCCTTTGAGCTGCTGTGTAGCGAATATAGTCGCCAGTCGTCCGCCGTTGGAATTCTTCTTGTAAGCGTCAACGAAGAGAGTGATGAAGTCCTTCTGACTTTCCTCTTCCTGCTGACGCGCCTCGTTCATAGATTTTACGAACGCTGCGTCTTTCTTGTGGTCAGCGAGTACTTCAACTACATCGGGTACGGAAACCTCGAGTACTACGTTCATACCGCCTTTGAGGTCAAGTCCGAGACCAATCTGCGTTTCAAGACACTTCTGGTAAGAATAAACACCCAGATACTTTACAGAATCCTTGTAATCCTGCTGTGCCACAGGGTCTTTAATCTTTGCTGCCTGACTGTCGTAGTAGTTTGTGGCTACTGAGAATGACAGGTAGAAGATGCTTGCAAGCGTCAGTAAGACGGCAATACAAATTACTAATCCTTTGTTTTGCATTTCTATTATTGTTTGATTTTATGTCTTTTAGCGTGCAAAGTTAACTAATTTTTCACACTTTGAGAAATTTCTAATGCTTTATTTGCTCTTTATCCTTCTTTTTTATCTGGCTGATGATGGGGAAATGGTCGGAAAGACGGATTTTCCTGTCAACGAAAGTAGTGCAAGGAGTGAATGTCGAGGAGCACATGATGTTGTCAATCCTCACGAACATCCCGTTGCGATTGTATGATATTCCTGGACCTGTTGCCGACTCTATGTAGCAGTCTGTGAGATTCCGTGAAATAGTCCTCCTTGCATACGATATGGGGTTGTCGTTGAAATCTCCACATAAGATTATGTCGTCACCCTTTTCCAACGCTGTACTGATGTATTCTGCCACGTTGCGTGCTTGCGGAGCCCTTTGTCTTGCTGCCTCCGCCAGCTTGTCAAGAAGTTTTCTGGAATCTTGTTTCAGATTGCCATCGTTCACTCCACCTCTGACAATCTTCCGAAAGCTGTCTTTGTCGTCCTTGTTCAGCTTGTTAGACTCAAGATGGCAGTTGATAACGGTGATATCTCCCTGAGATGTCTGAACCTTGTATGCCACGCTTATGTTCCCTTCCGACTCGTAAGGTATCTTCTCAGATGCTATGATTGGGTGTTTGCTGAGAATGCCAATCCATTCCCCAGACGGTTTCTTGTGTGTCCACATTATGTGTGGATAATGTTTGTTGAGAATGCTGTCAGCCTTCTTTCCTTTTATGATGTGCGGGTTTGCTTCTTGCAGACATACAATGTCGGCGTCATTCTCAAGGATGTATTCTGCCATACCTATGCCAGTGTCAATGCCAGTTCCGTCATCGTTGAAGTTGAAAACATTGTAGGACAGTACTTTGATGGCATTGTCGGGCACTTCGCCAGATATGTTTAAAGGACATATCCTGCGTGTCGGATAATAAGTAATGACAAGTCCGACAACTGGTATGAGAACATGCCTGGGCGAGATGAAAATCCAGATAACGATGAATGTGAGGTTTGCAATCAGGAAAAGAGGATAGAGGATGCCTGTCACAGCCATCATTGGATGTGTGGATGGATTGATATGGTCTGCCATCCCTGTCGCTATCATAGCGACAATGATGACTATGTTTACAGATGACAGTATGAGTGTGGCGAGTCCTTTGATTTTTTTCATTCTGACGGCTATTTCCTGCTTTTGTCAAACAGCTTCTGCTTCTCTTCTTTTGTAAGGCTGTCGTATCCGCTCTTCCGTATCTTGTCAAGGATGCAGTCTATCTCATCCTGTTCTTCCTTTTTCCTGGCATTGTAATCCCAGTCGCTCTCGTGTACTGCCTGGCTATGCCTGCTGTTCCATCCAGTGTTGTCTGATTGGTGGTTGCTTCTTCTTTCCCAGTTGCTCCTCATCCTGTTGAAAAACTGTTGTCCCTGTGACGTTCCAAAGCCACCGTAGTAAGGATGTCTGTTCCAGTACCTTATGAGGATGTATCCAAAGAGCATACCGCCAAGGTGTGCCACGTGTGCTACTCCGTCACCCTGGCTGCTGAAAGCTGAGAACAGCTCTATAGCCACGTAGAACAGTACGAACCATTTTGCCTTGATTGGGATGGGCAATGGGAAGATGAATATTCTCTCCTCAGGGAATATCATTCCGAATGCGAGCAAGATGCCGTATATGGCACCTGATGCACCCACTGTGGTCCATGAGTTAAGTACTACGTCCATTGGAGTCTTCATTTCATTTATTATGACGTGTGGATATTGTGCATATTCAAGGGAATAGTTTACAAACTGTGCAGCCTCCTGCATGAGTCCCGCTCCTATTCCGCACACGAAATAATATATGAGAAATTTCTTGGTTCCCCAAACCCTCTCGACAACGCACCCAAACATCCATAATGCGAACATGTTGAAGAAGAGGTGTGAAATGCCGCCATGCATGAACATGTATGTTACAAGCTGGTAGAATGAAAAATTACTTGCCAGTATGAAATGAAGGCCGAACGTGCTGTTAAGGTCTATCCCCATATGTCTCAATACTTCATAGGCAAGGTATGCTATGATGTTAATCAATAGAAGGTTCTTTGTTGCTATTGGTATGTTACGCATATTGTTGATGTTTATGTATGTCAGTCGGAATGCATTTTCCAGACTTTGTATATTTAAGCGCAAAAGTACTAAAAAATATCGTGAAAAGACATAAATCGCAGTGAGATACGTGTTTTTTTGGCTTAATTCATAATTTTTTTTTGTTTTTTGTTTGTTTTGTGAAACAAATGCCTTATATTTGCAGGGCATATCCGTATGTTGGAGAAATAGAAACGTCCATATCAGGATTATCCAATACCATGATGAATCCGAAGGTGTTTTTCAATGTAGCTGATATTTTGAGAGCCGAAACAAATACATACAATCACAATTATAATCACAATTAGAAAAATTATTATGAACAAGACTGAGTTAATTGAGGCTATTGCTGCAGGCGCAGGACTGAGCAAAGCAGACGCAAAGAAAGCATTGGACGCAACAGTTGCAGCTGTTAAGGACACTCTCGTAAAGGGTGACAAGATACAGCTCGTTGGTTTTGGTACATTCTCTGTAGCTGAGCGTCCAGCACGTGAGGGAAGAAATCCTTCAACTGGTGCAACCATTACCATACCAGCAAAGAAAGTTGCTAAATTCAAGGCTGGTGCTGAGTTGGCAGACGCTTTGAACTAAAACTTAATAAGTAATAACTGGTTGACTCGTCAACTCGTTAAATTAGAGCAAGCTCGTAACTTGCGAAACGTGAATAAGCAATAAATAATCAGGGCATCCATTATTTACAATGGATGCCCTGATTGATTGTCGCCTGTCTGTATTTATTTAGGTTGCTTGCCGATGTAAGCAAGAATTCCACCGTCAACATAGAGTACATGACCATTGACTGCGTCAGAAGCCTTGGAAGCAAGGAATACTGCAGGACCTCCAAGCTCTGATGGGTCGAGCCAGCGTCCGGCAGGTGTCTTTGCGCATATGAAGCTGTCGAAAGGATGACGGCTGCCATCAGGCTGACGCTCGCGGAGAGGAGCTGTCTGAGGAGTAGCGATGTAGCCAGGACCGATGCCGTTACACTGGATGTTGTATTCTCCATATTCAGAGCAGATGTTGCGGGTGAGCATCTTCAGACCTCCCTTGGCAGCAGCGTATGCAGAAACGGTCTCACGGCCAAGCTCGCTCATCATAGAGCAGATGTTGATAATCTTACCCTCACGGCGCTCCATCATCTCTGGGATGACAGCACTTGAGCAGATGAACGGACCAACAAGGTCGATGTCGATTACCTGCTGGAACTCGGCACGCTTCATCTCGTGCATAGGAATGCGCTTGATGATACCGGCGTTGTTTACCAGGATGTCGATATTGCCGACCTCAGCGTGGATTTTCTCCACAAGTTCCTTTACAGCAACTTCGTTTGTAACGTCGCAAACATAGCCCTTCACGTTCTCGATGCCAGCCTCCTTGTAGTTGGCAAGACCACGCTCAAGAGCAGCCTCGTTGATGTCGTTGAAGATGATGGTCTTTGCACCAGCAGCTACAAATGCTTTGGCAATGTTGAAACCAATGCCATAAGAGGCACCTGTAATCCAGGCATTCTTGCCTTCGAGTGAAAAATCTTTTAAACTTGTCATTTTCGTCTTGTATTTAAGTATTAAGTTTGTTTTTTATAATGATAGTCTGTTTACCTAAGTTATTATCTCAAATCTGTGATGGCATAGAAGTCCTGGTCACCATAGTCGAGGTTTTCTCCGCCCATTCCCCATATAAAGGTGTAGTTATGGGTGGCTGCTGCGCTGTGGATGCTCCATTCCGGTGACAGTACGGCCTGATTGTTAGTCATCCATATGTGCCTTGTCTCCTGTGGCTCTCCCATGAAATGGCAAACAGCCTGGTCCGATGGCAATTCAAAATAGAAGTAAGCCTCCATCCTACGGCTGTGTGTATGGGCAGGCATGGTGTTCCACACGCTTCCTGTGGCAAGTTCTGTCATGCCCATCTGCAACTGGCAGGTTGGGAGCATCTGGTTTACAATCATTTTATTGATGGTGCGCTCATTGCTCATTTCAAGTGAACCCATCTGTGCTTTCACGGAGTCTGCTGCAGATATCTTGCGGCAAGGATATGACATGTGAGCTGTTGTTGAGTTGAAATAGAAAAGTGACGGGGTGGCAGGGTCGGCACTCCTGAAGGTAATCTCCCTGTCTCCACTGCCAATGTAGAGAGCTTCCTTATAATCGAGTTCATATTCCTCGCTGCCAACCTTGACAATACCCTTGCCTCCTACATTGAAGACACCAAGCTCTCGGCGGGTCGTGAAGTAAGGTGCCTTAAGAGGGGCAATAGCTTCAAGTGGCAATGTCTCTCTGACAGGTTTTGCTCCTCCCACAATCATACGGTCGTACATGGAATACACCATATATACTTTGTCGTCGTTGAACAGGTTTTCCACAAGGAAGTCCTTTCTCAGACGTGTGGTGTCATAATGTCTGGCATCCTCTGGATTAGAGGCATGGCGCAGTTCATATTGTGTAATCATAGATATTCAGAATATGTTTTGATTTGTTTCTGCAAAGTTAAGTATTTTATCTCGAATATAATAGTTAATTAAATATAAATGCCCCATATCCTGATTGTTTTCCTGGATATGAGGCATTTTTATTCTATTTCTTTCGAGGTTTTCTTATAGCCCAGCCTTCTTCGCTGAAGTCAGGCTCAGCACCTTTGAGCCTTACCTCGTTGTTCTGGAAGAACTGTCTCCAGTCCATGGATTCAGCAGGTTTCTGTTCCCTTCTATCTGACTTCTTGGCTTTTTTATTGCCTTTGTCGTCCCTCTTCCTGCTTTTCTCTTCAGGCTTCCGTGAGTTGTCAGCATGTCTTTCTCCTCGTCGACTTCTCCTCTCGCCAGTGTCGTTGGCATCATTGCATCTTACCTTCCTTCCTTTATAGGATGCGCCGTCAAGTGCTTTCATTACCTTGCGGGCATCATTCTCAGGCACCTCTATGTAACAGAAGTTTCCCAGCAGGTCAATATGTCCCACATCCTGTCTGCCATGCATGTTGCGATTGATAAACTGCATTATTTCTCCTGGATAGAAACCATCTGTCTTTCCGAGGTTTATGAACAGTCTTCTATAACCTTTCTCTGCCTTCTTCCCGCCTTTTCGCTTATCCTTGTTGTCTTTTCTTTCTTTTTTCCTGTCTGATGTGGGAGGCACAATTTCAGGAGCGTCTGCATAGTATGCGAGGAACCTTCCGAACTCTCTTGTCACGATTTTCTTAAGGATATCCTCTTTGTCAACATATTCAAAGTGGCGGTTGATGTCTTCCATGAATGGGGCAATCTGTTCCTCGTCAACATCTACTTTTTCAATGTCGTCGATAGCCTTATATAGTTGCTTGGTGCATATGTCCTGTGGGGTAGGTATGACACCGGCGTTGAACTCCTTGCCGATCTCTTTTTCTATTTGCCTTACCTTATGTTTCTCCCTTGTATGGATGATGCTGATGCTTGTTCCCTTCTTGCCGGCTCTTCCTGTGCGTCCACTACGGTGGGTGTAGCTCTCAATGTCGTCTGGCAGTCCGTAGTTTATTACATGGGTAAGGTCGTTGACGTCGAGACCTCTTGCCGCCACGTCAGTAGCAACGAGCAACTGTATGAGATGTGAACGGAACTTTTGCATCGTAAGGTCGCGTTGTGCCTGAGAAAGGTCGCCATGCAGTGATTCTGCGTTATATCCATCGTGTATAAGTTTGTCGGCAATCTCCTGAGTCTCTTTCTTCGTACGGCAAAAAATGATGGCATATATTTTAGGATAATAATCCACGACCCTTTTAAGTGCGAGATATTTGTCTTTCGCATTTACAAGATAGTAGGTGTGGTTTACATTCTCTGCTCCCTCGTTGCGGCTGCCCACCACAATTTCCTTATAGTCATGAAGGTAACTTTTTGCAATTTTCTCTATCTCTTTGCTCATGGTGGCTGAGAAGAGCAGTGTATTCCTTTCTTCTGGAACACCGGCAAGTATCTCGTTGATGCTTTCAGAGAATCCCATGTTGAGCATCTCATCTGCCTCGTCAAGTACGACATTGCTTACTTTGTCAAGTTTTGCGACACCTCTATGCATAAGGTCGATAAGTCGCCCAGGCGTGGCTACTATTATCTGTACTCCATGCCTCAGAGTCCTGATTTGTGTCTCGATGGACGCTCCTCCATAGACTGCATGCACGTGAAGTCCTTTCACATACTTTGAGAAATCATTAAGGTCATCTGCAATCTGCAGACACAGTTCCCTTGTAGGACTGAGCACTATAGCCTGTGTGTCCTTGCTGGAGGTGTCGATACGTTGGATGAGTGGAATGCCGAAAGCAGCTGTCTTACCCGTTCCTGTCTGTGCAAGTGCAATAACGTCGTTCTTGTTGCCCAAAAGATATGGAATAACTTCTTCCTGTACGGGCATGGGATACTCGAACCCGAGTTCCTCGATGGCTTGGCGTACCTCCTCCGATACGCCTAATTCTTCAAATGTTTTCAAATCAGAAAATAATAATAGAGCATATATATTATCTTTTATGTTTCGCATATCTCCGACATGCTGTCAGTTAACTTGTCAACTTGTTTTTTCGTAAAGCTCAAGGAAACTCCTCTGAGCAAGTTTTTTACTTGCGAAACTTGAATAATATACGAGTTGGGATATGCCCTTTGTTAATACTCAGTACGCAGGTCTGCTTTCCCTGCCCACCAGAGAATATGCCCACCTGTTCAAATTCGGGGTGCAAAGGTAATGATTTTATCTGAAACGGCAAATTAATGATGGAAATAAGTGGATTTGAAATAACTTTTTATATACTTGTTGTCATAAACTTGCGCTTTTTTCATAATTTTGCTTCTTGAAAAACATTCTTGAAAATAATAATGTAGAAGATGAAAATAGCAGTTTATTGTTCTGCCAACAATGGTCTCGCACCAGAGATTTATACTCTCACCGAGGAGTTTGGCAGGTGGATTGGCAGTAATGGACACACACTTGTGTTTGGCGGTTGTAATATGGGAATGATGGAGTGCGTTGCTAAGGCCGTGCATGACGCAGGAGGCAGAGCTATTGGTGTTATTCCCGACATTATTGAGAAAGGTGGCAGGATATCGGAGTATGTCGATATACACATACCTTGCGACAGTCTTAGTTCAAGAAAAGACTTGTTTATGGCGCAGAGTGATGTCCATGTTGTGCTGCCAGGGGGAATAGGCACCCTTGACGAGTTGTTCACGGTGGCAGCATCTGCCAGCATAGGATATCATTCCAAACGTGTCATTATATATAATATGTGTGGTTACTGGGATGCACTTGTGGGAATGCTCGATGACCTTGAGCGTAAAGGTGCAGTAAGGGGAGAGTATTCTGATTATATAAAGGTAGTTACCGACATGAATCAAATGGCAGATGCCATTAACGGTAGTAAGTAACTAAAACATACGGCTTTGTTGCAAATAAGAAGGGCGTATCAAAATAAGTTTTTGGTACGCCCTTCTTATTTGCAACGAATGTTTATTTATCGGTCGTTCTTGCCAATTCCGAATACGCATATAGCGCCTATCACAAGGGATGCGCCAGCAATGAACATCATGTTGCTTTGGTGTGAGCCTACAAGAGAGAGCATGACCCCTCCAAGAAGTGCTGCTACTATCTGTGGCAGGCAAATGGTTCCATTGAATAGTCCGAGATATGCCCCCATGTGTCCATACCCCTCAAGGGCGTTGGTCACGAAGGTGAATGGCATTGCCAGCATTGCTGCCCATCCACAGCCAATGAGGATGAATGGAATAAACTGCATATACTGGTTGTGGATAAAAGGAATGAGTGCGAATCCTATACCACCGAGAACAAGGCTCATCCAATATGCCATTTTTGCATTGTTGAATCTTGGTAGTACCATAGCCCACAATACGCTTCCTACGGCTTGAACTGCAAAAAGGATTCCCACCCAGTTTCCTGCCTCCTGGAACTCTTTTGACGCTGGGTCAGTGGTGTTCCATACTGTCTCAGCTATAGCTCCGGTTGAGTAGTTCCACATATAGAGGAAACCTGCCCAGCAGAAGAACTGCACGAGACCTACCTTCCAGAAAGTAGAAGGGGCATTTCTGAGTAGCGTGAACCAGTTTGCACTATCTCCTTTTTCAGTGTTTTTCACACCATGGTACTCTGCATAGACTTCAGGTGGCATCTCCTTCACCTTTAGAGTTGTGTATATTACACATAGAATAAGGATAGCCGCACCTATGTAGAATGACCATATAACAGAATCGGGGACGACACCCTTTTGTGCCACATTGCTTATGCCGAGCCATGTAAAAAGGAATGGAAATATGAATCCAGCTATTGAGCCAGCATTGCATAGGAAACTCTGAATAGCGTAGGCAAGTGATTTCTGTTTCTCGTTTACTGTGTCTCCCACAAGCATCTTAAATGGCTGCATCGCCATGTTGATGCTTGTGTCAAGGAACATGAGTGATACGAGTCCGAATGTCATGGCAGTGCTTACAGCCATGCCGAACGAGCCAGCGTTAGGCAACAGGCACATGACAAGAACCGCCGTTGCCGCCCCTACAAATAAATATGGTATTCTTCTTCCAAACCTGCACCATGTCTTGTCCGAAAGAGTCCCCACAATAGGTTGCACGATAATGCCCATTAGCGGTGGCAATATCCAAAAATAGCTCAGGCTGTGTGGGTCTGCGCCAAGCGTTGCGAAGATACGTGAGATGTTTGCACTCTGTAGTGCATAAGCAATTTGGACACCAAAGAAACCAAAACTCAGGTTCCATAGGCTCCAAAAACTAAGATCAGGTCTTTGTTTCATAGCTTTTTAATTAAATTGTGCAAGTATCGGAGTAGGACGATTGGATGGTTAGGGAATGCTATCTGATGTTGATAATAAAGCATTGGCTGTCACAAGCCGGTTACTCCAGATGCTGTCGTTTATAGTTGTTGTTATTTATATTGGTTATCTTGTAGTGCCTCTGATGACAAGTCTTGTCCTTACTATGCGTTTCACGACTTTTTCCATGGGGATAGCTCCCTCTACTTGTCCTATCAGGATGTTGGCAGCCTCTTCGCCAACAGCTATTCCCCTTTGCTCTACCGTTGTAAGCATTGGGTCACAGGCGATAGCTCTTTGTCCGTTTGTAAATCCACATATACTGATATCCTGCGGTATGCGATATCCCATTCTCTTGGCTGTATATAAGATTCCTATTGCAGTGTCATCGTTAACGGCAAAAAATGCGTCAGGGACATCCTCCTTATTAAGAATGTCTGGTGTTATACGCTCAGCATCAGTCCTGTTGTCGCAAACTCTGAAAAAGTTGTCGTCAGGTTTTAGTCCGTTCTTTAGCATGGCATCCCTATAGCCATTGTATCTGTTCTTGGATATCTCCAGCTTCATGGATGAGCCGAAGAATGCAATCTTCCGGCATCCTGTCTCTATGAGATGATGTACAGCGGTATATGCGCCCATATAGTCATCAACAACCACTCTGCTTGCGTTCACTCCTGTGCATATACGGTCGTAGAACACGAGTGGAACACCAAGGTCTATCAGCCGCTGGTAATGTGAATATTCTGTAGTGTCTTTCGCCTGTGATACGATTATTCCACAAACCTTATTCTCATAAAACGACTGGCATATCTTCACCTCCCTATCATGTTTTTCGTTGCTTTGCGCCACCATAATTCTGTAGCCGTGAGATGATGCCTCTTCCTCTATTCCCGCAAGTATGGTTGAGAAATAATAATGTGCAAACTGTGGAATGATGACCCCTATGACCTTCTGTGGCTGTACTCGGCTTTTCCTCAATGACTCGGCAATGACATTAGGAAAGAAATTATGTTCCTGTGCGTAGGCTTTAATCCTTTCCCTTGTTTCCTTTCCGATGCGCGGATGGTCTTTCAATGCACGTGAAACAGTAGTGACCGAAACACCAAGTGCCTCGGCTATATCTTTCATCGTTATGGTTGCATGGTCATTCATAGGTATCTGAAATATGAATGCAAAATTATAATATCATTGTATATCGCGCACGTTAGAGCAAAGAAAAGATGAGTTTTGCGAGCGCAATCGATTGCGCATATAAAATGCTTGATTTAAGTTAAAAAATCGACCAAGTTATTCACATGTATTATACTTTTGCAATTGAAAAGGCGATGTAAAGCCTATTAACCTAAAACATATTTGACACTATTCAATATTATAAATCAATTTTTAATAAACGAAAAAATGAAGCAGGTAAAATTCAAATTCCCTGTTAGGATTCTCGCCTTTGTTTGCGGGTTAATCCTTTCAGTTGGCGCGTATGCACAGCAGATTTCTGTCAACGGCCATGTTAAGGATGCTACCGGCGAGCCTATTATTGGTGCGACAGTGCGCGTATTGGGCGAACAAGGTGGCGTTGTTACTGACATTGATGGTAACTTTACCTTGAATGTGAATGCCGGCACAAAGCTGCAGGTGTCCTACGTGGGTTATCAGACTCAGGAAGTCAGTGCAAAGAACGGTCTGGTTATCACTCTTCGCGAGGACGATGCCCAGAATCTAAATGAGGTTGTGGTTATCGGTTACGGTGTAGCCAAGAAAAATGACCTTACAGGTTCTGTGGTTGCCTTCAAGCCAGATGCTAAGAACAAAGGCGTTACGGTTAATGCTCAGGACATGATTCAGGGCAAGATAGCAGGTGTTAATGTGACTTCTAATGATGGTACTCCTGGTGGAGGCGCACAGATTAGAATCCGTGGTGGCTCGTCTCTGTCAGCATCAAACAGTCCTCTGATTGTTATTGATGGTGTAATCATGGACGAGGTAGGTGTGAAGGGACTGTCAAACCCTCTGTCTATGGTTAACCCACAGGATATCGAGTCATTCAGCGTTCTGAAAGATGCTTCTGCTACTGCTATTTATGGTAGCCGTGGTTCCAATGGTGTTATCATCATCACCACAAAGAAAGGACACAAGGGACAGAAACCAACTGTTTCCTATGCCGGAAGTGCTACTATGAGTATGAAGCGCAAGACAATTGACGTTATGAACGGTGACGAGTATCGTTCCTTCATAAAGAACAATTTCGGTGAGGACAGCAAGGCATATCAGATGCTTGGCACAGCCAACACTGACTGGCAGGATGAGATTTACCGCACAGCAATCTCACACGACCACAACGTTACATTGACAGGTTCACTCGACCTTGGTTCTACAGGTTACATGCCTTACCGCGTGTCAGCAGGTTATACAGACCAGCAGGGTATCCTTCGCAACTCGGATTTCCAGCGTATCACAGGTTCTATCAACCTTAATCCTCATCTCCTTGACGACCACTTGACAATCAACGTGAATATCAAGGGCATGTGGACAAAGTCTTCTTATGCTGATGGTGAAGCCATCGGTGCAGCGGTATCTATGGACCCAACACAGACTGTCCGTGATTTCACATCTGCAGATGCAGCAAACTTTGGCAACTATTGGGAATGGAAGAGCAACGGTTCTACATTGGGCGACCCTAACTATCCTAATATGATGGACTCACAGGCTACAAAGAACCCTATGGCTATCCTCAACCTTAAGGATGACAAGGCTATAAGCCGCGACCTTATGCTGAGTGGTGAGGTTGACTATAAGATTCATGGATTTGAGGACTTGCACTTGCATGCAAGTGGTTCTCTCGACCTCGCACTTGGACGCCAGAGAACAAACGTCGATCCAGCCAGCCCACAGACATTCTACTATGGCTCATATGGATTTACACGCCAGACAAAGAGAAACATGCAGGGTAGTGTATATGCATTCTACACACATGACTTCAACGATGCAGCCAAGAACCACATTGATGTGATGGCAGGTATGGAGGAGTCACGCTACTGGCACCATGACGTTAGCCGCTACAGATCTTACGAGGATGCTACAAAGGGTACATTCAACGTTGTACACACTGACGATGGTGTTGACTATGACGGTGACGGCATTCTTGACAACCACCAGTTCAAGACAGAGTATCGTCTGCTCTCATATTTCGGACGTGCAAACTGGAGTCTGATGGATGGTAGATACATGCTTACTGGTACATTCCGTGCCGATGGCTCTTCTCGTTTCAAAGATCACTGGGGATATTTCCCATCATTCGCTTTCGCTTGGAAGATGAAAGAGGAGAACATGCTTCGTGATATCAAGTGGCTCAGCGATTTGAAATTGCGTCTTAGCTACGGACAGACAGGACAGCAGGAAATCAACCAGGGTGACTATCCATACTATGCTATTTATCTTGCAAACTCTGGCGTTGGATCATATTACGATGTATTGGGCGATGGTACCATCGTTCGTCCTCAGGCATACAACCCTGACATCACATGGGAGACCACTACAACCTACAATATTGGTATGGACTTCGGTTTCTGGGATCAGAGACTTACCGGTAGCGTTGACTGGTATTTCCGCAAGACAACAGACCTTATCAATGTAACTGACGTACCTGTAGGTTCCAACTTCCGTAACCAGGTTATCTCTAACATTGGTGACTTGACAAATACTGGTGTCGAGGTTTCTCTTGACTGGCGCGCTATCCGAACAAAAGATTTCATCTGGACCCTCGGATATAACTTTGCTTACAACTACAACAAGATTGTTAAGCTGACAGCTTCTGACAATCCTGACTACTATGTAAAGACTGGTGGCATATCATCAGGTACAGGTGCGAACGCACAGGCTCACAAGGTTGGTTACCCAGCAAGCTCATTCTATGTCTATCAGCAGGCATACGACGAGAATGGTATGCCTATAGAAGGTGCAGTCGTTGACCGCAATGGTGACGGACAGATTACACCGGAGGGAGACAAGTACATTTACAAGAGTCCGATGGCTCCTGTCACAATGGGCTTCACATCTCGCTTCGAGTATAAGAACTGGGATCTCGGATTCGCTTTGCGCGCAAGTCTTGGCAACTATGTATATAATGATGTAATGGCAGGTGCAAGCAACGTTAGCAACTCCGCAGTCTTCTATCAGGATTCATATCTTACAAACCGTCCTGTTTATGAACTCGGCTACAACTGGCAGACTTACGACGAGACATCATATCTCTCCGATCGTTGGGTACAGAACGCAAGCTTCCTCAAGTGTGACAACATCACCCTTGGTTACAGCTTCTCGAATCTTTTCAAGACCACATCATGGGGTGGATTGAGTGGACGTGCATATGCTACAGCGTCAAACGTGTTCACAATAACCAACTATGACGGTATAGACCCTGAGGTTACAAACGGTATAGACAATAATATCTATCCACGTCCATTCTCAGTTGTTGTAGGTCTTAACCTTCAGTTCTGATAAATTCATAACATATTAAAGCAATAAGAAAATGAAATCATTTATTAAATATATAGTTCCTTCAGCAGCACTGTTCCTGGGACTTGGAATGACTTCCTGCTCCTCTGATTTGGACATAGATCCTATTGACCCAAATCTCACGACAGGTGACAAGATATCATCAGATGCCTTGTTGAACAAGTGCTATGCAAACTTCGCAGTCGCTGGTAATGGCGGTGCGAATGGTGATTGTGACATAGACGGTCTTGATGGTGGTACAACAGGATTCGTTCGTCAGCTGTTCAATTCTAATGAGTTGACAACAGACGAGGCAATATGCGCCTGGGGTGACGACGGTATCGAGAACTTCAACACATCTATGCCTGATGCATCTCATCCTATGCTTGCTGGTCTCTACAACCGTCTTTATGTAGGTATTACATACTGCAACCAGTATCTGCAGGACTATGCTGATGTTGACAAGCAGAAGACTGCCGAGTGCCGTTTCCTGCGTGCATTCCAGTTCTATCTCCTTATGGATGGATGGGGAAATGTTCCGTTCCCGACAACAATTTCTTCAGACGCTCCACAGCAGATTAAGCGTGCCGACCTCTTTGCATGGATAGAGAGTGAACTTAAAGAAATAGAGCCTGACTTGGCAGAGGCTAAGCCTGAAAAAGAAGGCGAGGCAGGATATGGTCGTGTTGACAAGGCAGCAGCATGGATGCTCCTCGCACGTCTCTATATCAACGCACAGGTTTATACAGGTGAAGCAAAGTGGGGAGAAGCAAAGGCATATGCTAAGAAGGTCATAGACTCTCCATACAAACTCTATACAACAGCCAAGGGTGGATGGAGCGCATACCAGCAGCTCTTCATGGGTGACAATGGTACAAACGGTGCTTCACAGGAGTGCTTGTTCGCCGTACTTCAGGATGGTGAGCGCACAACAGCATGGGGATGCACACTGTTCCTCATGGCAGGTAACACTAACCTCTCTGAGATAGTACATCCAGATGGTCAGACACTGGGTATGAATACTTCAGAGAAATGGTCAGGCAACCGTATGTGCAAGGAACTTGTTGAGAAGTTCTTCCCCAACGATGATGCACCTGTAGCACATGCTTGCGACATGCCAGCAGCAGCCGGTGACGACCGTGCCATCTTCGAGAGCGTTGACCGCACTCTCACCAACGACCACCAGAAGGTGTTCACAGAAGGCTTCTCTGTATGTAAGTTCAACAACTGGTACACATCAGGTACTGCTAAGAACAACCAGTTCCCAGATACAGACTTCTTCCTTATGAGAGCAGCTGAGGCATATCTTATCTTTGCAGAGGCTGATGCACGTGAGCATGGCAACACCACTTCTCAGGAGGGAACAAACGCAATCAACCAGATTCGCAGTCGTGCCAATGCTACTCCAAAGGCAGCTTATTCACTTGATGATATCTGTGATGAGTGGAGTCGTGAATTCTACTTTGAGGGATTACGCCGTCCTACACTCGTTCGCTTCAACAAATATGGCGGTAATGTAAATTACAACTGGAGCTGGAAGGGTGGTGTACTTGCTGGAAGAAACATAGATGCTCATTTCAACATCTTCGCAATTCCAACAACTGATATGACAGCAAACCAGAATCTGGTTCAGAATCCTGGATATGCAAATTAATTAACAAGCGTAGCCCGTTGTGGCACAGTGTTCATGCCGGGCTTCGCATACAGGAATACTTACAATAAAGAATTTAAAAAGATAATAGGTTCTTATGAAAAATATTAATAAGTTAGCCGCATTGATGCTTGGAGCCGTTGCGCTGTTCACAGTTTCCTGTGACGATGACCTTGACAACAACCCTGTGCTTCAGTCACCAAAGACATTCGAACTGAATGTACCGGCTTATGCCAATGCCAATGTTGACTTGGCTACATCCGAGAAATTGCATTTTACATGGTCGCAGCCAGACTATGGATTCCCGGCTGCCGCTAAATATGAAATGGAGTTCTCTGCTGACAACAACTGGACTGTTTCTGTAGAGAAAGCTGCTGAGGACAAGACAGGAAACACTGTTCCTACATACGCACGTGTAGGTGATGTAAGTCCTGTTGTTAGCTGTGACGTCAACGCAGCAGACCTTGCCAAGGCTCTGCAGCAGATGAAACTGTGGGCTAAGGATGCAGTTCCTGCTTCACAGAAAGTTTTCGCACGCTGTATGGCTGTGTATAACAATGACACAATCTATTCAAATGTGATTGACTTCAATGTCCTCCCATGTTATGTAGAACTAAAGGATGCCGCTCCTATCACATACTACCTTGTTGGTGGATGTATAGCAGATGGTAAGTGGACTAACGATGCAAGTGCTATCGGCACAAGCTTGCTGCCTCTATATACTGTTCCTGGAACTGAGTATGACAAGGTTACGGGTGAGGGTACCATTCAGTATGTAGGCTACTTCCCAGCTAATGGCGAGTTCAAGATTGTCTTCACACCAGGTGACTGGAACTACGGTATCTGTGGTAACGGTACTCCATGTGGTACAAGTCTTCGTCTTGGTGGTGATGACCCAGGAAACATCAAGGTTGATGAAGCAGGCTATTACCAGATTACAGTACAGACCAAGCAGGATGTAAGCAAGGTTGAATGTACCATAGAGAAATATACCGGTTCTGTTTCCGTATTCGGCGCTATATCCATGGCAGGCTCATTCAATGAGTGGTCAACGACAGCGACGGACCTCAACCCATTGTTCACATTCGATGGAGCAGAGAACCACGACTGGGTAATAGACCTAAGCACTGCTGGTGACTCAGAGGCTAAGTTCCTCTCTGATCACGACTGGGGTGTAAACTGGGGAACAGATGCCTTCCCATATGGTGCTGGTGTACAAAATGGCAGCAATATTCCTGTAAAGGCAGGTAACTACAAGGTATTCTTCAACGACATAACCGGTTCTTACTATTTCTATTCTCAGGAATAATATAAAAATCATAATCATTGGGGAGAGTCCTGAAAAGGACTTCCCCTCAAACAACAAGATTATACATATATATAATATGAAAAAGAGTATTTTATTCATAGGACTGGCTTTGGCACTTGCCGGATGCGGTTCTGACACATACGAGGAGTGGGCAGATTCCCAGCACAGCGACCCAGAGCAGATAAAGAACGTCAAGCTTGAGGTAAAGAATGCTGAGGCTATTGATTTCGGTACTTTGGTTTCTGACAGTGTTCAGATTTTCGTACCAACGATAACAACCGAGAATACCTCTACGGTAGAAAACTCCTTTACAGTAGAGTTGTTCAACGCTGACAATACTGCGTCACAGACACTTAACGCTTCAGCCGAGGGAAAGGTTAATTCTCTGGAATTCAAACAGACTATTGATGCTCTTTATGGAAAGAAACCATCAGAAAGACAGGTGTCTATGTTCATACAGGGCTATTCCACAACACCAGAAGGTGTAACTATCAAGAACAATGGTACTGCAACAGCTACTGTTACCATCGTGGCACCATTCATCGATGAGGCTTACTGGCTCGTTGGAGACTTTGCCGGATGGAACAAGGATAGCGCATTGAAGTTCGACCATGTAGGCGACGGTAATGTATATGACAATCCTGAATTCCAGATTGTCTTCAAGACAACCGATGCTAACCAGTATTGGAAGATTATTCCTCAGACTAACTATGACGGTGATTTCTGGGCAAATGGAGAGACCGGTGTAGTAGGTGTTGTCAATGATGGAGACTCTTCATTCGAGGGCAATCTTACAACCAACAATCCTGGTGCTGGTAAGTTGGAAGAGGCAAGCATCTACCGACTCACTATCAACATGATGGAATATACTTACAAGCTCGAGAAACTCAACTTCCAAGAGTATTTCTATGAGATAGGTAACGAGAGCGGATGGGCAACGCCACATGCTCTCTATGGACCTAACTTCGATGGCAAGTATCAGGGCTACTATTGGCTTGATGGAGAATTCAAGTTCAAACCTAACAAAGATAACTGGCTGGATGACTATGAATACGATGGTGAAGGTAAGATAGCTGACATACCTGGTGGTCCTAACTGTCCAGATCCAGGTGCTGGCTTCTACCAAATTGACGTTGACCTCGCTGCAAGCACTTACAGCATTACAAAGGTTAACAGTATCACATGTGTTGGTAATCACAATGGATGGAATCAGGCTGATGCAGCACAGCACATGACCTACAACAGTGCCGAAGGATGCTGGGAGCTGACGACTACGCTTACAAATGGCTTCAAGTTCGCTATGAACGACGAATGGACTGTAAGCTGGGGTGGAGCAAATGGCGATCCATCTTCTTATGGTAATCTTACTCAGAATGGTGGAAAGGATTTGAATGCACCAGAAGGCGACGGAGTTTATGAAATCAAACTCTATCTAAGCTACGAGGGTAACAACAAAGTTGTTTTTACAAAGAAGTAATCAACTATCTTGATATTATTAATCCCTGATTCTTTAAGTAGAGTCAGGGATTTTTTTAGTTTTAGCTTTGCCTAAATATCTATGATTATAGTTTATGAAGTACTTAACTTCTTTAACTTCCCACGTCCGAAAGTTGTGTCTAAGAAAATATGTTGCTTTTCACGCAATAGTATTGCATTGGCACTTGCAAAGCATTGCATTGGCACTTGCAAAGCATTGCGATGGCACTTGCAAAGCATTGCGTTGCCTCATGCAAAGCATTGCAATAACCATTGTCTTGAATTCGTCGAACTCGCATTGATTACTTGATGAACCTTTGACAAAAAAAATGAACCAGTATGCCTGGCTCATTCCTTTTGTTTGTTAATCCTTTCACGTTATTTTCGGAAGCTATTGTCAATGTATGCGCCTGTTGCGGTTATCATTGCAATCATGGCAAGCATAATGTTCGTTACCATAATCTTCTTACCTTTCCCGTGCTTGGTGTAGGCTCCCGCCTCACGGCGTTCGCCTTGCATCTTGCATCGTCTTTTGTTGTCCTGATAATCTTTCCTAAATCTAATACCTAATGTCCTAAAAACAATCTAAACCTATTCTAATACCAAGTAATTGTCCTAAAACAATCTTAACCCATGAATAACTAAAACCTACAAATTATAAACTAACCTAAACAATCTCTACTTTTTTCTTTTTGACAATGCAAAGTTACTCCATTATTTAAAAATCACAATAACTTAATGGTAGTTTTATTTGAAAAATACACGCTTTCTTGATGTTTGTCAACGGTATTGTGTGCGAACACAATAATATTTGCCATAAACATAGACTAAATATATAAAAGCCATAGAAACAAATAATGGTTTCTATGGCTTTTATACTTGTAAGTCATTATTCTCCTCACACCATTTATTTATATGTGCTGAGAAAGGCTCAGTCTGTCTTTAATGGAATCCTGCACTAAACTTCTTGTTAGCCAATCCAAATGTCATTGATATTGACAAACTGTGGCAGTTCATTTTGATTCTCTTTTACTTGCTCGTAATCCTTGAACAAGATTTGGTCGTCAACATTCTTCATAGTAGTACCCTTTCATCTTTAACTGTTGGTTGTTTGTTGCATAGTGAATAAGACCAGATGGTCCTTTCCTGCTGTTTATAAACATTCAATAATTATTTTGACTAATTAGTTTGGACACTGCAAAGATACGAATGAAAACGTTTTAACAATCAATTTTTGACGTTAAAAATACTTTTTGATTTCGATTTTTAACATATATTTCTCTTTTGGCTTGATTTTGAAAGTTTTTTATACCATAATTGTAGAATATTTACCCAGGTTTACTTTACCCTTCGGACAGTGACCGTTGTTTCTGTATCGAATCAGGTGTTTACCATGTCAAAAGGTGGCGCATATTTGCAAACTGAGAGTTGCAAAATAACATAATCCGTTATGATATATAAATAAAGGCAACGTTTTTTAACCCCGTTGTGCTTTAAAATAACTCACTTCGCTTGGCGAAAAGAAAAGAAAATGCTAAATTTGCATCGGTTTCAGCACGAGTTTATAGAATATATTTAATATAAAGTATTTATAATTATGGTAAACTACAAAGAATTAGGCTTGGTGAACACACGTGAGATGTTCAAGAAAGCAATCAACGGCGGTTATGCAATTCCAGCATTCAACTTCAACAACATGGAGCAGCTTCAGGCTATTATCAAAGCTTCTTCAGACTTGAAGTCTCCAGTTATACTACAGGTTTCCAAAGGTGCTCGCAACTATGCTAACCAGACCCTTCTTCGCTACATGGCACAGGGCGCTGTAGAGTATGCAAAGGAGTTAGGATGCAAACATCCTGAGATTGTGCTCCACCTTGACCATGGTGATAGCTTCGAACTCTGCAAGAGTTGTGTTGACATGGGCTTCTCCTCAGTTATGATTGATGGTTCTGCCCTTCCTTATGATGAGAACGTAGCATTGACAAAGAAAGTCGTTGAGTATGCTCATCAGTATGATGTTACTGTTGAGGGTGAGCTTGGTGTACTCGCAGGCGTAGAGGACGAGGTTGCAGCCGAGGAGTCTTGCTACACAAAACCTGAGGAGGTTATCGACTTCGTTACAAAGACTGGAGTTGATTCGCTTGCCATCTCTATAGGTACATCACACGGTGCTTACAAGTTCACTCCAGAGCAGTGCACACGTGACCCAAAGACTGGCCTTCTTGTTCCACCTCCATTGGCATTCGACGTTCTTGATGCCATCATGGAGAAACTGCCAGGCTTCCCAATTGTTCTTCATGGCTCTTCTTCTGTACCACAGGAGTATGTCAAGATTATCAATGAGAATGGTGGTAAGTTGCCAGACGCAGTTGGTATTCCAGAGGAGCAGCTCCGCAAGGCTTCAAAGAGCGCAGTTTGCAAGATTAATATCGACTCTGACTCTCGTCTTGCTTTCACAGCAGCTGTTCGCAAGGTATTTGCAGAGAAGCCAGGTGAGTTCGACCCACGCAAGTACTGCGGTCCTGCACGCGACCTTATGATTGAGCTTTATAGCCACAAGATTAAGGAAGTGCTTGGCTCTGACAACAAACTTGCCCAGCTCGACTAATATTGATATTCTAAAGTATCGTGAGTGTTGGAATAGGAACATAATCCGACATTCAGGGCTTGCGACACTTTATTTATAATCGCAACCGGTGGGATTGTCGTTTGAGATAGTCCCACCGGTTTTTTTCTTGAGATAAACTACCCTTACTTTCTCAATGCCTCAGCCATTGCAACGCCCAGAGCTGCACACTTTTCTTTCGTTTCGGCTGTAAGAGCCTGCTTCATGTCAACAGGTTCTCCTACAGGGGTAAAATGCAGCTTCTTGTCATTCCATTCCTTAATTTTTTCAACTGCCTTGCTTGCCCATGAATGGGAGCCAAACCATCCGAACAACCTGCCCTTAATGTCGCGGCGGGCAATCTCGCTAAGCAGCACATCCATCTCGTGGTAGAGTCCTGCATTGTATGTGGGAGCTCCTACTATCAGTCCACGGTAACGGAATATATCACGCAAGATATATGAATGGTGTGTCTTTGATATGTTGTATATTGCGATGTTCTTTATTCCAGCCTCTGATGCTGCTCTTGCTATATGTTCAGCCATCCTTTCCGTGTTTCCATACATGGTGCCATAGCATATTACTATGCCATCCTCAGCCTCGTATCTTGACAAACGGTCGTACATGCCAATAACCTTGCTGATGTATTTGTGCCATACCGGACCATGTGTGGAACATATATATTCGAGCTTCACACCAGCCAGCTTTTTAAGGGCATTCTGTACGGGAGTTCCATATTTACCCACAATATTGGAATAGTACCTCTCCATCTCAGACCAGAAAGAATCGCAGTTTATAGCCTCGTCAATGATTCCACCGTTAAGGGCACCAAAGCAACCGAACGCATCTCCGGAGAAAAGAACATTGTCGGTGGTGTCAATCGTCACCATGGTTTCAGGCCAGTGTACCATAGGTGTCAGGACAAAGTTCAGGCAGTGCTTGCCAAGACAAAGAGTCTCTCCATTCTTGATTTCCTTGCTTTTGTAGTCTATTCCAAAGAATCCATTAATCATCGAATGGGTTTTCTTGTTGCCAATGATTTCTATCTCAGGATAATACTTCTTTATAAGAGCAATGGAGCCGCTATGGTCAGGCTCCATGTGGTTTATCACCAGGTAGTCAATGTCACGGTCTCCGATAGCCTCATGGATATTCTCTATAAACTGGGAGAAGAAATCTACCTCTACAGTGTCTATAAGCGCTACTTTCTCATCCTTGATAATGTAGGAGTTGTATGATACTCCGTTAGGTAAAGGCCACAGACCTTCAAAAAGAGACTTGTTTCTGTCGTTGACTCCAACATAATAAATACTGTCTGTAATGTTAATCATAATCAGTGTTTTTAACAGGCTCTCCGGATAGTCAGCTGTGCGATGGTATCCTTAATGAGCCATTATGTTTATAAGTAAGATATCTATGCTGTGCCACTCTTGTGGCAATATTGTCATGCAAAAGGCTATTTCAGCCTTTTGCTCTTGCCAAACTCTGGGGATATGTAGTTGAGAATGTCTCCGCAGCAGTTTGCAGAGAACTCCATGCCGCTTTCAATAAGCATGTCCCATTTCTCTTCGTCCAAACCATTTACTATCATATCCCTTGTGATGCCATGTTTTATAAGTCCATATACGAATCCTGCGTTGAAGTTGTCTCCTGCGCCGATGGTGCTCACCACTTTCGTTTGTTTAATGTTATATGCCTTTTTCACATCGCCAGCCCTCACCTCTATAGGCTCGCTTCCATTAGTGAAGACAAACTGCTTGCAATAGAAAGATATTTCGGAATCGTATATCTTGTCTGCGTTGTCCTTGTTGTATAAAACCTTGAAATCGTCACAACTGCCCCTCACGATGTCTGAATATTCAAGGTTGTCAAGAAGGTTGGGTGTAATGCGCATGATGTCATTCCTGTGTGAACTTCTGAAATTGATGTCATAATATATGATGGCACCTTTGTTGCGGGCATTGTCAAGCAAGGCTGCAACCTGAGGACGGATTACGGGGTTGACGGCATAGAACGAGCCGAATATGACGATGTCGTCAGCCTCTATCTCTGGAACCTGAAACTCCAGTTGGTCATGAGGATGGTCTTTGTAGAAAATATATTCCGCATCGTTATGTTCATTCAGGAAGGCAAGCGATACGGGCGATTTCGTGTTGGGAAAACGGTTCACTCCAGATGAGTCAACACCATTCTCGCGAAGAAAGGAAATTATCTCCTCTCCTATGATATCATCGCCTGCCTCGCTTATGAAGGATGTGTTGATGCCACATCTGCCCAAAGAGACTATGGCGTTGAATGTTGAGCCCCCGGGTATGGCGACCTCTGGTTGCCTGTTCCTGAATATTATGTCGAATACGGTTTCACCTATTCCTATTACCTTTCTCATCGTATATTATTTAATTGTTGTACTAAAGATTCTCAAGCCAATAGTATATTGGCTATGCACAGCTAACATCATGGAATGCAAAGTTAGTCAATTCTTTCCAATCTTCCAAACATTGAAAAGATTATAAAAGATGGAATAAAGATAATAATAGATAATTATATTCAAGTTTCGCATGTCTCTGACATGCTTTTTAAGTCGGAAAGTTGACAAGTTAATACTCTTCTTACTTAAGTTTGTCAAGTTCAAGCGTCTCTTTTACGTTATTTTTTGTATTTTTGCAGTTATGAATAACGACCGTTCAATACAGCTCCTGCTACAGCATCGCATACTCCTTGAGATGGAGCACGCTGCCGAGTGCGAAGCCTTCAGGAAACAGACAGGGACGATAGGTCTGCAACGGAAGGTGAAGCGTGGCGACGCATGGTTTCCCGTAAGCACCGGTAAGGGTTTCTACAATTCTCTCAACCAGTATGTCATAGAACTGCTGCGCAATGCCGACGACGAGACGGAGCACAATTTCGAGTATGGCAAGCCTTTGATGTTCTTCACTATAAGTGATGGTGTTCCACATTATTATAATATATCAGCTACGGTATCGTATGTTGACGGCAATAGGATGCTTGTGGTGATGCCTTCACAGGACAGTGCGGCAAGGGTGATGCAACAGGAATGTCTTGGAGTGCAGCTGTCGTTCGACGAGACAAGCTACAGGGCTATGTTCGATGCGCTCGACAGAGTGATAAGGGCGAAGGAAGGACGTCTGGCTTATCTGCGTTCGCTTTTCGCGTCAAAGCAGCCTGCCGCACATTTCTCTTTTTCCGACATATCCTTGCCATGGCTCAACGCCACACAGCAACATGCCGTCAACGAAGTACTCAGGGCCAAGGATGTTGCCATCGTGCATGGCCCTCCCGGAACAGGAAAGACGACTACTCTCGTCGAGGCCATCAACGAGACCCTTGCCCGTGAGAGTCAGGTACTGGTATGCGCACAGAGCAACATGGCCGTAGACTGGATAAGCGAGCAGCTGGTAGATCGCGGCATCAACGTGCTGAGAATAGGCAATCCCACACGTGTCAACGACAAAATGCTGGAGTTCACCTATGAGCGGCGCTTTGAGGCACATCCCAACTACGCGCAGCTATGGGCCATACGCAAGGCCATCAGGGAACTCAGGACCGTGCGCAAGGGAAGAACAGAAAACTGGCATCAGAAAATGGACAGGCTCAGAAGCCGAGAGGCGGAACTGGAGATAGCCATTAATGCCGACCTCTTCGGGCAGGCACGTGTAATAGCTTCCACACTCGTAGGAGCATCCCACCGCATACTCGACGGACAACATTTCTCTACTCTCTTTATCGATGAGGCAGCACAGGCTCTTGAGGCGGCATGCTGGATAGCCATACGCCGGGCAGGAAGGGTCATCCTGGCTGGTGACCATTGTCAGCTGCCTCCTACGGTGAAGAGCATGGCTGCCCTGAAGGGCGGACTCGGCAAGACTCTTATGGAACGCATCGTGGAGACCAAGCCGGAGGTGGTGACGCTGCTCGACGTGCAGTACCGCATGAACGAGGCCATAATGAACTTCTCAAACCACTGGTTCTACGACGGCAAGGTGAAGGCGGCGCCACAGACTGCACACAGGGGAATACTCGACTACGACAACCCCATAGAGTGGATTGACAACGACTATGAAGGTGAAGAGGAACACGGAGAAACCTTCGTAGGCGAGACATTCGGCAGGATAAACAAGAGTGAGGCACTTAAGGTCATGGAGATACTCAACGCCTACACTACGAAAATAGGCAGGCAGAGAATGCTGGACGAAAGAATAGACATAGGCATAATATCTCCATACCGTGCACAGGTGCAATATCTCAGACACCTCATTAAGAAGGATGCCTTACTAAAGCCACTACGGCATCTGTTTTCAGTAAACACCGTAGATGGCTTCCAAGGTCAGGAGAGGGACATCATCGTAGTGTCGCTTGTCAGAAGCAACAAAGATGGACAAATAGGCTTCCTGCGTGACCTCCGCCGCATGAACGTGGCCATGACACGGGCACGCTCCAAGCTCATCATCATCGGTGACAGCCACACCCTCTCACGCCACCCGTTCTACCGCCTGCTGTATGAATATGTCAAGCAGACAGGCTCAGAAGATGGAGTATAGTTGGTTGCTTGGAAATAGATATCGTTATACTTGGCAAATGAATATTATATGACACAATGACATATATTTATGACACAATGACATGTTTCTTCATAATGGTACGCACCTTGCAATATAGAGGTTGAAAGCAGTTGTAGTTGACTGCAAGTAAATTGAAAGTTTAACATCTAAATAAAAATGGAGGATTGAATTATGTTACCAATTATGAACAGAAACTCTTGGTTACCAGAAGTGTTTAACGATTTGTTTGAAAATGACTTCACACCACGCAACGTGTCAACAGCACCGGCAATCAATGTCAAGGAAACACAGACTGCATATACAGTTGAACTCGCTGCACCAGGATTGAAGAAGGAGGACTTTATGGTGAACATAAACGCAGAAGGTAACTTGGTTGTAAAGATGGAGCAGCACGACGAAAAGAAAGATGAGGACAAGAATTCACATTATCTCAGGAGAGAATTCTCTTTCAGCAAGTTTGAGCAGACACTCATCCTACCTGACGATGTGGATAAAGAAGGTATAAAGGCTAAAATGGAGCATGGTGTTCTCACCGTGACGTTGCCCAAGGTCGTAAAGACCGAGACAAAGGTATCAAGAACGATTGATATTTGCTGATTATAAAAG
Organism: uncultured Prevotella sp.; assembly: GCA_945875635.1. Taxonomy (GTDB): domain Bacteria; phylum Bacteroidota; class Bacteroidia; order Bacteroidales; family Bacteroidaceae; genus Prevotella. The sequence goes on from CAMCLD010000001.1 coordinate 141,024, forward strand.
GGTGTCCTTTATTGTTCCCTCATGCTATTCAATGGCATGGGGGATTTTTTTGTAGATAGATGGTAGGCGTGTTGCTGTCAGTCGAGTGGGGGACAGTCCTTTTACACTCCGGTGTTTCGGTGAAGGTTGTCAAGATTCTGCTCCCAAATGTCGTTGATGTAATCTTCTTCGCCATCTTCTGCGTAATCAGTAACCTCAAGGTGATAGTCGTTCGTCAAGTCGCTTTTTACGATATGGAGTTCCCAATAAGCCCCATCACTCTCATCTGTCCACTGAAATCTTATTAGGAATTTCTTCTTGCTGACGGTAGCTTGTGCCGTTCTTGTCTCGCATTCACCGTCAGGGTCGCCCCATGTAAAACTGAACATATCGCCCTCGTTAGTCACTTTGTCGGCAATCCACTGTTGCAGTCCAGAGCTTGTACTAATCAGAGACCAAAGTATATTGGCGGAACTCGACTTTAGACCATACTCCCTAAAAATTTTATGTTTACCCATAGCATGAAAATAAAAGATTCAAGTTGGTTATACGGTTACAAAAATAAGTATTTTTTTTATTCCAAGCAAATAAATTCTATTATATATTTGCATATTTAAAAACTTTGTACTAACTTTGCAACCGCTTAAGCGATATGGCGGGATAGCTCAGCTGGTTAGAGCGTCGGATTCATAATCCGGAGGTCGTGGGTTCGGGTCCCACCCCCGCTAC
>CAMCLD010000002.1 GCA_945875635.1 uncultured Prevotella sp.
CAATTTTCGCTAATCACCAAATTTTTAGACACTTATATTTCGTCGAACTCACGTTTATTAGGTAATTTCACCTCAAAACCTCAAGACCTTATAACCTCATGACCTTAAAACCTTAAAACCTTAAACTGTCAAACGCTTCAACACCTTTCCTTACTATGTCACTTTGCCTGTTCCATATTTGGAAATACTCGTTCATATCCCAAAGGTCTCTTGCTACAAGGGCTTTCAACTGCACTGTCAGTGCAGCTACAGTGCGCATCCTCTCGTTGTCATCAGCAGGTTTTATTCCCTCTTTCTCACCGTCAGCCATGATAGCTTCGGTCAGCTCCTCTGGTACGACGAATCCCTCGTCAAAGCTCTTGAAATCAGGATATTTCTTTTTCAGCTCTTTCCTGTTCTTGTCCATGAACTTCAGGTCGTGGTTTATTATTATGCTCTTTGCACTCAGTTTCCTGTGCATAGCTGTGTATTTCATTGTATCAAGAGGCACGAAAACATCCGGCATGATGCCGCCACCTCCATATACAGTCCTGTGTTTCTTGAGGGTATAGCATTTCAGCGAGTCAGCAAAATGGATGCTGTCAGGATTGGTCAGCTCTCCATGCTTTAGCCTGTTCTCCAAATCCATCTGATAGTCTTTCTTCTCACCTTTCTTATAAGGTTTCTGTATGCATCTGCCGGAAGGGGTATAATAATGTGATATGGTGAGTCTTATCATCGAACCGTCGGGAAGGTCGAGAGGTCTCTGTACCAGTCCTTTGCCGAAGGTTCTTCTGCCTACGATTATTCCCCTGTCATGGTCCTGTATGGCACCAGAGACTATCTCGGCAGCTGAAGCTGTCAGTTCGTTTGTAAGCACCACGACAGGCATGTCTTTAAGTTTTCCGTTTCCTATGGCCTTGTATTCCCTTCTGCCAGCCTTTCTCCCTTCTGTATAGACTATCATGTCGCCACCATCGAGAAACTCGTTGGCAATTCTCACGGCACTCTCTAAGTAACCACCTCCGTTATCCTGCAAGTCCAGGACGAGCCGTCTTAATCCCTGTTTCTTCAACTGTTCTATTGCATCCATCAGCTCATCGTAGGTCTTGGCTCCGAAGCTCTCAAGCCTGACATATCCCGTCTGCTGGTCTATCATGTATGCGGCATTGACGGTATGCATTGGAATCTTGTCCCTTTTGACATTGAAGAACAGCATCTTGTCAACACCGTTTCTCCTGACACCCAGTTTCACCATGGTGCCTTTCTTGCCTCTTAGCTTCTTGACAATCTCCGACCTTTCCATTTTCACACCCGCTATGATGGTGTCGTTGACAGTGACTATTCTGTCACCTGCCACTATTCCCACCTTCTCTGACGGTCCATTTACGGTTGGCTGAATGACTACGAGGGAGTCATCAATGATGTTGAACTGCACCCCTATGCCTTCAAAGTCACCGTTAAGCGGCTCGTTAAGGGCTTTTGTCTCTTTAGCGTCTGTATATGAAGAGTGAGGGTCCAGTTTCTCAAGCATACCCTTTATGGCATCCTCCACCAATTTTGACTCATCTACCGAGTCCACATAATAGTTGTTTATTGCTATCTCAGCTATCTGTAGTTTCCTTAGCTGGCTATCCTTACCTATATTTAATGTTAGCTGAGCGTATGTGCTTGCGCAGCTTACAATCATTACCAATAAGGTTACAATCTTCTTGTTTGTTATTGTCATTGTTTCTTCTTCTTTAAAAGTGGCATATAACCTCTGCGTTTCCCATCTGGCACAGTCATAGTCCACTCGTTTATGTTCCAGTAATCATTCAGTCCACATTCTCCTCTTCTTCAGGCAAGTCCTGCTCCACCACAAGGTTGTCTATTATGAAGTTCTGCCTTTCCATGGTGTTCTTTCCCATGTAGTATTCCAATAATTTCTGCACCTTGTCGTTCTTGTGCAGGGTTACCTGTTCCAGACGTATGTCAGGACCAATGAAATGTGCGAACTCCTCTGGACTTATCTCTCCAAGTCCTTTGAAGCGTGTTATCTCGGGGTCAGGTCCGAGCTCTTCTATGGCCTTGAGCCTTTCCTCCTCGTTATAACAGTATCTTGTTATGAAATCGCTCTTCTTGCCTTTTCCTTCCTTTTCCAATCCTTCTTTCTTCACCTTCTTTGATGAAATCTTTGTGCGTTTGTTCCTCACCCTGAACAAGGGAGTCTGTAGTACATAGACATGTCCTTTCTTTATTAGCTCAGGGAAGAACTGCAGGAAGAATGTTATGATGAGGAGCCTGATATGCATGCCATCGACATCGGCATCTGTTGCCACAATCACTTTGTTGTATCTCAGGGTGTCCAGTCCATCCTCAATGTCGAGTGCAGCCTGCAGCAGGTTGAACTCCTCGTTTTCGTAAACCACCTTCTTTGTAAGCCCGAATGAGTTTAGAGGCTTGCCTCTTAGCGAGAACACTGCCTGAGTGTTTACGTCCCTGCTTTTTGTTATGCTTCCACTTGCGGAGTCTCCCTCTGTTATGAATATCGAGCTTTCCTCCTTGCGGTCGTTCTTTACGTCACAGTAGTGTATTCGGCAGTCTCTCAGCTTCCTGTTGTGCAGGTTTGCTTTCTTTGCCCTTTCCCTTGCGAGTTTTGTCACACCCGCCATGGCTTTCCTCTCTCTCTCGCTTTCCTTCACCTTTGCCTCTAAGGTCTCGGCTATGTCAGTGTGTATATGCAGGAAGTTGTCAACATTCTGCTTTATGAAGTCACCGACATACTTGTTTATGGTCTCGCCGTCAGGAGCCATCTGTGTGCTTCCCAGCTTGATTTTCGTCTGGCTTTCGAAGACTGGTTCCTCCACGTTCACGGCTATAGCTGCCACGAGTCCGTTCCTGATGTCTCCATATTCATATTTACCATAGAACTCCTTGATGGTTCGAGCTATGTGTTCCTTGAATGCCGTCTGGTGTGTTCCGCCCTGTGTGGTATGCTGTCCGTTTACAAACGAGTGATACTCCTCACCGTATTGGTTGGTGTGGGTGAACGCTATTTCTATATCCTCTCCTTTAATATGTACTATGGGATAAAGCTTCTCGGCTGTCATGTTGTCCGTGAGTAGGTCTTCCAGACCGTTGCGGCTCATTATCCGTCTTCCGTTGAACATAATGGTGAGTCCGGAGTTCAGATAGGTGTAGTTCCTGAGCATCGTTTCCACTATGTCGCTATGGAATCTGTAGTTTTGAAACAGGGTGTTGTCAGGCTCGAAGAACACCATTGTTCCAGTCTCTTCCTCCGATGCCATAGTGTCGTCTGTCAGCAACTCGCCTCTCTCGAATGTCAGTTTCCTTGCTTTCCCGTCCCTGAAGGAGCTTACTGCGAAATGTGAGCTTAGCGCATTCACAGCCTTCACACCCACACCATTCAAGCCTACACTCTTCTTGAATGCCTTTGAGTCGTACTTGCCGCCGGTGTTGAGAACAGACACCGCTTCCACGAGCTTGCCTTGTGGAATGCCACGTCCGTAGTCTCTTACCGTAACCCTTGCATCTTCCTCGATGTCAATCTCTATTCTCTTGCCGGCGTTCATCTTGAACTCGTCTATGGAGTTGTCTATCACTTCCTTCAGCAACACATAGACACCATCTTCAGGTAGGGAACCGTCGCCAAGTCTTCCTATGTACATGCCAGGGCGTGTGCGTACATGCTCCATGTCAGACAAGTGTCTGATGTTCTCGTCTGTGTATTCTGCGGTGGGACCGTCGGCACCCACATCGGGAATATTGTTTGTATAGTCCTCTTTCATGATTTCTTAAGCCACTTTTTGTAGCATCTTCTTCTTTTGTGCATTATTGGATTCAGAGCTTCCCATTGGCTCTGCACACCGGTATTGCTCTCCATCTCCACTTGGCTCTCTCCCCATTTGAAGCCGTAAGCCTGATATCGTGGAATGAGGTCGGCAAACATAAGGGCGTTTACACCCTTAGCCCTGTATTCTGGCAGCACACCCATGAGCAATAGGTCAACACCCTCTGTCTTGTGCATCTTGACAGCCCTAAGGACATGCCACCATCCGAAAGGCAGGAGTCTTCCCCTGCGGCATTTCTGCAAAGCCCTTGACATTGATGGTATGGATATCCCCACTCCTACGAGCTTGTTGTCGCAGTTCCTGTCCTCTACGAGGGTTATGAGGTTCAGGTCGGCAAAGTTAAGGTACATCTTCACATACTCGTCAATCTGCCTGCCTGAAAGTTCCGAGTAGCCATACAAGTCTTTGAACGTGGAATTGATAAGCTGGAATATCTTCCTGCCATAGCCGTGTTGCCAGACATCCTTCCTGGTGAGTTTCTTAATATGGAGGTTGTACCGCTTCTGTATCATTGCGGCTATCTTGGAATATTTCTCCGGCACCGTATCTGGAACGAACATCTTGAACTCAACATAGTCGTTGTCCTTTTCATATCCTTCCATCTGTTCCATATACCTTGGATAATAGTCATAATTATATATGGTAGGCATTGTGCCCAGTTGGTCGAATCCCCATGTGAGCATTCCCTCAGGGTCCATGTCTGTGAACCCGAGCGGACCTGCCACTTCATCCATGCCGTTATCCCTTCCGTATTGTTCTACGGCATCAAGCAAGGCTCTCAGCACATTGGCATCATCGATGAAGTCAATCCATCCGAACCTCACCACTTTCCTTTCCCATTTCTTGTTAGCCTTGCTGTTTATGATGGCAGCCACCCTGCCCACTATTTCGCCACGTTCATTGTAAGCCAGAAACAGTTCCGCCTTGCAGAATTCGAAAGCAGGGTTCCTGTCCTTGTCCAAGGTTCTCATGTCGTCCATAAACAAGTTAGGCACATCATACTCGTTGCCTTTATAGAGGGTATAGTGGAAATCTACGAATTTCCTCAGACCCTTCCTGCCTTCCACCTTTCTAATCTCTATGCCAGATGTATTTTCTTTCATATTGTTACGTTAGTTTCCCGTTTTGTTTCCCTATGGCAGTGCAAATATGTACAGGCACTGCCAAACAGGCAAATGTTTGATGCAAAATTACACAATTATCGGGAGAATAGCAAAACATACCCCGTTTATCTTCTTTTTACTACTTCCGAAACTTGAGTTACTTAATATCATTTTAACATCCGTGTCTTGAAATTGAAATCTCGTGAAAGTACTTTTGCGGCGTATTAGAAACAATTAAAAAACAAATGATGAAAAAGCTATCAGTATTTATCGTGTCATCGCTGTTATTATTCGTATTCAGCGCAAAGGCGATGGCAGCAGAAGAAACACTTGAGAACAATTCAGGATTAGTAACAGGACAGATTACAGATGCAGAGAAGCAGATTCTTCCGGGAGCATCCATAATAGTAGAGGGCATGCACGCTGGTGTGACAAGCGACATCAACGGCTTCTACACCATTGCCAATCTTAAGCCAGGCACCTACACGCTCAAGGTGTCATACGTAGGATACTCGCCAAAGGAGATGACAGTCACTATAGCCAATGGCAAGGTGCTGACGAGAGACGTCGTACTCGATGAGGGTGCAGAACTGAAGGAAGTTGAGGTGCTGGGAGCTTTCTCAGGACAGCGTAAGGCTTTCCAGATGCAGAAGGCAGCAATGGGAGTAACGAATGTAGTGTCAGCCGACCAGGTCGGGAAGTTCCCAGATTCAAATATTGGAGATGCATTGAAAAGGATTAACGGTATCAATGTGCAGTACGACCAGGGCGAAGCTCGTTTCGGACAGGTAAGAGGAACAAGTGCCGACCTCACATCCGTGACAGTCAACGGCAACAGACTGCCGTCAGCAGAGGGCGATACACGTAATGTGCAACTCGACCTTATACCAGCTGACATGATTCAGACCATTGAGGTTAACAAGGTCGTTACATCCGACATGGACGGCGATGCCATCGGTGGAGAGGTGAACCTTGTGACAAAGTCCACGCCATCGCATAGAATACTAAACTTCACGGCAGGAACAGGATATACATGGATTAGCGAGAAACCACAGCTCAACCTTGGAGCAACATGGGGACAACGTTTCTTTAACGACAAATTCGGAGTAATGGCAAGTGCGTCATACCAGTATGCACCGGGCGGCTCGGACAATACAGAGTTTGAATATGTTGAGAAAGACGGAAAGGTGGTGCTCAACGAGGCACAGGTGAGACAATATTACGTAACGCGCGAAAGACAGAGCTATTCACTCGGTCTTGACTATCGGTTCTCCCCTCTGCACAAGATTTCTTTCAAGGGAATATACAACAGGCGCAACGACTGGGAGAACAGATACCGCATCAGCTACAAGAAACTGGCAAGTGACCCAAGCAGCCAGAGTGTAGTGATACAGACTAAGGCTGGTTCCGACAACAATAAAGATGCAAGACTTGAGCGACAGCAGACAATGGACTTTACCCTCGATGGCGAGCATCAGTTTGGAAGACTCAACGTTGACTGGGCTTCTTCTTTCTCAAGAGCAACGGAAGACAGACCCAACGAGAGATATATAGGATGGAAACTAAAGGGTAGTGATGACCTTGACTTCGGAGCTGCCATGGAGGATGCAGGAAAGAAACAACCTTACTGCTCTCTCGCAATTCCTTCGTTCGATGAGGGGAAATGGAAACTCGACGAGTTCACTAACTCTGATCAGAGCATAAGCGAGAATGAGATAAAGGAACGCATCAACTTCTCGCTGCCTCTCGTATCAGGCAAATTTGGCAACACTCTCCGATTCGGATATAAATATACCAACAAGCATAAGAAACGCAATACGGAATACTATGACTATACAGATGCTGCCGACAAGTACCTTTCCGACTGGAAAGACAACCTCTCCACACAGGTAAGAAGCTCGTTCATGCCTGGCAGCCAGTACCCAATAGGTACGCAGTTCGTAAGCAAGGGATATCTCGGAAACATGGACTTCGACAAAGCTGACGGACAGGAACTGCTTGAGGAAGAGGCCGGCAACTATAAAGCCACAGAGCAGATACATGCGGCATACCTTAGACTCGACCAGAGACTGGGAGCAAAACTGACGGCAACAGCTGGTCTGCGCATGGAATCTACACGCCTCAAGACAAGTGGTGTCAACTATATGGTGGATGAGGAGGAAGAGGAGTCTCTCACTCCTACCGGAGAATTCCGAAACAACTATACCAACTGGTTGCCGAGCCTCTTGCTCAAATATACTCCAGACGACAACTCTAATGTGAGGTTCTCTATAACAAAGACAATATCAAGACCTAAATACTCTGCACTCGTAGCTAACAAGAGCTTCAACCTCGCCGACCAGGAAGCAACTATCGGCGACCCTAACATAAAGCCTACTGAAGCATGGAACTTTGACCTCTCTGCCGATTACTACTTCAAGAGCATCGGTATGGTAAGCCTCGGACTGTACTATAAGGACATAAAGAATGTCAACGTGGAGACCCTTGGATATTACACAGGAGAGGAACTGGGACTTGCAGGCAACGGGGAATTGTTCGAGGTGACACAGAACATGAACGCATACGACGCAAGAGTGTTCGGCGTTGAGGTGGCATGGCAGCGTGACTTCGGATTCATAGCACCGGAACTCAGATGCCTTGGATTCTATGGCAACTACACATACACACACAGCACCACACGCAACTATAACCCGCGCCTTGGCATAGAAGATGGTGATGATGTGAAAATGGCGGGCTCACCGGAGCATACGGCAAATGCTTCGCTCTACTTCGAGAAGAACGGCGTCAATGTAAGGCTGTCATACAACTTCGCTTCTGATTTCATTGATATGATGAATACAGGAAGCAGGGAACTCGACAGATACTATGACAAGGTGAACTATCTCGACCTCAACGCAAGCTACACATGGAGTAAAAACACCAAGTTCACGGTTTATGCCGAAGCTAACAACCTGCTTAACCAGCCTCTCAGATATTATCAGGGTGAGTCAAAGCGCACAATGCAAGTAGAATACTATGGAGTGAAAGTTAATGCTGGAATAAAAATAAGCCTTTAGTATTCAGGTTTTGAAAATTGAATGTTGAAAATTGAATGTTGAAATTGAGGTCCACCCCCATCCCCTCCCTGGGGAGGGGGATGTTGAAAATTCAATAATCAATCTTCTTCCAAAATAATAGAAAAAGTATGAAAAGTATGAAAAACCTTCCCATTTCTTCATTAATCGGGTGCTTCTTGTCCCTATTTGTCCTCACTACTCATGCACAGCCTAAGGAGGAATGGAAAACAATGAAGGGAGACATCTCCTTCTTCCTCGCAAACGACTTGGGACGCAACGGATATTACGACCAGAAGCCTATAGCAGAACTAATGGGTACAATGGCAGAGATTGTAGGTCCGGAATGTGTTGTGGCAGCAGGCGACGTACACCATTTCAATGGAGTGGCGTCAACAGCCGACCCCTTGTGGACCACCAATTACGAGAATGTGTATTCCCATCCGGAACTGATGATAGACTGGTTCCCCATTCTTGGCAACCATGAGTATAGGGGCAACACTCAGGCGGTAATCGATTATTCCTCTGTAAGCAGAAGATGGATGATGCAGTCAAGATACTATTCCAAAGTCTATTCCCACCATGGAACTACTCTCAGAATAGTGTTCGTGGACACAACACCGCTCATCGACAAATACAGGAAAGACAATGGTACTTATCCCGATGCCGAAAGTCAGGATATGGAGAAACAACTCGCATGGCTCGACTCTACACTCAGCGTAGCTGACGAAGACTGGATTGTAGTAGTGGGGCATCATCCCATTTATGCTGACACACCGAAGGATTCTAATGAGCGTTACGATATGCAGAAGAGACTCATGCCCGTTTTGCAGAAATACAACAACGTGGCTCTCTACGCATGTGGACATATTCATAATTTCCAGCATATACAGATGCCGGGAGATAAAATTACGTATGTCGTCAACAGCTCTGCATCGCTCGCACGTAAGGTGAAACCTACAGAAGGTACTGTCTTCTGCTCGCCAGAACCAGGATTCTCTGTCGTTACAGCCACCAAGTCACAACTGAGCCTGTACATGATTGACAAGAATGGTGCTATCCTCCATTCTGTAATTATGCAGCCAAGGATGTAGGTTTAGATATATACTTGAACCTAATGCATTAAAAGTCTATTTTCAAGACTTAAATAATGCGTTAAATTCTATGTTTCGCACTGCGAAACGTACGTCCACCACTGCGAAACGTACATCCACCACTGCGAAACGTACGTCCACCACTGCGAAACATAGATTTCAAACGCTTAAAAGAATTCTTTTAAGCAATGACAAAACAATACCATAATGATTTTCAGGAACTGTGTGCTCCATTTATAGACAGGGCGGAACTGACATCACGTCAGCTCCGCCCCTTTTCTTCCTTTCTTTGTCTATGACATGAAGTACTTGATTTCGATATTAGGGTTTGAACAACTTGTCTCCATGAGAGGTAAGCATCATCTTGACCGTCTTGCCGCCCATCCTGACGATGTACAGTCCTCTTCCCAGCTGCGGCATGTCCTTTCCCTCGTACACTACCCTGCCGTCAGTAGTGAGCACGGTGACGGTGTCGTCCTCAAATGTGGAGCCGTCAAAGGGGATGCTAATGTCATCCGTCCCTCCGTCAAGCCATTCCGCCTCCACGATGTTGCCGAACATGCACCAGTCGTAAGACTGGCGGTAATCCTGTGCGCATCCGACAGGGACATACACTGTGGATGCCTCCATCCATGCCTTTCCCATTCCCGCATGCTCGAAGAATATGCCGAAGTCATCGTCCTCCTCTGCCTCATTGGAGAAGGAACATCTCGGAGGAATCTTGCTGTTCACGTGAATGCTGTATCCGCTGAAGGTCTCCGGCTTCCTGAACTGCCACATGAAGAACGCCATCTCCTCCACCCTCCTCAAAGTGGAAGGCATCCGTATCGAAGCAAGGAAGGAGCAGTCACCGAAGCAGTCTCTTCCGAGAGTCTCCACCCCTTCAGGCAGCACGAGCTCACCCTCCAAGTCACTCATGAAGAACGCCTCCTTTGCAATCTCCCGGACAGTACCTGGAAGTTCTATCTCCTTTATCATCGCATTGCGGAACGCATACTTTCCTATCACCTCCAAGTCCTCAGGCAGCGACACGTGCATCATCTGCCTCACGTACGCCTTGGAGAACATGGCATACCCGAAAGCGTCGTCAGGAAACCTGTTGGCTTCCACATGTGCCTTGGCGAGGTCTATGCCAGTAAGCCTTCCCCACGACAGTTCCCTCTTCAGGGTCTCGAAGTCATCTGCCGACAGCATCCCGGAGACAGACAGAGAGTCCGGTTGCAGTCCGCTCTCAGCGAGAGCTTCCCCCAGCGTCCTTGTTCCGTCCAGCTCCACTTCCAGCGTGACGAAGCAGCGTGAATCCTCTACGATGTTCCCGAATGTGCTCCATCCCCCTGCGCTCCTGTAAAGGTCAGACGTGCCTGCAGGAACATGAAGTGTCATGTCCTGAGGCAGAGTCTCCATGACGAACGCCCCACTGGCAGCAGGAGGAGTCGTGCACCTGATGTATATGTCCCTCAGGTTCCTGCACGCCTCGAACGCACTGTCCCCGATGAGAGATACCGTCCTTGGTATCTCGATGCTTTCCATCTGGGTGTTTCGGAACGCATGGCTTCCTATCCGCCTCGTGTCCTTGGGAAGGGTCACGCACGCAAGTCCGGGATGTCCTTCGGAAGGCTTGAAGTCCCCAAAGTCGAAGGCATGGTCGCAGATGCCCGTCCCCTTGTCCACGAGCGCAGTCCTTCCGAGGTCTATCCCGGAGAGTCTCCCCTCCATGCATGTGTTCCTCAGCTGTTTGAAGAACTCCGGGGGGAAGAACTGTCCCGATATGGACACGGAGTCCGCAAGGAGCCTGTCGCTCCCCATCAAGTCCTCCAGCGTCATGGTCCCCCTGTAGTCCAGCACTATGTCCTTCACCACGCGCTCCTGTGCGGTTGCCACTGTCAGGCATGACAGAGCCGCCGTGGCAAGCAAAGCCCTCCTCATCATGATATGTATCCTTTTCATGTCTTGTTATGTGTTAAAGTCCCGAAGCCGTTAACCGACAGCATGCCGGAGACATGCGAGACTTGAGTTGTTTATATGGTTATTGTATGTTGCTGTGGGTAGTTTCCTCTTTCAAGGATTTGTCATCAAGGGCTATCTCGCCATCTTGACCGTCTTGCCGCCCATCCTGACGATGTACAGTCCTCTTTCCAGCTGCGGCATGTCCTTTCCCTCGTACACTACCCTGCCGTCAGCCGTGAGCACGGTGACACCCTTGCCTTCGCATGCTTTGTCTGCAATAGGCGAGCTTATGGCATCAGGGTTCTCAGAGTCTATGTACAGGACGTCCGGCAGTTCATCCCGTGATGTCAGATATCCCCTGAACGGACCTGCCTTCCCATGCTGCGTGAAAGCCTTCCCGTCATCAGACATGGTGTAGATGCCCGGTTCCTCGTTTCCGGTGAACGTGCCCATGAAGGCCACGTCTCCGAGTGCCGCCACGGGAGAGGCTGACATGCCGATGCTAACATCCTCAGACAGGAACTGCAGCCGCATCCCAGGCACTCCGAGCCTCACGATGTATGGCCTGTCGCATGTCATGGGACCGTCCTTCACGTCCTTCGACAGGAGTGAGTTGCCGCTGACTCCCGTCAGTTCCCTTACATCGACATGGAGAGACCAGTCACCGTTAATGTCTGGAGCGACCACGTACATGCAGTCGAAAGGCAGTGCAATGGCATCCCAACCATGTGTCAGGGTCCTGTACTCGAATACGGCTCTTCCTGCCGTAAACCTTGCAGGGGCATGGAAGGGATATCCGTCCGTGAGGTCCAGCCTTTCCGTCCTCCCTCCCGCCACTACGTTCCTTCCTGCGAGACTCTCCTGGGGTATGCCCGTGACGTAGAATATGCAGTTGGGGTTCGGAGAAGCCTCGCAAAGGTTCTCGCTGCCTTCAATCCTCGCTGCCACCGTCCCCTCGGGGATGACGAGCGTGCCGTCCTCAAGTCCGGCGGTGGCTGCCGTTCCGTCCTTCATCCATACGGCACTTCCGCCGCACACTTCAAACGCAAGGGTGTCTGAGATGGAATGCGTCTGTCCGCACATGCACTCCGCAACGACCATGTATGTCCTTCCATCCTCGAGTCCTTCCTTGCCGAGCGTGAACGCAGAGCCGACGGAACCACCGGCCTCAATCACTGGTGCCGCCATGGTCCATTCCTTTCTTGTGACACCAGTATCCGTAACCTCGTACAGTGCTACTCCCAGTCCGCCGTCCTCACCTGGGAGCACGCCGTGGGATGACGTCCCTGAGTTCCTGATGAGCACCCAGCCTTCGACCCTGTCAGAGAAGAGCGTTGTCACACCGTCCTTCATGCCGGTGAAGTCAACCTCAATCCTCGCTGTCACGTCAGACCCTACAATGTCGGACTCACGTGTGTGAGCAGCAGCCGGCATGCATGCAAGCATGGCTGCTGAAATGAGAAATAGTCTTACCATAATATATTCCCTTTTATTTTAATGATTAATCTGACAACTGAAATGTAATGTTGACAATGATACCTGCCATGGCTTGAGACGAAAGGAGTCACGGCATTGTCCGCAAGCCATTCCCCAAGCCATGTTTCTTAGCGACGTCTCATTTCAAGACCTTCCTGCTCTCGACAGGAATTCCGTCCTCGACAAGCGTTATGCCATATACACCAGAAGGCAACGACGCAGTAGGAATCTCACATTCACGCTCGCCTTCCTCAACCTCGTATTCTGTCGTAGGCAATGTGGCTGAGGCGGAAGACAGTTTAAGGACAGTAGTACTTGTTGCTGCATCCCTTAGCACGACCTTGACAGAGTTTTTGGTGTTCATTCATCAGTGTGCTGTTGATGTCTGTTGATATTGCCGGTCTTGCACCCTGGTGAATCCTGAATGTCTCGCCACCGATGCATTTCCCTGTGCTATCCTCTATGAGCATGACATCAACGTCACACGATACGTCCTTACTTATTTCACTGTCTATGACATGAAGTACTTGCTTCCCCAATCTTCACAATCTCACTCCGATGCTTACGAACATACCCTGATAGTTGTCCATGCCCTTTTTAGAGAAGTCCCGCAGGGTATATCCCACTCCAATAACAGGGGTGAGGTTCCATTTCCTCGTCTCCCCATGCCAGTAGAGACCGATGTTGTAGGCTGTGTTCTTGAAATCCGAGCTTCCGACTGTAGTAGTCACGCTCGCCCTTGCCTCGAAGTCTCCCTTTATGGACTTCTCGCTTGGGAAGAGCACGCAAGCCACACCACCTCCGAGCGATGTCTCCTTGTTGTGCTTCATGGTGCTTCCGTTCTTTGGCATGTAGTATGAGACCTGCGACATGGCATGTATCGAGACATTCCTCAGGATGTCGTAGCTAAGGTCAAGGTTAGCCATGAAGGGCATCCTCCCGTCCTTCTGTGTGCCTGCCCCGAATCCCGCCTCAAGGTTCAGCGGTATGGACTTTATTCCCTCTGCTTCCTGTGCACAGGCGCAGCATGATGCCCACACAGCCATAGCGGCTAAGTATAACATTCTTTTCATTCCTCTGTGTTCCATAATTGATAGCTTGCATTACCGACAATAAAAGCATTACGCAAATTCATCCTTTATTTACTTACTCTATTAATATAGCTTTTCAGCATCCGCTACCTTTTTACCAGTATGGTCTAGATATAAAATGCGCATTATTATCTTAAATTATATGTTTTTTGCGAGTCATGGAGATACTCTACTCGATAGTGCCATACAGATGTTGGTCTTGTGTATATATGTCAATTCTTATTTCCTCATCATCGTCTTTCATGACGGGTATTGTGGTTCCTGTATATGAGATATCTACATTACCCTCGTAGATGATGTTGTTGTTGACATCTGATAGCTCAATATACACGTTGTGCAGTTCTGTATTGCTTTCAATAGTTAACAGGTTATTTGTATAGTCAACATTTGTAATAGGAATATTGTCATTTGGTCTGATTCCCGCAGAAGTTGTTCCTTTGTACTTTGTCAAAACGACTGGACCAGCAAGCATGATGACCTGCATGAGTAAAACGTTAGTAATTAAAATAAGTCTTTTCATAATTTACCGAATTGATTGTTTACGTCGGCAAAATTATGAAATTTATGGTTGAATGCAATTGAAATTGATTACACTTTTTCTACACTTTTATTACACTGTTTATACACAAAGCATAGGAAAAGGATATTGGAAAATGTGCAGAATATAGTTATTCTTGCCGATGAAATCGGTGTTTTTGGTAATTTCTTATAAATATTTGATGTATTTGTCCCAATCGGATGGTGCTCCCACCCTGTTAAATGCCCTAAAGAATAGTTTTCTTCTTGTCGCTGATATGGCGTTGACGCTTTTGCATGTAAGAATAGCCATTTCAGTGGGTGTGAATCCAGCCTTAATAAGGATGCAAAGTCTAAAGTCGTAGATGCTAATTTTGCAAATAGAAGTGATAGATGTTCTGAAGTTAGGGAATAATTTGTCTATGTTGTCCTCCAGTCTCTTCCATACATTCTCGTCTGCTATGTAATTCTTGTTTGTTGACAAGTTTCTACGCAGTTCGTTCACTATGTCCGACTGTAGGATTTTGATTGTCTTGTTCTTCTTGTTTAAGGCTTCTTGAATTGCATTTAGTTGCTTGACCTCTGTCTTCAACTTCTCTGCCAAACTCTCAAGAATCACAATTCGGTTTTTGTAGATCGCCTCATTCTTCTTTCGAATTCTAACAACGAAGAATATTATTATCAAGAGCAGCGTTACAACTACCGAACCGCTAATAATAAGAAGGTTGTCCCTTTCTAATTTGTTCTTTAGCTTTGCCTTCTCTTTTTCCTTGAGGTTGTAGTTGTACAGGGCGTTTATTCTGGCTATGTTTTCTGGAGATGTAATCTTAGATATGCTGTCTGTGTATGTGATATTTCTTTTATAGTACTCCATCATGTTCTCTATATCGCCTTTTTGATAATAATATTGTGTCAACATGCCTGTAGAGAAACCCTTGTTGTATATGTTCCCTTTTTTTTCAAGTTGGTCGAGATATGACACAGCTTCGTCAAGCTTGTTTTCATTTGCCAGTATCATTGCCTTGATGGAATAGAACGTTTTCCAGTTATCCTTATTGCCAAGCTGTGTCATGGCATTGTCTATGTGTTGGGTAGCTTCCTGATAGTTCCCCATGATGTTGTAGCAATAGGCGATTTGTGCCTCAATTTCTGCGGTCATAATGCCGTTGTCGTATTTCCTTGCCAGTTTGTATGCTTCCTCGTATATGGTGAGAGCGCTATCAATGATTTCTCTATTCTTGTAGCAGTTGCCAAGATCCCTTTTAGCAAACAATAGCAGTGTTGTGTCTTTGTTTAGCTTTGACAATTCCGCACTCTTCTTGAAATAATTAGATGCTTGCCTTTCAAGAGACTGGTCAAGCATAGAGTAACCTATATATAGAGAATTCAGTGCTTTCAGTTTTCTTGTCTTGCTGTCAATGGGATTTTCCATCAGTTCGTCGGCTTTCTGGTAGTATTCAAGAGCCTGTGGGTAGTCGCCTTTGTCAGTATAGAATTTGCCAGCATAAAACAGTGCTGTTGGCAATTTGCTGTTATCGTTGCTTTTCTGATAGTATTCAAGAACCTTAAGGATGTCGCTTTTGTCGGTATCGTTGAGGTAGCACTTGTATTCCAGTTTCACTTTCAGCAGCCTATAATACATGTTTGTTGCCTCTGAGGCAGATTCCATTTCCTTGCTCATGCTTTTCAGCAGTGAGAGGGCAGAGTCTGGTTGGACATCTGCAAGGCTGTCTATTGCGTTCAGCTTGTCGTGACGGCTGTCACAGCCACATCCAATAAGGAATGTGACCATCATTGTTACAGTAATTATTATGTGGAGAAAATTTCTCACTTTTCTTTGTATATGACATTGTTTGCCCCGCTTGTTATCTTAAGGGCTTCCGGATGTTCCTCAATGAAAGAGTCGATATGCCTGATGCGTTTATCTTCAAGTATCTCATCGACAGCTATGAGTATTCCTGTCTCCTCCACGTCTCCAAAGCCATAGTTGATAGCTGTCCCGAAGAGCTTCATTGTTGGACTGAGGTTCATGTATGCGTTGACAAGAGGTGGGATGTTGTAGCCCAGCGACCTGATTTCTCGGTTGAGAATTCTGTAGTCTGCCTTGAAGTCTTCTTCTGAGAACAGAGCCTCCAGCTCTTTAGGGTCGGCTTCTATTTTCAGCGGTTTCATCGGCACAATGAGGTTCTCCTTGTCGTCAAAATGTTTTTTCAGGAAATAGAGAATCATGTCTCTTCCACGTCGTATGTATGAGGGGTACATTGTCATTTTCCCAAAGAAATATTTTACGTCCGGATTGATGACCGTGAGAGCTCCGAGTCCGTCCCACAGGTTGTCGAGTGCAAAGATGCTCTTTTTGTCTTTTCTTACGTTCTGATATTCCACGGCTACGAAAGAGCGTCCCAACTCAACGGTATATGGCATGTATTCCTTAAGGAATTTCTCTGAGAAATGGAACATGTGGCTTGTTGCGAGTTCAGGTTGTCCTGTCTTGTCGTTGATGTTCCATTCCGACCCGTATAGGTACCTATAGCCACCAATAATCTCTTCCTCCTCAGGATTCCATACAATCAGCTGCTTGTAGCAGTTGTCACATAAGTCGAATTCATCGAGGTCGAGTGGCTTCCCTGTTCCGCCACCTGCTTCCCTGAAGGCAATCTCGCGCAGTCGCCCTATTTCCCTCAGCACGTTAGGTGCATCGTGTGCTGTCACAACATATATCTCGTTGTGGCTTTTGTTTGTCATGCGCAACTGCTTGTCGGGAGTTAGCTCACTTTTCAACAGCTCCTTTTCAACAGGCTTGATAATTTCTTGTTCCATCTTTTCTCTTAAAGTTGTTTTCTTTCCGTTCAGTAGTTTTTATGTGGCTGGTACGGGGCTTTTGTTTCCTATAGCTGATAGACTATGTCCTGCACATGTTGAGCCCATTGGGCAGGTGTCTTTTCCCTGTTGAATGTCTGCCAGGGAATAGGCTTGCCAATCCTTACCTCAAAAGTCTTGTGCACATTCTTGTACATCTCATCGACAAGGAACAGCATGGCTATGTTGAATTTGATGTTAAGGAATTTGCATGTGTCAGCAAGTCTGTAGAAGAAATTGCTGTTCTGTCCGCCAAAGTGTATTGGCACGACATCCCTTCTTGTCTCCACGCTCTTGGTGATGAATGTTTTCTTCCATGGAAGGTCGTGTATCTTTCCATTTATCTTTCTGGAACAGAGTCCGGCAGGAAACATCAGGACATGGTTGTCGCTGCTGAAAGCAGACTCCACCATTGCAGGGAAGTTCCTGCTTTGCCTACCTGTCTTGTTGATTCCCACACACAGAGGTGCAAGTCCCGGCAGGTTCATGAGAAGGTCGTTGACAAGATAGCGGAAGTTGTCTCCGTATTGGCGTCCAATGATGGCTCCGAGAGCAACCCCGTCTATTCCTCCAAGGGGATGGTTTGATACAAATGTGAGCAGCCTTCCGTCATGGGGCAGGTTGTCAAGCCCTTTAACCTGAAGGTCCATGTCAAGATATCTTACACATTCCTCAAGCCATGGCGTGCCTTTCTTGTCGCGTGCACTCCACAGGAAACCGTTTACCTCATCCTCATGCAAGATGCGTCTTAGCCATGACAATGCAAATTTCGGCACGAATCGTGCTTTGTCGCCAGCCTTGGACTTGATAATCTTGTCTATGTCAATGGTCTTCTCTATACTTTCTCTCATTCCCGCTTTCGCTGATGATATGCTTTGTTTTCAATAACAATATGCAAAAGTAACGAAAGGTTTTTAAATTCATTTCATTTTTGCCAAGAAAAATTAATTTTTTAATAAAAGTTTAATCCATTTCGCTTGTTTCGTTTCACTATCGTTCCATTTCAAAAGAAATTAATTGCCTCTCTACAGTCTCTCCCTGATGACTTAAAATTGAAAAAAAATATAAAATATAAGTTTTATGAAAAATATTATGTAGTAAAGTGGTGGAATGTGGGGAAAAATGTGTAATTTTGAACCCTGATTATTTATAAGGTATCAGGTGTCAGGTTTTTAAGTTTTTTGGTGATATTACCTCACGACCTTATTTGAAGATTTAAGATTGAACCTTTTCTCATCAGGTTGGAGATTCCTCTCCATGGTGAGGTTGGGGAAAGAAAAAATATAGATGCGATTTATAGGTAACAGTGAAGCGAAAACAGACGTGAAAGGAAGAGTGTTCCTGCCCTCCGTGTTCCGTAAGATTCTTGCCGCCTCTGGTGACGAGCGTCTTGTCATGCGCATGGATCCTTTCCAACCTTGCCTGACGCTCTACCCTGAGTCAGTATGGAATGAAACCTTGGACTCACTTAGGAACAGACTTGACAGATGGAATTCCAGACATCAGATGATATTCCGCCAGTTTGTTAACGATGCGGAGATTATGGAACTTGACTCAAACGGACGTTTCTTGATACCGCGCAGATACCTGCAGAAAGCTGGTATCAGCCAAAAGGTTAGGTTTATAGGCATGGACGATACCATAGAGATATGGGGATGTGAGAATGTTGACTCCGCCTTTATGGCTCCTGAAGAATTTGCCGGTGCGCTGGAACTGACAATGCGTGAGGAGTTAAAGCCCCTTCCCAGCCCTACCCGGAGGGAGGGTGCACCAGCATGATGGAGAAATGAGGAGTTAAAGCATTGAAACAGAAAAAACAGATGGAGATGAAAGCAGAGACATATCACGTGCCGGTGTTGTTGGACGAAAGTGTTGCTGGACTGGCAATCCACGAAGGAGGGGTTTATGTTGACGCCACATTCGGAGGCGGAGGACACAGCCGCGAGATAGTGAGCCGCATGCCTGACAGCTGTCGTCTCTATGGTTTCGACCAAGATGCTGATGCAGAGCGCAATGCCATGTGTATGGCGGAAGGATTCACCTTTGTAAGGTCAAACTTTAGATTTCTCCGTAACTGGATGAGATATTATGAGGTGGAGAAGATAGACGGACTTATAGCAGACCTTGGAGTGTCGTCCCATCATTTTGACGATGGAGAACGTGGATTCTCGTTCAGGTTTGACACTCCGCTTGACATGAGAATGAACAGAAGGGCGGGGTTGACAGCTGCTGATGTACTGAACTCGTATGAGGAGGAAGCACTTGCAGACCTGTTTTTCGTTTATGGAGAGATGAGGAATGCAAGAAAGATAGCAAGGAGCATTGTCAAGACAAGGACGGAGCGCCCCATCATCACCACGGCAGACCTTGTAAATGCCGTTGGCACACTCATAAGGAAAGAGAGGGAGAAGAAGGAACTTGCGCGCCTTTTCCAGTCATTGCGCATTGAAGTAAACCATGAGATGGATGCCTTGAAAGAGATGCTCTCGGCTGCTGCCGAGCTGCTTGCCGTAGGAGGGAGGCTTGTAGTCATTACCTATCACTCGCTTGAAGATAGGATAGTGAAGAATTTCATAAAGGCGGGAAATGCCGAAGGCAGGGTGACTCAGGACTTCTTTGGCAGGAGCGGAGCCCCACTTGTCCCAGTAGGGAAAATGATAGTTCCAAGTGAGAAGGAACAGACAGAGAATCCAAGAAGCAGAAGTGCAAAACTAAGAATAGCAGAAAAGAGATGAAGAAGTACGAAGAGAATACAGATAGCGACATGAAGGTAACGGAAGGGGATACTAATGCCGAAGTGACTGCCAGCATTGACAATGCCAGTGCCGATTTTCGTGAGGCTATAAAGAAGCAGGCGAGAGAGGACGAGCAGCCTCAGTCTAACAAGTTTACGTTGCGCAAAGTGCTTGGTGGGGATATTCTTACAGCCACCCTCATAAGAAAGCAGATATACCTTATACTGCTTATAGTGTTTTTCGTAATCGTATATATCACCAACAGATATAATGTTCAGAAGCAGCTTATAGAGATAGATGCCCTTAACAAAGAACTTAATGATATAAAATACAAGTCATTGTCGGTAAACAGTATGCTGACGGAGAAATGTCGCGAGAGTCATGTGCTTGATGTGCTTAAAAACAGTAAGGACAGCACGTTGAAAGTGTCTTCCCAGCCACCGTTTATCATTACAGTGAAATCAAAGTGAGTGTTGTAATGGAGACTTACGGCAAGCATGATATCCAAAGGGTATTCCAGAACCGCAAACAAGAAATAAGGAAAAGAGCATGAGTAGGAAGTTCGATTATAGTAAGGTAATGCCAAGGTATAGCGTCATAGCCATACTGTTCACACTTGTATCATTTGCCGTAATAGGCAAGAGTGCATATATAATGACGGCACAGAAGGATTACTGGGAGAAGGTGGCGTCAATACAGAAGAAGGACAGTGTGCCACTGAAAAGCGACAGAGGCAATATCCTGAGCTGCGATGGGCAGTTGATGGCAAGTACCATACCGACATACGAGATATTCATGGATTTTCAAACTCTCCGTGAGACAGGAAATGACTCTATATGGGAGGCTAATATCGATGCTATAGCTGACGGGCTTCATGAAATATTCCCTTTGAAGAGTTCCAGCGACTTCAAGAAGCATTTGGAGGAAGGAAGGGAAAAGCAGAGCCGTCATTGGAAGATATGGAAGACGAGGATAGAATACGAGCAGTACAAAAGGGTGAAAGAGCTGCCTGTGTTCAGCATGTCTAAATACCAGAGTGGATTCCATGAGGAGGAGTTCGTAGCGAGGAAGTTGCCTTTCGGTTCTCTTGCATCACGAACGGTAGGCTCGTTGTATGGTTCCAAGGATGTTGCAAGGTGTGGTCTTGAGCAATATTATGATTCTATCCTTCGTGGAGAGACAGGAAAGGGACATACCCAGAAGATAAGGAACAAGTTCTTGAAGATTACCGACTATCCTGCCATCCATGGCTCAGACATTATCACCACTATTGACGTGAATATCCAGGACCTTGCAGAGAGAGCTGTCGTTGACGAGCTGAAACTTATCAACGGCAATGTCGGTGTGGCGATAGTCATGGAGGTGGCTACTGGTGACATTAAGGCAATAGTAAACATGGAGAAGAAAGGCAACGGAGAGTATGGGGAGACTATGAACCATGCTGTCAGCGACCTGCTGGAGCCTGGCTCTGTGTTCAAGACAGCATCGTTGATGGTGGCAATAGATGATGGCGTCGTTGACACCAATTACGTTGTCCAGACGGGCGGAGGTGTGTGGAACATGTATGGTAGAGACATGAAAGACCACAACTGGCATAAAGGAGGCTATGGCACTATAACATTGCCGAGAAGCCTTGAGGTTAGTTCAAATATCGGGGTGAGCAGGATAGTGGATAATTTCTATCATAAGAACCCAGAGAAATTCGTGGAGGGAATACGCTACCTTGGCATAACAGATGACTTCAAGATACCCATCAAGGGTGCCACTCCTGCCAAGGTGAGGATGCCACGCAAAAATGACAGGGGACAATATGTGAACTGGAGCAAGACAACGCTCCCATGGATGAGTATAGGCTACGAGACACAGGTGCCACCCATATCCACCCTCACTTTCTATAATGCCATAGCCAATGGTGGAAAGATGATGAGACCACGATTTGTTTCGAAGGTTGTGAAGGATGGGAAAGTCATAAAGGAGTACCCACCTGTCGTGCAGCGTGATAATATAGCCAAGAATAAGAACACCATTCCGCTAATGCAGACAATGCTGGAGCATGTGGTGAGCCAGGGTCTTGGCAAGCAGGCTGGTTCCAAGTCGTTCAAAGTGGCAGGCAAGACAGGAACGGCTCAGATATCCAAGGGAGCGGCAGGCTACCATAGTGGAGTCGTTGACTATCTCCTTTCCTTTGCGGGATATTTTCCAGCCGATGCGCCAAGATACAGCTGTATAGTATGCATTCAGAAAACAGGACTGCCGGCTTCAGGTGGTGGCATGAGTGGTGTCGTCTTCCATAACATAGCCGAGGGCATCATGTCACAGAGCCTTAAACTTGATGTCAATGACGCATGCGACTCATTGTCTGCCCGTCCTCCACTCGTCAAGGCTGGCAATCTGCTGGCTGCTGACTATGTTCTCAACAGTTTTGGTTTCAATGTCATCAACGGATGGAATGGCTCATATAAATATGGTAATCCAATATGGGGAATAGCAGAGGAAAAAGACAACAAGACGGTGAAGCTTGTAAAACAGGCAGTATCATCAAAGAAGGTGATGCCAAACATCGTTGGCATGGGTGCGCGCGATGCAGTCTATCTGCTGGAGAAGCATGGAGTCAAGGTGAGGATTATGGGACGTGGCAAGGTGAAAGAACAGAGCATAAAACCCGGTACGACACTCCGTAAGGGTATGATATGCTCGTTGACAATGGCATAGTCCTTGAGACTGTCCGCATTTGGCAGCATGCAAGCACATAGAATAATGAAGTTTCATATTAAACATAATAATTACAACTATGATACTAAGAGAATTGACAGCTGACATAACACCATTGTCCATATCTGGCAATATGGATATTGACATCAGCGGAATAGCTATTGACAGCCGCAAGGTACAGAAGGGTTACCTGTTCATTGCCATGAAAGGAACACAGGTGGATGGTCACCAGTACATTGGCAAGGCTATAGAGCTGGGAGCTACGGCAATACTTGCCGAAGAGGAACCGACAACGAAGACGGAAGGAGTGACATATATAATAGTGGCTTCTACAGAGAATGTGGTAGGCAATGTGGCTACAACGTTCTATGGCAAGCCATCCGAGCACCTGAGACTTGTAGGCGTCACAGGAACAAACGGCAAGACAACAATCGCCACATTATTATATAATATGTTCCGCAAGATGGGACATAAGGTGGGACTGTTGTCAACAGTGTGCAACTACATAGAAGATGAGGCCGTGCCAGCCAGCCATACTACCCCTGACCCAATAGAACTGAACAGCCTTCTCGCCAGGATGGTTGATGCTGGATGTGAGTATGCCTTTATGGAATGCTCAAGCCATGCCATACATCAGAAACGAATTGGAGGCCTGAAGTTTGCCGGCGGTATCTTCACTAACCTTACCCGCGACCATCTTGACTACCACAAGACATTCCAGAATTACAGGGATGCCAAGAAGGCTTTCTTTGATGCCTTGCCAAAGGATGCGTTCGCTGTCGTCAATGCAGATGACAAGAATGGCATGGTAATGGTTCAGAATACCAAAGCCGTCGTGAAGACATATAGCACGAGGGCTATGGCAGACTTCAAGGCAAGAATACTGGAATGCCATTTTGGTGGCATGTATCTTGAGATAGACGGCAGAGAGGTGGGAGTGCAGTTTATCGGCAAGTTCAATGTCAGCAACCTGCTTGCTGTCTATGGCGCAGCTGTGATGTTGGGTAAAGAACCAGAGGACATCCTTGTTGTGATGAGTACTCTGAAGAGTGTTAACGGAAGACTTGACCCAATACAGTCACCGGAAGGATGGACTGCCATTGTTGACTATGCTCATACTCCAGATGCACTGGAGAATGTGCTTAATGCCATACATGAGGTGCTGTCAGGCAATGGAAAGGTTATTACAGTATGTGGCGCTGGTGGAAACCGTGACAAAGGCAAGCGACCTCTTATGGCGCAGGAGGCAGTGAGACAAAGCGACAAGGTTGTCATAACAAGTGACAATCCCAGGTTTGAGGAGCCTCAGGATATCATTAATGACATGATAGCTGGTCTTGACAAGGAGCAGATGAAAAAGGTTGTCTGCATAGCCGACCGTCGAGAGGCTATCCGCACCGCCTCAATGATGGCAGGCAAGGGAGATGTGATACTCATAGCTGGCAAAGGGCATGAGGACTATCAGGAGATAAAAGGAGTGAAGCACCATTTTAATGACCATGAGGTAGTTAGAGAACTCCTTTCCTGATGTGAGTTCCGAATATATTTGACCATATATAGTATGTAGGCATAATAGTAACGAATTATCAGATAAATAATGTTGTATTATATATTTAGATTCCTCAATGAGTTTGGTATCAGTGGCTCACATTTGTGGGGATATATCTCCTTCCGTGCCATATTGGCACTTATACTCGCTTTGGTGATTTCATCGTGGTTTGGTGAACATTTCATCAAATTCCTGAAGAGAAAACAGATAACAGAGACAGCC
The DNA here is from genome assembly GCA_945875635.1 of uncultured Prevotella sp. Classification (GTDB taxonomy): domain Bacteria; phylum Bacteroidota; class Bacteroidia; order Bacteroidales; family Bacteroidaceae; genus Prevotella. Next base: position 24,191 of record CAMCLD010000002.1, read on the forward strand.
AGGGACAAGTCAATCGACCCCTTTGGAGAAAAGAAGGTAGGTGTTCCCTCCATGGGAGGTGTCATCATCATTGCAGCCATCCTCATCCCTGTGCTCCTTCTTGGACGTCTGCGCAATATATATCTTATCCTTATGGTTATAACGACTGTTTGGCTCGGGTTCCTTGGAGGCATGGATGACTATATCAAGATTTTCCGTCACAACAAGGAGGGTCTGAAAGGCAGATACAAGATAGTTGGTCAGGTAAGCATAGGACTGATAGTAGGATTGGTGTTGTGGGCATCACCGGATGTAAGAGCCAATCTAAACCTTGGTGTTGAGAAAGCAGGTTCAGAGATGGTGGTGAAACACGCTGAAAAATCAGAGAAGACACTCAAGACCACGATACCATTTGTCAAGAACCATAATCTCGACTATTCAGAGATAATGGCAGTGTTTGGCGAATACAAGACAGCTGCAGGCTGGATACTCTTTGTAATCATGACGATACTTGTAGTGACTGCAGTGTCGAATGGAGCCAATCTCAATGATGGAATGGATGGAATGTGTGCCGGTAACTCCGCTATCATAGGTGTGGCATTGGGCATACTTGCCTATGTGAGTTCCCACATGGAGTATGCCTCATACTTGAATATCATGTACATTCCAGGAACGCAGGAGCTTGTGGTGTTCTTCTGTGCTTTCATTGGTGCATTGATCGGATTTCTTTGGTATAACACCTATCCGGCACAGGTGTTTATGGGAGATACAGGCTCACTTACCATTGGCGGAATAATTGGCGTGGGTGCAATCATTATTCATAAGGAACTTCTGCTGCCAATCCTGTGTGGAGTGTTCTTTGTGGAGAGCCTTAGCGTCATTATACAGGTGTGGTATTATAAGCTTGGCAAGAGACGAGGAGTGAAGCAGAGGGTTTTCAGACGCACACCGATACATGACAATTTTAGGACCCTTGACTCGCAGCTTGACCCAGAATGCAAATATCTCCTTAAGAAACCGTCGTCTGTTGTTCATGAGTCGAAAATAACAATCCGTTTCTGGATAGTGACCATTCTGCTTGCGGCATTGACGATAATAACACTGAAGATAAGATGAGTTGGAGCAAGTTTTTTAACTTGCGGAACTAATATATTTAAAATTAAGAAGGAAAGATGGATAGAATAGTAATATTGGGTGGTGGAGAAAGCGGAGCAGGTGCTGCCGTCCTCGCTAAACAAAAAGGCTTTGATGTATTTGTTTCTGACATGTCTGCAATAAAGGACAAGTACAAGAGCATGCTAAATGAGCATGGAATAGAGTGGGAGGAAGGCAAACATACAGAGGAGAAAGTGCTTAATGCCTCAGAAGTAATAAAAAGCCCTGGCATTCCCAAGGAAGCCCCTATTGTCAAGAAGATAATAGAAAAAGGAATACATGTAATAAGCGAGATTGAGTTTGCAGGCAGATATACAGACTCCAAGATGATATGTATAACAGGTTCCAACGGAAAAACAACAACCACATCCCTTATATACCATATCTTCAAGGAGGCAGGGTATGACGTAGGACTTGCAGGAAACATAGGCAACTCGCTTGCACTACAGGTTGCCGAGTCTCCACACGAATACTATATTATCGAGCTTAGTTCCTTCCAGCTTGATAATATGTATGATTTCCATGCAAATATAGCTATTCTTCTGAATATCACACCCGACCATCTGGATAGATATGACAACTGCATGCAGAATTATGTTGACTCCAAGATGAGAATCATACAGAACCAGACTTCAACGGACTCGTTCATCTATTGGAATGATGACCCGATAATAAAGAAGGAATTAGGTAAGTATGACATAAAGTCAATACAATATCCTTTCTCAAGACTTAAGGAAGAGGGTTCTATTGGATATATAGAGGAAGGCGAGTACAAGATTGAGCAGCCTATTCCATTCAACATGGAGCAGGAAGACCTTTCGCTTACGGGAATCCATAATATATATAACTCTCTTGCCGCTGGCATTGCTTCCGATATAAGCGGAATAAAGAAAGAGGAGATAAGGAAAAGTCTTGGAGATTTCCCAGGTGTAGAACACAGGTTAGAGAAGGTGTGCAAGGTGGGAGGTGTGCAGTACATCAATGACTCTAAAGCAACCAATGTCGATGCATGTTGGTATGCTCTTGAGAGCATGACCACACCCACAATACTCATCATTGGAGGCAAGGACAAAGGAAATGACTACAGCAGTATCATGGAACTTGTGAAGAAGAAATGCCGCGGTATAGTATATCTTGGGGCAGACAACAAGAAGCTGCATGATAATTTTGACAGTCTCGGAATACCAACACGTGACACCCATTCCATGGCAGACTGCGTGAAGGCATGCTACGAGATGGCTGAACCTGGAGATACTGTGCTGCTGAGTCCATGTTGCGCCAGTTTTGACCTCTTCAAGAACATGGAAGATAGGGGCGAGCAATTCAAAAATCTGGTAAGGAATCTTTAACAGCATACAATGAACAGCAATCTGACAAACATATTCAAAGGCGATAAAGTTATCTGGATGATATTCTTTTTCCTATGCATTATAAGCGTCATTGAGGTGTATTCCGCCTCAAGCCGCCTCACCTATGGCGTTGATGCATATTGGACTCCTATATTGAAGCATATTGGCATTTTGTTTATGGGTGTGCTGTCAATGCTTGTCGTCTTGAATGTCAAGTGTAAATATTTCAAGCTTGTAACACCTGTGCTGCTGCCTTTCGCTTTCATAACCCTTATCTGGGCTTTAGTGGGTGGAGAGAACAAGAATGATGCCAGCAGATGGGTAAGTATGATGGGTATCTCTTTCCAACCATCAGAGATAGCCAAGGGTGCCATAATATTGGCTACTGCCCAGATACTCAGTGCCATGCAGACTGCCAAGGGCGCAGATTCAAAAGCCATAAAATATATATTGATAGTACTTGCCTTTATCGTCATTCCTATCATGGTAGAGAATCTCTCAACGGCAGTGCTAATAGTTGTAACGGTCATACTGATGATGTTCATAGGGAGAGTGCCTATGCGGCAGTTAGGGAAACTGCTTGGTGTTCTCGCCATTATGGGTGTCTTGGCAGTTTCATCAATACTTATTGTGGGCAAGCGTGACAATACGGTCAAGAACAGCGATAAACAGAATCTCACAGAAGAAGTAAAGAAGGAGAAGAAAGAAAACTCAATTGAGAAAATCCTTCACAGGGCTGATACGTGGAAAGGCAGGATATATGATTTCTTCGATAATGAATATATACCACCAGAGAAATTCGACCTTGACGAAAATGCCCAAGTGGGACATGCCAATATAGCTATTGCATCATCAAAAGGAATAGGAAAGGGTCCTGGCAACTCAACAGAGCGCGACTTTCTGACACATGCAGTATCGGATTTCATATATGCCATAATAGTGGAGGAAATGGGTCTTATAGGAGCCATTGTCGTTGCTGCTTTATACATAATGCTCCTTTTCCGTGCAGGGCGTATTGCGAGTCGTTGTGAGAATGCATTTCCTGCTTTCCTTATAATGGGGCTTGCCATCATGCTTGTCATGCAGGCTCTTATGAACATGCTGGTAGCTGTTGGGCTCGCTCCTGTGACCGGTCAGCCGTTACCTCTTGTCAGCAAAGGAGGTTCTTCTTCTGTAATAAACTGTATATTCATAGGCGTTATGCTGAGTATCAGCCGCTCTGCAAAGAAAAACGATGCTATTCCCTCTGCAAACCATGGATATATGCAGATAATGGAGTAATAAGTCAATCGTTTTCAATAAAATAGGAATATAATTATCGAATTAGATATTTTTTGATTAAATTTGCAATGTAATAAAACATATAGAGAAATGCATGATAAGATAAGAGTGGTTATAAGCGGTGGTGGCACAGGTGGTCACATCTTTCCAGCCATTGCGATAGCTAATGCCATAAAGGAAATAGTTCCAGATGCAGACATTCGTTTTGTAGGTGCAGTAGGACGCATGGAGATGAAACGTGTTCCAGATGCAGGCTATGAGATTGTGGGATTGCCAATCTGTGGCTTCGACCGTAAGAACATGTTGAAGAATGTATATGTCTTATGGAAGGCATCTGTCAGTATCGTCAAGGCAAGAAAGTTTGTAAAGACCTTCTCTCCACACGTGGCGGTAGGAGTAGGTGGCTATGCAAGCGGACCTCTCCTCTGGGCTGCTTCAAGCATGGGAGTGCCATGTATTATCCAGGAGCAGAACTCATATGCTGGAGTTACCAATAAACTCCTTTCAAAGAAAGTCCAGAAAATCTGTGTGGCATACGAAGGTATGGAGAGATTCTTCCCTAAGGAGAAAATCATGATGACAGGCAATCCAGTAAGAGACAATGTGGTGAGGTGTCAGATAGATAAGGCTGAGGCTTGTCGCAGATTAGGTCTTGATCCTGACAAGAAAACGATATTGCTTGTGGGTGGAAGCCTTGGAGCAAGAACCATCAACGAGAGTGTGCTCAACCATCTTGACATCGTGAAAGAGTCGGGTGTGCAGTTCGTATGGCAGACAGGAAAGTACTATTCCGCTTCCATAAAAGAGAGGCTAAAAGGAAGAGACGACCTGCCAATGCTTAAGGTGACAGACTTTATCAGTGACATAGGTGAGGCATACAAGGCTTCAGACCTTGTCATTAGCCGGGCTGGAGCAAGTTCTATCAGTGAGTTCTGCCTTATAGGAAAACCGGTGATATTGGTACCAAGTCCCAATGTGGCAGAAGACCATCAGACAAAGAATGCCATGGCACTATCAGATAAAGGTGCTGCTATCCTTGTCAAGGACTCAGAGGCTGTTGACTGTCTGCTTGCCACAGCCGTGAAGTTAGTCAATGATGAGAAGCAGCTTGAGAAACTTAGTAGAAATGTCAGCTCAATGGCATTCAAGGACTCGGCACTCAAGATAGCTGAGGAAGTAATAAAGACCATCAGAAAATAGGAGAATTACAATCAAATGACAGACGTATCATCAATAAAGGCAGTGTATTTTGTAGGAGCTGGCGGTATTGGCATGAGTGCTATCGCAAGGTATTTCCTAAGCAAGGGCATTTTAGTAGCAGGCTATGACAAGACCCCTTCTGCCCTTACCACCCAGTTGGAGAAAGAGGGAATGGCAATACATTACGATGATAATGTTAATGCTGTGCCAAAGGGATGTCTTGACAAGAATAATACACTTGTCATATACACACCAGCAATACCTGAAAGCCACAAAGAACTGTCATATTTCAAGGAGAACGGATTCAGAATAGAGAAAAGGGCACAAGTGTTAGGGAGTCTCACAAGGTCGCATAAAGGATTGTGTGTGGCAGGCACACATGGCAAGACATCAACGTCAACGATGTGTGCGCATATACTCCATGGTAGCCATATCGACTGCAATGCTTTCCTTGGCGGCATTTCCAAAAACTACGGCACTAACTATATTCTTTCAAATTCAGATTATGTGGTGATAGAAGCTGATGAGTTTGACCGCTCTTTTCATTGGCTTAGTCCATGGATGAGCGTGATAACATCCACAGATCCGGACCATCTTGACATATATGGAACAAAAGAGTCCTATCTTGAGAGTTTCCGGCATTATACGTCGCTAATACAGCCTGGAGGTGCTCTTATTATACACACAGGTCTTGAGATGACCGTTGATGTGCAGCCTGATGTGAGGATATATACATACAGCAGGAACGATGGAGATTTTCATGCCGAGAATGTCCGTATAGATAATGGTACGATATTGTTTGACATGATTTCACCACTGGGTAATGTAAAGGATGTGGAACTGGGACAGCCTGTCCCAATTAATATAGAGAATGGCATAGCGGCAATGGCAATGGCACAGTTGTCGGGATGTACAGCCGAAGAACTGCGTGATGGCATGAAAACTTATAGTGGCGTGGACAGAAGGTTCGACTTCAAGGTGAAGAATGACAGACATGTGGTGCTGTCAGATTATGCCCATCATCCAAAGGAGATTCTCCAGAGTGCAAGGAGTCTCCGTGAATTGTACCGTGACAGGAAGATAACCGCTATGTTCCAGCCACACCTATACACCAGGACAAGAGACTTCTATAAGGATTTCGCCTCTGCCCTCAGCTTGTTCGACGAAGTGGTGCTGTGTGAGATATATCCCGCCCGCGAAAAGCCCATTGAGGGAGTGACATCCAAGATAATATATGACAATCTTGAGGATGGTGTGGAGAAATCAATGATAAAGAAGGCAGACGTTATTGAGTATGTAAGCCAGAGGGATTTTGACGTTCTTGTTGTTCTTGGTGCGGGAGACCTTGACAATTACGTTCCCCAAATAGCGAAAATAATAGAGTCTAAATGATATTTATAAACTGGAAAAAAAGCATAATAGTCCTGCTTGATGTAGTACTTGCCGTCTATCTCTTGCTGGCAGTCACCTCGTTTAATGTTCCAAATGAGGGCAATAAGCTGTGTGACAAAGTGACAATAGACATATCAGACAGCAACAATGTAGGTTTTCTTAGCGCAGGTGAGATTAAGAAAATACTTAGTGCCAAGGGGCTATATCCATATATGAAGCCAATAGACAAGGTCAGCCCAAGGGATATAGAGGAAACACTGAAGGTTACGCCTTTCGTCAAGAGTGCTGAATGTTATAAGACAATCGATGGGCAAGTATGCATCACTATCACCCAAAGGACTCCTATAGTCAGGATTATAAGCAACAATGGTGCTGATTATTATATAGACGAGAGGGGAGGACAGTTGCCGAACTCAAATTATTCAAGTGACCTGATAATAGCAACCGGATATATAAGCAGGAATTTTGCAAGGCAAAGCATCGCTCCTTTGGCTAAGACAATTATGGACTCACCCTTGTGGAGTAATCAGATTGTGCAGATTAATGTGTTGCCCAACAAAAGCATAGAACTTGTACCCAGAGTGGGAAATCATATAGTCTGTCTCGGGCAACTGCCAGAAGAGAGTCTTGTGTCTGTACAGCAGGACTCGATAGTCTCTTTTACACTAAGGAAGCTCGAAAGGCTGGAGAAATTCTACCGTTACGGACTCTCTGTTGCAGGATGGGACAAATATAAGTATATAGACATAGAGTTTGACAATCAGATAATATGCAAGAGGAAAGAATGACGAGCAAGGTACTAATCTTTGTCTTTCAATATTGAGCCTGTAGTGCTTTTCCAATATGAGTATAAACAATATAAATATATATAATGTATGCCAGCAAATGAATTTATAGTAGCAATAGAACTTGGCTCCTCTAAAATAACAGGAGTGGCAGGAACGAAAAACAATGACGGAAGCGTCAATGTGTATGCTGTCGTGAAAGAGAATGCTTCTCAGTGTATTCGCAAGGGGGTTGTCAACAATATAGACAAGACAGCCCAGTGTCTTACGTCTATAATATCAAAGCTCAGCAAGCACATGAAACGCGAGATAACTCAAGTATATGTTGGCGTTGGTGGACAGTCAATCCGCAGTGTGCGAAATGAGATAGTAAAGGAAATGGCAGATGAGACAATTATCAGCCAGAGCATGACGGATGAGATGAAAGATACCAACCGCAATATGGTTTATCCCGATTTGGAGATACTATATGCTGAGACACAGGAATATAATGTGGACAAACAAGTCCAGATTGATCCAGAGGGCATGAAGGCGAGAAGGCTTCAGGCAAACTTTCTAAACATCCTCTGTCGCAAGGCTTTCTACAGCAATCTTAACAACTGCTTTGACAAGGCGACCATAACCATAGCAGAGATGTTCCTTTCACCGCGTGCCCTTGCAGACGCTGTGCTCAGCGAGGCTGAGAAACGTAGCGGATGTGTGCTCGTTGATTTGGGAGCAGATACTACGACAGTGATGGTCTATCACAAGAACATTCTCCGTCACATGGCAGTCATTCCTCTTGGTGGCAACAACATTACCAAGGATATAGCATCGTTGCAGATGGAGGAGGCTGATGCAGAGAAGATGAAGTTCAAGTATGGGGTGGCATATACAGACAACAAGGATATTGACACCAGCCTGAACTATTCTATTGATGAATCGAGAACCATAGAGAGTAAGAAGTTTATTGAGATTGTAGAGGGACGTCTTGATGAAATTATTGAGAATGTTTGGAATCAGGTACCCTCTATCTATGTTGACAAGCTTCTTGGCGGATTCATTCTCACAGGAGGTGGCAGCAATATGAAGAATATTGAAAAGGCCTTCAGAATCCATACGCATATAGAGAAGGTCAGAGTAGCAAAGTTTGTCAATGCAACCGTTACATCAAGCAACAGTGACATTACTGCCCACGATGGCACAATGAACACAGTACTTGGATTGCTTATCAAGGGTGAGAACAATTGTGCGGGACAGGAACTGAACCAGAATCCAACAATCTTCAATGACACTGTAAGTGTACAGCAAAACCGTACTACTGCCGATGTTCATACAGGAGCAAGGACACCTGGAGAACTTGAAGGAAAGGGAATAGTAATGACTCAGGCAGAAAAAGACAAAGCGGAGGATGAGAGGCGAAAACGCGAGGAAGCGGAAAGACAACGGATAGCTGATGAGGAAGAAAGAGAAAGGAAAGAAGCCGAGGAACGCCGCAAAAACAGTTTCTTCAACAAGATGGTTAGGGGCATTAAGAATTTTGGTAAATCAATGATGGAACCAGACGAGTAAATAAATATAGATTATGATAGATAACAAGATAATTGGTATGACAGATTTCGGTGAGCCTGATAAGAAAAACAGTATCATCAAGGTCATCGGTGTGGGTGGTGGAGGCGGCAACGCCGTCAACCATATGTATAAGGAGGGTATCCACGATGTCTCCTTCGTGCTTTGCAATACAGACAACCAAGCTCTTAATGACTCGCCTGTTCCAGTTCACTTGCAGCTTGGCAAGGAAGGACTTGGGGCAGGAAACAAACCAGAGAAAGCCCGTGAGGCAGCAGAGGAGAGCATAGAGGATGTGCGCCGTATGCTCAGCGATGGAACCAAAATGGCTTTTATCACAGCTGGAATGGGTGGAGGAACAGGAACAGGAGCTGCTCCGGTTATAGCACGTGTTTCCAAAGAGCTTGACATTCTTACGGTTGGTATTGTGACCATTCCTTTTAGATTTGAGGGCGACAGAAAGATAGACCAGGCTCTTGATGGAGTGGAAGAGATGGCTAAGCATGTTGATGCGCTCTTAGTCATTAACAATGAGCGTTTGCGTGAGATATATCCTGACCTGACGGTCCTTGATGCTTTTGGCAAGGCTGATGATACGCTTAGCGTGGCAGCCAAGAGCATAGCAGAGATTATCACGGTGCATGGTCTTATTAATCTTGATTTCAATGATGTTAAGACAGTCCTCAAGGATGGCGGCGTGGCTATAATGAGTACTGGCTATGGCGAGGGAGAAGGTCGTGTGAAGAAGGCCATTGATGATGCCCTCAACTCACCATTGCTTAACGATAATGACATCTACAATTCCAAAAAAATTCTCCTTTCAATAGCTTTCTCTGCTGGAAAGGGTGACAATAGGACACTCACCATGGACGAGATGAATGACATAAATGAGTTCATGGGACATTTTGGCAGCGAGTATCAGCTTAAGTGGGGACTTGCTGTAGATGCAGAACTTGGTAACAAGGTTAAAGTCACAATACTTGCCACAGGCTTCGGCATTGAGAATGTCGAGGGCATGAGCCATCATATCAACAGAATCTCAAAGGAGGAGCAGCAACGCAGGGCGGAATTGGAGGAAAAAGCCGCTGAACGTATTGAGCGTAGAAACAGATATTATTTTAGGGACAGTACGGCTTTGGTCTATAAGAGAAGACCGCAAATTTTCCTGTTCCGACAGGAAGATCTGGACAATGAGGATGTTATACTTGCTGTTGAGAATACTCCTACATATAAACGAACGCCACAGATGCTGAGAGAAATACAGGGAGAGGATAATTCTGCTGAAAAGGAAAAGATACAGGATAATGTCCAGCAGGGCACAATCAGTTTCATGGATGGATTCTGAGCCTTGTAAACTTACAGCATGCACGAGAAATGATTAAATTTAACAAATTAACAACAATAATATGGATTTGTTTGAGACTATAAGCAATGATATAAAAGCCGCCATGAAGGCGCGAGACAAGGTGCGTCTTGAGACATTGCGCAATATCAAGAAAGTATTTCTTGAGGCAAAGACTGCTCCGGGAGCCAATGACACATTGAGTGATGCCGATGCAATGAAAATTCTTCAGAAATTGGCAAAACAGGGAAAGGAAAGTGCTGCAACATATACAGCTGCAGGAAGATCTGATCTTGCAGAAGGAGAGGTAGCTCAGGTGAGGGTTATTGAGGAATATCTGCCCAAACCACTATCTTCCGAGGAGCTTGAGGCTGCCATCAAAGCAGTAATATCCGAGACAGGAGCCGAAAGTATGAAGGATATGGGCAAGGTCATGGGTGTCGCTTCCAAGCAACTTGCCGGCAAGGCAGAAGGCAAGGCAATATCAGATATAGTAAGGAGGCTACTTTCGTAAAACATGGACAGCTCCATACAGGATTTTATTCTTGCCCATCGTACCGATGATATCGCCAGACTCCCGTTGGTTACTGGTAGCATGTCGGCAGAGGACAGACTGTATGTAATGAGACAGATAAAGGGATGGCAGACAGCGAGGAAGAAAATCCCTTCTTGGTCCAGAATAGGAGACTTGCTCTATCCTCAATCATTATCGCTTGAACAGTGCTCAAGCGAGTTGACGGCTCTTTACAAGAGACATCAGGTGGAACTTTTTTTCAAGTCTATTGGCATCACACCGACCTCCATGGCAGATATTACAGGAGGCTTTGGCGTTGATGCCTTTTTCTTGTCTCCGCTCTTTTGTTCTGTAGATTATATAGAAAGAAATGGTGACCTGTGCGATATAGCAGGGCATAACAGCAAATGTCTGAACATTACAGGACTTAATGTCGTGTGTGACGATGGCATTGAATACCTTACAGCCTCAGAGCAACATTACAATCTTATTTTCGCTGACCCTGCAAGAAGAGATGAACACGGTGGAAGGACATACGCTATTTCAGACTGTACCCCCGACATTTTGTCATCTCTTGACATGCTGTTGTCACATTGCGATGTTTTGATGCTGAAACTTTCTCCCATGCTTGACTGGCATGATGTGGTTAGTCGCATTAATACTGGAAGAGGAAATGTAGTGGCAGAACTTCATATAGTCAGTGTTGATAATGAATGCCGTGAATTGCTTGTTGTGATAACTGCCCATCCTAAAGTGCCGATGAGAATCTTTTGCGTCAACAACGAGCAATCATTCTTATTCTGTCCTGATGAGACTGATAAAGGCGGATTTTTTGTAAGCAAGGAGGACCTGGTACCGGGTTCGTGGCTTCATGTCCCTAATTCATCTATTATGAAAGCCGGTTGTTTCAGCATTCTTTCCTCGCACTTTGAAATGGGTGCGTTCTCTGCCAATTCCCACCTGTTCCTGTCATCAAGAAAAATAGAAGGATTTCCAGGCAAGACATATTTAATAGACAGAATATCTTCGCTGAACAAGAAAGAATTAAGGAAGAATCTTTCGGGTATAGACAAAGCCAATATTGCAGTCAGGAATTTTCCAATGACAGTAGCTGAACTACGAAATAAGCTAAGACTTAAGGATGGAGGAAATACATATGTGTTTGCGACAACATTGTCAGATGGGAGTAGAGTCTTGGTTATCTGTAGGAGAGACTTTACTGAATGATTAAAAGGAGTCTTTAGGGTTAAGAGGAAACGCTTGCATAATGATTATTTTGGAATTATCGTTCAGCCAAGGCTGAACGTTTCGTGAAAAGGAATTCAAAGGCAAATGAATATACATTTCTTTACCGTTCAGCCAAGGCTGAACGGTAAAGAAAAAGTATTATCTTTTAGATGTTTTTAAATCTCATTCTTATCTCTTAGATAATTTTTTTATATCATGCTGTGGAAGCAATACGCTGTTCGTTACCTCAGTGTATTTCTTTATTTTAATAGAGGCTGCTCCCTTGATGTCTGCAACACTTGCACCAATATGGAAGATATATGTGCCATCTTCTGTAACCCATTGGTTTGCAGACTCATCGTATGAAGCAAGGTCTCTTATTGCAACATTCATTTTTAGAGTCTGGCTTTCTTCAGGCTGTAGTTCTTTAGTTTTGGCAAAAGCCTTTAGTTCTTTCTCTGGCTTCTCAAGTCCGGTTTTTGGAGCACTTACGTAAACCTGTGCTACCTCTTTTCCTGCTACAGAGCCAGTGTTCTTGATGCTGACAGTTATTTCAACATCATCGCCCTTAAGCCTGATGGTTGGCTTGCCATAAGCAAATGTAGTGTATGACAGACCATAACCAAACGGGTAAGCCACTTCCTTCTTGAAAGTGTCGAAATATCTATAACCTACGTATATGTCTTCTTCGTGATTTGTAAAATCCTCACCGGGAACAGGAATTCCCATTCCTTTCAGATTCTTGTATGTGTACATGTCATACTCAGTTGGGAAGTTCTTCGTTGAAGGATTGTCAGTAGCTGCAATAGGCCATGTCATTGTAAGTTTACCGGATGGGTTTGCCTTTCCTGTCAGTACATCGGCAACAGAGTTTCCTCCCTCTTCGCCTGGTTGCCATGCGCAAAGAATAGCGTCAACCCTATCTCTCCAACTTGCCGTTTCCATTACGGAACCAGAGTTGATGATTACTATGATAGGTTTGCCCTGTGCCCTGAAAGCATCACTTACTCTGAATATCATGTCTCTCTCACATTGTGTAAGATTGAACTCTCCCTCAATCTTTCTGTCAAGTCCCTCGCCAGCCTGTCTTCCAATTGTGATTATAGCAGCGTCTGCAAGGTTGGCTTCATGTGCTACACACCTTTCACTAATCTCTATCTCGTCAAGTTTTGGCTGTCCCTGATCAAGGAACCACATCATGGGATTCTTGTCTGCCTTGAGTTTAGCGGTGGCATATTTCACGTAGTTTTGATAGATTTCGGTAAGCAATGGAGTTGTACTAACACCAACATTCTTAAGTCCTTCCACCATGTCAACGACATAAGGAGTGTTTACGCATCCTGAGCCAAGCCCACCACTGAAGAAATCATAAGAATTGACTCCAAAGAGAGCTACGGACTTCAGGTTCTTGATAGGAAGTGTGGCATTGTCATTCTTCAGGAGCACCATACCTTCTGTAGAACTTTGTCTTGTTATGATGGCGTGGGCTTTTAAGTCTGGTTTGTTCGAATATTTGTATTTCTTGAATCGTGGTGTCTTTACTATATACTCCAGCATGCGACGCACGTTCCTGTCAACATCCTGGATACTCAGTTCCCCTTCTTTTACGGCTTTTATGATGTCTTCAGCTTGTGCGGGATATCCAGGCATCATTAGTTCATTTCCTGCATGTACCTCGTCTGATGTAGGAAGCTGGGTTCTCTTGCCTATCCAGTCTGTCATGACAATTCCGTCGAATCCCCATTCGTCTCTAAGTATCGTTGTCAGAAGGTCGTGGCTTCCCTGAGCGTACTGTCCGTTTATCCTGTTATAAGAAGACATTATGGTCCATGGCTTGCTTTCCTTTACGAGGATTTCGAATCCTTTAAGGTAAAGTTCTCTTAAAGCCCTGGCTGAGAGTCTCTCATCAACTATGGTCCTGTCACTCTCTTGTGAGTTGACAGCAAAATGTTTTGCGCTGACACCTACTCCCTGACTCTGTATTCCCAATGTTACGGCTGCGCCAATCTTTCCAGACAGAATTGGGTCTTCTGAGTAATACTCGAAATTACGTCCGCAGAGAGGACTCCTGTGTAAGTTCAGTGCAGGACCGAGTATAACGTCACATCCATATTCCAATGTCTCATTGCCAATGGCTTTTCCTACTTCCTTTACCAGTTCCGTGTTCCAAGTTGATGCTAGGCATGTGCCGATTGGGAAACCTGTTGCAAAGAATGTCTGGTCTGTTCCATCCCTGTGGGCATCGATATGGACACCGGCTGGACCGTCTGCCACGACAGTAGCTGGTATGCCCAGCCTTTCAATGGCTACAGTGGTTCCTGCAGCTCCTGCCACAAGTTTCTTCTGATGGCCGAGCATGGCTCCACTACCAATAAATCCGTCATTACCACCTCCTACGAGAAGCTGTGCTTTCTCTTCCAAGGTCATGGCAGCCACTATCTCGTCAATGTTGTCAGCTCTTAGCTGCGGCGCATTCTGTGCCATTGCTGTAGAAGATAGAATTGCTGCTGATACTCCAATAATCATCTTTTTCATGTTTAGCATTAATTTTGGTTATTTGTTGTTGGTTATTATTTTGCAAATATACAAAATAATTTGTATATTTCTTCTTTTTGATATATGGAAAGTTGATTTTGGTAAATGCTTTAGTCTTTGAATTCGAGAGTAAGTTCGCGATTTCCAGTAAGGTTATATGTCTTTCGGTGGTATGGAGTGATTCCATATTTAGATATGGCCATCCTATGTTTCTTCGTAGGATATCCCATGTTGTTCTGCCAGTCATATTGAGGATATTCCTTCGCTAATTCCAACATGTAGTCATCTCTATATGTCTTGGCGAGGATGGATGCGGCGGCTATACTTAGATATTTCCCATCGCCTTTTACTATGGTAGAGTAGGGAAGGTTATTGTATGGCTTGAACCTGTTTCCGTCAACGATTATTGCTTCTGGTCTTGTGGAAAGAGCATCAAGGGCTCTGTGCATGGCAAGAAATGAAGAGTTTAGTATGTTAATCTTGTCAATCTCCTCAGGAGTCACGATACCCACTCCCCATGCTATAGCATCTTTCTCAATGATTTCTCTTAATTTATATCGTTTAGCCGCCGACAACTGTTTAGAGTCGTTTATCATAGAGTTTTCGTAATCCTTTGGGAAAATGACAGCCGCGGCGAACACACTTCCTGCGAGACATCCTCTTCCTGCCTCGTCGCATCCTGCCTCTATGAGTCTTTCATGATAGAATGGCATCAGTTTATAGCACATGCTTTTTGCTTTTCTTGTTTATGATGATGTTCCTGAAATATGCCACAAATCCAACAGACTGCCCAAGGATTAGTACTGGGTCTTGCCGGTAGATAGCGTATGATATGATTATAGTTGATCCAACAAGACTGATTACCCAGAATCCCAAGGGCAAGACAGATCTGTGTATCCTTACTGAGTAAACCCACTGATATATGAACCTGAGTGTGAATATAACCTGTCCTGCCGACCCCCATACTACCAATGGTATGGGAATGTTGTCGTTTCTAAAGAATTTATTTATGATGCTTGCCGTGTCCAAGGTGAATATTATGATAGTGACCATAGGCAGGGCAATGAGCATTGTTCTTATAATAAGTGGTATCTTTACCCATGCTCCTTTAGCATCCAAGTTCCATATATATATATAATATGACAATACTTGTCCAAGAATGATGGAGAAGTCATTTCTGAGCCATCCGTAAGTGAATAGCAATACACTACCTATAAGGCTACATGCCCAGAAAATAGTAGGCGATACAACTTTCCTTTGTCTTTCGGAAAGAAACCATTGTACAAGAGTCCTTGCTGAAAAGAACCCTTGAGCAATGAACCCTATTGCATAGATAAGCCCCATTAAATGTTAGCCTCCTCTATTTGGTATCTTATGTATCTCTTTTTCATCCATCTGTAAGCGAAACAGTCCTTGAAAGGTCCTGCAAGTCTGTTCAATAGATGGTATTTTGAGGTGCCGGCTATTCGTGGATAATGCCTGACAGCCACCTCCTTGAATTTTCCATCCTCCAGCATCATAAGGGCAGGGAGAAACCTATGCATACCATCGAAGAAAGGTATTCTCTTGGCATAGTCTGTCCACATGACCTTTAGCGGGCATCCTGTGTCTGTGGCTGTGTCTCCGGTCATGCTCCTCCTAAAATTGTTAGCAATTTTTGACTGTAGCCTCTTAAATGCAGAGTCTTTCCTGTTTGCCCTGATGCCTGATACCAGTTGGTATTCGGATGCATATTCCAATAGTTTATTGAAATCCTCTGGGTCTGTCTGAAGGTCAGCATCAATATATCCAACAAGCCTGCTTGCAGTGGAGTCTATGCCGGCTTTCATGGCAGTGCTAAGACCGGAGTTCTTTTTCAGGCTGATGTATAACATGTCATGGTTTCTATGGCATATTTCTTTTATCCTGTCAAGGCTTCCGTCTGTCGAACCATCGTTCACAAACAGGACGCAACTCTTGATACTTGCTTTCAACAGATAGTCAGACATTTTGCCTTCTACCCTTTCCATGTTGTCCACTTCGTTATAGACAGGCACAATGATTGTCATCTCATAGTCCTCTGTCCTTCTTTTTTCACCGTTGTTCATTTCCTAAAATCAATTATATAGGTTTCTCAAGTATTAACTAATGAAACTTAAATTATTTAATGTTCTTAATCATTGTCACATGATTCACAAGAATTTCCGAATAGTGTTTCCCGTTTTTTGACCTGAGGTTATTGTCAAAGACTCCGTAACCGGTAGTGTCTATCTTTGAAGTCAGTTCTTTTGGAAGAATTTCCTTAAGAGGACGCTGGCTGACAATGACGCATGGAACTGCTTTCCTTACGCTTTCAGCATCGTGTATGTCAATGGGCAGTATCTTCCTTCTTGCATCATAAACGAGCTCAATCCTCAGTTCCTCATCGTTAGGATGGTAGAAAGGTATGCCATTAAGTTCCTTGTTGAGGCTAATTTCATTCAAAGCCCTTCTCTCAGGATTACCCAATGCTTCTCCGATGTTTCCAAGCAGGATGGTCTCTGCTACGGCGAAAATGGCAAGGACGCTATAAATGAACTTCCTAACCTTGATACGTACAGATTTGACAATGGTATATATACCAAGCAGAGGCAATATTATGCAGGAGGCGATAAACTGCCATGCATCCATACTCTCGTTTATCTTCATGAAGAACACAACAGCCGGTATCGCTATCGCTATAATACCTATCACGATGCCATTGGTATAGAAAAGAGCTTTCTCCATTATATTACGAGGACGTTTGTCAACGTAATAAAGCAGCAGGGTTCCTATTGTGAGTGCACATGGGGGCATCATAGGCAGCAAGTACCTCATCTTTTTCTCTGGCATCAATGAGAGCAGGACAAGAGCTGCCAGTGTCCATGTTATGGTGAAGACATACTGTCTTTTCATCGTGGAGCGTTTCTTCCAGTAGGGTACTACCAGTGCTGCAAGCATGAAGATAGTCCATGCACCCGTCTCAGTGAAAAATCTCCAATAGTAATACCAAGGCCTTACATTGTGGTTTATCCATGACGAGCTCTCCTTGCCCATGACATGTCTTACTGAGTCTGAATGGAAAATCAGTAGATATATATACCACCATGAGCTGATTACAAGACAAATAACAATCATTACTACAAGGGGAGCCCACTTGCCTTTCATGGAAGGTCTGTATAAGGTTATCATGGCTATGAGATATGGCAATAGTAGTGCATAGAACGATACAGGTCCTTTGCTTAGGAAGGATAGCCCCATCATTATACCTGCTGAGCAAAACCATTTCCATGTATGTCTCTCTTCGTAAAATCTCTCTTCATATAATCCTCTTGACAGGAAATAAATAGCCCCCATCATGAATGCATGGCAATAGATGTCCCATGTCGCAGTGCGTCCCATTAATATCACCTGATACATTGTTATGAAGACAGCTGTTACCAGCAAGGCATACTCTTTTCTTCTTGATACTTCTCTTGCATAAAGATATACAAACAGAACCCACAGGCATCCCATTATACCGGCAGCAGTACGCTGTAAAGGAAGGTTGTCAGGACAAACGTATTCTATTGCTCCTGCCACCCATGTAGGCAATGGGGGCTTCTCAAGGCGTAGCTCACCATTCATGGTGGGAACCAACCAGTTTCCATCGCTAACCATCTCCCTTGCTGTTACTATATTTCTCGACTCCATTATGTCGGGAGTAAGTGCTCCGTTATTAGCGAAAAAAGAAATATAGCACAGTAGTACTACAATAATCCATGAAAGTCTGTTGTTATGAGTGATGTTCATTTTATGATGTTCTTAATTAAAGGTGATTCCAGTTTTTTATATTCTTGTGTTATGTATTTATATATTAAACGACAAATTTAGCAATATATTGCCATGTTATTGGCTTATTGGAAGAAGAATTTCGTATTTTCCTTTGCTTGAGGTAAAAATGGCACATATATTTCTGCATATCAATATTTTTTAGTACCTTTGCGGCAATAAAGGTCCTGTTTTGGGCGTTTTTCAAAGTTGGCATCCGTAAGTACTTATGCCAATGGCATTTTTTATTTAAAAAGATGGAAAATATAGAGAATAAGGAAAGTAACTATTCCGCAAGTAACATTCAAGTACTTGAGGGACTTGAGGCAGTACGCAAGCGTCCTGCCATGTATATAGGTGATATAAGTGAGAAGGGACTGCACCATCTTGTCAACGAGACAGTTGACAACTCCATTGATGAGGCAATGGCGGGCTATTGCACAGAGATAGAGGTGACTATCAATGAGGACAACTCAATAACGGTTGAGGATAATGGTAGAGGTATTCCTGTCGATATGCACTCTAAGTTGCATAAGAGTGCCCTTGAGGTAGTTATGACTGTGCTTCACGCAGGAGGAAAGTTCGACAAGGGGTCATATAAGGTCAGTGGTGGACTTCATGGCGTTGGAGTAAGCTGTGTCAATGCTCTCTCAACCAGGATGAAATCGCAGGTTTTCCGTGATGGAAAGATATACCAACAGGAATATGAGCAAGGTAAGCCTCTGTATCCGGTTAAAATAATTGGGGAAACAACAAAAAGAGGAACGCGCCAGCAGTTCTGGCCTGATGGCACAATATTTACTACAACGGTATATCAGTGGGATATCATAGAGCGTAGAATGCGGGAACTTGCTTTCCTCAATGCAGGCATAAAGATAACCCTTACTGACTTGCGCCCAGATGAGAGTGGCAATACACGTCAGGCTGTATTCCATGCTAAGGATGGACTTAAGGAATTTGTGCGTTATGTCGATCGCCATCGCACACATCTCTTTGATGACGTGATATATCTAAAGACAGAGAAACAAGGAATACCCATCGAGGTGGCTATAATGTACAATACAGATTATAGCGAGAACATACACTCCTATGTTAACAATATTAACACCATTGAAGGAGGAACGCATCTTACTGGCTTCAGGGCTGCCTTGACACGTGTCCTCAAAGGTTATGCTGATCAGGATGCACAGATATCCAAGCAGATAGAGAAAGCCAAGATAGAGATAGCAGGAGAGGACTTCAGAGAAGGTCTTACAGCTGTAATATCAATTAAGGTGGGAGAACCTCAGTTTGAAGGACAGACAAAGACAAAACTTGGTAATAGTGAGGTGGCTGGAGCTGTACAGCAGGCAGTGGGCGAAGCTCTTACCGACTACCTTGAGGAACATCCGGTGGAAGCAAAGAAAATTTGCGAAAAAGTGGTTCTTGCGGCAACAGCCCGTATTGCAGCAAGGAAAGCACGTGAGAGTGTGCAGCGCAAGACAGTCATGAGTGGCGGTGGATTGCCTGGAAAGCTTGCTGACTGTTCAAACCGTGATCCCAAGTCGTGTGAGATATTCCTTGTGGAGGGAGACTCCGCTGGTGGCTCTGCAAAGCAGGGACGTGACCGTTATACTCAGGCTATACTCCCTCTAAGAGGAAAAATACTTAACGTTGAGAAGGTTCAGTGGCATAGAGTCTTCGAAGCAGAGTCGGTGATGAATATAATCCAGGCGATAGGAGTGAGGTTTGGTGTTGACGGCGAGGATGACCGAGAGGCAAACACCGACAAACTTCGCTATGACAAGATAATTATAATGACCGACGCCGATGTCGATGGCTCACACATCGACACACTCATAATGACACTCTTCTATCGTTTCATGCCTAAGGTAATAGAGGAAGGACACTTATATATAGCCACCCCACCTCTATACAAATGTTCATACAAGAACAAAGTAAGCGAGTATTGCTATACCGAGCAACAAAGACAGGCTTTCATTGACAAATACGGCGAAGGTATAGAGGATGGAAAAAATATCCACACTCAGCGTTACAAAGGTCTTGGTGAGATGAATCCAGAGCAATTGTGGGAGACGACAATGGATCCTAAGACCCGCCTTTTGAAACAGGTTACAATTGAGAATGCCGCACAGGCAGACGAAATCTTCTCAATGCTCATGGGCGATGATGTGGAACCAAGGCGTGAGTTCATAGAAAAGAACGCTACTTATGCCAATATTGATGTATAACAACAACCAATATTGAAATAGATTCACCCCATCGAAAGGGCACAATGAGATAGTCAAAACTGCTCATTCGTGCCCTTTGTCCTTAAGATGATGAACGCTTATGGCATGGTCTGCCGATAAAAGTAAAATCAACAAATAAAAATGCCAACTATGATAAACCGCTTTCTACTATTAATTCTATTGATTATACCCTGTACACTGAATTGTACAGCGAAAAGCAAAACAAAAACATCAGATATAAAAGTCGAACAACCTCCGCTCAAACTGAGCTATACTCATCATGCAAGGTTCTTTGAGGAGTCACTGCCCATAGGCAATGGCAGGCTGGGAGCACTTGTATATGGAAATCCTGACAATGACACCATTATATTAAATGATATAACATTGTGGACAGGCAAGCCTGTTGACAGAAATGAAGGTGCTGGCTTGTCTGAGACACTTCCGGAAATACGCAAAGCCCTGTTCTCTGAGAACTACAGTAAGGCAGACTCTCTTCAACATCTGTTGCAGGGACACAATTCGGAGTTCTTCCAGCCACTTGCAACCCTAAATATAATACATGATGGAGATAAAGGCAAAATATCTGGTTACCACAGGGAACTGGACATTGACAGCTCTGTCGTTAGGATTAATTATTCAAGGGATGGAATATTGTATAGCAGGGAATACTTTGCATCGGCTCCAGACAATCTTATTGCCATGAAGATAAAATCGTCTGTACCACGCAGCATAAATTGCCGAATTGCCCTTACATCCATACTGCCACATTCAGTAAGAGCCTCTAATGGGCAATTCACACTCACCGGACATGCAATGGGTGACAAAAACGAGACAATCCATTTCTGCTCAATGGCGAGAGTTTGCCATTATGACGGCAGCCTGAGAGTAGAGGATAGTACCATTGTGGTGAAAGGTGCTACGGAACTGACGGTGTATTATGCAAATCGTACCAGTTTTAACGGTGCCAGATGCCATCCGGTTAAAGAGGGGGCAGACTATATCAGTCTGGTGTCGGGTGACATGTGGCATTCATATAACCTGTCATACGATGACATGAGAAAAAGGCATATAGATGATTACCGAAAATATTATTCAAGGGTCTCGCTTTCACTTGATGGAAGTTCTTCTTTTAAAGATATTCCTACGGATGTCCAGCTTAAGGAATACACAGACAGCAATACCGTTAATCCATATCTTGAGACTCTATATTTCCAGTATGGAAGGTATCTCCTTATAAGTTCGTCGCGTACAAAGGGCGTGCCCGCCAATCTTCAGGGACTATGGACACCTCACCTGTGGTCTCCATGGCGTGGCAACTATACAATGAATATAAACCTTGAAGAGAACTACTGGCATGCACAGACAACAAATCTTTCTGAGATGATGGCACCACTTGACGATTTCGTCAAGGCACTTGCAGAGAACGGATGCCATACCGCTGCTAATTATTATGGCATCAATAAAGGATGGTGTGCGTGTCATAATTCCGACATATGGGCAATGACAAATCCAGTAGGGGAAGGTAAGGATAATCCAAAATGGGCCAACTGGAACATGGGAGGAGCATGGATAATAAATTCACTTTGGGAAAAATTCCAGTTTACACAGGACATCGACTATCTGCGTAATGTGGCATACCCTCTTATGAAAGGTGCTGCACAATTCTGCTTGTCATGGCTTGTAAATGACCCACATTGCCCAGAGCAGCTTATAACGGCACCTTCTACGAGTCCAGAGGCGGTGTATGTAAATGACAAAGGGTATGCAGGAGCAACAATGTATGGAGGAACTGCAGACCTTGCATTAATAAGGGAACTCTTTACAAACAGCATTAATGCCGCAAGGACATTGAATATTGATGCTGCATTCGCAGACACACTTTCAATGACTGTTAGTCGGTTGCGTCCATATATTGTAGGTCACATGGGAGATTTGAACGAATGGTATTATGACTGGGATGACCATGATTTCAAGCATAGGCATCAGTCCCATCTCATTGGACTATATCCTGGTAGTCATATAACAGTAGCTGGCACTCCGTCAATTGCCGATGCCTGTCGCCGTTCACTTGAGATAAAAGGTGACGAGACTACGGGATGGAGTACAGGATGGCGTATCAACCTTTGGGCACGCCTGCATGATGCAAGTCAGGCATACCATATTTATAGGAAACTCCTTACTTATGTGTCACCCGACAATTATATTGGTGATGACCGCCGACGCTCTGGCGGCACTTATCCCAACTTGTTTGATGCTCATCCTCCTTTCCAGATTGATGGTAACTTCGGCGGTACAGCGGGAGTGTGTGAGATGTTGGTTCAGAGTTATGTTGACTACTCGCAAAAAGGCGAGACTGTAATAGAACTATTGCCTGCATTGCCAGAACAATGGAGCACAGGCAGTGTAAGCGGAATTTGTGTTCGTGGTGGCTATACAGTTGATTTTAGTTGGAAAGATGGTAAAGTTACTAATGTCAAGCTTGGTGGAAAACGAAAGGGTAAGGTCGTCCTTATTTATAATGGAAAGAGTGAGCGATGGAAAAAATGAAGACAAGCCTTGAGGACATCTCTGTGGAAAGGATGATTGGCCTTATGCCAGAGTGTAGCCATATAGATAATGATATTGTCCTGTTCAACCATTTTTCTGAAGTACCTATCCCGACAGACTCCAGAAGAATGAAATGTCTGCTTTTCGCCTTGTGTACAGAGGGTAAAGCCTCATATACTGTTGATACGAAATGTCGGTCTGTAAAGAAGAACGATGTCATTATTGTCAGTGAGGGACAGGTTATAGGAGATTATATGTTCAACCATGGATGTGACGGAATTGCCATAATGATGTCGTATGATTTCTTCCGCGAAACCATTAGCAATGTACATGAACTCTCCCAGTTGTTCATTTTCTCCAGGTCACATCCGGTGTTCACTCTGCAAGACAATGAGGCAGAGGTGATTATGGAGTATTTCGAGCAAATAAAGCGCAAAGTAGATGAGAAGGAGCATCATTTCAGGAAACACCTTGTGAGGTCACTTATAATGTCACTCATTTATGATGTCAGCAATGTCATATTCCGCATCCAGCAGGTAAAAGCTCCTCGGATGCTTCGTGCCGAGACTATTTTCAACGATTTCATAAAGCTTGTAGAGCAGAACTTCCGTAAAGAAAGGAGAGTTGGGTGGTATGCCGACCAAATGTGCTTGAACACTAAATACCTGTCAGAGACGGTGAAGGCGGTTAGCAACAGGAGACCAAATGATTGGATTGACAATTATGTTACTCTTGAGCTTCGCGTGCTACTGCGCAATTCCAGCATGAGCATCAAAGAAATTACACAGCAGATGCATTTTGCCAACCAGAGTTTTCTCGGTAAATATTTCAAGGAGCATGTGGGAGTATCTCCAAGAGAATACCGCAATGGTGGATGATAAATGTTATGTGTTACTATTCATTCAGCAACTTTGCGGTAGCTTCCAGGTGCTCATACCATTCTTTGCCGAAGCGGCGTATCAGAGGCTGTTTCAGATATTGCCATATCCTAATGCCTTTTTTCTTGCCAAGCGTAACAGCATCCTTGCATACATCCCATCGGTTGTAGTTGAGGGCGATAGTACCATCTGCAAACCTTTTTTCCCTTATGGGATACAAGGCGCACGATATTGGTTTGATGAATTTTGTCCTGCCATTACGATAGGCATCCTCAAGAGAGCATAAGCAACAATCTCCTTTATAGAATGTAAACACGCAATCTTTGCCTCCTACAATGCTTGTAACAAGCTCGCCGTCACGGTCTGTATATGCCACTCCTTGCTTGTCAATGATCGACTGAGCCGATGCAGAAAGATTGTCCCACACATCATCAATGACATTCTCGATTTCCCCTATCTCGTCAATAGTTACTGGTGCTCCGGCATCACCTTCAACACAGCATACACCCTTGCATGAATCAAGGTCGCAGCAGAAACATTCGGTAAGGATGTCAGGTGACAGTAACACACCATCTACATCTATGATTCTCGGTATCATGGCTTCTGTTGTTTTAATATATCACCAGTCTATCTCAGTTTTTCCATGGCTTGAAAGATATGAGTTGCACAGAGAGAAATGATGGTTGCCAAACCAACCGCCCCTGTTAGCCGAAAGAGGCGAAGGATGTACAGACTGTAATATCAGATGCTTGTCCTTGTTTATGAGTGATGCCTTGCTTTTAGCATATCCACCCCATAACATAAATACAATATTCTCCTTTTGTTCGCTTAAGACTTTTATCACGGCATCGGTAAATGTCTCCCATCCTTTGTGCTGGTGACTTCCTGCCATGTGTGCCCTTACGGTTAGAGTGGCATTCAGCAACATTACTCCCTGCTCTGCCCATCTGGTAAGGTCTCCACAATCTGGTATGGGTTTACCTAGGTCATCACTTATCTCTTTGAATATGTTCAACAGTGAAGGAGGAAAGGCTATTCCTTTGTTCACTGAGAAACTCATTCCGTTTGCCTGCATTGGTTCATGATATGGGTCCTGCCCTATTATCACTACCTTCACCATTTCGAAAGGACAATGGTTGAAAGCATTGAAAATCTTCTTTCCTGGAGGATAACATGTATATTGCCGATACTCATCTCTTACAAAATCTGTAAGTGACTTGAAATATGGCTTGTCAAACTCCTCACCAATATGTTTTAGCCAGGATTCCTCTATCTGAACGTTTTTATTCATTGCCTCTGCGTTATTTCTTTCTGCGAAGGTAACTTAAAAAAACGATTCAACGAAATAAATATACATTTTTTTTCATTGACAATCATTCAATGTGTTTAATATTTCCATCCTCATCGTATGACAGTTCAGTTACTTTCAAGCTTCTTAGCCAAGTGATGTCGTTGGATGGAACACAGTCGTGATGGAATAGCCACCATTTGCCTTTGTATTCTACTATGCTGTGGTGTGTTGTCCATCCCACAACAGGATCGAGGATTACACCTTTGTATGTGAATGGTCCGTAGGGGTTGTCACCGATGGCATAGCATAGCAGATGGCTGTCACCTGTGGAATAAGAGAAATAATACAAGCCATTCCTTTTGTGCATCCAAGATGCCTCGAAGAAACGGTGTGGATTGTTTGCCTTCAGGGGAGTTCCGTTTTCATCGACAATGATTACAGGTTTAGGCATCTCGGCAAACTGGAGCATGTCATCGCTCATTCTTGCCACTCTTGAAGGAAGAGGCTGCTCGTCACCTTCTGGCAGATATTCACATTTAAGGGCCTTGTTGTCTTTGTACCACTGTAGTTGCCCACCCCATATTCCACCGAAATACGTGTATATGCTTCCATCATCATCCTTGAAGACACATGGGTCTATACTGTATGACCCTCTGATAGGGTCTGCCTGTGGAATAAATGGTCCTTCCGGACGGTCTGCCACTGCTACTCCAAGATGGAACACCCCATTGTAGTCTTTTGCAGAGAACACAAGGTAATATTTCCCCTCTTTCTCCACAACATCATTGTCCCACATCTGTTTTTCTGCCCATGGCACGTCTTTTACATCGAGAATCACACCATGGTCGGTTACTTTTCCTTCCATCACATCATCGAGTGAAAGGACATGATAGTCCAACATCTGAAAATGTCCACCGTCATCATCGAAACATTCACCGCTGTCTCGGTCGTGAGAAGGATATATGTACAGCTTGCCATTAAATACGTTAGCAGAAGGATCTGCCATAAAATCGTCAGGGAAAAGATATCTTGAAATCATACTTTTATTAGTTTTTTATTGTAATACTTATTTTGAACTGTATTTGCCAGCAAGTTCTATGAGCTTGTAATATAATGGTTTCGGTTCGTTGTTCCTGTCGAACAACAGAGGATAATCCTTCCTGCCTGGTATAGGGGAGCCGTTCCTCCATGAATTATCATCGTTAAGTCCCCAAAATGTCACCCTGTCAATGACATCCCTATGTTTTAGCAGGACTTTGAAAAAATCGAGATATCTGTTCTCCCATTGTTTAATGACATTCTTCGGGAGACCTTCGCGGTAAGGATCCATTTCTGGTCTGTAAGCGAATCTGTCGCTAATCTCTGCACTGCTGTTCCCATCGGCATAAGGATTGGGAAGGGCAGAACATTCCAGTTCCGTAACCATCAGCTTCACTCCTGTCGTAGCAAGGGCTGTTATGGCTTTGTCATAATCTGCCGCTGGACTGGAATCTAACATCAGATGTCCCTGGAGTCCGATTCCATCGACACGCAATCCTTCTCCAATCATTTCATTCACCAATCTAACATATTCCTCGTATCTTGGCTTTACAGCCATGGAGTAGTCTTGAATATATAGCTCAGCATCTGGGTCTGCTTCATGTGCATATTGAAAAGCCAGTTTTATGTATTCCTTTCCAAGTATTCTGTAGAAACCAGTCTTGCGGTATGAACCATTGTCCTCGATGGGCTCGTTTACTACATCCCAAGCCTTCACCCTTCCTCTGAAATGTGCCATGATGGTGAAAATATGCTCTTTCATCCTTTTGCGAAGCTCTTCAGGCGATACATCATTGCCGTTTTCGTCAATGAAGAACCACGGTGCGCATTGAGAGTGCCATATTAGGCAGTGACCTACTATGTGCTGTCCGTTAGCGATGGCATTATCTACAAACTGGTCAGCGAGAGTGAAGTCGAAAATATGTTCGTAAGGATGGATAACCTCACATTTCATGCAATTCTCCGCTGTCACGCTGTTAAAGTTTCTTCTTATAAGCTCAGTCTCTTTAGGACATAGTCCGCTGTCCTGTCTCTCGTTGACTGCTACTCCCATGAGCCAGTAGTCACGGAAAGCTTCCTTTAGGCTTGTCTCCTGTGCATGGGTGTTGAGGGTACAGCTAACAATAATCAATGTCAGGACCTGTCGAAGCGAAAGAGGAAAAAGATGTTTCTTCATGAGTTAGTTCGATTTTCAATTTCTTGGTTAATATTGTCGATTACATCATCTGTAAGTTCATATCTTGAAATTATGAACATTGCTAAGGCAAGAAGTGCAGCTGGTATCACGCAAACCAGCCATAGAATGCCTTCTTCAGCGAGTGGTGTCTGGTTGGTAGTCTTTGGATTGTATGCTACATAGGCGAGAATAGCAGGGGCGACTACGCTTCCCAATGTCATTCCTGCCTTGAAAAATATTCCTGTCAGCGCATTAACAATACCTGCTATGCGCTTTCCACTCATGTACTCTCCATAAGATATTACTTCTGGCACAAGTGCCCACATGTATCCTGTAGCTACGATTACACCAGTAGATTTCACAAATTGTGCTACGTAAACAAGGTTCATGTCTGGTTTTTCCATTTTAGAAACCGCATATAAGAATACCATTCCAAAAATTGCCACTCCCAAGAAAATGTAGAACATGTTCTTCTTTCCTACAGCTTTCTTTATAATTGGGACAAGGGGCATGAAAATAAATGAAGGAGCAGAACCCAAGCCCATGAATACGGACAATTGCTCTGAGGTACCATGCAGGTTGCAGTTTACAAAATATGCACCGGCTGCATTGCCTATTGACATCATGGAGAATGCAGTAATGAAGAAGAATGCAATAATTCTCAGAGGTCTGTTGTGGAAGAATTCCATCCATAGGTCGCTGATTTTGACATTCTCGCTGTCCTTGGCATCCATGACGACTTTCTCTTTGCACTGTGTGAAGCAGAAAAGCAGCAGGGCAAGTCCTATTATGGCATAAATAGTCATTGTCGTGAACCATGCACCTGGGTCTTTAGGAAGTCCTTCAGCCTTCTCCTCTGTGAAATATGAAATAAGTAGCGGTAGCCCAGAGCCAACGGCAAGTCCGCCACAGTTTGCCATGAACATACGTACAGACGTGAGGATTGTAATCTCATTGGTGTCTCGTGTAAGTGATGAATTTAATGCTCCGTATGGCACATTAATAAATGTGTATAGCAAGGTCATTGAAATGTACGTTACGTATGCATATAGCAATGATGGTGCGAATCCGTTCCAGAAACACAGTATGGCGAATCCGGATAGTGGTATTCCCACAAATACGAGATAGGCACGGTATTTCCCCAGTCGAGGATTGCTCTTGTCTATAAGTGCCCCTACTATGGGGTCCCATATTACATTCGCGACGTTTCCTATCGTGAACATCACCGATACATCCACTGCATCAAGCCCGTATATGTCTGTGTAGAAGAACAGCAGATACATACATGTAGTTTGGAAAATAAGGTTTTGCGCCAAATCTCCGGAGCCGAATCCTATTCGTTGCAGCCATGATAGTTTGTAGAATCCTTCCATAACGTTCAGATTGTTTTTTCTAATGAGTAATTTATTCTTCTGTTTTTATTTATTGTAATATGAATTGGTTAGCAGAATGAAAGAAACGGATTATCTGTCACTATAGCCCAGCAGAATCTCGGCAGCATATTCACCCATTACCCTGTAACCTGTGGCATTGGGATGAAGCCAGTCTTCCTGCCATTCCGCTTTAAGGGTTTCAGGATGCTCTGAATCGCGCATTAACATGTCGAAATCCACGATTCCATCGAATATGTCGCTTGTACGCACCCACCCGTTGAAAGTTTGTCTCGCTGCTTCATGGAAAGGAGTGTAGTAATAATGTCCTTTGAACGGAGTGATAGTGGCTGCAAACACTTTAACACCCTTGGCTCGTGCTTTCCTCGCAAATTCCTGTATCGTCTCAATGAGTTTCATTGCCACAGTCTCGGAGTCTCCTTTGCTATTGCCAATGTCGTTGACACCTTCAAATAGAATAATTGCAGAAAGATTCCTCTGTCCAAGGATGTCCCTTTCAAATCTTTTTATTGCTGGTTCTCCAATACCTCCTTTAAGCACACAGTTTCCACCTATGCCAAGATTAAGAATTCCTGTTGTTCCCAAATCTGCCTGTTGTGGAATGAGTTTCTCGGCACAAATGTCGGTCCATCTGTTCTGATGGTTTGTCGTGCTTCCCCTTCCGTCCGTGATGGAATTACCAAGTACAGCAACAGAACCTCCATATACCCCATACACATCTATGGCACTGAGATGATACCAATGGTCGGTTCTTGTCGCTGAAGCGAATGAAGTATTGGGTTTTGCCTCTCCTTTTATAATATATGACGTGGTACGTGACCCAGGATGTGAAGTGACACTTTTGGGACAAGTTTCATAATTTATGGTAACAGCAAGAAGTTGTAATGGTCTTAATTCAAATTTGACAGCATCTGAGAAAATAGCTTTGCCAGCCTCGACTCTTGCTTCCTTTTTCCCGGAAAAAGTAATGTATCGTGCAGATTTCCGGTCAATGTCGCAAGAGTCGATGGCATTGGCTATAAATATAGATTTAACAAGAAGTGGTTCATCTCCATATTCGTTTGATAGTTGTATCCTTAATGTACTGCCTCCAACAGATATATGTACTACCTGTCTTATCGACCCCCCGCTAAGGCTAATGGGGGGCATGTTGTCCTTTGTCGTCATCTGAGGTGCTGTAGCCCATGTGCCCGTCCATTTTAACTGAGCATTGGAGCTGATGGCGCATAGTAATAGAAGGGTAGTTAGTATTTCTCTCATGGTAACACTTATTTTTTTGCAAAGTTAGATATTTTTGACATACTATTTTATTTTAATCGTTCCTATTGTGTTTCAATTTGTATCATTTGCAAAATATATAATATTAAAATTAGGTGATAATGCCATATAGAGCTATCTTTGCATAAAATAAGCTGCATCTCGGCATAACATTCAAGCAAGCTTGATGATTCTGCCCTCGATTTGCATTATCTTTGTATAAGATAAGCTGCATCTCGGCATAACATTCAAGCAAGCTTGATGATTCTGCTCTCGATTTGCATTATCTTTGCATAAGATAAGCTGCATCTCGGCAGAGTGGGATGTTTTTCAAGAATATTGGTTTTGTATTGAAGCTTTTTGGTTGCCCCTTTTGGAATGTGACATGAAACTTAATTGATAAAATGGTGATTATTGGAAATATTTTTATATATTTGCAACAAAACTATAATAACCGATATAATACCGAATAATATAAGATAACCTGATGAAATCTGTTAAATATTACATTTCTCTATTCCTAACCTTAATAGTGATAGCCGTGATTAATGCTGATAGCGGCAGAATATACTCTTCAGACAACAATCTTTCCAGTAATGCTATTTCGTGTCTTGTGCAAGACAACTATGGCTATATGTGGATTGGGACTGAATATGGACTTAACAGGTTTGATGGCTATCATTTCAGAAAGTATTTTAAAGATGTTGCAGATACAACATCATTATGTGACAACGAGGTTAACTCTTTCCTTGTTGACCAAAAGGGTAGGCTATGGGTTGGAACAAGGAAGGGACTCGTACTGTACGACTATGCGAATGACTGTTTCGTGCCCTGCCATTTTCCTGATGGGATAACGCCGAGAATACAGGCAATGGAACAGATTAATAGTGGGGAAATAATTGTCGGAACAGCTGGTTATGGACTCTTTGTCGTAAAGGAGAGTGATGGGAATATAAAAATTCATTGGTTGAGAAGTTTCACGAAGGACAATACCGACGAGTTTGTATCGCACCTGTTCATTGATGATTCAGGAAATATCTGGAGAGGGTCGCATGTGCCTAATACAAAATGTTACAAAGTCAAGAATCTGAATCCTCAGACTGTAAGGAAATTCCCTCTCTCATGTGGCCCCATGGTCAGTTGTGTGAAGGACAGACAGAACAGCTTTCTGATGGTTTGCATGTATGGAATATTGAGATATGATGTTCCGACTGCTACCTTCATGGATGCAGGCTATGATTTGTCAGCACTTGATGGGAAGGTGTCTATCCGACATGCTTGTCTTGACAATAGTGGCAATCTTTATTTGGGAACATCAGGACATGGCGCAATGGTAATTCCAAAGGGTCAGAAAACGTTACAACCAGTTCAATGTGACAACTTCGATTTTGACCTTGCCTCATCTAATGTCAATTACATTTTTGAAGACAGAAATCATAACATCTGGATTAGTTGTTATGGAAAGGGTTTATATCAGATAAGCCTGAATCCAGATGCATTCTCCACATACAGCTTCTCCTCTCAGAACATTCGTATAGGCAGCAGGGTGTCGTCAATCACAAGCGGTAAGGAATCTGGAGATGTATGGTGTACTGTACAGAAATCAGGAGTCTATCATGTAAACTCTAATGGAGTTATTGATAAACGACAGAAGGCACCGGAAGGAGCAAATACCATCTATTGCGACCACAAAGGCAATTATTGG
The DNA here is from genome assembly GCA_945875635.1 of uncultured Prevotella sp. Classification (GTDB taxonomy): domain Bacteria; phylum Bacteroidota; class Bacteroidia; order Bacteroidales; family Bacteroidaceae; genus Prevotella. The sequence goes on from CAMCLD010000002.1 coordinate 55,820, forward strand.
CTTGGAACAGAGAAAGCCTTATACTCATATAACCCTTATTCTGGCTCTAGTGAGAAAAAGGCAGACCTTGACGGATGGGGTGTAAACTGTATTGTAGATGATGGAGATGGCAATCTCTTTGTCAGCAATTATGGTAAAGGTCTTCTCATTCTTAATACTGTAACCAATACAGTTGCGACCTATAGCATGAACATGGAGAACAAGAAAAAGGGGAAGCTATGCAATGACTGGATAAAGACTATGTACTATGACAGCAAGGGATTGCTGTGGATAGGCTGTTCAGATGGCATTTCGTGTCTTAACGTTGAAACAGGGGACTTTAAACCGTTTGGTTGGAATATATTGCTGGAAGGCTACCAGTGCTTCTCCCTGCATGAGATGGATAATGGCAACATGCTTCTCGGTACTAATTCCGGACTTTATTTATATGACAAGAAAGGTGGCAAGGTGCAGTTGTTCCCAGACTCTGAAGTATTACAAAACAAATCCATTTATTCTATAGTAACTGATAAACGTGGCGATATCTGGCTCAGTACAGCAAACGGAATATGGCAGTATGACAATGTAGGGAAAAGATTCATTGCACATGTCCGTGGAAATGGACTTAAGGCAAAGGAGTATATTATAGGAGACCCTGTACACTTCGATGACGATAGAATAGTATTTGGAACTAATGATGGTATCGTGACTTTCTATCCAGATAATGTAAGGTGCAGGAACATGGCACTTGGCGAGGTTTTTCTTACTGGATTCACGTGTAATGGTAAGAATCTTGATACCAGGAACGACTTTTTTGAGCTTGACTATGATGACAATTCTTTCGTAATGGAATTCTCAATGCTCAATTATACAGACCAGGACAACATTATCTTTGAATATCGCATTAACGGAGGTGATTGGGCACCTGTTATGGAAGGCTCTAATACTCTTTCGTTCAACAGAATGAGTCCTGGAGAGTATGAAATGGAGGTCAGGGCACAGAACAATGGCAACTACTCGAAGTCTGTGAAGAGAATTACAATAAAAGTCAAGACACCATGGTATGCGTCCACTTCGGCATTTATCATTTATGTACTCTTGTTTGTTGCTTTTAGTGTTTTTCTGTCTAAATATTATAATAGGAGGAGAAAAGAGGAAATGGAGGAAGTTAAGATGAGGCTTCTAATCAATGCCACACACGATATAAGGTCACCGCTCACCCTTATTTTAGGACCTCTTAAGAAACTGAAGAACAGACTTTCCGATCCAGAGAGCATGGCTGACATTGATACCATTGACAGAAATGCCCAGAGGCTCCTCGTACTTGTGAATCAGATACTTGATGAACGCAGAATAGACAAGAACCAACTCAAACTACACTGTAGGGAGACAGACCTCGTGAATTTCATAGATGTGGTATGTGCACTCTATCAGTATAATGCTCGCCAGCGCAATATCAAGTTGGCTTTCGAGCATGACATGCAAGATCTTGATGTTTGGATTGACCGTACTAATTTTGACAAGGTTTTGGTAAACCTCCTTTCAAATGCTTTCAAATATACATACGACGGAGGTTCGATAACATTCCATCTCACACGGGAGAATGATAATGCAGTGATACGCCTTGTAGATACTGGAATAGGACTTAAGGAAGATAAAACAGATAGACTTTTTGACAGGTTCTACCAAGGTGAAAATTCAAAAGATTTCCATATAGAGGGTACTGGAATAGGACTTAATCTCTGTAAGGCTATAACCACAATGCATGGTGGAAAAATAAGGGCATACAATAGGACAGATGGTGTTAAAGGCTCTTGCTTCGAGGTGTTGTTGCCGCTTGGGAACTCACATCTTAAACCAGAGGAAATAATAAGTACCGATGATGTTGATATGGAAAACAAAAAGAAACGAGTCCAGCCTACTAAGAACGTAAGGATTATGGTTGTAGATGATGACCCGGAAATTGCCATGTACATAGAGAGAGAACTAAGCAACTGGTATAAGTTCGGACTCTTTCCAAACGGAAGAGAGGCTCTTAAGGCGTTGCTTACAGAACCATACGACCTTGTCATCTCTGATGTTATTATGCCAGAAATGGATGGAATCACCTTGCTGAAAAACATAAAAGGCAATCCAAAGATAAGTGACATACCTGTTATACTCCTTACGACGAAAGCTGAAATTTCAGATAGACTTGAAGGATTGAGAAGAGGGGCAGATGCCTATGTGGCAAAACCATTCAACATGGAGGAGTTGCATGTCCTTGTAGATAATCTTGTTAACAATGTAAGACGTCTAAGAGGTAAGTTCTCGGGAGCTCAGAATCAGGATGACAAAGTTGAAAAGATACAGATAAAGGGTAATGATGAAGCTCTCATGGAGCGTATCATGAATGCTTTGAATGCAAAATTGTGTGACCCTGACTATAATGTGGAGAAATTGACAGAAGATGTAGGAATAAGCAGGGCGCAACTACATCGTAAGATGAAAGAGATGACTGGTATCTCAACGGGAGATTTCATCAGGAATATGCGTCTTGAACAGGCTGCCAGACTTATTTCTGAGGGAAAAATTAATGTCACACAGGTGGCCTTTGCCGTTGGATTTAATAACCAGTCACATTTCTCTACCGTCTTCAAAAAACATTTTGGCATGACACCTTCAGAATATGCTCAAAGAAGCCTCACCTCTGGTCCACAATAAGAAGCCTCACCCCCCCTCCAGCTCCTTCCCAAAAGGGAGGGAAGGTAGTTACCAAAAGAGGTAATAACTTGTTGACTTGTCAACTTGTCAACGATCTTAAGACCAGAAACCCGATACCTATAATTATGATAGGAAGTTAATGAAGTTAAATAATTAATGATATGTTTACAAGAAAACTGCTTTTTGTGTTGTTTGTTATGGTTTCATCGGCGGTTATCGCTGAGGATGGCTCAAGACTGTGGTTGCGATATGACAGTGTTGGAAGTGCTGACGTAGCCGTTTCTGCGCCTAAAGACAAAACGGTGGAAATAGCCTTGCATGAGTTGAATAGCTATTGGCATGGGCGCAGAGTGGAAATGATATATGATAATTCTGTGAATGGAATAGAGGGTTCATATACATTGTCATATTCTACTGATAGAGTAGAGGTTAGAGCGTCTTCATCAATAGGATTCTTATATGCCGCTTACGCTCTTCTCCGTAGTCAGACTCTTGGACTCCCAACGACAGGAGTAGTAAGTGAGTCACCACAATGGCCCTTAAGAATGTTAAATCATTGGGATAACATCGATGGTTCCATAGAGAGGGGATATGCAGGTAAGAGTATATTTAAATGGTTCTCTCTTGATGTCGATAAAATCGAGGAATATGCAAGAGCGAATGCTTCAATAGGCATTAATGCGACTGTCCTAAACAACGTTAATGCTTCACCAAAAATACTTACCAATGAATATCTAAGGGAGGTGAAGACTATCGCAGATATCCTTCGCCCGTATGGAATTAAAGTATTTCTGTCTGTTAATTTTGCATCGCCAAAAGTAATAGGCGGACTAAGTACGGCAGACCCGCTTGATGCAAGAGTTGGTAGATGGTGGAAGTCTAAAGTAAAAGAAATATACAGACTAATACCTGACTTTGGCGGATTCTTAGTGAAAGCAAATTCAGAAGGGCAACCAGGACCTGGTGATTATGGACGCACACATGCGCAGGGTGCCAACATGCTTGCAGAAGCCTTGAAGCCTTACAGAGGGGTGGTGATATGGAGGTCTTTTGTGTATGGAGCAAATCACAAAGGTGAGGATAGGGTGAAACAGGCAGTCAGCGAGTTTAAACCATGCGACGGACAGTTTGCTGAGAATGTAATACTACAATCTAAGAATGGTCCTCTCGATTTTCAGCCGCGAGAGCCTTATGCACCTATTTTTGACAATATAGAGCATACGACACAAATGGCAGAACTCCAGATTACTCAGGAATATACAGGTCAGTCAATGCATATGGTATATCTTGCTCCTATGTGGAAAGAGTTCTTCTCGTTTGTCTCTCCCTCAAGACTCAAAGGTGTGGCAGGAGTAGCAAATATTGGTGATGATGCCAATTGGTGCGGACATCATTTCTCACAGGCGAACTGGTATGCTTTCGGCAGATTGGCATGGAATCCAGAACTAAGCGCAGAGGATATTGCAAGAGAATGGATAGTCCAGACATTCACCAAGGACAATACTTTCGTGGTTCCTGTTTGTGACATGATGATGACAAGCCGTGAGACATGTGTTAATTACATGATGCCTTTAGGACTTCATCACATCTTCAAGTTTGACCATCATTATGGACCGGAACCAGATGGATTCAAGCCGGAATATCCTTTAGAGTGGTGCCCCGTCTATTATCATAATGCCGATTCCATCGGGTTGGGATTTGACAGGACAACAGAAACAGGCTCTGCCGCCACGATGCAATACCGAGAGCCTTATGCATCATTATATAACAACTTAAGTACATGTCCCGAGCAGTATTTACTTTGGTTCCATCATGTGCCCTGGACTTATAGAATGAATAATGGAAATACTCTATGGGAGAATCTTCAGAATAAATATAAAGAAGGTGTGAGTATGACACATCTTTACAAGACAGCATGGCAGGGATTGCGCGGGTATATCGATGACCGCCGATGGAAAGAGGTTGATGTACGTATGGATGAGCAAGTAAGAAATGCAGAGGAATGGCATGATACGTGCATTGCCTATTTTTCTTCCTTCCAGAATAAGAAATGATTTGACAACTCGTCACTCGTTAACTGTGAGGATGTTTGTAAATTGTGTAATTTGAAAATAATCTAATGACAGTTGGGTTAAACATAATGATTATGAGACAAAAGATAATACTATTCGTGTTTCTGTTTACAATATCGTTGCAGGTAATGTCGCAAGTTAGGCTTCTGCGTAACAACACAAGGGCTATGTTGGAAGTTAATGGTAAACCAATGTTGATACTTGGTGGCGAGTTGAGTAATTCAGCTGCCACTTCTGTAGAAGATATCGATGAGGTTATACCACGGATGAAGGCAATAGGGCTTAACACTCTTCTCGTCCCTGCACAGTGGGACTTGATTGAGCCAGAAGAAGGAAAGTTTGACTTCAAACTTATCGATGAAACCGTATTATGTGCACGGGATAATGGCATGAAGGTTGTTTTTCTATGGTTCGGTGCCTGGAAGAACTCAATGTCATGCTATGCGCCCTTATGGTTCAAGCAAGATGTCAGACGTTTCCCAAGAGCTATGACACGCAATGGGAAACCATTGGAAATAGCAAGTGCCTTTTCCGAGAATGTTCTTGCAGCAGACAAAAAAGCATTCTTGTCTCTTGTAGAACACATTGCCGAAATTGACGGTGATGACCATACCGTTGTAATGATACAGGTTGAGAATGAGATTGGAATGCTTGAGGATGCTCGTGACTATTCACCCCTTGCGGAGAAAGTGTATTCGGGAAAGGTGCCTTCTGACTTCCTGAAAGCTGTTGGAATCACTCAAGGCGGAACATGGGGCGATGTCTTGAAGAATGACGTGTATGGTGATGAGCAGTTCATGGCATATTGGTATGCCCGATATGTAGAGCAGTTGGCAAATGCAGCCAGAAAGTTGCTTCCGATACCTTTTTTTGTCAATGCTGCAATGAATAGTCGCGGACGAATACCTGGAGAATACCCTTCAGCTGGTCCTCTTGCACATTTGAAGGATATATGGCACTGTGGTGCACCAAGTATAGACATCCTTGCTCCAGATATATATGATACTGGTTTTAAGTCGTGGACGGCACTGTATGCTCTCCCCGATAATCCGTTGTTTATTCCAGAATCGCGCTGTTGTGCTAATAGTGGAGTGAGAGCTCTGTATGTCTTTGGTGAACATGAATCGGTAGGATTTAGTCCTTTTGCCATTGACCAGTCTTCGGATGCCGATGCTAAAGAGATAGCCAGAGCTTATGCTTTGATAGGTGAACTCTCACCACTCCTTATTAATAATAGGGGAAGGAATACCGTCCGCGGTGTACTCTTCGATGCTGACGACCGTGAAACCGCCATTTCTTATGATGACATTGTCCTTACCTGTAGTCATTACTTTACACTCCCCTGGGATTCTCGAAAGGATTTGTCTTCTTGGCGTGAGGGAGGTGGAATTATCATTCAGATTGCAAAAGACGAGTTTCTTGTAGCTGGCAGTGGAATTGTTGTTGCTTTCCAAAGTGAGACGGAAAAAAAGCAGATGGAGCGTGCTGTCCTTGGAGAGGATGGCTTTGCTGACAAAGGTGGTGACAAGGCTTTGCCAGCGTTATCCAAATTCAAAGGCAAGAGGATTGGCATTGGCTATGTCGATGAGGTGACTGTTGAAAGTGATGGCACTTTTAGGTATGTCAGAAGGCTTAATGGTGACCAAAGCCATCAGGGTAGGCATGTCAGGATATCTGTTGACGATTATAAGATTTTGCATGTTAAATTATATGAGTATTGAAACAACGCCCCAAATAAGGTTATTAGGTTAAAAGGTTATTAGGTTAAAGGTTTAACAGGTTATTAGGTTATTTCACCTAACACCTTAAAACCAGAAACCTGATACCTAAAATTGAGGGGAGGTAGTTACCTTAACCTTTTAACCCTTTAAGCTCTTCGCCCCCTCAAATAAGTATATGAGACAAATAGAAACGTGAGTGATACGTTAAGAAAACCCATGTATTCTAAAATACGTTAACTTTGCAAGCAGAAAACCTAAATAAGGTTATGAGGTTATAAGGTTATGAGGTCTAAAAAGATTGAAAATTAAAGATTGAAGATGGAAGATTAAACTTTCAATTTTCAACTTTCAACTTTAATTTTCAACTTTCAAAACCTTAAGACCTGACACATGAGATCTGACACCTATTAACATTATAAACAATAAATTAACAATGCACATGAAACGCACTAAAAATGTAATGAAGTACCTTGTCGTGATGTTTCTATTGTCTATTTTCCCATCATGGGTAATGGCACAGAATGTCACAGTACGCGGTACCGTTACCGATCACGATGGACCCGTGATTGGTGCAACAGTGAAAGTTAAGGGCACGTCAAATGGAGCAGTTACTGATTTAGACGGTAACTATACCATCAGTGTCCCCAAGGGAGCAACGCTTCAGTTCTCTTATGTAGGCTACCTTACCAAAGAAATCAAGGTGGCAGGAAAAGACAAGATTGACGTCGTCCTTGCAGAGGATGCAGAGCAATTGAGTGAGGTCGTCGTTGTAGGTTACGGACAGATGAAACGTTCAGACCTTACTGGTTCTGTCGTCTCTGTCAACTCCAAGGCAATAGAGAAATCAGTGCCTACAAGTGTTGACCAGGTATTGCAGGGTAGGGCAGCCGGTGTGCAGATACAGGCAAATACCGGAACTCCTGGTGGTAGTACCACAATCCGTATTCGTGGAACCAACTCTCTCAATGCAACATCCCAGCCTATCTTCGTTATCGATGGTGTAATTATCGACTCTTCTGGTTCTGATGATGGAAACTCCAACCCCCTTGCATCAATAAACCCAAGTGATATCGTCAGCATGGACGTGCTGAAGGATGCCTCCGCTACAGCTATATATGGTTCCCGCGCTTCTAATGGTGTCATCATGATTACTACAAAGCGTGGTTCCAACGCTGATGCCACTATCACTTACGATGGATATGTAGGTTGGCAGAGTATGCCAAAGAAACTTGATGTCATGAATCTGAGGGAATATGCCATTCATTATAAAGATATAACCGATGCTGACATCAAGCCAGAGTCATCCACCTGGATTCGTGGTGACCTTATGGGGGAAGGTACAGACTGGCAGGATGAGCTTTATCGCAATGCGCTTATGACAAGCCATAACATATCCATGACCGGTGGTTCGGAAAAATCCACTTATGCTATCAGTGCTGGATATCTCAACCAGAATGGTATAGCCATTGGTTCTGGTTTCAAGCGACTAAGTCTTCGTGGAAATGTTGACTCCCAGATAAAGAAATGGCTTAAGGGTGGTGTTAATTTCTCCCTTGCCGACAGTAAGCAGGAGACATCATCTACATATAATATAATAATGACAGCCCTCACTTCTCAGCCATCTGTGGCAGTGAGGAATCCGTCTGGAGGATATGATGGTCCGGATGACCAGTGGATGCCAGACAACCCCGTAGCATTGGCAGAGATTACAGACAACCATAACAAGAAGACTAATTTCCGTGTTAATACATATCTTGATGCTACCATTATAAAAGGTCTTACTTTCAAGACAGAGCTGTCTGCTGACTATAACTTCAACCATTATTATTATTACCAGCCAGATTATCAGTTTGGTGTGAAGACCAATGATATAAGGTCTGGACGTTGGACAAAGACTAATACAAAATACTGGTCATGGCGTAACATCCTTACTTATAACAACACATTTGGCAAACATAATGTCAATGTCATGCTGGGTCAGGAAATGAGCCATAATCACTGGGAGACACAGGTTTCTACCACTACAGGATATCTTTCAAACAGTGCAACGGATATTTCAGCTGGTAGTTATGACGATAGCCGCACTACGGGATATCAGAACGACAATTCACTGTTCTCTTATTTTGGAAGAGCCTTCTACAGCTATGATGACCGCTATCTCGTAACAGCAACATTGCGTCGAGATGGAAGTTCCAAGTTTGCAAAAGGCAACCGCTGGGGATGGTTCCCCTCTGCAGCTCTTGCATGGCGTGTCAGCAATGAGAGCTTCCTGAAGAACAATGATGTTATAAGCAACCTTAAATTGCGTCTTGGATGGGGTACAACAGGTAACCAGAATGTAGAGGACTGGGCATATACAGCCATGCTTGCCAACTACACCACAACATGGGGAGTAGGTGTGCTTAATGCTAACAATGCAAATCCTAACCTCAAATGGGAGACTACCTATTCAACAAACATAGGTCTTGACCTTGGACTTTTTGACGGACGTATCGAGTTTATTGCAGACTGGTACTACAAGAAGACAAAGGATTTGTTGCTAAAGCTTGACTTGCCAGCATTCCTTGGCTCAGGTGCCGGTTCTGGATATGGTGTGGCAAGCAATCCATGGGGTAATGTTGGAAGTCTCCGCAATACTGGTTTTGAGTTCACTCTTAACACATATAATATCGATTACAAGGGATTCACCTGGCGTACAAATGCCGTTCTGTCTTTAAACCGAAACAAGGTTGTTTCTCTTGATACTGCTACGGGCACTTTGCCATACGCATTGCAGATTGGTTCCGAGACAGCAACAGTTACCAATACCGTTGTCGGACAGCCTATCGGACAATTCTGGGGATATAAGGTTATTGGTCGTTTTGACAAACCTGAGGATTTCTATTACAAGGATGCTGATGGCAATGTGAAGCCTGTGGCTATACCTGAAGGTAGCACAATATCAAAGAGTGGTACATGGCTTGGTGACTACATCTTTGAGGACAGGAACAATGATGGCGTAATCAACAATGACGACCAGACATTCATAGGCAATCCTGAACCTAAGTTCACTTGGGGATTTGGAAACACCTTCTCATATAAAGGATTCGACCTCACAATACAGTTCAGTGGTTCTTATGGCAATGACATCCTCAACTACGGACGCAGAAGCCTTGAGGTGTCTGGAAGCACTTCTAACCTTCTCTCGACAGTGCTCGACTATGCAAGGGTAGAGATGATAGACCCCAACGGACCTGATGACTACCGAAACTATTATGTTGTCAATACCGACACAAGGCAGCCACGTCTTTATACTTCAAGTGGGCTGAACCGTAACGACCGTGTCAGCGATGCATATATTGAGGATGGCTCATACATACGCCTCCAGAATATATCACTCTCATATACGTTCCCAAAATCATGGCTCAAGGACCTCTTTATAAACAATGTGAAGGTTTATTGCAACCTGCAGAACCTTTATACATGGACAAAGTATGACGGCTATGATCCTGAAGTGGGATGTCTCTGGGGAAATGCTTTGATGAATGGCATCGACTATGGTCGCTACCCATCACCACGCATCTATACGTTCGGTCTCAATGTCACATTCTAAATCAAAGGAGCAAGAAGGAGATAAAACAAGTAGAATGGAGATAAAGGACATAACTACATTTAACTCTACAATAATACAATTATGAAAAAATCAATATTATATACAATGTGTTTGGCAGGAGTGCTTGGCATGAGTAGTTGTGCAGATGACTTCCTTGACCAGGAGAACTCTTATCAGCTCAGTCAGGAGAATTACTTCGACTCTGATGCTGCCGTGCAGTCATCCACCTCTGCCCTTTACAACTATGTATGGTATGACTTCAACGATAAGTTCTACTATGGAATGGGAGATGGACGTGCCAACAACATCACAGCGCAGTATTCAGACTACATCTACCCATATACGAACTTCACGGACAACTCCCTGTCTCAGGGTCTTACCCAGGCATGGGGGTCTCTCTACTCTGTTGTTTCACAGTCTAACAACACGATTAATAACATCAAGACAAAATGTACATCCAACGTGTCTGAATCTGCCAAAGTGAAGGCAATGGCAGAGGCAAGGTTTATGAGAGGATTGGCATATTGGTATATCGGTACTCTCTGGGGATGCGGTATAATCTATGAGAATGTTGCCGACATGGTTGACAACTATGTCGTTCCGGCACAGCCACGTGCTGATGTCATTGAGTTTGCCATAAGGGATATGGAGTATGCAGCAAAGAACCTGCCCACAACACAGGGCGACAAAGGTCGCGTTACGAAATACGCTGCATTCGGAATGTTGAGCCGCCTGTATCTCTCAATGGCTGGTCTTACAACTTCAGGACCTTACGATGGCACCAATGTTGCAACAGACTTCAACCGTGGTTCGCGTAATGAGTATTATCTTGACTTGGCAAAGAAAGCAGCCCTTAAGGTTATAAAGGAGAGTGATGCCAAACTGCTCGATTCCTATGCTGAGTTGTGGGGCGCTTCTACAATCAACAACAACAGTGAGTCTCTCTTCCAGTTGCAGTTTATTGCCGGTGATGGAGTAGGTGGAGCAGGACAGAGCATGACACGATTCCTTGCATGGAGCACGATGGTTGCCGATACCAACGCATGGGGTGGTGCCACATATTGTTCCTATGACCTGTGGGAGGAGTTCAAGGAGTATCTTGATGAGAATCTTGGTACTGTCGTGGATGATGCCATTCGTCGCCATAACTCTGTGGCATCTTATGGAGAGAGTTATCCCGAACTTAGTGCCGACGCAAGCGACCCATACGTGTATGGTGTTACAGAAACTGCTGGCTCACAGGGTGCCAATATCAAGAAATATGTTATTGGAACGAAGAAGGTAAACGGATTCTCAACAGTCAACAACTCTGGTATCAATTCCTACATGTTGCGTCTCGCTGAGGTTTATCTTAACTATGTTGAGGCTGTGTTGGGGAATGCCGAGAGCACCACAGACGCTGACGCTATCAAGTATTTCAACATGATACGCCGCCGTGCAGGAGTTGCCGAGAAGACAAAACTCACATACGAGGACTTGCGCCATGAGAATCGTGTGGAGTTTGCATTCGAGGGACTATACTGGTACCAGTTAGTGCGCCGCAGCTACTACAAGCAGCAGGAGGTTGTCAACTATGTCAACAACCAGAACCGTAATGCAAGCTATTATGAGTCATCTACTCATACCTACGAGTTGAGTGACACTTATGTGGCACCAGGTGCAGGAGTGGCTACCGCTACAGCCAAGAGCCTCACTTTGCCGATGGCAGATACTGACCAGACAAAGAACCCATATTTGAAGACGGATGCCAATGGTAACATCAGCACACAACCATACGTGTTTGGTGAGCGTGAAATAGACCAGGCTACACTCTTCGATTGATTGTCAACTTTAATAAAACCTAACAATTAAAAGACAAAAGATATGAAGAAATACATATATATGCTGATAGCTGTCATAGCTCCACTGTTTGTATCGTGCAGCGATGATGATGACAACCAGTCTGCAACTATGACTATCAACAAGATTTACCTTCAGGACGTTAATGCGAAGGATGAAGTTTATGACCGCGAGGTTACTTTCGCACGCCTTGGTCAGCTCATCAGAATAGAGGGCTCAGGATTCACCGGATTGAAGAAAATTTATATCAACGGCTATGACACATATTTCAACAACGCCTTGATGACGGACAATAATGTCTGGGTTACTCTCAACAAGGATACTCCTGTTGACAAGGCAGACGAGAGTGTAAGAAACACAATCACTTTGGTCAAGGACAACACGCAGACTACTTATGAATTCATTATAAGGGCATCTGCTCCAAGTGTCAGCAGTGTTGACAATACACTGCCTATGCCAGGAGAAACGGTCACCGTCTATGGTGCCAACTTGCAGGAAACAACTAAGGTTACTCTGCCGGGAGACGTTGAGATTACTGAGGGTATAGTAAGCGACGAGGATGGTGAGTGGTACTCATTCACAATGCCGGCAGGAGTCACAGAAGCTGGTTCCATTACAAGTGAAGGTGCTAATGGTACAGCTGTCACCCCAGCTTACTTCAACAATAACACATGCTTTGTCATTAATTTCGATGGTACAGGCGAAATGGGTGGATGGAGTGCTACATTCTCATCCGACGACCTTGTTGACGACCCTCTTAACACAGGACGTGGCAAAGTAGTGCAGATTCTACCAGAGAGCCTCCTCGCTGAAGGACCTCTCAAGGCTGGAGCAAATGCCAAAGGCTTCTGGACTGCAGGCAATGACAATGCCAATGACGACTGGAACCGTATGACAGCATATATTCCTGGCACGACTCCTGTAGATTCTGTAGCCCTGCAGTTTGACGTCTATTGTCCAGAACCATGGGACCTCAGTGGTCAGCTCGAAATCACCCTCCAGAACAACTTGTCTAACTATGGTTATGGTTCTGCCTGCACAAAGCCAAGCAAGGACTATCTCAACCAGGCATATGCTTGGGTGCCATGGCTTGACCGTGAGACAGGCGAGCACAAGGCTTTCACTACAGGCAATCGCTGGCAAACCATTACAATACCTCTTTCTTCGTTTGGTAACTATACCGACAATGAAACAGCATGGACATTCCAGAATGTGATTGACGACCGTAATGCAGGAAGTTATCGCAACTTCGGCATATTGTTCGTAAATCCTGACCTTGAGTTCAGCGAGACTATTGTCTATCCGGCTTCAGATTTCTCACAGAAAATCTATTTCGACAATTTCCGTATTGTCCCTATTACGGCAGTTACGGTATCTGACTTTTAAATAACAGATTTTAAGGACAGATAGTTATGAAGAGAAATTATATAAGGAGTTAAATGGTTAAGGAGTTAGAAGGAAGTTAAAATGGAGTTTGAAGGGAGTTAAAAGGGGAGTTAGTAAAGGAGTTAGAGAGCCAAATGTTCCACCCCTGAAAGGGTATTCGATTACTGATTGTTGATTGTTGATTGCTGATTATTGATTATTGACGGGTAATGGCTTATCATAACTCCCCATCATAACTCCCCATCATAACTCCCCATCATAACTCCCCATCATAACTTCCCTTAATAAAATACCACAAATATAAAAACAATAATATGAAGACATACAAGATATTATTTCCGGTTTTAGCATCAGCGATGCTGCTCACCGGATGCGACGACCAGATAATGCAATGGGGTACACCAGATGGTCATGCTGGTGTGACATCTGCTGAAATCCCCCTTGCCGTCAAGGAAGTCCTCGCTAACTACGACAATATTAAGGACTATTCCCAGCAGTACATGCCCAATACCCTTCTTGGTATCGGTATGGGAGCCCCTATGTACGTTGCCAACGAGAAAGGTGAAGGCGACCTTGCCAATGCCAACTACCAGTTGTTCACTGCAGGCAATGCCATGAAGCACGATGCTGTGGTGGCAGCAAATGGAACCCTGAATTTCGGAACTGTAGATGCACTTGTTGAACAATTGCAGTCTGCTGATATGAAGTTGTATGGACATAACTTCTTCTGGCATACTCAGCAGCAGCAGAACTACCTCAAGTCGCTTGTGGCTCCAGAGATGGTGGTGGTGAGTGATGGTGCTATTGAGAATATCGTTACGAACTCCGACTTTGAGGATGGAACAGCAAGTGGATATCAGGGTTTCTGGTGCGACTATACCTATGAGATTGCTTCTCCTGGACATAATAGTGACAAGTGTCTGCACATTACTACTGGTAAACCTACAAACATGTGGGATGCTCAGCTCTTTTGGGGAGTTGATGGACTTAAGGAGGGCGTAACATACGCATATTCGTTCTATGCCAAGAGTGACTGTAATCTTGAAATGCAGTTCATTGGTTCACAATCGGAATCTCCATACAGCGGTTTCTACAAAGACCGTTTCAATGCGGGTAGTGATTGGACCCACTGTCAAGGTGAGTTTACATACGATGGTAATCCAGCTAATATCGGACGTGTAGGTATTCAGTTCGGTGGCGTAGCCGGTGCCAATCTTTGGATTGACGATTTCGAGTTCGGAAAGAAGAAGGAAGGACCAACCAATTATTGTAATAATGGTTCATTTGAGAATGGTACTGATGGATGGACGTTGCAGAACCCGAGTGGTGGCATCGAGACTGTCACACTTGCCGATGCAATCAATGGTAGCAAGGTGCTCAAGATGGTTGCCAGTGAGAGTGCTTCTAATGCATGGGATTTGCAGATTGTCAGTCCTGAGATGCCGACAATGCCAGGAAAGAAAGTGCAGCTGTCATTCTATGTGAAGTCTGACCAAGTAGGTAAAGGCCGTGTCTCATTCAGCAACTCTTTGAGCAATCAGTGGCCCTGGATGAACTGGACAGGCAAGCAAGATAGTTGGACTGAGGCTTTCGAAACCTCAACAGGTTGGACATATATAAGTGTTGTATTGCAGAATTTCAGTACAGACTTTGTGGACGGTGCAGCCAAGTGGCAGTTCAATCTTGATTTCGGATATCTTCCAGGTGTCACCTATTATATCGATGATGTTCAGGTAATAGAATACAATGAGTCTGTTTCTGCAGCAAAACGCGCTACTTCCATATCGTTTAAGCTCAAGTCCGCCGAGGAGAAGCGCAAGGCTCTTGAAGGTGCTATGGAGTCATGGGTAAAGGGAATGGCTGAGCATCTTGCCGAGAAGGGAATAACTCCTTATGGATATGATGTCATCAACGAACCTATCTCCGATGGCGGTGGTGTTCGAGGATATGAAGGTGTCTTTGGAGGTTCATGGCAGGATGGCGATGCTACCTATTATGATGCCGCACCTGTGGAAAGCACAACCGACGGACTCAGTCTCAACTGGGGGCCAGGTCACTGGTATTGGGGCTACTATGTGCCCGATTATCCAGTCAGGGCTTTCCGGTTGGCACGCAAGTATCTGCCAGCCGAGACCAAGCTCTTTGTCAACGACTATAATCTTGAGACAAGTCCAGGCAAACTTCAGCAGCTATGTGACTTCGTCAAGAAGATAGATACAGACAATGGCTCGCCAATAGTTGACGGTATTGGTACTCAGATGCACATCTATCTCACATGCAGCGACGACAAGACAAAGAATGCCGAGAACATAGCTGCCCTAAAGGAGAAAGTTGACGCCATGTTCAAGACAATGGCTGCTACTGGCAAACTCGTGCGTGTCACAGAGCTTGACATCGCTCTCGGTACTTCCAGTCCATCTTCTGCTCAGTATCAGGCACAGGCTGATTGCTATCGCATGATTGTCGAGTCGTTCAAGGCAAATGTCCCAGAGGCACAGCAGAGTGGTATCACTATATGGAGTCTCTCAGACAATGAGGCAGAGCATGAATACTGGCTCAAGGGTGATGTGCCAAACCTCTTCGATGCTGACTATCTGCGCAAGTGGGCTTACAAAGGCTTCTGTGATGGTATAGCAGGTGAGGACCTCGGACTTAAGTTCGGTGGTGACCAGTACAAGGCGTTCTACGAAAAGAACAATGTTTCGGGAACAGTAAAATAATACCTGCATAATTCAAAATTCAGGAGTCAAGGACAGTCCCATGTAGGGGCTGCCTTGGCTCCTTTTTTGTAACATTGATTAAATAACTAAAGGTTCGGCAGTGTTATCTTCCTTTATATCCATTCTATTACTTCCGATACTTGAATAAATTAAGATAATGAATGTGCATACTAAACACATCGAGCATACATTGACTATCTCCATCTTGTTGCTATCTTCTATCTGCGTGTCTGCACAGTCAGCAGTATTTCATTCTTTCCGCTACGAAGGACATGACAAGGCACTTCTATTCCGTAGGTAACGGACTTGTCGTCAAACCGTCTGCATACTCCGAGTTTGACAAAGGACAGCCTTCTGCAATATTCTTCCGGCAGCATGATACCGACTTTAGTGCTTCTATCTCACTTTCCTTCTTGCCGCAACGTGAAGGTGAAAAGGCTGGAATATTTGTAGGCACAATGATTTCCTTGTTTGCATGCAATTGATTGGCATTGCCATGTCATAGTCATCTTTTCCCTACTGCAAAGGCATGCATTGGAGATAAGGTTATTAACCTTTCGCCCGATAGATTAATAACCTTTCAGCCGAAAGGTTAATAACCTTACTGGCATTGCAAGCAATTGAAGGTGTAAGGTTATAAGGTTTGAGGTTTCAGGTTATAAGGTTTGAGGTTTGAGGTTTCAGGTTTTGAGGTTTGAGGTTATAAGATTGGAACCTGAAACCTTAAATATTTGACTCAAGTTTAGCAAGATAAAAAAAATGCTCAAAGAGGGGGCTTGAGCTTTGCAAAAAAACAAGTTGACAAGTCAATAAGTTGCTACTCTTCTTGCTTGAATTTGTCAATGACCAGAAAAACTAACAACTTGTTGACTTGTCAACTTGTTAACTGATAGCATGTCGGAGACATGCGAAACATAAATAATAGATTTACCTTACGACAGTCTTAATGCTCTTGTCTCCGGCTTTTATTATATACAGTCCCTTGGCAAGACCAGAGGATGCAGCCTTTATGCTGTTAGCCTTTGTGGAACGTACGAGCTGTCCGTCTGTTGTGTAGATGCTCATGTCGGCTGCCTTGCCGTTCTCTGTTATTGCACTTATAGCATCATCGTCAGCTGTTGTAGCATCGATAAGTGTGGTGTAGAGATACAGGCTTGGGAATTTGCTGTTTGTCATCACGCACATTACGTTGTCAATAGGCTTCAAGAATGTTGTGACACCATTATCCACAGTATATTCCTCGTCGATGTACAGTTCCTCACCAGTAAGTTCATTTGTGTTTTCATCGAAGTTTGGTAAGTCAACGAACCACCTGTATGTAGTCTCGTTGCCATCAATTACAGCCTCTGACGACAGGTCAACCTTTCCGTCCTCGCAAGTTATGTCGATAGTATCTTGGTCAGCATAAACATACACTGAGATATTCTCTCCAGAAGGCAATGTGCTGAAGCGGAACTTGTTGTGGTCAATAAGCAGCACGTTAAGATCCTGTAGTCCTGAGATGTCTATGCTGGTCAGCTTGTTGTGGCTTATGGCGAGCTGGTACAGATTAGGCAGTTTGCTCAGGTCAATGTCTGAAATCATGTTGTTTCCAAGGTCAAGACTCCAGATATTTGGGTTGTCGAATGTTACGCTTTCAAGTTGGTTGCCTCCAAGTCCCAGAAGTCCCAATGACTGATATGGAGATGCATCAAAGGTGCTGAACTTGTTGTAGTTGAGCATGAGGGATACTATGTTAGGATAGGCAGAAAAGTCTATCTCTGAGAAATTGTTGCCATCGAGGTTGAGCTCCGTAAGTGAGTTCTTGTCGTTTGGCATGGTGATGCTTTCCAGCCCGGCATGCTTGACAGTAAGGTTTTGAAGTCCGGGCATGCTTGATGCATCAAATGATGACATGGCGATGCTGTCGCAACTGAATACATAGACTCTTGGGTTGTCGCTGTATGCCAGTACCTTTGCTGTGCAGTTGTCATAGCTTTTCACCTCGAAGGTAGAGAGGTCAGGACCTATGATATACTCTTCGTAGTCAACGCCAGCACCTTTCCAGTCTATACATATGGTGGTGTTCTTGTCGTATGCCCTTAACCTGAGTTTGCCGTTGCTTGCCTCAGTAGTATTGAATGTTGCGAGCACGTGTGCCGGCATCTCGGCAGCCTCTATGTTCGTGGTTGTGAGAGTCAGTTCAGGGAAGATGTGGTGTGTCATCTCGCAATACACGGAATCTCCTATTATTTGTGAGAGGAATCTTGTCCTGCCTTCTGTTATGGTGTAGTCTGTTCCTTCCTGAAGAACTGTGCCGTCCTTCTTTTTCCAAACATATACCGTCTGTCCATTCAGGTTATGGCTCTTGAGGTCAGCTCCAGGTCCTTTCTTTGATATTGTAACCTTGTTTTGTGGAGCATAGACATAAGTGTCGAGTTCCTGTGGCAGTGGCAGTGTAGAGAAAGTCAAGTCGTTGTTTCCACATCTCAGTGTCCTTAGCGAGTTGTCTTTGGGCAGCAACAGAGTAGAAATGTTGTTGTTCGAGATGTCGAGATCAGTCATAAGAGTGCAGTAGTTGAAGTCAAGGCTTATGAGGTTGTTGCCAGACAGGTTGACTGTCTCCATCATGTCAGCATCCTTGAACGACAACTCGCTTAGCTCATTGTTGCTAAGGTCGAGGTTGTGGATGGTATAGTTGTCGTTAAGAGTCACCTCTGTAAGGTTGTTTCCAGACAGACATATGTCCTTAAGCAAAGTCTTCTGGAAAGCATCGTTGGCACCTCTAATATTCAGGCTTCCGAAGTTATTGCCTGTCAAGGTAAGTGTGCTGAGGTGACGGTTCCATCCAAGGTCTATGGCTGTTAGTCCCGCATTGGTTATTGCAAGTTCTCCAAGCTCATGCAGTGGAGTGATGTCAATGTTGTCAAGTGGGATGTCGTATATGGCGAGTGCCGACACTTTCTCGTTCTCTGGTACATATACCTTCAGCGTGCCTGCTACGTTGTCTTTCTGTACGTTGCAGGTCGTTGGTGTTGCCTGTGTCGTTGCCGTATATTCCACATTCACTCCGTCGCCATAGTCAACGTAGAATGTCTTTGGCTCTTCTGCAGATGCTCCTGCAATGCCAACGTTTAGTCTTATCTCAGTTGCCTGTGCCGGAGTCAAGGTGAAGGCGAGGTCTGGCTTACCATAGTTCTCCTCGCTTTTCACCATGAATTTCTCTGTCCTGAGCGGAGTCTTGTCTAATGCAGACTCAGGGAACGCATCGCATGAGAAAGCCACATATACGCTGTCCGAAGTCTCTTTCAGGAAAGTCACCTTTCCATCGGCATAGGTATAGTATTCCCCGTCAAGCTGAACCAGTGAGTTAGGGTCTTCGTCGCTTGTCATGAATAGTGCGCATTCAGTGGTATATCCTTCTCTCAACACCCTTGCCGAGAGGTCGAGGGTATTTCCCACTTTCTGGCTTTTCGCCACAGGCATGTTGCTCTGCGTATAGTCATATTCACCCCATGCCTCGTCAGGGAGAGGCAGGCTGTTGAAGTCCATCTGGTTGTATCTCACCATCAGTCTGTTCAGATAAGTGTTTTTGCTTACGTCGATGCCAGTGAGCTTGTTGTAGCTCAGGAATATGTCCGTAAGATAAACGTTGTTGCTCAGATCGATGCTTGTCAGGTTGTTGCCGTTGGCGAACAGGTATGTCAGATACGGATTATTTGACAAGTCAAGTGATGTGAGCTTCGTCGTTCCTGCCAGCGATGTTGATTGCCTGTCACAGTATAGCTGTGTCAGGTTTGGGTTTCCTGAAAGGTCAATGCTGTTTATGGCAGTCTCACTGATGTTTAGAATCTGCAGGTTAGAGTTCTGTGTCACATCGAGTGACGATACAGGGCATGAGTCAATGGATATCCTTTTCAGATAAGAGTTCTGTGAGGGGTCGAGCGATGTCAGCGAGAGGCAGTGCCATGCATCGAACGATACGAGCATGGGATAGTCTGCCAGCTTGAAAGAAGGGTCCAGGTTTCCCACCTGTCCTATATCAAGTATTACGAGGTTTGGCTTGTCATCGCCTATTTTCAGAGGTGTTTCCTTGAAAGGGTTGTCGTTAAGATACAGAGCCGACAGGTTTGTCAGTCCTGTCAGGTCTAACGACTTCAGTTCGTTGTGGCTGAGGTCAAGTACGGCAAGATTTCTCATCTTTGTAACGTCTGCCTCAGTCAGAAAGCCTCCGCTCACCTGTAACACGTTAATCTTGGAAGCATCGCCATATATTTTTATCCATCCCTCTGGGCTCACGTTGCATGAAACGAATGATCCTGTCCATGAACCAGTGGAGTTTATGGCAGCAATTTCCAGTTCCACTTCTTCCTTGCCGTAACCATAGTCGATGTCGGCATACTGTCCTTCCTCTACGGCACCGATAAGAACAGACACTACATTGTTCTCTCCATTCTGTGCGTAGGAATTTGTCTTGAATTCAGCTATAAGTTCACTATCCTGTGCCGATGCTGTCAGTGTCGTTGCCATTGCCAGCATGGTAAGGGCGTGTCTTGTAAGCCATTTCTTGATACTCTTGTTCATATATTAATTAATTTATAAGTTGACAAGTTTACAACTTTAATAAAGCATACATTTCGACCTGTTGCCGTTGACATCAACTATGTAGCAGCCTTTGGGCAGTGATGATGCATTTACGACCATCTCCTCGCCTTTTGCCGTAATGCTCATTACAGGTTGTCCGGACATGTTGTACAGTGTTGTGCGTATGGCATCGCTGCCAGCAATGAACACCTTGAACGAGCGGTTGCCAAGAGGTGTGAGCACTGTCCTTGAGTCGTTGGCATGTATCTCGTCGATACCGTCAGCAAGGCGGCGTATCACTTCCTTCAGTCCAGCATAGGCATCGAACTTTCCAGCTCCCACCTGTGCAGCTGGTGCACTTGCTGTATATTCGTCATTCACGGCAGTTTCCTTGATGATGTCCTTTATCTCTGCCATGGTAAGGTTTGGATTGGCTTCAAGCCACAGGGCAATTGCTCCTGCAACGTGAGGCGTTGCCATTGACGTACCAGCCTGCCATGCCCATGCATCACCGCTTTCCACCTTGGCACTCTGGATAGCCTGTCCACCCTCCTCCGGGCTATAGTATCTGTTCATTGATGACACGATGGCAGCACCTGGTGCAAGCACGTCTGGCAGTGTGCGTCCATCTATGAGTGTTCCGTATGAGGAGAATGCCGATACCTCACCTGTTGGGAACTCATAGCCATCCGCATGGTATGTCAGACCGTCAATGCCTCCCCATCTCTCGGAAGTATTGTACGAACCCACAGAGAGAACATTCTTGGCGGTACACCAGTCGCTGATGGAACCGTCGTACTTGCCATCGTCCCATCCTTCTATGCCGTTGTCGCTGAAATGCGACATCTCGCCGTCTCCATATACATATACGCTGTGTCCCTCTTTGCCCTTGATTACGAATCCCACCGTGTAGTTGTGGTTTCCGTTCTTGATGGGATTGTCTATGCATAGGAAGTCAATGACGGCATACATACGGTCAGCGTTTTCTGTATATCCCCATATAAGTCCTACGTATCCGCTCATGTATTTTCCGAACAAATCCTCGTCGATGATGTCCGTGTCGTAACTCTGGTAGTAGCTGCTGCTTACCCAGTATTTCGGAGTTTCCTCATTGTCGGTAGTTATGGTGAACGGGAAGTGTTTCGCTATTGTTCCACGACTCTTGTTGTAGAGCACAGCCTCTATCTCGAACGGTTCAGTGTTGTCGCTGTAGGCGTAGAGGATGCCATTCCTTACATAAATAATGCTGTCTTTAGCCACTTCATATTCCATACCCTCGATGAACGACCTCAGCACCGTGTCGTTGGCAGTGAAGTGCTTGTCGGTAGCTATCTTTGTATCGCCGCTGTTGCTCGCTGCTATGCATATCTTGGCGTTGTACTGTTCCACGCAGGCATCGAAGAACTGGCACAACATGCTGGAGCCATCGTGCGGTCCGAGCTGCGTACCTACAGAAAGGTTTATGACCATTGGCTTGCCGGCATAGTCGGCATAGCCTAACAGTTCCTCTACGGCAAGTGCTACCACATAGTCGTTTATGGTGCCACAGATAGCCACTATGTCGGAGTCGTAGGCAACACCATAGAATGGACACGGGCTGTCTGTCACATCCGATGTTGATTCGTTGACAGGTGTGGCAATAGTTGCAGTGCCCATGTATCCTCCTGCCATGGTACCCATCGTGTGTGTGCCATGATATGAAGTGTAGTCGTCAGTCGTGAACTTGGCTATTGTCTCTGGAGTGTTGTAGTATTTCTCGCTCACTTGATATGTACTCTGGTCAAGAACGATGTTGGAGACATACTTTACTCTCAGGTTGCCTTCGGCATCCTTGAAATTGATGTGATTAGGGTCTATTCCAATGTCGAAGATACCGCAGATGACATCCTTGCCGGTATAAGCCTGTGGCAGGTCTATGCCCTGGTGAATCTTGTTGATGCCGGTAGCCTCCCTCGCATAGTTGTTGCATGTCTTTCCCTCACGGCTTATCTGCATTGCCTTTATGGCACTGAGTCCTGCCACACGCTCCACGTCGTCAAGAGGTATGGAGAGGAAAGCGAATCCTAAATGGCATCGTATGACATTCACACCTGCTTCACGCAGGTCTTCTTCACCATAACCATCGGCAAGCTTTGCTACTGCGAAGACATTCGTGGCAGGTACGCCAATGTTTTTCTTTAACTTAGCCACACCCTGTGAGTATTCCACATTTGAGAACCTCTGGATTTCCGGTGACTTCAATGCCATGCGGCTGCGGCGCAACTGTGCCATACTGCCAAGGTCAAGTTTTGACTGTGCGCACACATAAAGTGTCGTTGCTGCCAGTATGGCGCATATTAATATCTTTCTCATTGTTATATGTATTTGAATTTTGTGCAAAATTATTGATAATTTATCAAATACCAAAACACTTACCTACTTTTCTGTATAAAAACCGAATATAAAGTAAGATTTCACATACAAAAGCGTCAGTGTTAACAATTAATTGACTCAACTCTTGGAAGTAGTAAAAAGGAGATAAAGGAAGATAAATGGAGTTAAAAGACAAAACCTAAGACTGTTGTCTTCGTCGATTCTTTAGCAACTGCAGGGGCGATTACTCCTTCTAACTCCTTAATAGTAATAGTAAAAAAAGAAGTGAACTCATGTAGAGTCCACTTCTTTATAAATTGTCTCACCACAAGTGGTGATGTCAGTCAAGCATATTATTTAACAGCAACTTTGCGAACCTTGCCGTCAGATGTCTTTACGATGTAGATGCCATGGTTGCCAATGTTGGAAACTCTGCGGCCGCTCATATCGTAAACTTCTGTAACCTTAGCGTTTGAGCTGTTGTCAACGGATGTGATGGAAAGTACTAATGGGTCAGGAGTGAAAGATGTTGTAACCTCTGCGCCTTCACCGTTGTAGCCTGGACTCTCATACAGACAGAGGATGTACTCACCTTTGCTTGGCGCATCGTATGTGAATTCAGATGTCCAAACATAGTTGTCTTGCTGTGGATAACATCTTACTACATAGCCATTTTCATTGTAGTTGTCAACACAGTCAACACTGTACATTCTGAAGGCTGCGTAGGAGTTGCCACCTGATGAGATTGTAAATGTACCCTTAAGAGGGATGTTTACATAGTACCATTTAACATGATAGTTAGTCAGCATAGGAGCTGTGAACTTGTTCTCTGAAGTTGTTCCATCCTCATTCACTACAATCTCAATGTTTGGAAGGTCAGCGAACTTAGTCTCTGTAGCTGTCACAGTGTATGGATTCTCAAGAGTTGTTGATGGGTCGTAAGCTGTTATTACCTTCAACAATGTAGTGCTGCCGGCTGGAACAGGTCTTGAAATCTGGTATCCATCGTTGCCACCGCTTACAGTTGACCACCATGAACCGTCCTTAATGCCAAACTGAGTGTTGCTTGAAGTATATGTGTTGTAATCGTAGTAATAGTAGTAAGGCATGTCAGTCTCCAGTTCGAGGAGTGCATTGTCAGCAGCTGTGTAGCTAAAGAATGTTGTAACATTGCTGTTTTTTGACAAATCAACTGCCTTTCCATTGTTCAGAGCTATAGGCTTAGCCTCTATCTGACCAGGTTCAACGTCAAGCTCAGTAATTGTGAATGTCAAATTATCTTCTGTAATACCGTCGAAATAGAATACGTATGTAACGCCTTCAGTCTCTTCAATCTTGTAACCTGTTCCCTCAGGATAACGATCATGGTTTTCGTATGATCCGTTTGCTACTGGGAATGTTGGTATAATGTCGCTGTTCCCTGCGTCAACCTTCAGGTAGCCTGACTTTGTGGCAGTGTATTTATAGTATGTCTTGCCTGGCCTTATGTTATTGGCGCCCTCAGCTGTTGCTTGGATGGCTTTTACATACTCATCACCTTGAAGAATGTCTGTGAAGGTGAGCATGAATGGAGCTGAGAAGTCGTTATAGGTATTTACGTTGAGTAAATATGTCTTGCCAGGCTCTACAGGTGCTTTTACTGATGTGGGGCCATCAGCAAGAGTCCTTCTAGTTTCCTTGTCTATCAATTGAAGATTAATATCTCCTGTGATGGTGTTGTCAGTTACTGCAATGTTTGCATATTTACTCTCTGTCACAGTCTCTGGCAATGTAAACTCATAATAGTAATAACCAGAATATTCCTTTGTCCGGTATTCTGTGTCAGCCACTATTGTCTTTGGCATGCTCTTAGCATCACCTTCCTCAAGAGCAGATTCTGTTACGGTGATTTCCTCAGCTTCTGAAGTGGCTGTTGGCTTTACAACAGCAAAATGCAAGGTTGTAGTTGGCTCACTACCATAGTCATTTCCAATCCTCTGGCGTAGCTTGATACCTCCTTTAGATTCAAAGGATGGCCATGTACTCTGGCAGTTGTCAACAAATACAGCCCTGCCTTCGTCACCAAGTTTTGCTTCTGAAGATACAATGTAGAAACCGTCCTTAAGTGTAAGGGGATACTGGAACCAGTATGTACCTGCCTCTGCAGGAAGAATCAGCTTGCCGTCAGTGACAGGAACGATAGGATTGTCACAGCTTGTTCCAGGACCTGTCTCTAAAGGCACGATGCTTATGTAGTATGGAGAACTGCTCCATCCTTCC
Source organism: uncultured Prevotella sp. (assembly GCA_945875635.1). Classification (GTDB taxonomy): domain Bacteria; phylum Bacteroidota; class Bacteroidia; order Bacteroidales; family Bacteroidaceae; genus Prevotella. The sequence continues at coordinate 81,006 of CAMCLD010000002.1, forward strand.
AACTTGAAGATGTAAGTCTGTCCAGTTTCTACGTCAAGCTTGAAATAGCTTCCGTTGACAGCATCATCAACGCTTGTAACTGATGTAAAATCCTCGTCGCAGCTGTTTGCAACAGAGAATGTGTTTGGAGCCTGACAGTTGATGAAAAGAATCTTCACGGTGCCACTCTCAGTTGCCTGATATGTTGCGTATGACGTTGCATAGTATTTTTCATAATCGTAGTTTGAAGGAACGTAAGTCTTCTCCTTGTCGATAACTACCGCATCATCGCAGGTCTTACCACCATCAATGTCGGCATCTGTTTCCTCTACAGTGGCATAAATGGAATAAGGACCACCCCCCCATACAGATGCTGTAATGTCGAGTTTCTTTCCTTTACCTACGGCGTATGTGTAGATGGTGTTGCTTCCAGAATATACGTAAGAAGAACCAACGCTGATACCGTCTATAGAACCAGATAGGTTATTTCCGCCTACTGCTACGACTTTAAGGAATACGTTTGTATTCGTAGGAGCAGTATAGGTGAAATAAGATGTTGCAGAGTAAGAAAATGCATTCTCCTCTCCGATTGGAATTTCCTTTGGACTATCTTGAGTCTGTGCGAAGACGCCAGAGAATAATGCCATTAGGAAACTCATTAGTAATAACTTTCTCATAAGCTTAATGAATTAAATTAATAAAAAATATATAAGTATTGGTTTTTGACAAATGTCTTGTAGTTATGTTGTCTCTAAAAATTAACCTATAAATAATGTATAGCAAGTGCAAAAGTATTCAAAAGTTGTTAATATACCAAACATTTTTCAATGTTTTTTATTAAAAGGTTGGTTTTCTGTCTATATGCCTTGTTTTTGTAGATAAAAAATAACAAAACGCAAAAAAATAATGTGCTAATCATTCATTTGCTTTTGAAGACAGCTATAATGTCTTCTCAATACGGAAGAGTCGTTTCTCCTTATATATATATATGTCTATAGTGCCATTGGAATATCTGTCCTCGTAGCCTTCTTCCTGTAAGGAGAATCCCAGTCCTTTGATTTGTTCCACCAAGTTTTCGTATGCTTTGTTGTTGAACACAGCCATCTGGATGGTGTTGCCAACAGAGACATACGATGACACACCTTTCGCTTGGGGCAGGGGTGCATCTTCATAGCCACTGTTTCCCATCTTCTTTGGAAGACGGCAGTTCTTGTAGAGCATAGCCTCGTATTTGTCGAGCCTGTAGATGGCATAGTCTTTCACAGTCTTATAACCATATTTCCTTGCCAGCATCTCCATGTTGCCATGGTCGTTGTAAAGGTCGATGCCTTCTGCTATGCTCATTACTTCGGGTATGGCTTCCACGTGGTATGTGACAGCCTGTTCTGTTGGAGCACTGGTTTGCTCCTGTGTCTTGTTCTCTGTAGAAATGTTGGCTGTGCCGCAGGCGGCAAGCAACAATGTACCTGACAATAACCAACTCTTTGTCTTCATGTCCATTATTTTATATATTCACTGAAATCAGTAAGTCGCATGTCACCCTTACGGAGGAAGGTGTCGTGGAAAGCGAGTGCGGCAAGCATCGACTGTGGCTCGTGACCCATGGGTGCTACATGGTTGAGATAGTCGCGCAGCAATGGTCTGTAGTCTGGATGTGCACAATTCTCAATAATCTCATGGGCCCTTCTCACCGGTCCTTTTCCACGCAGGTCGGCTACACCCTGTTCTGTCACAATGATATCGACATCATGTTCCGTAGAGTCAACATGGCAGCACATAGGCACTATGGCACTTATCTTGCCTCCCTTAGCAACGGAAGGTGTGGTGAATATCGATAGATAACCGTTGCGCTCATAGTCGCATGAGCCTCCTATGCCGTTCATAAGGTTGCTGCCGCAGATGTGCGATGAGTTCTCGTTGCCGTATATGTCACATTCAAGTGCTGTGTTGAGTGCTATCACCCCCAGTCGCCTTATCACCTCTGGAGAGTTGGCTATTTCGCTCTGTCTGATGGTAAGGTGTTTGGAGAAATAGTCCATGTTGTCATACACCCTGTGGAGACACTCGTTGGTAACAGTCATGGCTGTAGCCGAGGCATCGATGATTTTCCCTTCAAGCATGTAATCGACAGCTGCATCCTGTACGACCTCGCTATATACATTGAAGCGCGGTATGAGCGGACTCGTTCCGAGAGCCTTCAGCACGGCATTGCCCGTGGCTCCCACTCCACTCTGTATAGGCAGGAAGGACTTTGGTATCCTGCCCTCTTTCATGTCTTTGGCAAGAAGGTCTGCCACGTGGAGTCCTATCTGCATCGTGTTCTCGTCAGGCTCCTTGAAAGCCCTCGCCTCCTCTGGAATGTTGCTCTCAATGACACCTACAATCTTGCTGGCGTCTATTGTTATGTAGTCGTTGCCGAGACGGTCGTAGGGAGAATGAATGTCCATCACCTCCCTGCCTTCCCAGCACTCATGCGGCTCCCATGTGTCGTGGAGGAAACGAGAGTTGGGGTTGTGGAACTGATTGTGTTCCAGTATGACCTTCTTGGCAAGACGCACCACTGTGGAGACGATGCCTCCTGCTGAGGTAAGGAACGCCTTGCACTCCTTGTCGCCCTCCTCCATGCCGCTGACCTCAATGACTGCCCAGTCAACAGGCCCGTAGAATCCACGGCGCAACCGTTCAGCCATGTGTCCTAAATGCATGTCTTCGTAATCGACTTCCCCCATGTTGGTATGGTCGCGGAAATCCTTGTTGGTAGAGAATGGTGCCCTGAACTTAAGAGCGTGGGCAGCAGCCATGTCGCCTTCCACGCTTTGGCACGACGATGCACCTGTAAGCACGCTTACCTGAAAGCTGTTGCCGGCTTCATGCTCTTTTACAGCCCTTTTGGACAGTTCGCGGAATATAGCCTTGGGGTTGCCATTTGGCGTGAAACCGGAGAGTCCAAGTACATCCCCGTCCTTAATCATTGCGGCAGCCTCTGCCGCAGTCAGTCTTGTGTATGCCATAGATGTGTGTGGAATTGTGTTTGTTTTTCTTGCGGCAAAGGTACGAAATAAAATCAATAACAATGTCAAAAACAATAAAAAACACTTTTTATTTTGTTATCTAACCGATTTCAGCTAACTTTGCAGTTAAAACAGAAGCAAATAGCCTGCCTTTATGTCAATTTGCGTTGCAGGATTAATGAAGGGTAGTATGTCAGAATTGATAATCTATAAATTATAGTATAATGACGAGCAACCAGGTATTACTTATTTATAATACTCTTACGAGGAAGAAAGAGCGTTTTGAACCAATCCACTCACCCAATGTGGGACTGTATGTATGCGGACCGACTGTTTATGGCGACCCACATCTTGGACATGCACGTCCAGCCATAACATTCGACATCCTTTTCAGATATCTCAGGCATCTGGGATATAAGGTTAGGTATGTCAGGAACATCACGGACGTTGGACATCTTGAGCACGATGCCGACGAGGGTGAGGACAAGATTGCCAAGAAAGCAAGGCTTGAACAGTTGGAGCCCATGGAGATAGCCCAGTATTATACCAACCGTTACCATCAGGCAATGGATGCTCTCAATGTGTTGCCACCAAGCATAGAGCCTCATGCCACAGGGCACATCATAGAGCAGATTGAACTGGTGAGGGAGATTCTTGACAATGGCTTTGCCTATGAAAGTAACGGGTCGATATATTTCGACATAGAAGCATACAACAAGAAACATCATTACGGCATACTATCAGGACGCAACCTAGAGAATGTCATAAACGAAAGCCGACAACTCGACGGAGTGGGGGAGAAACACAACCAGGCAGACTTCGCACTATGGAAGAAGGCACAGCCAGAGCATATAATGAGATGGAAGTCGCCATGGAGTGACGGATTCCCAGGCTGGCACTGTGAGTGCACTGCTATGGGAAGGAAATATCTTGGAGAACATTTCGACATACATGGTGGAGGCATGGACCTCGTTTTCCCACATCATGAGTGTGAGATAGCACAGTCGGTTGCCTCGCAAGGCAGCGAGATGGTGAAATACTGGATGCATAACAACATGATTACCATCAACGGACAGAAGATGGGCAAGAGTCTTGGCAACTTCATCACCCTTGAGCAGTTCTTTACAGGCAACCATGATAGTCTGGAGAAGGCATACAGTCCTATGACAATACGCTTCTTCATACTGAGTGCACACTATAGAGGAACGGTAGATTTCTCAAATGATGCACTGAAGGCAAGTGAGAAAGGACTTGAGAAACTCATGACAGCTCTCTCCGACCTTGACAGGATAAAGACATCGAAGACTTCGGATGCTGCCACTTCAAACCTCGTGGGTGCACTGAGGCAGAGATGCTATGATGCCATGAACGACGACCTTGCCACACCTGTGGTTATCAGCAATCTCTTCGAGGCTTGCGCTGTAATTAACAAGGTAGTGGCACATCAGGCAGAGATATCAGAGGCAGACCTTGCGGAACTTCGCAAGGTAATGACGCTGTTTACATCCGACATCCTTGGACTGCGCAATGACAAGAGTGCCGACAACAGTGCGAGAGAGGAAGCATTCGGAAAGGTCGTGGACATGGTGCTTGAACTTCGTGCAAAGGCAAAGGCTGCCAAGGACTGGACTACGAGCGACCATATAAGGGACGAGCTTGCAGCAGCGGGATTCGAGGTGAAAGACACCAAGGATGGTGTGACATGGAAACTTAATATAGGCAAGTAGTTGCGCTCACTGATAGTATCGTAGACACAAAATACTGGTAAATGATAGACTGGCTGCAAAACATAGATACAGCCTTGATGCTTTGGCTCAATGGCTTCCACAATAGCTTTATGGACACATTCATGTGGCTTGTGTCTAATAAACTCATGTGGGTGCCCATGTATGTGATGATACCATACGTGCTATATAAACGCTTTGGGATAAAGGCAGCGTTGTTCCTCGTAGTGGCGATGTTTCTTATAAACGTTTTTGCCACCGACTCCTTCTGTAGTCAGGTGTTGCGCCACAATATATTGAGGCCAAGACCATCGAATGCGGACAGTCCCATATACAGGATGGTGCACATAGTGAATGGATACAGAGGTGGACACTATGGCTTCCCTTCATGCCATGCAGCCAATTCGTTCTCTCTCGCCACCCTCATCACGCTTGTTTTCCATAACAAGAAGACAGCAGTGCTGATGTTCTTGTGGGCTATACTACATTCTTACAGCAGAGTGTATCTCGGCGTGCATTACCCGGGGGATATAATAGCCGGAGCCATTATCGGCTGTATGGTGGCTGGTTTGGTGTATTACATCTTCAGATGCTTGCTTAAAGTTGAGCGTATGAGGAAATGCCATACGGCGGAGCCGATGATAATACCATATATGGGATTGTCTATCTTTTTCCTGCTTATATTGTTCTGTACAATAAACACATATATCCTTCCAAGGGCTTTCATCTGTCATGTGAACTAATGCAGGTGGGGTTCTTGGTTGTTCATTGCTGATGAGATATGGAGAGTCTTCTGCATTATATATGGAAACATAGGATGCTTCCTGTTGGAGAGCTACGGACATCTGACGGACAGGAAGTGGAAATCATTGATTCAGGACTTGCCAACAGGTCGGCAGGTCCTGACTTCTTCAATTCAAAACTTCGTATAGGAGGTGTCATGTGGGTTGGTAATGTGGAGATACACACCAAGTCGTCTGACTGGTATGCTCATGGCCATGACAAGGACCACCATTATGATAATGTAGTGCTTCACGTGGCAAGCGAGATAGACACGGACGTAAGGACATGTGACGGAAAGTTGTTGCCACAGTTGAGAATTGTCGTACCTCAAGGTGTGGAAGAGAACTATGCCATGCTTCTCAACGAAGACAGATACCCTCCATGCTATAGGGCAATACCAACGATTCCGTCTCTCTCGATGCATTCATGGATGAGTGCGTTGCTGACGGAACGCCTTGAGAACAAGACCGTTGCCGTTGAGGAAAGGCTGAAGAGATACAGCGGTTCATGGGAAGATACCTATTTCGTTACTTTGTCAAGGAACTTCGGCTTTGGTGTCAATGGTGAGGCTTTTGAGACATGGGCGGAGTCGATACAACTAATGTCAGTAGGGCACCACCGTGATGACATTTTCCAGATAGAGGCATTCTTTATGGGACAGGCAGGACTGCTCGATGCCCACAGTATGCCCGACCGTCACAAGAAGAGAGCCATGGCGGATGATTATTTCAACAAGCTGGCAGCAGAATACACATATCTTGCCCATAAGTTCCGTCTGACACATATCGACCCGGGACTGTGGAAGCTGCTCCGTCTCCGCCCACAGAACTTTCCTTATATAAGGCTGTCACAACTGGCTAACATGTATTACAAACGCAGGACAGCATTTGCCGACCTTCTTGACTGCTGTGAGGTTAAAGACGTTGAGAAGCTGTTTAGCACCAATGTGACTGAATATTGGAAGACACATTATATGTTTGGAGAAGAATGCAGAAAGAGCGATAAGAACCTATCGGCTTCGTCCAAGCGTCTTCTCATAGTAAATACAGCTGTACCAATGCTCTTTGCCTATGGAAAGAATATAGGTGATGATTCTCTTTGTGAAAGGGCATTGCGATTCATGGAACAGATAAAGGCAGAGAACAACCATATAGTGCGGATGTGGAAAGAGTGTGGCATGGACGTGAGGGATGCCGGTGACTCGCAGGCTCTCATAGAACTAAAGAAAGTGTATTGCGACAGGAAGGACTGTCTGCGTTGCAGGATAGGGTATGAATATCTAAAGATAAGGAGATAGAGGAATGGAATATGATTTTGAGACGAGGATGGAGGTGCGCGACTATGAGTGTGACATAGAGGGTATTGTCAACAATGCGAATTATCTTCACTATCTGGAACATACAAGGCATCTCTTTCTGAAAAGCAGAAACCTCAGCTTTGCAGAGATGCACAGGAAAGGAGTAGATGCTGTGGTGGCAAGGATGAATCTGCAATATAAGGTGCCTCTAAGATGTGATGATGAGTTTGTTTCTCGCCTTTCAGTCTCCAAAGAAGGAATAAGATATGTCTTCAGGCAAGACATATATAGATTGCCAGACGAGAAACTGTGTGTGAAAGCAGTTGTGGAGCTGGTATGCCTCGTTGAAGGCAGGCTCTCCAACAGTGAGGACTATGACAGGGCGTTGCTATGACAAACCAGCAGGAGATAATAAACACTATAGCACTCAGCAGGATAAGCTACTATTCTTTTGAAGGATTGCTGAACCTTTACAGGACACTTGGTTCAGCAACCAATGTCGTGGAACACCGCCACCATATACGCGATGTGCTGCCTGATGCATCAGACAGATTAGTAGCTGCACTTGAGAACATGGATGACATGATATCAAGGGCTGAGACAGAACTGGAATTCGACATGAATCATGGCATTGTGCCATTATGCTTCAACGATAGGAATTATCCTAAACGACTGGCTGAATGTGCTGACGCTCCTCTCGTGTTGTACTATAAGGGTAATGCAGACCTTAACCAGAGACGGATAATAAGCATTGTAGGCACAAGACGCTGTACTCAATATGGACGTGACATGACAGCGAGGCTAATAAAACGGATGCGTGAACTATTGCCGAAAACTCTGATAGTAAGTGGTCTCGCTTATGGAATAGACATAGAGGCTCACCGTAACGCCCTTGCCTGTGATTTTGAGACTGTCGGTGTCCTGGCGCATGGGTTGGACACCATCTATCCTAATGCCCATAGAGATACAGCCATCAAGATGATAGAGAACGGTGGTCTGCTTTCAGAATTTATAACCATGACGAATGCTGACAAGCGTAATTTCGTACAGAGGAACAGAATAGTGGCTGGGATGTGTGACGCATGTGTCATAGTCGAGTCGGCTGCAAAGGGAGGAGGACTAATCACTACCACTATGGCGAGAGACTACAATAGAGATGTCTTTGCTGTTCCAGGTGCAGTGGGACAACAGTATTCAGAAGGATGCAACCTGCTCATTAAAGACAATGTGGCATCATTAATAACTTCCGCTGATGACCTTGTTGACGCTATGGGATGGAATGAGGATATGGAGATGGTGCGCAAGGCTGGTAAAGGGATAGAGAGAGAACTCTTCCCCGAACTAACTCAGGAAGAACAGATAATTGTTGACAGGTTGGCGATGCATGACCTTCAGATAAACATGCTTGCATCACAGACCGGTCTTACAATACAGAAATTGTCAGCATTGCTCTTTGGACTGGAGATGAAGGGTGTGGTAAAGGCTCTTGCAGGAGGCACATACCATTTGTTGAAGATATAGGTTGACTAAATCAAGTTTCGCAAGTTAAAACTTGCTCAAAGGAGTTTCCTTGAGCCTTGTGAAAACAAGTTGACAAGTCAACAAGTTATTAGTTTTTCTGGGTATTGTAATACTCAAGCAATAAGGGTAGCTAAAAGACTGATTATGAAGATAGGGAATATAGATTTTGATAATCATCCATTGTTCCTTGCACCAATGGAGGATGTAACCGATATAGGATTCCGCATGTTGTGCAAGCGTTTTGGTGCCTCGATGGTCTATACAGAGTTCGTATCTGCCGAGGCTCTTGTGCGTTCAGTAAAATCTACAGCAGCCAAGCTAGTTATATCAGATGAGGAACGACCTGTTGGAATTCAGTTGTATGGCAGGGATGCCGATGCCATGGTAGAGGCTGCAAGGATAGTGGAGAGTGTCAATCCCGACATTATTGACCTTAATTTCGGATGCCCTGTAAAGAAAGTGGCTGGTAAGGGTGCAGGAGCTGGAATGCTCAGGAATATCCCGCTTATGCTACAGATAACAAAGTCTGTGGTTGATGCCGTGAAGGTACCAGTCACTGTTAAGACACGATTGGGATGGGACCATGACAACATTATCATAGAGGAGCTGGCTGAGCAGTTGCAGGATTGCGGTATAAAGGCTCTCACCATCCATGGACGTACCCGCTCTCAAATGTACACAGGCGAGGCAGACTGGTCGTATATCGGTAAGGTTAAAGATAATCCGAGAATAAAGATTCCAATAATTGGCAATGGTGACATAAAGACACCAGCTCAGGCTAAACAGGCTTTTGAACAATATGGTGTCGATGCTGTAATGGTAGGCAGGGCTACTTTCGGGTGTCCGTGGATATTCAAGGACATGCGTGACTTGCTTGATGACAGGACCTTCCAAGAGCTGACCCTTGACGACAAGATAGACATCTTGAAAGAACAACTCCGCATCAATGTGGAGCGTATAGACGAGTATAGAGGCATATTGCATACAAGACGCCATTTGGCGGCAAGCCCGATATTCAAGGGAATACCAGACTTCCGCCAGACACGTATAGCCATGCTGCGAGCTGAGACAATGGACGAACTGACTGCAATTATTGATAATAGTCGCTGTATGCTTTCAAGGTAGTGCCGCTTACATGCCCACATGCAGTTTCTTTGTCTCTATGGATCCTATACCGGAATCGTCTTTCTTAAGACTTTTCAGGTTACCTTCAAGTTCTATGTCGCCAGTGCCGCTCAATGAGCAACTTGCAGAGCCACAATCAACGAACTTGACATCCATGTCTCCTGTGCCTGTGAGGGTGAGAAAGCTCTCTTCAACGTTAATTGCCTTTGTGCTTATGTCGCCTGTTCCATTAAGGGTGATTGTACTCTTGGAACATGACACATTGTTTATTTTCATGTCACCTGTTCCATCGAGTATGGCATCAAGGTTGATGCAAGCGAGCGCATTGGCTTCGATGTCGCCTGTTCCGCAAAGATGAATGCGTAGGTTCTCTGAGACGAGTTTCCCTGGTATGTGTATATCTCCAGTGCCGTAAAGTGAAACGGAATTTACTTCAGGTGTGGTGACTGTGACTTTTACATTGCCAAATATGATATTGTTGTTATTGGCATGGGCTATCTTGAGTGTTCCATTCTCAATGCTTGTAACGGTGTTCCCCACGGACTTCTTGTTTCCTTCAACAATGATGGAAGACTTGTCTCCCTGAATTATAATGACATCACAGTTAGCATCAGCCGATACATTTTGGAATGTGCCCGACTTTCTGTTTTCTTTTACTACGGGTGAGTTGTCGCCCTCAATTTTCATGTTGCATGAACATAATGCCGCTATGACCAAGGGTAGCAGCATGACAGTGATTTTTTTCATATATAAATCCTTTTTCCAGTTTGTATTTATATATATGACGTTTGCAGAAAGGAAAAAGTTGCAAGGGCGATAAAAAAAGTTAGAACATGTTTGAGACACGGCGTATGCCTTCTACAAGAATGTCTATCTCCTCCTTGGTGTTGTAGAGTGCAAAAGAAGCTCTTACAGTTCCAAGAATGCCAAGACGATCCATCAATGGTTGTGCGCAGTGGTGACCTGTCCTAACCGCTATGCCAAGACGGTCGAGCAGTGTTCCCATGTCTAAATGGTGGATGTCCTTTACAAGGAACGAAACGACAGCATCCTTGTCAGGAACATTTCCGAATATCCTTATTCCGTCTATCTTACCCATTTCGCTCATGGCATATCTTGTCAGCTCCTGTTCATACCTCATTATGTTGTCCATGCCGATGCCTTTCATATATTCAATGGCTTTGGCAAGACCATTGGTGGCTACATAGTCGGGAGTGCCAGCTTCAAACTTAAATGGCAGTTTCTCAAATACAGTCTTTTCGAAGGACACGCTCTCAATCATCTCACCACCTCCCTGATATGGTGGCATGCGCTCAAGCCATTTCTCTTTACCATACAGTACACCTATTCCGGTGGGGCCGTACATCTTGTGTCCACTGAAAGCGAAGAAGTCACAGTCCATCTGCTGTACATCAATGGTGATATGTGGAGCACTTTGTGCACCATCTACCATAACTGGTATATCATGCTCATGTGCCGTTTTTATAATATTGTCAATGGGATTGACAGTGCCAAGAACGTTGCTCACATGGGTGATGCTCACAAGTTTAGTCCTCTCTGTAAGCATATTTTCAAAATCATCGAGAACAAGCTCACCGCTGTCAGTCATTGGTATCACTTTTATATTGATACCTTTCTTAGCTGCTATTATCTGCCAAGGTACGATATTCGAGTGGTGTTCCATAACCGACACTATCACCTCATCTCCAGCGTTCATGAATGCGTCGGAGTATGACGATGCGATTAGGTTGAGGCTCTCTGTCGTTCCTCTGGTGAATATAATTTCGTTTGTGGTTTCTGCGTTGATAAAATCCCTTACTACTCTCCTTGCTTCCTCATGTAGTTCCGTGGACTGTTGTGACAGGTAATGAACGCCTCTGTGCACATTGGCATTAACGTTATAGTACTCGTCAGATATAGCCTCTACCACTACACGCGGTTTCTGTGTGGTGGCAGCATTGTCAAGATAAACCAATGGTTTGCCGTAGATGCTTCTTGACAATATAGGGAAATCTTTTCTTATCTTATGTATATCAAACATATAGCTTTATTCTAAATTAATAGGAGTTATGCTTAGGAGTTATTTTAGGGAGTTATGCTTGGGAGTTATTTTAGGGAGTTAAATAAGCCATTAGTCTTTAATGGTTTTCAGCCTCAAAACATATGGCTTTCTAATTTCCCCTTAACTCCTCTTTACTCCTCTTACTTACACAATTTGCATCCTTCGCATTTATTGAGTTCTCCTCGGAATCTTTTCTCCACAAGATGGTGCAGACGGTCGCGTAGTGGTTCAAGCTGTATCTGGTCAATTACCTCATTGACGAAAGCTATTTCAAGCAACATTTTCGCCTCTTTCTCGGTAATGCCTCTCTGCCTCATGTAGAAGAGGGCGGCATCGTTGAGTTGTCCGACTGTACTGCCGTGTGAGCATTTCACGTCGTCAGCATAAATTTCAAGCATTGGCTGCGTGTACATCCTTGCCTCGTTGGTGGCGCATAGATTTCTGTTTGTCTCTTCCGATACAGTCTTTTGCGCTCCTTGTCTTACAAGTATTTTACCTGCAAATGCGCCAACAGCCTTGTCTCCCAGTACATACTTATAAAGCTCGTGGCTGGTGCAGTGTGATGCCTGATGGTCTATAAGAGTGTTGTTGTCAACATGCTGTTCTTTGTCGGCAATGACACACCCGTTGCAGAAACACTCAGCCCCCTCACCTTTCAGGTAAAGGTTAAGCATATTGCGTGTCTTTCCGTTGTGAAGTGTGATTACGTTGTGCGAGAAGGTACTGTTTGCAAGCTGTTCTACATACACGTTGCTTACCCTTGAGTTCCTTATATGTGTTTCTTCAAGACAGTCAAGTTCAAGGTTGGCATTCTCACCGACATAAGCCTCCACCACTTGTGTCGTCAGGAAGTTACGGTCGTCTGCACTATGGTCACAGAACAGGAGCTTTGCCTCGGAACCTTCTTCCATTATAACGAGTACTCTCCTGTTTGTCATCATATCGACATCCGAACGCAGGATGTTAATAACCTGTATAGTACGTTCAACTTTTACATTTCTCTTTACGTGGACAACAAGACCGTCTTGTGCAAGCATAGTGTTTATAGCCGTAACACCATCCTCGGAAGTATCGGCAAGTTGTGAATAGTAACGACCAACAATGTCTGGATTTGTCTCCGCATATTGTTTCAGTGAGCCGACGGTGACACCTTCCGGCAGATTCACCCTCGAGGTGACTTTGTCGTAAAAGCAGTCGTTCACGATGAAATACATTGATGTGCTCAAATTCGGGACATCGCATTTGAAAGCCTTGTACGGGTCAACAGGTACGTCAAGTCGCCTTATGTTGACACCATAGTCGGGTTTGAACAGTTCTGGAATATCAGAATACTTGTATCTTTCCACCATCCTGTCAGGAATGCCAATACGGCATAAGTCCTCAAATGCCTTGTCGCGGCATCTGTTTAATGGCTCGGCGGAATAGCTGTTAATCGTATCCCTGTGCTGCCTGTAGAGTTCTATATATTGACGTACGCTATCCATCTATCTCTGCTTTTATCCAGTCGTAACCTTTTTCCTCAATTATCTTCGCAAGTTCTGGACCTGCTGTCTTTACAATCTTGCCTTTGTAAAGCACATGTACGATGTCTGGTTTTATAAGGTCGAGCAGACGATCGTAATGCGTGATTACTATCGTTGATGTCTGTGGGGTCTTCAGCTTGTTGACACCCTCGGCTACAATACGTAATGCGTCAACATCCAGACCAGAATCTGTTTCGTCAAGGATTCTTAGCGTGGGTTCAAGCATTGCCATCTGGAATATTTCGTTCCTTTTCTTTTCTCCTCCGCTGAAGCCCTCATTGACAGGTCGGCTTGTGAGCTTTGAGTCAAGTTCCACAATCTTGCGCTTTTCTCTTACTAACTTGAGGAATTCTGCAGCGTTAAGAGGTTCCTTTCCCTCGGATTTCCTTTTCTCGTTGATGGCTGCCCTCATGAAATTAGTCATACTAACGCCAGGAATCTCTACAGGATATTGGAATGATAGGAAGAGTCCCTCATGGGCTCTGTCCTCAGGAGCCATGTCAAGTAGGTTCTTGCCATTGAATGTTGCTGTGCCTTCCGTGACCTCATACAGAGGGTTTCCCACAAGGACAGAGCTTAAAGTTGATTTACCGGAACCGTTTGGTCCCATAATGGCATGTGTCTCTCCATCCTTGATGGTGAGGTTGATGCCTTTCAGTATTTCTTTGTCGCCTATTCTGGCATGTAAGTTTCTGACTTCTAACATATTTGTTCTATGATTCGTTGAGGTCTGTCTTTGGACAGACATTTTGTTCTATGCTGTATGGCTTTATCCCACTGTTCCTTCGAGTGAAACACTTAGGAGTTTCTGTGCCTCTACGGCGAACTCCATGGGCAGCTTGTTGAGTACTTCCTTGGCATATCCGTTCACTATGAGTCCTACAGCCTGCTCAGAGGGAATACCTCTCTGGTTGCAGTAGAAGAGTTGGTCTTCGCTTATCTTGCTTGTTGTAGCCTCGTGCTCTACTACTGCTGTGTCGTTGTGTATGTCCATGTAAGGGAATGTGTGCGCACCGCAGTAGCTGCCAAGTAGCAGGGAGTCGCAAGAACTATAGTTCCTTGCGTTGTCTGCGTTGCTCGTAGCCCTTACAAGTCCACGGTATGAGTTCTGGCTATGCCCGGCTGATATGCCTTTTGATATGATGGTGCTCTTGGTGTTCTTGCCTATGTGTATCATCTTGGTGCCGGTATCTGCTTCTTGATAATTGTTGGTGACAGCCACGGAGTAGAATTCTGCTTGTGAGCCGTTTCCACGCAGGATGCATGAAGGATATTTCCATGTTATGGCAGAACCCGTTTCTACCTGTGTCCATGACAGTTTACTGTTTTCTCCTCTTAGGTCTCCGCGTTTTGTTACAAGGTTCAGGACACCGCCTTTGCCTTCCTCGTCGCCCGGATACCAGTTCTGAACAGTAGAATATTTTACCTCTGCATTGTCCATCACTATTATCTCCACTATTGCGGCATGGAGTTGGTTCTCATCTCTCATGGGCGCAGTACATCCTTCAAGGTATGATACATAGGAGTCGTCCTCTGCAACGATGAGCGTGCGCTCAAACTGTCCTGTGTTACGGGCGTTTATTCTGAAATAGGAACTCAGCTCCATAGGGCATCTCACCCCTTTGGGTATATATACGAAGGAGCCGTCGCTGAACACGGCACTGTTCAATGCAGCATAGAAATTGTCGCGGTAGGGTACTACAGTTCCAAGATACTGTCTTACTAGTTCGGGATGTGTCTGCACCGCTTCTCCTATCGAGCAGAATATAACCCCTTTCTCAGCCAGTTTCTCCTTGAATGTTGTCTTGACTGATACGGAGTCCATGATGGCATCCACCGCAGTGCCGCTAAGGGCAAGTCTCTCTTCAAGGGGAATGCCTAACTTGTCAAATGTCTTTTCAAGCTCTGGGTCTATCTCTTTGTTTTTTGGCTTCTTGGCAAGAGGGTCTGCGTAGTAGGATATCTCCTGATAGTCAATCTTTGGAATGTGTACGTGTCCCCATGTGGGTTGCTGGAGCGTTGTCCAGTAACGGAATGCCTTGAGACGGAATTCAAGGAGCCATTCCGGTTCGCCTTTCTTGCTGGATATCAGTCGGACAACATCCTCGCTGAGTCCTTTCTCTATGATGTCTGTATGTACGTCAGTAGTGAAGCCAAACTCATATTTCTGTTCAGCCACCTTCCTTACGTACTCATTGTTCTTGTTGTTTGTTTCCATCTTTTTAAAGCCTCTTTCCAATAGCGTTGTATGCCGCCGTTGGATGTGCAAAGTTACTAAATAATGGTTCTGTACACAAATAATTCAAATAAAAAACTTATATACTGTATGTAATTCCACTCTTTTACTTCCTTACCTTCACATGATGTCAGCAAAGGAATGGACACGTTGATACGTTCATGGTCTTAAAAAGCCGCACTACTCTTGAATGTCGAGTAGTGCGGCTCTTATAGATTCCTATCGCATCTACACCTTTTATATAGGAGGTGTCATGCGGCTTATCTACAGTTTCTGTTGTACCTCAATTTCTGTGAAGGTCTCGATGATATCGCCTTCCTGTATGTCGTTGAAGTTGACGAGACTGATACCGCATTCAAATCCAGTAGGAACTTCCTTGACATCGTCTTTATAGCGTTTCAGGGCACTTATGTCTGCGGTATGCACAACGATACCGTCCCTGACAACCCTTGCACGATCACTTCTATGAACCTTACCTTCTGTTACAATAGAACCAGCTACGGCTCCCACCTTAGAAATCTTGAACACCTGTCTTACCTCTACTTGTCCGGTAACGACTTCCTTCTTCACCTTGTCGAGCATACCTACCATAGCAGCCTTGACATCGTCGATGGCATCGTATATGACAGAATATGTGTTTATTTCCACACCAGCCTGGTCAGCCTGCTTGCGGGCAGCAGCCGATGGACGCACTTGGAATCCAACGATAATGGCATCTGATGCATCGGCGAGTGTTACGTCACCCTCGGAAATCTGTCCTACAGCCTTGTAAATGACGTTGACTTTTACCTTCTCTGTTGACAGCTTTATGAAAGAGTCGCTGAGAGCTTCGATAGAACCATCTGTATCACCTTTTACTATGATGTTAAGCTCTTTGAACTCTCCAAGTGCTATACGGTGTGATATATCTCCAAGTGTAAGCCTCTTCTGTGTGCGCAGCCCCTGCTCGCGCTGTAGTTGGAGTCGTTTGTTGGCTATGTCGCGTGCCTCTTGCTCAGTCTCCAATACATGGAAAGTGTCGCCTGCCGTTGGTGCTCCGTTGAGACCCAATATTATAGCTGGCTCTGCAGGCCCAGCCTGTTGTATGCGTTGATTGCGCTCGTTGAACATAGCTTTTATCCTTCCCCATGACGTTCCGGCAATGATATTGTCGCCAACCTTAAGTGTACCATTGCTAACAAGTACAGTGGAGATGTATCCGCGACCTTTGTCGAGTGACGATTCTATTATGGAACCTGTAGCTTTACGGTTGGGATTTGCCTTAAGGTCGAGCATCTCAGCCTCAAGAAGCACCTTCTCAAGCAGGTCTTCGACACCAATTCCTTTCTTGGCACTTATCTCTTGACATTGGTACTTTCCTCCCCATTCCTCTACAAGAAGGTTCATCTGTGCCAGGTCTTCCCTGATTTTGTCAGGATTGGCTCCTGGCTTGTCAATCTTGTTTATTGCGAAAACCATTGGCACATTGCCTGCCTGAGCGTGGGCAATAGCCTCCTTTGTGGTAGGCATCACAGAGTCGTCGGCTGCAATGATAATGATTGCGATGTCAGTAACCTGTGTACCACGGGCGCGCATGGCTGTGAATGCCTCGTGACCAGGAGTGTCGAGGAATGTTATTCGTCTTCCGTCGTTCAGTTTAACATTGTAGGCACCTATGTGTTGGGTTATACCTCCTGCCTCGCCTGCAATAACGTTAGTGTTGCGTATGTGGTCGAGTAGGGAAGTCTTGCCATGGTCAACATGTCCCATGACGGTTACTATTGGGGCGCGTGGAACGAGGTCGTTCTCGTCGTCCTCTTCCTCACTGACAGCCTCTTGAACTTCAGCGCTCACATACTCAGTCTTGAATCCGAACTCATCAGCTACAAGGTTTATAGTCTCTGCGTCAAGTCGCTGGTTGATAGAAACCATTATACCTACGCTCATAAGAGTTCCGATAAGCTGGTTGACACTTATGTTCATCATTGTTGCAAGCTCGCTCACCGTCACGAACTCTGTAAGTTTCAGAGTCTTGCTCTCTCGTTTTTCTGCGCGGGCCTCCTTGTTTATTTTCTCCTGCACAGCTTCACGCTTTTCCTTTCGGTATTTGGCAGCGTTCTTGTTCTGATTGCTTTTGTTGGTGAGACGTGCAAGAGTCTCTTTAACCTGCCTTGCAACATCCTCTTCATTGACCTCTATGGGTTTCTGGTTGCGTCCGCGGTTTTTCTTTTTCTTTCCTTGGTTCTTCTGTCCGCCGCCGTTGTCCTGTTGGTTTGCAGCGGCATTGATATCCACGCGCTCCTTGTTGATACGTATGCGTTTTTTCTTGTCATTCTGCTGTGCGGCTTTTTCCTCACGTTCCCTTCTGCGCTCTTCCTTGCTTTTCTTCTTTGGACGTGTGCTCTGGTTAAGGCTACTCAAGTCGATTTTGCCAAGTACGTTGACTTTTGTAGCATTGAGCATTTTCTTCTCGTTGTTGGTAACGAAAGGTTTCACCGATTTTGTATCATTATCCTCGGATGGATTTTCCTTGCTGTCTGAAATAGCAATTGTCTCGGAATCTTTCCTGTCCTCAGCCTTAAGGGATTGTGTGGCTTTCACATTATCTACATCTTTCTTGACCTCCTTTGGCTTTGGGGCAATAATCTCGCTATGTTCGGGTGTGACAGGAACGGGTTTCTTGAATTCGACCTTAGACTCAGGCTTTTCCTCCTCCTTTATCTTCTTTGCAGGGATGTTCTCAGGTGCAGATGGCTGTGCCTTGACAGAAGCAGTAGTCTCCAATGGAGTATTACTTGTAGTATCCTGTTGCTTGTCTGCTGTTTCCTGGGAAGGAGTCTCAGCTGGTTTCTTCTCAAAGGTGCTGAGGTCGATTTTTCCAAGAGGCTTGAACTGCTGGCGTCTCATTTCAGACTCAGTCTGCGCCTTGGTGCTTTCCGCTTTCTCTTTTTGTTTCTTGTCCTTTGTCTTTTTCTGGAAAATCTTTGCAGCATCTGACTTTACGTCCTTGTCATTCTTGAATTGCTCGACGAGTGCTGAGTATTGCTCATCACTAAGTTTGAAGTTAGGGTCACCCTTAACCTCGCCCAGCTCTTTCTTTTTTTCAAGGAATTCAACAGCCGTCTGTAGTCCTATGTTGAGTTCTCTAATTGCTTTGTTTAATCTGATGCTCACAATATATAATTTTTAATGTTTTAAAATAAATAATTTAAGTTTCGCATGTGCTCAACTTTAGGAGTTATAAGGATTATAGGAAGTTATTGCTCCCTGTGGTCACTTAGGAAGATAATGGACAATTCTTTTGCAAACGAGAGCAGAGCCAAGCTCGTTTGAGCTATGCCGAGTGCAGCTAAAGAATCGACGAAGACAATAGCAAAAGCCATGTTTTAGCATACGTCGTTTATTTCCTTTTATCTTCATTTATCTCCTTTTAACTACTTGCGAAAGTTCAATAAATAAAAAATAAGACCACCAAGTTTCTAATGCATAATTACTGTTCAAACTCCGCTTTCAGTATTTTTAGGACTCCATCAACAGTTTCTTCCTCAAGGTCGGCTTTCTCGATAAGCATTTCTCTTGGAGCGTTGAGCACTTGTTTTGCAGTGTCAAGACCCAGTGACTTGATGGCATCGATAACCCACTGGTCAATTTCGTCGGAGAACTCGTCAAGATAGATATCTTCCTCTGTGTCATTCTCGTCAAGTTCACGATAGACGTCGATGGTGTATCCGGTAAGCATTGATGCGAGCTTGATGTTCAGTCCACCCCTACCGATGGCAAGGCTTACTTCCTCTGGCTGTAGATATACCTCAGCCTTCTTGCTCTCCTCGTCTATATTGATGCTCGAAACCTTGGCAGGACTCAGCGCACGCTGTATGAAGAGCTTCGTGTTGGATGTGTAGTTTATGACGTCAATGTTCTCATTGCACAGCTCTCTTACAATGCCATGCACGCGGCTTCCCCTTACGCCTACGCAGGCTCCTACTGGGTCTATGCGCTCGTCATAGCTCTCAACAGCTATCTTGGCGCGCTCTCCTGGCATGCGGGCTATACCTTTTATAGATATAAGTCCATCATTGACTTCTGGTACTTCAGCTTCGAGCAGACGTTCGAGGAACATCGGACTTGTGCGTGAAAGTATTATTTTAGGATTGTTGTTCTCATTGTCAACCCTTGCTATGACAGCGCGTACGGTCTCACCCTTGCGGTACTGGTCGGATGGTATCTGTTCTGATTTAGGAAGGATAAGCTCGTTGTTCTCTTCGTCAACGAGTAATACCTCACGTTTCCATACCTGATATACTTCTCCAGAGATAACCTGACCCACACGATCCTTATACTTATTATATAAGGTGTCGTGCTCCAGTTCCAGTACCTTGGATGACAATGTCTGGCGAAGGTTCAATATGGCACGACGTCCAAACTTGGCAAATTCGATGGGTTCGGACACATCCTCACCAACCTCATAGTCTGCTTCTATCTTTCTTGCTTCGCTGAGAGCTATCTCCTTGTTCTCATCCTGAACCTCTCCGTCTGCTACTACAACGCGGTTGCGATATATCTCAAGGTCTCCCTTGTCTGGATTTACAATGACGTCAAAGTTCTCATCACTGCCGAAAATCTTTGCTATAACATTGCGGAAACTTTCCTCGAGCACACTGACGAGTGTGGTGCGGTCTATACTCTTTGTCTCCTTGAATTCCTTCATGGTTTCCACCATGTTAGGAGTAAAGGCGTCTTTTCTTGTTGCTGCCATATCTGTTATTTGAAACTTATTAGGTATTTTGTGTATTTTACATTGTCCATCTGGAAGGTGTGGTCAACATCAAGGAGTTGGGGACGTTTCTTGCCCTCCAATTTTACTTTCTCCTTTATTGTAACAGTGAAGTCGTTGCCGTCAACACTTTTCAGTACACCATGCATTTTCTTGCCGCCATTGTCCATCACCTCTACCTCCTTGCCAATGCAGTTGATATATTGGCGTTCAACTTTGAATGGTTGTCCTAATCCGGCTGAGCCCACCTCAAGCTCGTAGTCTTCTTCCTCACGGCTCAAGTGTTCCTCGATATACCGGCTTAGCTCAACGCAGTCCTCTATCCATACACCATCAGCATGGTCTATCTCGACTACGATACGGTTGTCAGGGCTGATTTCTATATCAACGAGGAAATAGTCTTTCCCCTCAAGCCAGTCCTCTACTAATGTCTTTACTACATTCTTGTCTGTCATGAATACTTTATTGTCTGTTCAACCTTTACCTCTTAAAAATAGAATTGAGGGACTTAGCAAAGCCCCTCAATTCCTCTGAACGCTGCAAAATTACTAAAAAAAATGGTAATGGCAAATTTTTATGCTATTTATTTATGAAATCCTTTATAACTTTACCATTTCTTCTGCTATCTCGCTGCTATGCACTCAATCTCGACAAGCGCATCCTTCGGCAATGTCTTGACTGCAACGGCTGAACGGGCAGGGAAGGGTGAGGAGAAGAATGAAGAATAGACTTCGTTCATAGCGGCAAAATTGTTCATGTCAGATAGGAATACCGTCGTCTTCACCACATTAGAAAGATAGAGTCCTTCCGATTCGAGTATGTTTCTCATATTTGTGAGCGACTGTCGGGTCTGTCCCATGATATCGCTGCTAGCGAATACTCCTGTCTCAGGGTCGATTGGTAGCTGACCGGAGACGAATACCATGCCGTTAGATTCAATAGCCTGACTGTATGGTCCAATGGCGGCAGGTGCCTTTTCTGTGCTTATTGCTTTCATTTTCTTATTATTTTGAAGTGATGTAATCGGTTCTGCATTGGAGTGCCTTATCCTCAGCCTCCTCCATTATCTCCCTCTCGCCAGGTGCCTTGTCGTTAATGCCGCACAAGTGAAGTATTCCATGTATGATGACGCGGAACAATTCCTCTTCATACTCCTTTCCAAACATCTCGGAGTTCGACTTCACGGTGTCAAGAGAAATGACAAGGTCTCCATTGATGGTGTCGCCCTCGTCGTAATCGAATGTGATGATGTCTGTATAGTAGTCATGTTGTAGATACTGGCGGTTCACTTCCAGTATCTTGTCGTCATTGACGAACATATAGCCAATTTCGCCAACTCTCTTGCCATAGTATGCCGCGACATGTCTTATCCATGAGCTTGTATCGCGTTTTCTTATCTTAGGCATCTTCACGCCGTCACATTCGTATGTTATCATAATTTTCAGGTTTTGAGGTTCCAGGTTTTGAGGTGAAATTACCTTATATAATATTGAATGTTGAAGATTGAAAATTAAAGATTGAATATTCAGTCTTTCAATCTTTCCATTTTTTCTGGCAGGAACATTCTCACATCCTTGCCAAAATGGGCAAGTTCCCTGACAAGTGACGAACTGACACTTTCAAGATGTGGTTCTGCATAAAAGAGTATCGTCTCAATGCCGCTCATCTTCCTGTTGATGTCCGCCTGAGCGCGTTCATATTCGAAATCCTTTACAGACCTCACTCCCTTGACAATAAACGTGGCATCCTCAGACTTCGCAAAGTCAACGGTAAGACCGAAATAAGGCTTCACCTCTATCGACTCGTTTTCACTATATAGGTTCCGTATGGTCTCCATCCTCTCTTCTGCAGGACTCATGTATTTCTTGTTCACGTTGTCACCGACGACACCTATGACGAGGCGGTCAAACAATGGCAGCGCACGTCGTACGATAGAGTCATGCCCAATGGTGAAGGGGTCGAAACTGCCCACGAATATTCCTGTTCTCATATTGTATCCTCAATAATTATATGGTATTTCCGGCTCCATGATATTGCCTTTGTATGGATTGCGTCCAAGATGCTCGTAAGCCAAAGCCGTTGCCATCCTGCCTCGAGGTGTCCTCTTTATAAATCCCTCCATGATGAGATATGGTTCATAAACCTCTTCTACAGTTCCGGTATCTTCTCCTATGGCAGTGGCTATTGTAGATACTCCCACTGGACCGCCTCTGAATTTGTCGATTATGGTCAGAAGAATCTTGTTGTCAATTTCATCAAGACCATAACTGTCGATGTTAAGAGCAGTAAGGGCCATTTGTGCAATGTCTAGGTCAATGCGCCCACTTCCTTTCACTTGTGCAAAGTCGCGCACACGTCGAAGGAGAGCATTTGCTATTCGTGGCGTGCCGCGACTGCGTCTTGATATCTCGTTTGCAGCACTGCTGTCAATGGGAACTCCAAGTATTCCGGCACTGCGTTTGATTATTGTGGAAAGAGTGGCAGGGTCGTAATACTCAAGGTGGAGGTTTATGCCAAATCTGGCTCTGAGAGGAGCTGTAAGCAATCCACTTCGCGTGGTAGCACCTACCAATGTGAACGGATTAAGGTCTATCTGGATGGACCTGGCAGAAGGACCCTTGTCTATCATGATGTCTATCCTGTAGTCTTCCATCGCAGAATAAAGATATTCCTCCACTACTGGGGACAGGCGGTGAATCTCGTCAATGAAAAGCACATCGTTAGGTTCAAGGGATGTGAGTATTCCTGCAAGGTCGCCAGGCTTGTCGAGCACAGGTCCACTTGTCAGTTTAAAACCCACGCCAAGCTCACTTGCAATTATATTGCTAAGAGTGGTTTTTCCCAGTCCTGGTGGACCGTGAAGCAGTGTGTGGTCAAGAGGTTCCCCTCTGTATTTTGCAGCTTCGACGAAAACGGCAAGATTCTCCACGACTTTAGCTTGTCCACTGAAATCATCGAATCTCAGAGGTCGCAGAGCATTCTCAAAATCTCTTTCGGATGTACTGAGACTCCTTTCCTGTCTTATATCTAAGTCATTCATATCAATTTGCAAAGTTAGTGCAAGTCGAAGACAATACAAAATAAAAGACTGAGTTTTTTATTTTTATTGTTGAGGTGCCGCCTAAGTATTGCTATGTCCCACGCATACTATTTGCAAGTGTCATCGCAAAGCTTTGCTATGTCCCATGCAATGCTTTGCTATAAGCTTTGTAATTCACCACTATGATTTTCCTCATTCACTACTATAACTTTCGCGATGTGTTGCTATGACTGATTATGCTTCACGTAAAATACCTATAATCCATTTACACAAGTTTTTTCCTTAAACGATATGGATAATTTGAAAATTTGCTGTATCTTCGCAAGAAAATAGTAAAGATATGGAATGTATGAAACGATATAATGGAATGAAGCTGCTCGCTCTTGTGTGTGGAATAATGGTGCTTTTCGCTTTTTCTTCATGTCATGATGGCAATGATGACGACAACGTAACGGAAGAGACGGTCATTTTTTTCTTTCCTTATAGTGGACTTGAGAGTCAGATTGATAATAATATCAATGATATAAAGAAGGCTGTTGAGGACATTGGAGGGTTGGGTGACAAAAGATTGGTTGTTATCAAGTCTGTAGGAAGAGCCAAGGTGAATATATTTGAATTGGTGTGGAATGGGAATGAATGTACTGAAAGTATTGTTTCTGAAGGTTTCAACACGGATTTCAGCAGCTATGACGAGGAAGGTAGTACAACATGTTTGTCTCAACTATTAGGCATTGCAAGGTGCAATGCTCCAGCTGACAGCTACTCTTTGATTGTAGGGTCACATGGTTCTGCCTGGCTTCCTGCGGGAATCTCTCTTTCAGATATTTCGAGCAAGCATGCCCCCAGAATAAACAAAGCATTCGGTACGGCAGGGGTAGATGGTCAGATTAGCAATGAGAGTCTTGCCAATGCTGTAAAAAAGGCAGGAATGCATTTTGGATACATCTTCTTTGATGCATGTTTAATGGCAAATGTCGAGACGATATATGAATACCGGGATGTGTGTGATTTCTTTATCGGAAGTGCATCGGAGACAATGGCATATGGAGCTCCATACCGAGTAGTCTTGAAAGACCTCCTTATGCATGATTATGCTGGTTTTGCAGGTCATTATGTCAGTTTTTATGAAAACAGCAATACTCCATACGCTACTATTTCTGTTGTAAGAACAAGTTTCTTAAATGACCTTTCAACGGTGGTTAGAGAACTGAACAACATGACGCAGATGGGAGATGACGACGAAGGAGCCAAGGCTGTTCAATGCTATGACGGCATGGAACCACACCTCTTCTACGATTTTCTCGACTGGGTGGAATACAAAGGCGAGGGATGTGATTATATAGTTGAGGAAATCCGGACGTTAGTGTCAAAGATGATAGTTGCAAGCAAGCACACTCCTACAATATATTCCTCGTTGCCTAAGACACAGAAGATACCTCTTGACAAGTATTGTGGATTTAGTACTTCGTGTCCTACGCAAAATGCCCTTGTGTCTGGAATGCATGAGCGCACGGCATGGTATGCTGATACTAAATAATAGCATAAGTCCGTTTAACCCAAATCGGTTCATTAGATTTGGGTTAATTGCCATGCCAGAATTGTTTTGCGAACTCCCAAATGACAATGCCTGCTGTTACAGATACGTTGAGGGAGTGTTTTGTGCCATGTTGTGGAATCTCTATACAACCGTCAGATGCATCCACTACCGACTGATGTACTCCCTTGACTTCATTTCCAAAGATTATGGCATATTGAGAGGAACTGTCTATTCTTATATCCTGTAGTTTTGTGGAACCTTCTACCTGCTCGACAGAATAAACGGTTACTCCATTGTCATGTAGTTCTGCCACTGCCTCCTCTGCATCGTGGAAATATCTCCATTCCACAGAGTCCTCTGCACCAAGTGCCGTCTTGTGAATCTCGTTGTTTGGAGGAGTAGCGGTAATACCACACAAATATACTGCTTTTACTCGGAATGCGTCGCATGACCTGAAAACGCTTCCTACATTATACAAAGAGCGCACATCATCGAGCACCACGGTAAGTGGCATCTTCTCCGAGTCTCTGAACTCCTCTATGGAGAGGCGCTTCATCTCGATAGTCCTAAGCTTACGCATGATATCATTCTGCTTGTTCCTTGTTATAGTATGCCAAGGCATAAGCCCTTATCTGTTTTATCATGGCGAGCAGACCATTGGAACGTGTTGGGGATAGATGGTCCTTGAGTCCGATTTCTTCTACGAAATACAGTTCACAGTCTATAATCTCTTTGGGAGAGTGTCCGCTAAGGACGCCGATGAGTAAAGCTATGATTCCTTTCACAATCAAAGCGTCACTATCTGCAGTGAACACCAGCTTGCCATCGATGTGGTCGCACTGAATCCATACACGACTCTGGCATCCATCTATAAGGTTGTTTTCCGTCTTGTATTTCTCGTCAAGGACCTCAAGCTCGTTGCCAAGGTCTATGAGCATCTGATATTTGTCCATCCAGTCGGTGAGGTCGGAAAAAGTCTCAATCACCTCATCCTGTAGTTCGTTAATTGAAGGTGTATTTTCCATTTCTATTGTTTATTTTAAAAGAGTCCTCATTATTTGTTGTATAGCTGAGGAAAATGTTTGTTGTTCATGTCAGTTGTTGTCTTCATTCTTCACAAGTTTGAACAGCTTGTCGCTCTGTCTTACCTTGTCTGGCACGGCAATGCTTATGCGAGTCCCTTTCATTGCCACGTCAACAGCACCGTTGTCTCCATGAATCTCTTCAGGTGTCACATACATAACGCCTGTAGTGGGACCGGTAATAAGCAGTCTGTCCCCAGGTCTGAACTCTGCAGCTTCAACAGAGAACTCTGCGACACCTAACTTGGAAAAGAATCTCACACCTTTTCCTATATATACTTTTTTCTCTGTAGCATTGGAGCCATAATGCTTGTTCCATTCTCCGAGAGTCTGTCCTTGGTAATATCCATCCCAGAAACCGCGGTTGAAGACAGTGGCAAGACGTTTGTCCCACTGGTCTTTTCTGTCTTCCGTGAATGTGCCTTCAAGCACACTTCTGACAGCTTCCTTGTAGCATCCTACCACAGTATGGACATATTCTGGACCACGTGCCCTTCCTTCGATTTTGAAAACGCGAACCCCTGCCTCCATCAATCGGTTGATGAACCTTATGGTCTTGAGGTCCTTGGGACTCATGATATATTTGTTGTCTATCTCAAGCTGGTTGCCAGTCTCGTTGTCTGTTGCGGTATATGACCGTCTGCATATCTGAACACACTCTCCTCGGTTTGCGGAACGGTTTGCGTTGTGAAGACTCATGTAGCATTTCCCAGACACTGCCATGCACAATGCTCCATGGCAGAACATCTCGATACGTATGAGGTCTCCATGTGGTCCTCTTATATCCTGTTCCTTTATTTGGCGGTAAATGTCAGATACCTGACTGATATTAAGCTCTCTTGCAAGAACTACCACATCGGCGAACTGCGCATAGAATTTAAGGGCTTCTATGTTGCTGATATTGAGCTGCGTGGATAAATGGACTTCCACGCCAGTCTTGTTGCAGTATGTCATGACAGCCACGTCGCTCGCAATTACTGCGCTTATGCCAGATGCTTTGGCAGCATCGATGATGGTATGCATAGTGTCAATGTCCTCGCCATAAATAATAGTGTTTACCGTGAGGTAGGTCTTGACACCTTTCTCGCGACATATCCCTGCAATCTCTTTCAAGTCATCTATTGTGAAGTGATTGGCGGAATGTGACCTCATGTTTAGTTGCCCGATTCCGAAATATACCGAGTCAGCTCCGGCTTGTATAGCTGCCGTAAGCGATTCTCTGCTTCCGACAGGTGCCATTATCTCAAATTCTGAAATTCTTTCCTCTATGCTCATTTCTCTCTTTATTGTTTACTCAAGTTTTTTCGCAAAGCTCAAGGGAACTCCTTTTCCCTTCGGCCAGTGACCGTTGGTCCGCATGTCTTCGGCATGATGTCAGTTAACGAGTTGACAAGTCAAAAAGTTTCTACTCTTCTTGTTTGAATTTGTCAATGACCAGAACAACTGATAACTTGTTGACTTGTCAACTTGTTTGCCTTGAGCAAGTTTTAACTTGCGAAACTTGAATTATTTATATAATGTGCCACTCATGCATCGTGCTATACTAAAGGCAGGCTTATGCCGTTAATCTTCTGATAGAAATCAAGAGCGAATATATCTGTCATTCCGCTTATGAAATCTATTACAGCCATGATGCGTGTCTCAAGATTGTCTGATTGGATGTCATACTGACTGCTGAATCTCTTTATGAGTTGCTTGCTATGGAACTGTTGTGGATTTATGGCAGCGTACGTGAGGTCGTGCATGAGAGTCTCCATAATCTTGTATCCGCTAAGTTCTACGTCAAGCACAGGCTTGCTGTTGTATATTTTTTCTTTTGATATGGCACAGCATTTCTTATACGCATTGTTGCCATTTTCAGAAATATGGCTTATTAGGCTTCCATTGAACTCACCGGCGAGTATCTCTTCTTCGTGGTCGATGAATGTCCTGGCGCATTCTTTTTCCAGCTTTCCAATAGCACATGCCCTCATATATACTATCCTCTCGTTCTCATCGAGGATGTTCTCGTCGGAAATACGCTGCCATATCCATTGCCTTTCTTTTTCGGTCATGAATGCCATCAGAAGCTCCGTAGTCTCATCGAAAGAGAGGATTTTAAGCTTGAATGCATCCTCGATATCCATTATCTCATAACAAATGTCATCTGCAGCCTCTACGAGATAGACTAACGGATGGCGTGCATAGGAAAGTGGCTCTCCTTTTGTTGAGAATTTCCTTATCCCCAGTTCATGCGCTATCGTTTCATATATTCCCGTTTCTGATGAGAAAAATCCAAATTTTCCTTTACATGATGGTGAGGAGCTGCTGACTGGATATTTCACTATGCTTGCAAGCATGGAATATGTCATGACGAAACCACCCGGTCTTCTGCCTTTGTATTGATGAGTGAGTAGCCGGAATGCGTTGGCATTTCCTTCAAAATGTGTCATGTCGTTCCAAAAAGCAGGTGAGACATTATCTTTCAGGAACCTTCCTTCTCCATCTTTAAAATACGCCTGTATGGCTTTCTCGCCAGAATGCCCAAATGGAGGGTTGCCCATATCATGCCCAAGGCATGCAGCTGACACTATTGTGCTAATTTCCTCAAACAAGGTTCCTTTTAGTTCAGGATGTCTCTCAATAAGACCTTTCGCCACATCATATCCCAAAGACCTTCCAAGGCATGACACCTCAAGCGAGTGAGTGAGTCGGTTGTGTACAAAAACACTTCCAGGTAGTGGAAACACCTGTGTCTTGTTCTGCAAGCGCCGAAATGGTGCACTGAACATTAAGCGGTCGTAATCGCGCCGAAATTCTGAACGGTCATCATCATGCTCGTAATGACGTTCCTCCTGTCCCAGTCTTTTGTTTGAAATCAGTTGTCTCCAGTCCATCTGTCTATTCTTTGAAACGCAAAAGTAATGCATTTTTTGCTATTTTCATTCTTTTTATGGCAGAAAAAGGTAATATGTTGTGGAAAATGGCTATTTTTGCATGTTATAACGAATTATAGTATGAAGATAAAAGTTGTAAACAAAGGACATCAGCAGTTGCCTGCATACGCAACAGAGCAGAGTGCGGGAATGGATTTGCGTGCAAATTTGGACGCTCCAATAGTTATTAATCCAATGGAGAGGAAACTTGTTCCTACGGGTTTGCATATTGCACTTCCTTCAGGTTGCGAGGCGCAGATACGTCCCAGGAGTGGACTTGCTTTGAAGCATGGAATCACAGTGCTGAACAGTCCAGGAACAATTGATGCAGATTATCGCGGGGAGGTGATGGTGCTTCTTGTCAATCTTTCATCAGAGCCTTTTACAGTTAATGATGGAGAGCGGATAGCACAGATGGTAATAGCAAGATATGAAAAGGTTGGATTCGAGCCTGTTGATGCCCTTGACGACACAGAAAGGGGAGAGGGCGGATATGGTCATACGGGAGTGAAGTGATTCTTATGGCTAATATTTGGAAAACAAATTCCTTTGGTCTTGGCATGACAAAGATGGCAGTGGTCATGGTTTTTATCATGGTTTGCTGTCCTAAAGTTCGTGCCCATAATGACGAAGAGAGTAGGTTCAGATATTTCTTCATCCAAGCTGTGACAGAGAGGCTCAAAGGAAATGACGCTGAGTGCATGGAATTGATGAGGCATGCGCTTGCTATTGAGCCGAGGGGAGAGGCTTGGTTTAATCTTTATCGTTGCTATTCCTCCATTGGTGACGACGCAGAGTCTTTAGCTTGTCTTGAGAAAGCTGTGGCATTGAATTCAAATTACAAAGAGTCACTTGGATTGTATTATCTTCGTAACGGAGAGAACAAGAAGGCTATTGACACGTTTGAAAGCATATATGGTAAGATAGGAGACAAGGAGAAAATCCTTCAGATTCTATTGCGTTTGTATGAGGCTGAGTCAGACTTTGACAATATGATTTCCACCTTAAACAGGCTTGAACTCCTTGACGGCACAAGCGAGGAAATTACTTTTGCCAAGATGCAGGTGTTTGATAAGATTGGAGACAAGAAAAAGGTGAGGAATCTCCTTGAGGAATTGTCGGCAAAAAACCCCAACGATTTGAATTACAAGGTTATGTTGGGCAACTGGATGATGACAAATGGGGCACCAGATGCTGCCATGGAAGAATTTAAACAAGTTCTGAGGACAGAGCCTGACAACATCTCTGCGAGGATTTCCATGCTCGATTATTACAAAGTCAAAGGCAAGCAGGGTGAATATGAGGAGGAACTGGAGAAGCTGCTCGTTTCAGAAGAAGTAGAAGAAGAGACCAGACAGTCGTTGATAAACGAAATCATACAGAATAACCAGAAGCTAAGGGAAGATACCGTCAAGATGATGTCTCTTTTTGCCAAGATGCTTGAGCAGCCGCAGAAAACATCTGGTATATATATGGTGAAGGCTTTGTATATGGGTATGATGAAGTTGAACAAAGACAGCATTGATGCTGCCTATGAGAAGAGTCTTGCAATAGAGCCAGACAACGAGCTTGCAAGAAGTATGTTAATCAATTCTTATTGGCAGAAAGGAGATTTCTCGAAAGTGGCAGAGATGTGCAAGCAGGCACAGTTGTATAATCCCGATGAAATTGGATATGATTTCTATCATGCCTTGGCATTATTAAGATTGGAAAAAGAGGATAGTGTCATTATAAAGGCACTGTCAAAGGCAGAGCAAAAGATTACAGCAGAAACAGACACCACCATGGCTACCACCATATATTCCATACTGGGAGATGTCCTGTATTCCGATGGTCAGAGCAAGAAAGCATTTGAATGTTATGACAAAGCACTTGAGTGGACAAAGGATGAGCCTCAGGTGCTCAACAATTATGCTTATTACCTGTGCCTTGATGGCGGCGATTTGTCAAAGGCAGAGCAGATGGCATTCAAAGCATACAAGCAAGACCCCGTGAATCCCAACGTACTTGATACTTATGCCTGGATTCTCTTCCTTCAGAAAAGATATGAGGATGCGAGGATATATATAGACGAGGCTCTTAGATGCGACTCGGTGCCGAGCAGTGTAGTGCTTCAACATGCTGGAGATATTTATTCCAAAATTGGTAATATGGAGAAAGCTATGGATTATTGGCAACAGGCATACGCCCTTGACAGTGGTGATGCTTTGCTTGAGAAGAAAATTAAACTCGGAAAATATATAGAAAATGAATAGAACGTTATATTTGTTACTTGTCGTAGCCTTTTTATCCGTTCTTGGATGTGGGACCAACAAGACTGCTCTGGGAAATACCAAGGACAAGACAGTGGAAAAGGAAAACTCGGAAAAGACCGGGCTTCGCTTCGTTCAGAAGGTAGCAGACAATGCCCCCTATCAAAAGAATATAGTGGCAAAGATGGATTTCGGCATTAATGTAGGAGGAAAAACGGTCTCATTGCCTGCCACTTTGAGAATGAGGAAGGATGATGCCGTGAGAATTCAACTGCTTATGCCTGTACTCGGTTCTGAAGTTGGAAGACTTGAATTTACCCCTGACTATGTGCTTATCGTTGACAGAATTCACCATAAGTATGTTAAGGAGGATTACAATAAAGTTGATTTCCTTAGCAGCAGGGGTATAGGATTCAGTAATTTGCAGTCATTATTTTGGAATGTACTTTCACTTCCTGGCGAGAAAAAAGTAACGGAAGAACTTTTGTCCCGTTTCCATGTCAATGTCGATGTCCCGGATGAGAACGTGACAGTTGAATTTGCCAGAAATGACATGAAATATGTTTGGAAGGCAGACAGGAGCGAAGGTAGGATAAAGGAAGCAGTCGTTTCCTATGGACAGGATAGCAAGTCGTCTCTTACATGGTCATATTCAGGATTCACTCCATTTGGCTCCAGGAAATATCCTTTAAACCATGTGGTGAAGTTGAATGCCAACGATGGTGGAAAATCAATGGAAGCGGTTGTTACTATGAATATGAGCAAGCTTACAGATGATGCATCATGGGAAAGCCGTACCGTCTTGTCAGACAAGTATGAGAGAATGACGGTTGAAGAAGTTATGAAACTATTGTCACTGCTTGATAAATGAACAGGCTGTTCTCTGTATATGGATGAGAGCCAAATGATAGAAACAGATTGATTATAAAATGAGAAGATATATATATATAATTATTTTGGTGGTGTTATGCGTTTCTTTGCCTGTCCTGTCACAGACAAAGAAACAGTCAACTGCAAAAACTGCAGTTTCAAAATCTGCAAATGGAAAGAAGGGCGGTGCTGTAAAAAACAAAACCACTAAGAACCCTTCAAAGACAACCACCAAAGGTGCAAAGAAAACGTCTAAAAAGAATAAGAAGAAATCAAATAGGAAATCATCGTCAAAGACTCCTAAATACGAGACTACAGAGGAGATTAAGAATCTTCAGAGTGAGAGTAAGAAAATTAAAAACGAGATATCTGCCAAGGAGAAAGAACTGAAGGCAAAGGAAAACGATGTCCGTCAACGGCTGTCTCAGCTTGTAATTATAAATACAGAGATAGAGAATAAGCAAAAATCAATAGATACCATACAATCTGACATAAAGGTTCTTGACGGTAATATTGATGTGCTAAAGGCACAGCTCTCAACCCTTGAGAACCAGCTTGGCGAGAGGAAAGAAAAGTTTATAGCTTCTATGAGATATATGTCACGCCATAGGAGCATACAGGACAAGTTGATGTTTATTTTCAGTGCCGACAATCTGTCACAGATGTATAGGCGATTAAGATTCGTAAGAGAATATGCGGCATACCAAAGGGCGCAAGGTCAGCTGTTGCTTGACAAGAAAAGGCAGGTGGCAAGCAAGCAGAGCCAGCTCAATAGCGTGAGAAAGGATAAAAGTAATCTATTATATAAAGGAAAAAGGACCCATGCGGAACTGCAAGGGAAGCAGGCGGAACAACAAAAGGTTGTCGAATCCTTGCAGGCTGAGAATGCAACCCTGCAGGGCGTAATATCAGAACAGAAAAAGAAACAAGCAGCCCTTGATGCAAAGATAGACGGACTTATAGCTTTGGAAATAAAGAAAGCAAGGGAGAGAGCCGCTGCGGAAGAGAAGGCAAGGGCAGCTGCTCAGGCAGCAGAACGCAAGAGAAAAGCCGAGGAGGCAGCAAGGAAGAAAGCTGCTGCTGAGGCTGCTGCAAGAGAGAATGCCAGAAAGATAGCCGAGGCGAAAGCCAGGGAAGCAAAGGCTAAGGAAGAGGCAAGAGCAGCTGCTGAGGCGGCTGAGAAAGCAAGACAGCAGGCTATTGCGGAAAAGGAAAAGAAAGATAGGCTTGCCGCAGAGAAGGCCGCCGCTGCGGCAGCAGAGAGAAAACACAAGGCTGAGCAACTTGCAAAAGAGGCAGAGTCAGACAGAATGGCTGCTGAGAAAAAAGCAGAGATTGAGAATAAAAGAGCAAAGGCTGATGCCGACAAGGCAAGTCGCGATGCAGAACTGAGTGCCGAATCCTTGAGTTCGGAAGACAGGATGCTTTCTGGAAGTTTTGCCAATCATAAAGGCAGACTGCCAATGCCTATGTCTGGAAAGATAATAGGACACTATGGACAATATAATGTTGAGGGTCTCAAGAATGTGAAGCTTAGCAATAACGGTATTACAATCAAGGGCTCTTCAGGCGCAGCAGTCAGAAGTATCTATTCGGGTGAGGTCAGTGCAGTGTTTGGCTTTAGTGGGACGATGGTTGTCATGGTAAGACATGGAGCTTACATATCGGTTTATTGTAATCTTAGTTCCGTCAGCGTTTCTAAAGGTCAAAAAGTGTCAGCCCAACAATCCCTTGGAACAGTGGGTAGTGATGGAATAATGCAGTTCCAATTACGAAAGGAAACGGCAAAGCTCAATCCAGAATCATGGCTTAGGTAATCTTTATGTTGTCGAGAAGAGATACGTAGGTATTGATTGCGTCATGTATTTCTGTTATTTTGATATACTCGTCAGCAGAATGGGATCTGGACGAATTTCCTGGTCCTATTTTCAGTGATGGGAATGGCATCAGAGCTTGGTCGCTTAACGTTGGTGAGCCAAATGGTGTCATATTCATAGACAGACATTTTGAAACCAACGGATGCGACATGTCAATTCTTGATGACCCAAGTCTGAACGACCGGGCTTTTACCTCAGACTTTAATTTATGGCTAATGATGTCGTATATCTCTTTGTTGGAATATAGCTCATTGCTCCTCACGTCAACAACCATCTCGCATTTGTCAGGAACGACATTATGCTGAGTGCCAGAACTTATCATCGTCAGCTGCATCTTGACCGGCCCAAGAAATTCACTTACCTTATCGAATTTGTATGTTTTTATCCATTCAATGTCTTCCAAAGCCTCATATATGGCATTAACCCCTTCTTCTCTTGCGGCATGCCCAGACTTTCCGTGCGATACTATGTCAAGAACCATCAACCCTTTCTCAGCCACAGCTGGCTGCATTGACGTGGGTTCGCCGACAATGGCCACGTCCACATGAGGAAGGAAAGGAATGACAGAGCTTATGCCATTGCATCCGGATACCTCTTCCTCTGCCGAAGCAAGGAATAAAAGATTGTAATGTTGCTCACGGCAAGACAGAATTCTGTATGTCTGGAGCAGAGATACAAGTCCTCCTCCGCAGTCGTTTGCTCCCAGTCCATAGAGTTTTCCTTCCTTAATGACTGGCGAGAATGGGTTTAGTGACCACGAACTTACTGGCTTTACAGTGTCTATATGCGCATTAAGTAATATGGTAGGCCTTCCTGTGTCATAATGTGTTGGCTCTGTCAATATGTTGTTGCCATACCTTTTAGTTTGGAAACCGTAACTGCTAATTACAGATTCCAACAAATCGGCTGCTTTATTCTCAGAGCGACTTACGGATGGTATTTCTATCAATTTAGAAAGTAGCTGTATAGCTTCATTGAGATATTCGTTGTATGTCATAATTGTCGTAAATGTTTTCTTTCTTATGCCGAGATGCCGCTTATCTTATGCAAAGATAATGCAAGTCGAGGGCAGAATCATCAAGCTTGCTTGGATGTTATGCCGAGATGCCGCTTGTCTTATGCAAAGATAATGCAAGTCGAGGGCAGAATCATCAAGCTTGCTTGGATGTTATGCCGAGATGCCGCTTATCTTATGCAAAGATATGACAAAAACCCCGAACGTATCTTTTTTAAATGAATAAATTCTGATTTTTTTCCATAATAGTTTAGATTATTCAAGAAAATTATTAAATTTGCATTTGGTAACAATTATCCATAATCTCCACATCCGTTGAGTAGGATTAGAAATATGTAATGTTATCCATAGAAGAATGAAATCATAAAACTCCAGATATAATGCAGACTAAGTGTCATTTGTCGGTTCTTGCGCATAATCAGGCAAAGAAATATGGAAGCAGAAAAGCCATGTCGTTCTGTAATTTTGGTGAGAAGAACTGGTCTTCCATCACATGGAATGATTTCTCATGTCATGTCATGGAGGTTTCCAATGCTTTGCTTAATCTTGGCTTGAAGCCTCAGGAGAAAGTTGCCGTTTTCTCGCAGAATTGTGTAGAGTATCTGTATTCTGATTTCGGAGCCTATGGGGTAAGGCTGATAACCATACCATTTTACGCCACGAGCAGTGAACAGCAGATACAGTTCATGATTCACGATGCAGAGGTGAAAGTTATTTTCGTAGGAGAGCAGGAACAGTATGACAAGGCATACAGGGTGTTCTCTGTGTGTCCGTCGTTAGAGAGGATAGTTGTTTTTGACAGTGGTGTCGTTATGAATCCTCAAGACACGGTGTCAATGTATTTCAAGGATTTCCTAAAACTTGGAGAGGGATATCCGCGGCAGTCAGAAGTGGAGGAGCAATGGCGTCTTGCAAATAATGAGGAGATATGTAATATTCTATATACAAGTGGAACGACAGGCGACCCAAAGGGTGTCATACTCACCCATGGGCAGTATAGAGCCGCTTTAGATGCCAACGACAAAGTCGTGCCGGTGGGAGAGACAGATAGAGTCATGAATTTCCTGCCTTTTACGCATATATTTGAGAAAGCATGGACTTATTTTTGTATTTCCGAAGGAGCCTCACTTATAATAAATACCGACCCTAAAGAAATCCTTCAGTCGCTTAAACAGATACCGCCAACATGTATGTGTTCGGTTCCAAGGTTTTGGGAGAAAGTGTATGTGGCTGTAAAGGAGAAGATGGAGTCAGCCACAACGATACAGAAAAAGCTTTTCGCACACGCTCTGAATGTTGGTAGGAAACGCAATATTGAGTATCTCAGCAAGTGCAGAAGAGTTCCCTTGGCTTTGGAACTGGAGTATAAAATGATGAACAAGACGGTCCTGTCAATGGTCAGAGGACAACTTGGATTGAAGAATCCTAATATCTTTCCAACGGCAGGAGCCTATGTATCTCCAGAGGTAGAGGCATTCGTACATTCCATAGGACTAAACATGATAGTGGGATATGGACTGACGGAGAGTCTTGCCACTGTATCCTGTGACCAAATGGATAAGGGATATACAATAGGTTCAGTTGGCAGACCCATTGAAGGTATTGAGGTGAAGATTGGCGAGGATAATGAGATATTGCTTAAAGGACCAACTATAACGAGAGGCTACTATAAACGTGATAACATAAATGCAGAGGTGTTTGACGAGGATGGCTTTTTCCATACTGGCGATGCAGGCTATATGAAGGATGGAGAGTTGTATCTCACAGAGCGAATCAAGGATTTGTTCAAGACTTCAAACGGTAAGTATATAGCTCCGCAGATGGTTGAGTCTATGCTGCTTGTTGACAAGTATATTGACCAAGTTGCAGTTGTGGCTGACAAGCGCAAGTTCGTCTCAGCACTTATAGTGCCTGACTTCAGACTTCTTGAGGAATGGGCTCGTGAATGGAATGTTCCATTCAATGACTATGACGAATTATGCTCCAATGTTAAAGTCCTTAAGATGATGATGGAGCGTATAGAGACCTTGCAGCAAGGGCTGGCAAGTTATGAGAAAGTGAAGAGAATAGCTTTGATACCTAAGCCATTCTCCATGGAGTCGGGTGAACTGACCAATACGTTGAAACTTAAGAGAGCGGTTGTCTATAAAAACTACGGAAGTATTATTGAAAAACTTTATGAGTAGTGTCTGAACACCGCCTACTAATTGATAGTAATAATTGATTATGATAACTTCCGACCAACTAAAGGATATCGTAGAGAGAGCGCAACAGTTGCATAAATACCTTAACATTGACCAGAAAAGGGTGGAATTTGAGGAAGAGCAGTTGCGAACGCAGGCTCCGGATTTCTGGGATGACCCTCAGAGAGCTCAGGAGCAGATGAAGAAAGTAAAGGGTATTGAAAAATGGATAATAGGCTACGACGAAGTCCGTAAATACACGGATGAGTTGCAGCTTGCCTTTGATTTCTATCATGATGACATGGTGACAGAAGAGGAGGTTGATGCTGATTATGCTAAGGCAGTGGCAGCCATAGAGGAGCTTGAACTGCGCAACATGCTTAGGCAAAAGGAAGACCCTATGGATTGTGTGCTCAAGATAAATTCTGGTGCAGGTGGCACTGAAAGTCAGGATTGGGCGCAGATGCTCATGCGTATGTATATGAGATGGGCTGAGAGTCATGGTTACAAGACTACCATATCCAACCTTCAGGAAGGCGATGAGGCTGGAATAAAGAGTGTAACAATGGAGATTGAGGGCGGAGAGTATGCTTACGGATACCTGAAAAGCGAGAATGGAGTTCATAGACTTGTGAGGGTTTCACCTTTCAATGCACAAGGAAAACGAATGACAAGTTTTGCTTCGGTCTTCGTATCTCCACTTGTAGATGATACCATAGAGGTTTTTGTTGACCCGGCAAGAGTGTCTTGGGACTTGTTCCGAAGTGGTGGTGCTGGAGGACAGAACGTGAATAAGGTGGAGACTGGTGTTCGCCTCAGATACCAATATGTTGATCCAGACACAGGAGAGGAAGAGGAAATCCTTATTGAGAATACGGAGAGCCGCAAGCAGCTTGAGAACAGAAACAACGCCATGAGACTCCTTAAATCCCAACTCTATGACAGAGCTATGAAAAAACGTCTTGAGGCACAGGCGAAGATTGAAGCCTCGAAGAAGAAAATAGAGTGGGGCAGCCAGATAAGGAGCTATGTCTTTGACGACAGGAGGGTCAAAGACCATAGGACAAATTATCAGACAACAGATGTGGATGGAGTCATGGATGGTAAGATAGATGGATTTATAAAGGCTTACCTCATGGAATTTCCGGTGACTGAAGAGGATTGAGACAGATTGAACAACCTAAATAATAATTTGATTATGAAAGAACAAAGAATTAAGAAACGCAAGCAGCGTGAGACTGAGCAGGAAAAACAGGGAAAGAAAGTCGTAAACTGGATATTCATCGTACTTGTTGTACTTGCTGTGCTGTATAGTGTATATTCAATAGCAATCTCAGGCTAATGAGTGGACTTGAGATAGAGAGAAAATTCTTGGTCCATAAGTCAAAGGATTGGAAAAGTCTTGCGAAGTCAAGCAGTTATATCCGACAAGGATATTTCGCTTCGGTCAATACTGTAAGGGTGAGAATAAGAGATGACAAAGGTTATCTTACAATCAAAAGCCCTTCATACAATGGAGGGCTGACACGTTATGAGTTTGAGACTGAAATTTCAATCGAAGATGCTGAGAACTTACTAAGACTTTGTGAGGAAGGTGTCATAGAGAAACGCCGTTATCTTATTGATGTGGGAAACCATACCTATGAGGTTGACGAGTTCTATGGAGACAATGAAGGATTGGTATTGGCAGAGGTCGAACTGGACAATGAAGATGAACAATTCGAGAAACCTGTTTTTTTAGGTTCTGAAGTTACAGGCGACAGACGCTTTTACAATTCTCACATGCGCAGGAATCCTTTCTTCCTTTGGCGTGACACATTGCCGGAAGAGTACAGATAGAAGGCTTGAGCTTTATAACATTCATTAGGATGGACATATGTTCCATCCTAATATGTTTTATGTGGTTTTGCAAAGCAGATGTCAATATTAGGCTAAAAATACGAATGTAGGCTTATGTGACAGAAATAACAGGTGTGTTGCTTGATAATTGTGAATTTATCAGTTTGTTTCTTATATTTGTTTTCGTTTTCTCGCAAAAATGGAGTTTTTTTTATACTTTTGCAAATTGAATATGAATATAGAATGACCGTAGATGAAAGAAAGGGCAAACTTTGGAAGTAAATTGGGCATCGTGCTTGCCACGGCAGGTGGAGCAGTAGGTCTTGGCAATGTATGGCGTTTCCCATATATGGCAGGTCAGAACGGTGGAGCAGTTTTTATCCTTCTGTATTTTGGCAGTGTACTGTTATTGGGAATACCATGTATGGTAAGCGAGTTTATTATTGGACGTCATGCAGCCTCCAATACGGCAAGGGCATATACAAGATTGTCAGGAGGCAGTGCTTGGAAGTTGGTAGGATATCTTGGCGTGATGACAGGATTTCTCATTTCTGGCTATTACGGTGTAGTCTCGGGCTGGTGCATGCAGTATGTCTTCTCGTCCCTTGTCGGTGATATTCACGGAACGCCAGAATATTTCTCGCACTATTTCATCGAATTCACCTCTGGAGTATGGAAACCCATATTGTGGTTAGTGTTGTTTTTGTTTCTAACGCATTATGTGATAATACATGGGGTGAGGAATGGAATCGAGAGAGCTTCTAAAATTCTGATGCCTATATTGTTTGTCTTGCTTCTTGTTCTCGTTGTTTCGGCATGTCTCCTCCCTGGAGCTGTCAATGGAATAAAATTCCTGTTCTATCCGGATTTCTCTAAAATCACCCCAGATGTGTTTCTTGGAGCCTTAGGGCAGTCGTTCTATTCCCTAAGCATAGCAATGGGATGCATATGCACCTATGCTTCTTATTATACAAGACAGACAAAGTTGCTTGGCTCTGCCTTACAAATAAGCCTTATCGATTCTTTCGTTGCCATTCTTGCAGGATTGATTATATTCCCAGCAGCTGCGTCTGTGGGGATAGCTCCAGACAGTGGACCATCTCTGATATTTATCACTATTCCCAATGTCTTCGAGCATGCGTTTGCGTCTATGCCTGTATTAGGATATGTAGTGTCGCTGTTGTTTTTCTCGCTTCTTGCCCTTGCTGCACTTACATCAATGATAAGCCTTCATGAGGTTAGTACGGTGTTTCTTCAAGAAGAGTTCCGGCTTACGAGAGACAAGGCTGCAACAATAGTTACTGTTGCATGTTCTGTGTTAGGCTGTCTGTGCTCGCTCTCGCTGGGAGACAGGGAGTGGCTTGTGTTTTTTGGAAAGAGTCTTTTTGACATATTCGACTTTGTGACGGGACAGATATTCTTACCCATAGGCGGGCTCTTGACTTGCCTTTTCCTTGGATGGGTAGTGCCTAAGAGAATATCCAAGGATGAATTTACAAATTGGGGAACTGTTTCCTCTGCCTTTTTCCCGTTGTTCATGTTTCTGGTAAGGTTTGTCTGCCCTGTTGCCATAGCAGCTATATTCCTTAACCAGTTGGAAATTATATAAGTTTTTAATGTCAGCAACAAAAAGGATATGGTAGGAAAAAGAGATAACTTCGGTAAGTTAGGTGTTATATTGGCAACGGCGGGAAGTGCTGTGGGACTTGGCAATATATGGCGCTTCCCATATATGACGGGACAGGATGGCGGTGCTGCATTCCTTATCATATATATAATATGTGTATGTCTTCTGGGTATTCCTGGAATGGTTGCCGAGTTTATAGTTGGAAGACATGGTGCTTCCAATGCGGTGCGTGCCTACAGGAAGGTAGGAGGCAGCAGATATTGGTCGGTTATTGGATATATGGGCATTATTTGCTCTATGATAATTCTTGGTTTCTATGCAGTGGTGGCAGGCTGGTGCCTTCAGTATCTGTATGCCTCTTTTGCCGGAGAGCTGAATGGCGATTCTGAATATGTCTCCCATTATTTTAAAAACCTATCCTCTTCTGCTGTGTTGCCGGCACTCTGGGCTGTGGCATTCATAACCATGACGCATGTTGTTGTTACACGTGGGGTAAGGAATGGAATAGAAAAGTCTGCCAGGATGCTTATGCCGTTGCTTATATTGCTATTGATAGTAATTGTCATAGCGTCATGTTCCCTGCCAGATGCCATTGATGGTATCCGTTTCCTTTTTTATCCGGATTTCAGCAAGATGACCAAGGGTGTCATGCTTGATG
The DNA here is from genome assembly GCA_945875635.1 of uncultured Prevotella sp. Lineage (GTDB taxonomy): Bacteria > Bacteroidota > Bacteroidia > Bacteroidales > Bacteroidaceae > Prevotella. The sequence goes on from CAMCLD010000002.1 coordinate 121,915, forward strand.
CTCTTGGACAGGCTTTCTTCTCGTTGAGTCTTGGAACGGCCTGTCTGTGTACTTACGCATCCTATTTCAGCCGTAGTACAAATCTGTTGAAGTCCTCTGCACAGATTGCAGTTCTTGATACGGTTATTGCAATCTTGGCAGGTTTGATGATATTCCCAGCTGCGGCATCAGTAGGAGTCTCGCCTGACAGTGGACCATCGCTTATTTTTGTAACCCTTCCCAATGTTTTCCGTGAGGCATTCGCATCAGTTCCAGTCGTGGGATATATAGTGGGTTTTTCTTTCTATTCTCTGCTATCGCTTGCTGCTTTAACTTCAACGATATCCATGCATGAGATAGCCACGGCATTCTTTACAGAGGAATTCCGTCTGTCGCGTAGATGGGGAGCGGTGATAGTGACAGTCGTATGCAGTGTTATTGCTGTTTTCTGTTCTTTGTCGGTTGGCGCAAACAAGAATATCTCAATAATGGGAATACCTTTGCTTGATTTCTGCGACAACTTAACAGCTCTTGTCCTGATGCCACTTGGAGCATTCCTCACATGTATCTTTATCGGATGGGTAGTTCCATCAAGGATAGTAAGGGATGAGTTCACCAACTGGGGAATGGTCCCGACATTTCTATATCACGTCTGGAGATTTTCCGTCAGGATAATATGCCCTATATGTATTGGAATAATTTTCCTGCGCCAGTTGGGAGTGGTTACGTTTTGACATTAGAAGTTAAAAATGAAACTGAGGGAATTCTTTTATTTTAACAAATCCGACCGCAAGGTGTTGCTTTTCATGCTTATCCTGGCAGTAGCATCACTATTGGTGCTGACTTATGTCGATGACAAGGTTGTGTCAACATCAAAAGTGGATGAGGATTCCACGTTGATGGCTATTGATAGAAAGATGGACAAGCGTCATTATCGTACGACGTGGAAGAATAATGGTTATTACTACTCCGACAATGAGATGCCAGAACGAGCGCAGCTTGAAAGTTTTGACCCAAACAGTGCTGACAGCGTGAAGTTGCTTTCACTGGGGCTTCCACCATGGATAGTGAGAAATATATATAAATATCGTGCCCATGGAGGTGTCTTCCGAACACCAGAGGATTTCGCAAGAATATATGGACTAACGGCAATGCAGTACAAACGCTTGAAACCTTATATCCATATTTCTGAGGATTTCACCAAAAGCGCAGCAGATTTGGTCGGTCCACGAGAAACGTTTGATGATAGTCATCCAAGAGATACATTGAAATATCCTGTCAAACTGGCTCCAACGCAACAGATAGTGCTTAACACAGCCGACACTACAGAACTCAAAAAGGTTCCCGGTATAGGCAGCGGTTGGTCTAAGGCTATAATTAATTATGGAGAGCGTCTTGGAGGATATGTAAGTGTTTCACAATTGCAGGAGATTGAGGGTTTTCCTGAGGATGCGCTGAAGTACTTCAAAGTGGTGAATCCAAACCCTCGGAAGATGAACGTAAACAAGCTCACGTTATCCCAACTTAAGAGACACCCATACATCAATTTCTATCAGGCAAGGGAAATATGTGACTATCGGCGCCTGAAAGGTCCATTAAACAACTTGGAACAGCTAAGGTTGCTGAAAGAGTTTCCAGAAGACGTTATTGAAAGGATAAAGCCGTATGTTGAGTATTGATTATTATATAACCCAATTATTAAATTAATTATTTTGATATGAAAAAGTTATTATTATTGCTGATAGCCATCGCTACATTTACCATGGCATCGGCACAGAAAGCAGAAACAGTTGTTGAAAATTACAAGTCAAAAGGTCAGTATGTGCCTGTTGACAAAAGCACAATCACGATGATGTTGCCTGTGCTTAAGCAGCAGTTGCCAGAAGCTCAATACAAAGCAATGGAAGGTCCATTGAAAAAGATGGACAGCTTGCAACTATTGGTATTCGGTCCTGGAAAGGATGATGTTTACCAGTCATTCCAGAACGACATACTCTCATTGCTTAACAATGGCTACGAGCGCAAAGACATGCAGCCAGAGGAGGGAAACTCACCTGTTTGCATAATAAAAACAGAGAATGGTATGCTAAAGGAAGTGGTAATATGCGACAAGGGAACGCCTGAGACGGGACCGGTTATGATGTTTATGAAAGGTGAGTTCTCAAGTGATGATATTGATGCCTTGAGCAACTTAAGTAGTGGATTGATGTAAATGCTTCTGATGCCATACGATAAATCCTTTAGTGTTAAAAATACTAACTTTCTTACTATAATTTAGGCTTTTACATAAAATATGAGTAATTTTGCAACCCATTTACGTATAAGTGTAAAATAGAATAATAACATAACAAAAACTCGAAGATGAAGATTTCATTTGAAAATCCTGACAAGGTGAATGGCTTGATGACCATTTCCGTAGAAGAGGAAGATTACAAGGAAAATGTTGAGAAAAAGCTAAAGGAATATCGTAAAAAGGCAAATATTCCAGGGTTCCGTCCCGGAATGGTTCCAATGGGACTCATCAAGCGCCAGTTCGGAGCAACTGTCAAGATGGACGTCATAAACAACCTTTTGGGAGAAAACCTGCAAAAGTATATCGTTGACAACAATATACAGATGCTTGGAAAACCAATGGGCAATGAGGAACAGGAACCTGTAGACATAGAGAAAGGACTTCCTCCTTATGAGTTCAAGTTTGATATTGCTGTGGCACCAGAGCTCAATGTGGCTTTGACGGCAGATGACCAGATAGAGTATTTCGACATTGAGGTTGACGACCAACTTGTGGACAATCAGGTGAACATGTATGCAAGCAGGGCTGGTCATTACAATGATAAAGTTGAGACTTTCGATGCCACCAAGAACGACCTTCTAAGTGGTGATTTAAGGGAACTTGACTCAGAAGGGAACTCACTTGAAGGCGGAATCGTTGTTGACTCAGCAAGCATTATGCCTCAGTATTTCAAGGGTGATGAGCAGAAAACTCTGTTCGAAAATGCAAAGGTTGGAGATATTATAACATTCAATCCAAGCAAGGCATATACTGGTAATGACGCAGAGGTTGCTTCTCTCCTGAAAATCGACAAGGCTAATGTGGCAGAGCATGCGGGAGATTTCAGCTATCAGATAACAAAAATTTCTCGTTACGAGAATGCAGAAATTAACAAAGAACTGTTCGACTCTGCCTTTGGCAAGGATGCTAACATAGAGACAGAGGAACAGTTCCGCGAGAAGATAAAGAAAGAGTTGTCAGTACAGTTGGAGCAGAACAGCGATTTCGCATTCCTTAAAAGTGTTCGCACGTATTGCGAGCAGAAGGCAGGAGAAGTTGTCTTCCCTGAGGCAATACTCAAAAGAATAATGCTCGACAACAACAAGGACAAGGGAGAGGATTATGTCGAGAACAACTTTGAACAGAGTATAAAAGAGTTGGAGTGGCATCTCATAAGGGAGAAACTCGCTCAGGCAAATGGTGTGAAAGTAGAGGAGGCTGACATAAAGGCAGCAGCCCGCGATTATGCCAGAATGCAGTTCGCACAATACGGCATGTCAAACGTTCCAGATGACACTCTTGACAGCTATGCCGCCGAGATGCTCAAGAAATATGAGACAGTAGAGGCAATGTCAGAGCGTGTTATCGACAAGAAACTTACGGATGCCCTTAAGTCTGTTGTGAAACTTGATAGAAAATCCATATCTCTTGATGATTTCAATAAGAAAATGGAAGCATAATACATAGTTTTTAGAAAAAACTTTGATATTAACACAAAGGTTGTCGACTTTTTTTGTTATCTTTGTACTAAAAATAACAGAAAGGTTGACAACCTTTTTCAATTTACATAAATCAAACAAGTATTATGAATGATTTTAGGAAATTCGCAACTCGCCATTTAGGGATGAATGGCATGGCTCTTGACGATGTTCTAAGAGCACAGTCAAAGTATATGAATCCGTATATTCTTGAGGAACGTCAGCTTAATGTGACACAGATGGATGTGTTCTCACGTCTGATGATGGACCGTGTGATATTTCTTGGTACAGAGATTGACGATTATACAGCTAATACATTGCAAGCCCAGTTGCTTTACCTTGACTCTGTTGACCCAGGCAAGAATATTTCCATATATATAAATAGCCCGGGTGGCAGCGTTACAGCAGGTCTTGGCATATATGATACCATGCAGTTTGTAAGTTCTGAGGTGGAGACAATATGCACGGGAATGGCAGCGTCAATGGGAGCTGTGCTCCTTGTAGCCGGTGCAGAAGGCAAACGTTCTGCACTCCCTCATAGTCGTGTGATGATTCATCAACCTTTAGGTGGTGTTCAGGGACAAGCTTCCGACATAGAAATCGAGGCAAGGGAGATTCAGAAATTCAAGAAAGAACTCTATACGATAATATCAAACCATTCCCATACTCCTTTCGATAAAGTGTGGGCAGACAGTGACAGAAACTACTGGATGACCGCAGAGGAAGCTAAGGAATATGGAATGATAGACAATGTGCTCATAAGGAAGAAGGGCGAATAACAAACATTTTGACTAGTTGGGCAGGGCGTTGTTCCAACGCTCTCCCTATGGCAACGAATTTTTATATTATGGCATCTAAACAATGTAGTTTTTGTGGAAGGACTGAAAAGGAAGTCACCTTGCTTATATCAGGCATCAACGGACATATATGTGATGATTGTGTGCGTGCGGCATATACTATAGCAATGGAAGCCGGGGCTTTAGGCAATGCAAAGAAAGATGCACTTCCTTTTGACATGAAGAAACTTCCAAAGCCCAAAGAGATTAAGGCATATCTTGACGAATATGTGATAGGTCAGGATGACGCCAAAAGATATCTGGCAGTATCTGTCTATAATCATTACAAAAGACTTGGGCAGGCAGAGAGCAAGGATGGTGTCGAGATAGAGAAAAGCAATATCATAATGGTTGGTTCTACCGGAACAGGCAAGACATTGCTTGCAAGGACAATAGCCAAGATGCTTAAGGTGCCTTTCACCATTGTCGATGCTACTGTGTTCACAGAAGCAGGATATGTAGGAGAGGATGTGGAGAGTATCCTCTCAAGACTGTTGCAGGTGGCAAACTATAATGTCCAGGAGGCACAGCGCGGAATCGTGTTTATTGATGAGATTGACAAGATTGCAAGAAAATCAGACAACCCGAGTATAACAAGAGACGTAAGTGGAGAGGGCGTTCAGCAAGGATTGCTGAAGCTACTTGAGGGTACAATGGTTAATGTTCCACCGCAGGGCGGACGCAAACATCCCGACCAAGAGTATATCCATGTTGACACCAGAAATATTCTTTTTATATGTGGCGGAGCCTTTGACGGTATAGAAAGGAAGATTGCTCAGCGTCTGAACACTCATGTCGTAGGATACAATTCAGTACAGAATGTGCGCAGGATAGACACGTCAGACTTGATGAAATATATCCTGCCTCAGGACTTAAAGTCTTTTGGCTTGATACCGGAGATTATCGGAAGACTCCCTGTGCTTACCTATCTTAATCCTTTGGATAAAGAAGCCCTAAAGAGGATATTGACAGAGCCTAAGAACTCAATAGTAAAGCAATATGAAAAGCTTTTCGAGATGGATGGCATAACGCTGAAATTTGAGCCAGAGGTGCTCGAATATGTGGTTGACAAGGCTGTGGAGTACAAACTTGGTGCAAGAGGATTGCGCTCAATAGTTGAAACAATGATGATGTCAGCCATGTACTCTTGTCCTTCAAAGAGGGCAAAGACCTTTAATGTCACGCTTGACTATGCCAAGGCAGAACTCGACAAAGCGAATCTTGACACGCTGAGAACAGCATAATGCTGTGAGATGCACTCATAATGTCTTGTGGCAGCTTTTTGACAGAGAATAGAATGCAACATCTGTTTTTTAGAATATGACAAACAACTATAATCTTACTGAAAACCTTAAACATTTCTTTGGTTTTGATTCTTTCAAAGGTGACCAGGAAGCCATTATTAAAAATGTGCTTGAGGGTAATGACACCTTTGTTCTCATGCCGACAGGAGGCGGGAAAAGCCTATGCTATCAGTTGCCGTCTCTGTTAATGGAAGGCACAGCAATAGTTGTGTCGCCTCTCATCGCATTGATGAAGAATCAGGTTGATGTGGTTAATGGTATCAGTGAGCATGATGGTGTGGCGCATTATCTGAATTCTTCGTTAAAGAAATCTGCCATAGACAAGGTGAAGGAAGATATATCCAATGGCGTTACGAAGCTCCTTTATGTGGCACCGGAATCACTTAACAAAGAGGATAATGTTGAATTCTTCAAGACAGTGAAAATATCTTTTTATGCCATTGACGAGGCACATTGTATATCAGAGTGGGGACATGATTTCCGTCCTGAATACAGGAAGATACGCAATGCCATAGACGAGATTGGGAAAGCTCCAGTGATAGCCCTCACTGCCACGGCAACAGACAAGGTGAGAAGCGACATCAAGAAGAGTCTTGGCATAGAAGGGGCAAAAGAGTTCAAGAGCTCTTTCAACAGACCAAATCTGTATTATGAGGTAAGGCAGAAGACGAATGACATAGACCGTCATATAATAATGTTCATCAAGCAACATGCCGGAAAGAGCGGAATAGTGTATTGCCTGTCGAGGAAAAAAGTTGAGGAACTTGCAGCTGTACTAAGGGCCAACGACATCAAGGCAGAGCCGTATCATGCAGGCATGGACTCCGAAACGAGGTCGAAAACACAGGATGCCTTCCTCATGGAGAAAATTGACATAATAGTGGCAACTATTGCTTTTGGAATGGGTATTGACAAACCGGATGTGAGATTTGTCATACATTATGATATTCCAAAGAGTCTGGAAGGGTATTATCAAGAGACAGGAAGGGCAGGAAGAGATGGTGACGAAGGCATATGCATTGCTTTCTATTCCCACAAGGATTTGCGTAAACTGGAAAAATTCATGGACGGAAAACCTGTTGCGGAGCAGGACATAGGCAAACAGCTGCTACAGGAAACATCTGCCTACGCAGAGTCATCCGTGTGCAGGCGAAAGATGCTTCTCCATTATTTCGGTGAGGAATATCCTTATGATAATTGTCATAACTGCGACAACTGCCAGCATCCAAAGGAAAGGATAGAGGCTACAAGGCAGCTGCTTACAGTGCTGAAAGCTGTAAAGGCTCTTAAAGAGAACTTCCGTCAGGAGTATGTTGTAGATTTCGTGAAAGGACGCGGAACAGATGATATCGTATCTCACAAACATGATACACTTGAAGAGTTCGGAGCGGGAGAGAATGATAATCCTAAAGTATGGGGACCTGTTATCCGTCAGGCACTTATAGCGGGATATCTGAAGAAAGATGTTGAAAGCTATGGAGTACTGAAATTGACAGCCTCTGGCAACAGGTACATATCTAATCCTAAAGACTTTATGGTCGTTCTCGATAGAGAATTCCGTCCTGAGGACGAAGATGATACGTCAAAATCATATATCTGTGCCCTTGACGATACCTTGTATGCAATGTTGAAGGATCTCCGCAAGAATGTGGCGAGAAAGAACGGAGTGCCTACATACGTTGTCTTTCAGGATGTATCTCTTGAACAGATGGCGACAATGTATCCTGTCAATGAACAAGAATTGCAAAACATACAAGGTGTCAGCTATGGTAAGGCTAAGAGATACGGTGCTCCTTTCTGCGCACTCATAAAAAAGTATTGTGAAGAGAACGAGATAGAGCGTTTTGAGGAGATGAGAGTAAAGACCGTTGCCAAGAAATCACAGGCAAAGGTGAAAATCATCGAAAATATTGACCGTAAAATACCTCTCTATGACATTGCAGCTGCTGAGGGACTTGAATATGAAGAACTGCTTACAAAGATTGAAGAAATAGTGTATAGCGGCATAAAGTTGAATATTGACTATTTCATCGAGGAAGAGATGGACGAGGACCATGTCCTTGATATATATGACTACTTTATGGAGAGTGATACCGACGATGTCGAAGCAGCAGAAAATGAACTTGGCGGTGATTATTCAGAAACAGAGATTCGTCTTGTGAGAATCAAGTTCATTTCCGAGATGGCCAATTAAGCTACTCCCTTCTCCCTTGCTTAATAGTATCCTCCTTTTCACGAGGATGTTCTCATTGGTATTTTGTAAATTCTTATAGTGGGATTTCAAAGATATCTTCAGTCATTAATGAAGGTATCTTTGGTTTTTTAGATGATTTTATTTTTGTCGTGACGATTTATTTGCTTGCTTTTCCACGTTAAATCGTATTAATATAGTTCTTTTTTAATATCAAAGCGTTCGATATGTGGATTTTTATTGCTAATTTTGCACGCAATAAATTCTTAAATATATGTCATCATTTGTTGCAGATAAAATTATTATGGACGGTCTGACCTTCGATGACGTCCTTTTAGTTCCAGCTTATTCTGAAGTGTTACCCAAAACAGTCGAGCTAAAGACAAGGTTCTCGCGTAACATAGAGTTGAATGTTCCGTTTGTGACAGCGGCAATGGACACCGTGACGGAATCAGCCATGGCTATCGCCATAGCACGCGAAGGTGGAATAGGAGTCATTCACAAAAGCATGAGCATAGAAGAACAGGCTCGTCAGGTGGCTATTGTGAAAAGAGCTGAGAACGGAATGATTTATGACCCGGTCACAATAAGGAAGGGTAGTGCCGTCAGAGACGCTCTCAACATGATGCATGAATATCACATTGGCGGAATACCTGTTGTTGACGAAGAGAACCGCCTTGTTGGTATCGTGACGAACAGAGACCTTCGCTTTGAGTCTAATCTCGACAAAAGGATAGATGATGTCATGACATCAGAGAACCTTGTAACCACACATCAGAAGACAGATCTTACAGCGGCTGCCAAGATTCTCCGTGAAAACAAAATTGAAAAATTGCCTGTTGTCGATAAGGAAGACCATCTTGTTGGTCTTATTACATATAAGGACATTACAAAGGCAAAGGATAAGCCAATGGCATGCAAGGATGAGAAAGGACGCCTGCGTGTGGCTGCCGGTGTAGGAGTTACAAATGACACGCTCGACAGAATGGCTGCCCTCGTTGAAGCAGGTGCCGATGCTATAGTAATTGATACTGCACATGGACATTCAAAATTTGTAATAGAGAAACTTAGGGAAGCAAAGGTCGCATTCCCAAATGTTGATATCGTCGTAGGCAATGTAGCAACGGGAGCAGCGGCACGCATGCTCGTAGATAATGGAGCAGATGCTGTTAAAGTTGGAATCGGTCCAGGTTCAATATGTACGACTCGTGTGGTAGCAGGAGTAGGTGTGCCACAACTCTCAGCAATCTATGATGTCTATGATGCATTGAAAGATACAGACGTACCATTGATAGCAGATGGAGGCTTGCGTTATTCTGGCGATATAGTGAAGGCTATAGCAGCCGGTGGCTCATGTGTCATGATAGGTTCTCTTGTAGCCGGTACAGAGGAGAGTCCAGGCGATACCATTATATTCAATGGAAGGAAGTTCAAGAGTTATAGAGGAATGGGTTCCCTTGAGGCTATGGAACAGAAGAACGGTTCGAAAGACAGATATTTCCAAGGTGATACCAAGGAAGTCAAGAAACTTGTGCCAGAGGGAATATCAGGCAGGGTTCCATACAAAGGAACAGTACAAGAGGTTATCTATCAGTTAATTGGAGGTCTGCGCTCTGGCATGGGATATTGCGGTGCACAGACAATTGAAAGGCTCCATGACGCGAAGTTCACGAGGATTACCAATGCTGGTGTACTTGAGAGCCATCCGCATGATATTTCCATAACGAGCGAGGCACCAAATTATTCCCGTCCAGAATAATGTGTTTTCATACATGTGTGCTTGATAATGTTTAGTACATTCTAAATATTGAAGAATACGGGTATGCAGTCGTAATGGACAGTGTTCCCGTTCTTTCATAATTATTAGTCTTGGGTGGGATATACCATACCAGCAAACAGAGTTTAACAAATTAGGCTGGATAGTCCAGACCGTTATATCAATATTAGAGATGATGAAAATGAAATCTAAATTGCTGCTTGTGGCAATGCTTTTCGTAAGCGGATTCACATTCGCACAGCAGGAAGACCCTGTCCTCATGACAATTAATGACGTGCCAGTTAGTCGTTCGGAGTTTGAATACTCTTATAACAAGAACAATGCTGAAGGCGTAATAGACAAGAAATCCGTTGACGAGTATGTTGACCTTTTCGTTAATTACAAATTAAAGGTTCAGGCAGCACTTGACGAGCATCTTGATACATTGTCATCGTTCAAGAAAGAGTTCCTTAGTTATAGGGATCAGCAAATACGCCCTTCGTTTGTCTCAGATGCCGACCTTGAGAAAGAGGCAGCAGACTATTATGACAAGATGGTTGCTCAGATTGGTCCGAAGGGATTGTTCACAGCATCACATATTCTTGTGAAAGTGTCGCAAAAAGCAAGCTCGCAGGCACAAGATTCAGCTAAGATAAAGATAGACTCTATATATACAGCTCTTAAAGCTGGAGCCGACTTCTCTGAGATGGCTCGCAAGTATTCTGATGATTTAGGGTCAGCACGTAATGGAGGTCTCCTTCCAACTTTGGCAACAGGACAGACGGTCAAGGAGTTTGAGGATGTTGCTTATTCCCTGAAAAATGGTGAGATGAGTGAGCCTTTCCTTTCTAAATTCGGATATCATATAATACTTATGAAGGAACGTTCACAGGTACCACCACTTGATTCACTGAAAACAAACATAATCAAATACCTTGAGAGCCGTGGTATAAGGGAAAAGATTGTTGACAGCAAGCTTGCAGAGCAGGTTAAGGAAAGCAATGGAACTCTTACGGCAGAGGAAATACTTGATCGCAAGGCAGAGGAAATGGCAAACTCTGATTCTGACTTGAAGAATCTCATAAAAGAGTATCACGACGGACTTCTCTTGTTTGAGATAAGCAATAGGGAAGTATGGGACAAGGCATCCAAGGATGAAGCTGGACTTGAGCAGTATTTCAAGCAGAACAAGAAAAAATACAAGTGGGAGAGCCCGAGGTATAAAGGTATGGCATACCATGTGAAGACAAAGGAAGACGTAAAGGCTGTACGTGACTGCGTAAAGGGCGTGGCATTCGATAAATGGGCAGACAAGCTCCGCAAACAGTTCAACAATGACTCTATCATCAGAATACGTGTAGAGAAGGGAATCTTCAAGCAAGGTGACAATGCGCTTATTGACAAGATGGTATTCAAGAAGGATACTACAATAACACCACTTAAAGATTATCCAATCGATGCTGTGTTTGGCAAGAAACTTTCAGCTCCGAAGACATACGATGATGTGCGTGGACTTGTAGTGGCTGATTATCAGGATGCATTGGAGAAGGAATGGATTGCGAAACTTCGTAAGAAATATAATGTGGTGATAAACAAAGAGGTTCTTTCCACAGTTAATAAGCATTAGATTCTCATAGTATGAAAAAGTATATCCCGTATATCTCTTCGCTGATAGTTGCTGCCCCTCTCTTCGCCGTAGCGGTCAATTCAGGGCTTGGGCACAGTGTATCCCTCCTTGACTCTGATTCGCTGTCTGTTAATGTTGACAACAGGAAGCAAAGTGTTGTTGACGAGGTGGTATGGATAGTAGGCGATGAACCAATCCTGAAATCAGACATTGAGGTAGCACGTCTTGAGGGAGACCCGACAGGAAAGGACTGGGATGGCAAAGGCGATTGCAGGATACCGGAACAGTTGGCTGTTAACAAACTGTTCCTCCATCAGGCTGTTCTTGACAGTGTTGAGGTGTCTGAATCAGAGGTCACACAAGGAGTGGAACAAAGGATAAACTATTTCATACAGCGCCTTGGCTCGCGTGAAGCATTGGAGCAATCCCAGAACAAGTCTCTTACACAGATAAGACAAGACATGAGGGAAGAATACAAGAACCTGTTGCTTGTGCAGAGGATGCAGGAAAAGATAGTTGAGAATATTAACGTCTCACCTGCTGAGGTCAGAGATTTCTTCCGCAATGTGCCAGAGGATAGTCTTCCTCTCGTACCTACAATGGTTGAGGTACAGATTCTGACAAACGCTCCAAAGATAGAGCAGGAAGAGATAAACAGGGTGAAGGATGAGTTGCGCTCATATACCGAAAGGGTAAACAATGGAGAAACTTCATTCTCTACACTTGCTCGATTCTACTCTCAAGACCCAGGGTCAGCCAGACAGGGAGGTGAGTTGGGATATATGGGAAGAGGAATGCTCGACCCCGCTTTTGCTGCCGTGGCTTTTAACCTTACAGACCCAAGTAAGATTTCAAAAATAGTGGAAAGCGACTTTGGCTATCATATCATTCAGCTGATAGACCGTCGTGGTGATAAGATTAACTGTCGTCACATACTGCTGAAACCTCGTGTGTCGGATGTGTCAATAGAGAATGCTAAATGTCGTTTGGACTCGATAGCAAACGATATACGTGAAGGAAAGTTCACATTCGATTTGGCCACTTCATATCTTTCTGACGACAAGGATACAAAAAGCAATAATGGACTGATGGTGAATAGTTCTGAGAGTTCAAGAACGTCAAGGTTCAGAATGCAGGATTTGCCTTCCGAGGTGGCTCAGATTGTTGACACCATGAAGGTGGGTGAGATATCAAAGGCTTTTCAAATGGTGAACGACAGAGGCAAGACCGTTTGTGCTATTGTCAAGTTGAAAAGTCGTATAGAAGCCCATAAGGCAACTATTACCGAGGACTTCCAGGTGATGAAGGATGTCGTAATGGCAAAGGAAAGGCAGGAAACGTTGCAGAAATGGGTTGAGAATAAGATAAAGAACACTTATGTTAGGATGAACCCTGATTATGACGGGTGTGACTTTGAATACCAAGGCTGGATTAAATGATATTATTCCATTATTCTATTCATTATTATATATATAGACACAGAGCTTTCTTGACGATGGCTGTGTGTCTCTGTCTTCTTTGTTCATCCTTGTCCACTATGGCTCAAAATAAGAAGGCGAAGAACGAGAAGGTTTATCTTGACCATGCCGATGAGTTGAGGTACGACCAGTATGTCAAGATGGATGTGCAGATTGTGAAGGGTAACGTACAGTTCAGGTATGGAGATACGCGCTTGTGGTGTGACAGTGCGTACTTTAATCAGAATAGGAATACTTTCCATGCTTTCGGACATGTCAGGATGAAGAAGAGCAAGGGTATTACTTTGACATGCTCACGGGCATTTTATGATGGTGACGCTGATTATGTGCAGGCAAGGGAGAAGGTAGTAGTAACACAACCAGGGAGTTCGTTGCATTGTGATAGCCTCGATTATAATGTTGCTACGGAATATGCCAATTTCTTTGGAGGCAATGGTGGAAAGTTGCAGAAAGGAAACACAATTGTTACTTCAAGGGAAGGTGAATATTATTTCAACGCCCATGATGCCAATTTCTATGGTGATGTGGTGATGAAAAGTCCTAAATATACTATTAATACGGATAACCTGCGATACAACACCGACACAGAGGTCGCTCACGTAACAGGAGAGTCTGTGGTATATGGGCGAAATGGTGAGGTCGTGCATACTAATGATGGCTACTATTACAGTAAAACTGACAGGATGGAGCTGAATGGTCGTTCAACCATAACCTCGAAAGAGCGTGATGTGGAAGGCGATTACATCAATTATAACAGTACTACAGGTGAAAGCGAGGGGAGGGGAAATGCTGTTTACCATGACAAGATAGGAGATAGAGTCATAACAGGTGACAGTCTCTCATATAACGACAAGACTAAGATAGGAGAGGGAAGAGGTCATGTGGTATATACAGATAGGAAAAACCGTAATTCCCTTATAGCTGATTATGTTCATTATACAGAGTCTTCCGCCATAGCGCATGGCAATCCTCTCGTTAAGGATTTTTCCCAGAAAGATACTCTGTTCATGCATTCTGATACAATACGCATGGAGGCTTTTCATGTCAATACGGACTCTGTATATAGAAAAGTCCACTGCTATAAGAATGTAAGGATGTTCAGGACAGACATACAGGCTGTATGTGATTCTCTTGTAGGATATTCACGGGACTCTTGCGTAGTCCTATATAAAGACCCGATAGCATGGAATGGTGCAAGACAAATCCTTGGTGATTCCATTAAAATATTCCTTAATGATTCCACGGTACGCGAGGCTTTTGTCTATGGTCATGCGCTTGCCATTGAGCAGATGAATGATAGGGAACATTATAACCAGATTTCATCCTCAAGTATGAGAGCGCATTTCAAGGACGGGAAGTTGCGTTTGAATGAGGCAATAGGTAATGTGCTGTCCATATACTATTCTGTTGACGAGAAAGACAGTACAATACTCTTTTTAGATGACATGAAGTCTGACACATTGAGAATGTATCTTTCTGAAGAAAGGAAAATGGAAAAGATTTGGGTGTCTAAACCCGATGGAGTCTTGTATCCATTGACACAAGTACCACCGGGAAAAGACAAACTTCCAGGTTTCGCGTGGTTTGATTATGTGCGGCCATTGGATAAGAATGACCTTTTCCGCAGGGTTGGAAAGGGTGATAATGTTAAGTTGAAAAGTGAGAAGGCAGTATTTCTGCCAAGGCAGATTATTTCCACTAAGCCTGAAGGACACAGGAATGTCAAATGATTTTCCTTGCTCAGCTATGATAAAGGTGTGTTTCACCTTCTCTCTTATCTTTATGATTCCAATAGAATTCTTTGCCTGGACGTCTTTGATACATTAATATTAGATTATGAGTGATATAATACAGTTGTTGCCAGACAGTGTGGCAAATCAAATTGCCGCAGGAGAGGTTATTCAGCGACCAGCTTCTGTTATAAAGGAGTTGGTTGAGAATGCCATTGATGCTGGGGCAGATATAATTAATGTGGTGTTACTTGATGCCGGCAAGACATTGATACAGGTTGTCGATAATGGAAAGGGCATGTCAGCCACTGATGCGCGTCTTGCCTTTGAGCGTCATGCTACGTCGAAGATTAATAAGGCAGAAGACCTTTTTGCTTTGACAACGATGGGATTCAGAGGCGAGGCTCTCGCATCCATAGCAGCTGTAGCGCAGGTGGAACTACGTACGAGGCAGAAAGGTGAGGAGACCGGGACGGAACTTCAAATCTCTGGTGGCAAGTTTATGGGACAGGAGGTATGTGCATGTCAGGAAGGTAGCAACTTCAAGGTTGAGAACTTGTTTTACAACGTACCTGCAAGAAGAAAATTCCTCAAGTCCAACTCAACGGAGCTGAACAATATTGTAACTGCCTTTGAGAGAATGGTTCTGGTATATCCTGACATATCGTTCACACTGCATCATAATAATGTGGAGATGCTCAATCTAAAGAGATGCAATACAAGGCAGCGTATCGTTGATGTTTTTGGCAAACGATTAAATCAGGATTTGCTGCCAATAGATGTAAATACATCTCTGTGTAGAATATATGGATATGTAGGCAAACCTGAGTCTGCCAGGAAAAAGGGCTCTAAACAGTTCTTTTTTGTCAATGGCAGGTATATGAAGCATCCTTATTTCAACAAGGCTGTTTCAAGTGCCTTTGAACGTCTTGTGCCATTAGGCGAGCAAGTTCCGTATTTTATATATTTTGAGGTAGCACCACAGGACATTGATGTTAATATCCATCCTACGAAGACAGAGATTAAGTTTGAGAACGAACAGCCAATATGGCAGATACTCACTGCGGCGGTAAGAGAGGCTGTCGGTAAATTCAATGATGTCCCGACAATAGACTTTGACAGCGAGGCATGTCCCGATATTCCCGTTTTCAATACAGAAAATGCTGCTGCGTTGCCTAAGGTAAGCTTAAATCCGCAGTATAATCCCTTTAAGGAGAAAACTGTACCATCAGGACATGCTACAAGTGCAGTCCACAAAGATTGGGAACGTCTCTACTCGCATGAAATCCAAGAAGATACATCAGTTCCTCCGGCATCACTGTTCCCATTGGAAAGCAATGCCGGCATCATAGAAGAGAAGTCTCCTTCTCATTATCAGTATAAGGGTAAATATATCATGACGGCTGTCAAGTCGGGACTGATGGTTGTTGACCAGCATAGGGCTCATGTGAGAATATTATATGAACAGTATATGAGCCAATTCGAAAACAGACATTATGAATCTCAAAAGATATTGTTTCCAGAGGCAGTGTCTTTTACCTCTACAGAAGCTCTCGTTTTCAACAAGATTCGTAAGGAGATGGAGGAGCTGGGATTCCTGTTCAATGATTTGGGTCCAGACTGCTATTCGATAATTTCAGTTCCAGCTGGCATAGAGGGAATGAATGCAGAGTCTCTCGTACTTGAGATGGTTTGCAATGCAAAAGAAAAGAATGTCAGCATCAAGGAAGAGATAGACAGTACACTTGCACTTACTCTTGCAAAGAATGCAGCTATACCTTATGGGCAGGTCCTTACAAATGAAGAGATGGAAAACCTGGTAAACAAACTGTTCTGTTCTGGAAATGTTAACTATACACCTAATGGTAAACCAATAATAGGTATCCTGCGACAACAAGAGATAGAACACCTGTTTTCATAGTACATGAGTATATGCCAATCAGTCGGTTTTTCTCTGTTTTAATAAGGTGTAGTGATTTCTAAATAGCCAAATTTAAACAAAAATCAATGATTTTTTGCAATAATGTGATGTAATTAAAAAATAATCACTAACTTTGCACACGTAATATTGCAATAATTAAGAGATTATTTTTTTTGATTGTTTTAATAAATTAAAGTTATGAAAAAACTATTAGTTGTATTGGCATTGGCTGGTATTTCAACGATGTCTTTCGCTCAGGAAGACCCAACATTGAAGAACAGCGTTGCAACAAATTCATTCTGGAGCAATTGGTTCGTACAGGCTGGAGCTCAGTGGTCTGCTTTCTATGCAGGACATAGCTCAGAGAAAGCTGTAGATGCTTCAAAGAGTCCATTCAAGGGACTGCGTACAAATCCGCAGGCTTCAGTAGCTGTAGGAAAGTGGTTCACACCAGGCTTGGGACTTCGTCTTAAAGCATCTGGTATCTGGGGTAAGATGCCAGAGACACAGGCTTATAACGGCAGCTTCAAGTATTGGAATGCTCAGGGTCAGGTGCTCTTTAACGTAAGCAACATGGTTTGTGGCTACAATCCAAAGCGCATCTGGAATGCTATTCCATTCGCTGGTGCTGGAATGGCTCGTAACTGCTCTACAAACCTTTATGCTATGGGACTTAGCGTAGGTTTGCTCAACGAGTTCAGAATTACAGACAAGTTCGCAGCTAACGTTGAACTTGGATGGAACCGTCTCGAGAATGACTTCCTTCCATCACATGGCAATACCAATGATGGTGAGAGAGGATGGGACAGCCATGCAAATCTCTTATATGCTGAGGTTGGCATCACATACAATTTAGGCAAGACTGGATGGAATGCTGTTCCAGATGTTGACGCTATCAAGGCTGGCTATCAGTCAAGCATTGATGCTCTCAATGGTAAGCTCCGCGATGCAGAGGCTGAGAACGCACGTCTCCAGAAACTTCTTGCACAGCCTAAGGTTGTAGAGAAAGTTTCTGAGTCTGTAAAGGAATTCATCACAACTCCTGTTTCTGTATTCTTCAACCTCGCAAAGACAGATGTTGCTAATCCTAAAGACCTCGTGAACGTTCGCGCTTTGGCTAAGTACGCTATCGACAACAACCAGAACATTCTCGTTACAGGTTATGCTGACAGCTCAACAGGTACACCTGCCATCAACGAGAAACTTTCTTTGAACCGTGCAGAGACTGTTAAGGAAGAACTCATTAAGATGGGTGTTCCAGCTGAGAAAATCTCAACAGCACACAATGGTGGCGTGAAACTTCTCGGTGTAGATCTCCCAATAGATTTCGACCGTCGCGCTACTGTTCAGATTGTTGAATAATACACGCATATATCTTTTTGTAAGGGTCTTGCGAGAAGCAAGACCCTTTTTCAACGTCTTTCAATGAATCCTGTATGTGTTGGGCAATAGCACGTATATATGTCATACTCCCAAATGGCTTTTTTTACTTAAGTCTCGCATGTCTCCGACATGTTGTCCTTTAACTGTTTCTTTACTTGCATCAATGAACTATTTTATCTATTGGCAAAAAAAGACAATAAAAAACTTGCGGGGTAAAAATAAAAGTATTACCTTTGCATCGCTTAAAACAAAGGGCGTTTAGCTCAGCTGGTTTAGAGCATCTGCCTTACAAGCAGAGGGTCGGC
>CAMCLD010000003.1 GCA_945875635.1 uncultured Prevotella sp.
TAGTTACCATAAGAGTTAATAACTTGTTGACTTGTCAACTTGTAAACTCGTCAACAGAGGAGTTAGGGTGAAGCCTCACCCCCAACCCCTCTCCAAAAGGAGAGGGGAGGTTGTTACCATAAGAGGTAATAACTTGTTGACTTGTCAACTTGTAAACTCGTCAACTTGTTTACTCGTCAACAGAGGAGTTATGATGAGGAGTTATGATGAGGAGTTATGACAGAGGATTTTAGGTAATAATGAAAAAACTAAAGGAGCGTTCTAATAGGCACCTGTCCCTCAGGCCCCTCACTATTGCAAATATACAAATAAAGACAGGCTATGATCCATCATGGCACGAAAAATAATTGCGAAAACTTCTGCGATACAAAATAATTCTGTAACTTTGTCATTGGTAAACTAAGAAAAAATAATGTCAACTTATGGGAAGAACTAAATTTTCACAACACGAAATAGACATCATTTCGATGCTTCTACGCAAGAAGAACGCCGGGACTCGTTTCCAGCAGAAGAAGATAAGACACCAGTTAAGAGTCAATTTCGAATTCAACATATCCGATTTCAACATACAGGGGAAAGCGTTTGGGGAAGAAGACTTGCATGATGCCATAAAGCGCGGAGCCATACAGATTTTAGATGATGCCACAATAGCCTCCATGAAGGAGAAAAGAGCAAGAGACAGAGAGCGCGACCAAGCCTTAAAAGAGCAAGAAGCCATAGATAACGGAGCTGTTGACTGGAAAGAAGTTCTCAAAGAATGGGAAGCAATGCATTAACATGATTTAGCAGAATAAATTTCCTATCATGCGAATATATCTGTAAATTTGCAAACGCTTTATGTAAAGGTCCATGCTTAATGCGGAATTAGCTCAGTTGGTAGAGCACGACTTTCCCAAAGTCGGGGTCGCGAGTTCGAACCTCGTATTCCGCTCTTTCTCCCCTCTATTTTTTGTGTCAGGTCTTTATTGATGATTTAAGGTCCACCCAAGCATTTATCTTTCAATTTTCACTACCCTTAACTCCTTATGTTGATTATATGCAAACTATGATTTGCAATTCTGTTAGTGAATGTAAAATTGTCACAAACACAATTTAAGAGCCGTTAATATGCAAAATGAGAGTGTTAAAATGGGATAAAGATGAATGTCAAAATGTCAGTTTTACATTTTTTGCATCTATATTTGCAAGCGTTTTGACAAGAAAACGTATAAAACAGACAGTAATATAGAAAGAAAATATTAACGAACAAAGGTTTACAGAAATGAAAAACTTAACTAAGTATCTTGCTGGTGCGGCATGCATTCTCGCACTGGCTTTCTCAACAGGAGCTTTAATAAAGGTAAATGCAGCTAAAGCTGCACCTGTAGCAGGACAGCCTGTCGATTTGACCTATGCGGCAGAAAAGGCTCTTCCAGCCGTTGTACACATTAAATATGTGCAGAACTCAAAAATGAAGACTGTTGAAGTACAAAGCGATCCTTTCGGTGGTTTCTTCTCAGACCCATTCGGATTCTTCGGCAACCCAGGTGGTGGAGGAACATACAAGAAACAGGTACCTACCCCTAAGAAAGAGGCAACGGGCAGCGGTGTCATTATATCCTCAGACGGCTACATCGTGACAAACAATCACGTGGTAGCTGGAGCAGACCAGCTCACGGTAACCCTCAATGACAACAGCGAATACTCAGCCAAGATAATAGGTACTGATGAGACTACCGACTTGGCACTCATCAAGGTAAACGCAAAAGACCTCCCTACCCTTCCCATCGGTGATTCCGATGCCCTGAAGGTTGGCGAATGGGTTCTCGCAGTAGGCAATCCGTTTAACCTCAACTCCACGGTAACAGCCGGCATCGTATCGGCAAAAGCACGTTCGCTGGGTGCAAACGGAGTAGAGAGTTTCATACAGACTGACGCTGCCATCAATGCCGGTAATTCAGGTGGTGCGCTTGTAAACACCAAAGGTGAGCTTGTCGGAATCAATGCCATGCTATACTCGCAGACAGGCTCTTACAGCGGCTATGGATTCGCCATACCAACAACCATCATGAACAAGGTCGTGGATGACTTGAAGAAATACGGCACCGTGCAGCGTGCCTTGCTTGGCATAACAGGAATGGACGTCCACAAATACATTGACTCTGAGAAAGAAAAAGGAAACGACACAGACTTCGGCACCAACGATGGCATATATGTGTCAACCGTTTCTGACAACGGAGCCGGAGCCTCAGCTGGTCTTCAGGAAGGTGATGTAATAGTAAACATCGACAACAAGAAAGTGACCAAGATGAGCGAACTCCAGGAATACCTCAACGGCAAGCGTCCCGGAGAAAAAGTCTCCATTACCTATCTTCGCGACAAGAAGAAAATAACCAAGACTGTAACCCTCAAGAACGAACAGGGCAATACGGAAGTGGTGAAACCTGCCGACATTGACATTCTCGGCGCAAACTTCAAGGAGATAACAAGCAAGCAGAAAGAGGAACTTGGCATAAACTACGGCGTAGAGGTTATAAAGGTCAACAAGGGCGCACTTGCAAACGAGGGAATAAACAAGGGATTCATAATCCAGAACATAAACAACGAGCCTGTGAAGACTCTGGAACAGCTCCAAGACATAGTGAAGAAAGTATCTATGAGCAAGGAACCGGTACTCTTCATCCAAGGACTCTACCCAAGTGGAAAGAAGGCGTATTATGCGGTAGTACTGTCTGACTAATGGGAAACATGAATATTCCAAGATTTGTTGCTGCCTGCATCCTTTCATTAGGAACAATTGCCATGGGTAATGCCATGGATAGAGATGTACAAGATGGGATGACAGGCGAAAACGACGGACAAGAATACACATGGGAGCAAGCTGGCAAAGACAGCTGCTCCCTATATAGCGTTAATGGCTGCGGAAAGCAGATGAAATACAGAGATGTATCCTACCCTACTCCCAATTATGACAGAGAAAAGGTTAACGAGGTTCAAGGCATCATACTTCACCACACCGCCGAGCCCACCGTGGAACGTTCACTTGAAGTTCTCACATCGAAGAAGAGAATAGTTGGAACACACGTTGTAATAGACACTGACGGCACAAGATATATCATGTGTGAGCCTACTGTCGTTACCTATCATGCGGGGGCATCGCTGCTCAATGGCAGAGAGAGATGCAACGAGTGGTGCCTGGGCATTGAATTCCAAGGCAACACTTTAGAGAAACCACTTACAGAACAGCAGATTGAGAGTGCCGTGGAATATATGGTTCCACTTATCAGGGAATACAACATTCCAATTGGGAACATCGTAACGCACGAAATGATTAGAACTGCATACAAGAACAGACATCCTGAAAAAAAATGCTACAGTAAGGTGGATATAACCCAAACAGAATACAAGAGGGTTATGAAAGCCCTTGAGGAAAAACTATAGGGAACAAGTATCCTGATGAGCAAAATGAAGCTGTGTCTAAACAATTTGTTTGGACACAGCTTGTTTTATAACAATTGTATATTACGTCTGTAGTGGCAAGACTATCGTCAGATTGAGAAGCGAACTGCAAAATTAGTCAGCATCAATATTAGTTGCGGATTTTAGGGAGAATAGAAACATTAGAGTTTAAATGAATTTTATATCAACAATCACCTGTGAGCCAACAGTATCGTTGAGACGTTTCACCAGCCTTGACCTCATCATTCCCAAATCTGCTTTCAATGCAGGAGATGAAAGGCGCACAAACAGAGTCTGGTTTCTAATATACTTATCGGTTGTATAGGAGGAAATGGTGTTTCCCACAACCTTGCCCCATGAATCCAAGAGCCTTTTTTGCAGGAGAGGTCCCTCCAGTCCTTGTCTCCTTATTATCTCCCCAAGGAGACCATCAATTCTTACCACTTTCTTTCTAAACATGACTTTCCTGACTTTCCTCTTTTAAGCAGACCATTCCGTCTTCTATATTGAATATCTTATAATCAAAATCTCCTGATTTCAGAATTTCATCCAGACGCTCCCTGTTGGTATCTGTAATGAATATTTGTCCGTAGTCGTTTCCTGAGACAAGTCTCACGATATGTGACACTCTTTTTGCATCGAGCTTGTCGAAGATATCATCGAGCAACAACAATGGAGTGTTACTTAAATTAGTTTTCCTAAGAAACTGAAACTGTGCTATTTTAAGAGCTATAGTATAAGTCTTGCATTGTCCCTGACTGCCTTCCTTCTTGATGGGATAACCAGCTATGGACATGTCAAGGTCATCTCTATGGACACCATGCAGGGAATAGCCCATCACACGGTCTTTAGCCCTGCTCTCGCGCAAGATGTCAAGAAGGTCGCCACGTTGACAATGGGAGATATAGGAAAGCGAGACACGCTCCCTTGAGCCAGAGACGGCATCATAAGCCTGTTGGAAAAGAGGTTCCAACCTCTCAACATACTCCTTGCGCCTGACATATAACGTTTTGCCCGTTTCCGCCATTTGCATGTCAATGATATCAAGCAAGTTTGCGTCTGGTTCCTCTTCCTGTTTAAGGAGTGTGTTGCGTTGCTGCAACAATCTTGAATAATTGGTGAGTGTATCCAAATACGTATTGTCATACTGAGATATGACAACGTCAAGCAGTCGGCGCCTCTCCTCACTCCCACCATCAATTATGACAGAATCAGATGGAGAAACGAGAACTACGGGAACGTGACCTATATGCTGGGACAGGCGTTTGTATTCCTTGCCATTACGTTTGAAATGCTTTTTCGTTCCCTTCTTCAAGCCACAATACAACATCTCTGGCTCACCACCGTCCGTGGCATATTCGGCATCAAGAACGAAGAAAGACTCGTCGTGAGTTATAAGATGTGAATCGGGCAGGTTGAAAATGCTCCGACACGAGGAAAGGTAGTATATGGCATCAAGAATATTGGTCTTGCCTACACCGTTCATTCCTACGAAGCAATTGAACTTAGGCGAAAGTCTAAGCTCTGCCGACCTTATGTTTTTATAGTTTAATATGGATAGTTTTCTGAGAATCATATTGCAAAGTTAAACCTTTTGAAAGTATAAAACGAAAAAAGTCATCAATAAATTTCAATATGTGGGATAAAATCATTAATTTTGCCACGCTAAAGACATTAGCAGTGGTTTTCCACGCAGCAATAGGCATAAATTAAGATAATAATAACAAACAGAGTCCGACAACAAGGACTCCACAAACCATTAAATAGTAATGACAAGCAAAAAAAACAAAATGGCCGTTAACGAGGCTAACGAGACACTTAACAAGACAGAGGCTTTCTTCCTGAAATATAAGAAAGCCATCATCATTTCAGTCGTAGCAGTATTCGTAATTGTAGCAGGTGCTATTCTCTACAAGAACTATGTAGCTGACCCACAGGAGCAAGAGGCAAGCACAGCCCTTGCCAAAGGACAGGAGTACATGAGCCAGGAGCAGTTTGACAAAGCCTTGAAGGGTGACGGTGCTGGCTATGCCGGTTTCCTGAAGATAGCAAGTGACAACGGCAACACCGAAGCTGGCAACCTCGCAAATCTCTACGCAGGTCTTTGCTATGCCAACATGCAGAAACCTGACTGGAAAGCTGCACTCGAATATGTAAGCAAATTCAGCACTTCCGGTGACATGATTATCAGTCCTGCATCCCAGATGGCACTTGGCGACATCTATGCCAACAATGACATGTTGGACAAGGCTGTGGAAAGCTTCAGGAAAGCTGCAAAAATGGCAAACTCAAAGGCTGAGGACAACATAAACCTCTCAATTGCACCATTGGCGCTCAAGAAAGCAGGCGTGATACTGGAAAGCCAAGGCAAGAAAGCCGAGGCACTTGAAATATACAAAGACATAAAAGCTACATACCTCAACTCCCCAATATCTCAGGAGATTGACAAATATATAGAGAGGGCATCCAACTGACAATTATGGCAACGGAATTACACCACCTCTCTGAATACGACGAGACCTCAGTGCCTGACGCAAGCAACATGTGTTTTGGCATCGTTGTGTCAGAATGGAACAAAGAGATAACAGGGGCTCTGCTCAAAGGAGCGGTATCTACTCTCCAGAGACACGGAGCTATTCCTGAGAACATACACGTTAAAAGAGTCCCAGGCAGCTTTGAGCTTATCTATGGTGCCCACCAAATGTCAAGAAACGATGGATACGATGCCATCATAGTACTTGGGAGTGTCATAAGGGGCGAGACTCCTCATTTCGACTATATTTGCAGTGGGGTAACCTATGGTATTGCAAGGCTTAACGCTACCAGTGCCATTCCAGTCATATTCGGGCTTTTAACAACAAACGACCTACAACAGGCAAAGGACAGAAGTGGAGGCAAACTTGGCAACAAGGGTGACGAGTGTGCCATAGATGCCATCAAGATGGCAAAGTTCTAAATTATACATATGGAAACAGGACTTCCTTTTGCATTCCAGCAAGAAACCCGCAAACTGATGGGTGAACAATTGTGGAAAGTCCTAAGTGACAACATTGACGAGCCTCCCGTAACGAGTGTGAGACTGAACATGCCAAAATGCGGCAACTTGAGAATTGTCAAAACCGTTGCACATAGCCCTGTGGCATGGTGTCGGAATTCATATTACGTGGAAAAGCGTCCAAACTTTACCCTTGACCCCTTGATGCACGCAGGGGCATATTATGTTCAGGAAGCATCGTCAATGTTTGTTGAATACTGCCTTGACTATGCACTTGAGACTTTAAGGAAGGACGGGCTTGAGTCTCCATCCTTAGTCTTAGACCTATGTGCCGCCCCTGGTGGGAAATCTCTTATTTTGCGCGACACTCTACCAGCCAGTTGTCTGCTTTTTTCCAATGAACCAATAAGGCAAAGAGCAAACATACTGGCTGAGAACATTATAAAACATGGGAATCCTGACGTTGTCGTTACCAACAATTATGCTAAAGACTATGTCAATGCCGGTCTTATGTTCGACATTATATTATGTGATGTCCCATGCTCAGGTGAGGGAATGTTCAGAAAGGATGAAAAAGCAAGAACAGAATGGAGCCTGGAAAATGTCAGCAGATGTCAGAAACTGCAACGTGAGATATTAGGGGATATTTGGAAATGTCTTCGTCCTGGCGGAATGCTCATATACTCGACATGTACATTCAATGCCCTTGAGAATGAGGACAACATTGAATGGATTGCCAAAGAGTTGGGAGGAGATGTCATGAACTTGGATGTTCCAAGAGAATGGAATGTCACTGGTTCATTGAAAGGAAGCCATCCTTCATATAGATTCATTCCCGGTGTAAGCAAAGGAGAAGGACTTTTCATGGCTGTAATAAAGAAATCCGGAATTATTTCAGATGTCAAACAACCACTCACTGTCTCTAAGGGGAAGAAAAGCCGAAAGAAAAGCAAGGATATGAAAAAGGGAGGCGCGTCGATTGGGACAGGTCTTAATTCCTGCAAGGAATGGCTCTCCAACCCTGAGTGCTATGACACAAGGACTATCAAGGATGAAATAATTGCAATAAGGAAAGAATGGACAGATATATACGACTATCTGTCTGACAAATTAAGCATTATCAGATTTGGCACTTCGCTGGCAACAATAAAGGGAGGAAAGATAAAGCCATCGCATTCTCTTGCCATGAGCAGATGTATGGACATGCAAGCATTTCCATCCGTTGAAATAGATATAGAGCAGGCGACGGAATATCTGAGAAAAGAATCACTTACACTGAGTCCTGACATTCCAAAAGGATATGTAACGTTAAAGTTCAATGGCATTCCAATTGGTTTTGTCAATAATTTGGGTGTAAGAGCCAACAACCTATATCCACAAGAATGGAGAATAAAGACTACACATGTCTCTGAACCAACATCAATACTAAAGTAAGTGGCAGAAAATAATTCTCATTAATTATTTCCCTTAGTGCATTATAGTGGTCAAACATAAATAAAGAAATAGAAATGAACAGAGAAGAAGATATAAGAAACGCAGTAAAGGTTCTACGTGAGGGTGGCATCATCTTGTACCCCACTGACACAATATGGGGAATAGGGTGTGACGCTACCAACGAGGAAGCTGTAAGGAAAGTATATGAACTGAAACAGCGCGACGACTCAAAAGCTATGATTTGTCTTGTGGACTCAGAGGGAAGAATGCAAAGATACGTCAGGAATGTACCAGATGTTGCATGGACAATAATGGAGACCGCTATACGTCCAACGACGCTAATCCTTGACAATGCTGTTAACATCGCCAAGAATCTGATAGCAGAAGATGGGAGTATTGGCATAAGGATAACACGTGAGGATTTCTCCAAGGAACTTTGTTTCAGGTTTCAGAAGCCTATAGTAAGCACGAGCGCAAACATCAGCGGCATGAAAGCAGCTCAAAACTATAATGATATCAGCAAGGAAATACTTGACAATGTTGACTATGTATGCTTTGCACGAAGACAAGAGCATAAGCCACACACACCATCAAGCATTATAAAATTGTCGGAAAACAGCGAGGTAACAATTATCAGGAAATGACATTGGACGAAGCAACAAAACCAACTACACTGGAAAGGGTCATAAAATGGAGGGAGGCTCATGTCAATGACAGGCAGTTCACTCTTGTTCTCGCCTTCTTTGTAGGCTTTTTTGCCGCCGTGTCTGCCGCAATGCTTCACTTCATGATTCATGAGATACAGGTTTTGCTCAGAGCGGGATTTCGAGCAGAAAGCTTTAACTGGCTATACCTTCTTTTTCCTGTAGTAGGTGTATTCATTACACATCTCATTATTAAATATATAGTAAGAGACGACATATCTCATGGTATAACAAGGGTGCTCTACGCCATTGCGACCAAGAGGTCAAAACTGAAACGCCACAACACTTGGAGTTCCGTGGTAGCCTCAGCCGTAACAATTGGCTTTGGAGGCTCCGTTGGTGCGGAGGCTCCAATTGTCCTTACTGGTTCTGCTATTGGAAGTAATCTGGGACAGCTGTTTAAACTGGACAGCAAGACATTGATGCTGCTTGTCGGATGTGGAGCATCAGCTGCCATAGCAGGCATATTCAAAGCCCCAATTGCGGGTCTTGTCTTCACGCTTGAGGTTCTTATGGTTGATCTTACAATGGGTTCCCTTCTGCCCATTCTGATATCAAGTGTCACAGCCACATGCTTCTCGTACCTATTTGCTGGAAGTTCACCTCTCTTCGATTATCACATGGATGAAGCATGGGAGTTGGTCAGAGTTCCTCCCACCATATTGCTTGGCATTGGATGTGGTTTCATATCTTTGTATTTCATGAGGCTCATGACATGGTGTGAGAACGGTTTCTCCAAACTGTCGTCACATCCATATCTGAAAATCCTGTTTGGAGGTATGATGCTTAGCACTCTGATATTCTTTTTCCCTGCACTATATGGAGAAGGCTATGACAGTCTGAGAATATTCATTGACGGTAATGGTCCTGAGGATTGGAATAAATTGCTAAGTCAGTCATTGTTTGCAGGTCATGGTGAATTTCTGGTATTGTATGTAGGCATGGTAATTCTCACCAAGGTGTTCGCTACGTCAGCCACAAATGGCAGTGGTGGTTGTGGAGGTACATTTGCTCCTTCTCTCTTCATAGGTGGATTCATGGGATTCTTCTTTGCAAGAGTATGGAACATCAATTCCTTAGGAGTGGTAGTACCGGAAAAGAACTTCACACTTCTCGGTATGGCTGGTGTCATGGCTGGTGTCATGCATGCCCCTCTGACAGGAATATTCCTTATTGCAGAACTTACTGGAGGATATGCACTGTTCCTTCCACTCATGATAGTAAGCGTTTGCGCCTATCTTACAATTTCCATCTTCGAGCCACATAGCATTTATGCCATGCGACTGGCAAGACAGGGGAAACTTCTGACACATCACACCGATCGTTCTGTTCTTACACTTATGAACATGGACAGTGTAATTGAGAAAGACTATACTGCAGTAAGTCCTGACCTTGAGCTTGGAAAGCTTGTACATGTCATTAGCAGAAGTCTTAAGGAATACACACCTGTATGCGACGATGCAGGTTGCCTTCTTGGCGAGATAGACATCACTCGTCTGCGGCATGTAATATTCCGTACAGAGCTATACAGAAAGTTTACCGTCAGACAGATAATGACCGAGCCAATGGCATTGCTTGGTGTCAATGACCCCATGGAGGATATAATGCAAGTGTTTGAACGAACAGGAGCAAGGACTCTGCCAGTAACAGATATAGATGGAGTGTTGGTTGGATATATAAGCAGGACAAGGCTTTACAGTGTATATAGGCAACTTGTAGCTGATTTGTCGGAAGATTAGGTTTCCATCCTTGACTGTCATATTCATCTCATTTATCATCCTCTGGCATCGTAACTTACAATTGAATATAATTAACTCAAGTTTCGCATGTCTTCGACATACTTGCAGTTAACGAGTTGCAACTCTTCATGCTTGAGCTTGTCAATGAGCAATACAACTAATAACTTGTTGACTTGTCAACTTGTTAACTTTGAGCAAGTTCGCAACTTGCGAAACTTGAATGATAACAATATACAAACATGGAAAAGAACAGTCTAAAAATAGTGTTCATGGGAACACCTGAATTTGCAGTTGGCACACTGTCATCTCTTGTTGAAAACGACTATAATGTGGTAGGTGTTGTGACACAACCAGACAAACCTGTTGGAAGACACCATGAGAAATTACAGCCACCAGCTGTTAAAGTATATGCTCAAGAGCATGGAATAAGGGTCCTTCAGCCAGAAAAGCTAAAGGATGAGACGTTCATTTCTGAATTGAAATCATTCGATGCAGACATCTTTGTCGTCGTAGCCTTCAGAATGCTGCCAAAACTTGTCTGGGACATGCCACGGTATGGCACATTCAACGTACATGCCGCCCTGTTACCACAATATAGAGGAGCTGCCCCTATAAACTGGGCAATTATCAATGGTGAAAAGACAACAGGTGTCACAACGTTCTTTCTTGATGAAAACATCGATACCGGCAGGATAATATTGAGAAAAGAATTTGACATTCCTGAGGATGCTGACGTGGAATATGTTTATGACGGGCTTATGGAGCTTGGAGCAAAGGCTGCAATTGAAACCCTTGAACTTATTAAAGACAACAACGGAAGAATAGATTGCAAGGAACAGGACACATTCACAACGGATGGTGTGTCCTTAAAGACTGCCCCTAAGATTTTCAAGGATACATGTAGGATAGACTGGAATCAATCAGCATTAAGCATCCATAACTTTGTAAGGGGATTGAGTCCTATACCAGGAGCATGGACAAACATGGGAAGCAATGGAGTTCTAAAGATTTACAAGACAAGGAAAACAGGCATAAAAGCTTCTGGTAAGCCAGGAACCACTGTGATGGACAAACATCATATATACGTTAACTGCACAGATGAACAACTGGAAATTCTGACACTTCAGCCAAGTGGAAAGAAAAGGATGGACGGCGCTTCTTTCATCAACGGTATAAGGAATAACGACGCCGAACTATATATGCAATAACGACAAGAGAAATTATTAAAACATACATAGCGAAAAGGGTTATGATACCCATATCAATCACCTTTACATGACTTATCGACAGTGAGGATAAAAATTCCACAATGTCATTTTGGGTCTTTGCAAGTATAGCCACCACTTTCACGACTACAGACTGCAACATGGGAATTGGAATCAGCAATATCATCACCATATATAATAAGATGGTGGCAATGGGCAAGACAAGTATATTGGCAATTGGAGAAATCGGAGAAAAAATTCCAAAGTAATATGCTACAAGTGGTGAGGTTCCTATCATTACAGACAATGTAACACAGACAGTTCCTTTCAACCATCGCCACAACAAATTAAGGATATTTCCTGAAAGATATTTCATGCCATGTATGAGTGGCATTATTACATATATAGAAAGCATTGCCAAAAACGATAGCTGAAAACCAACATCATTAAGTGCATGTGGCGAGAAAGAGAGAATCACAATGGCTGCAAGAGCAAGAATGTTCACAGATAGATGGTTGCGACTCAAGACAAATGCAAGACTGCAAAAGGTGAGCATAGTTGCTGCTCTTACTACAGAATACGGCATTCCGACAAGAATTACATATACCCATATAGCTATTATAACAGAAGCCTGAGTGAGTATTTTTCTACGAAAAGGATATACAAGAAACAACAGCATACCATAAATAATGCTGAGATGGAGACCGGAAAGGGCAAGTAAATGGGACATTCCAGAATTGGAATAGTCATCACGAAGGTCTCTGTCAACATACGACTTGTCGCCAAACGCCATTGCAGACACAATGGACAACTCACTGCCAGTAAGTCCTAAGCATCGTATATTGTCAAGTATTGTACGACGTAGGCGTACGGAAAAAAGGCGCAATTTGTCTAATATGGAGACATGGCTTACGTCTATCATGCACCTTCTCCAACAGTCATTGGCGATAAACGTTCGAGCCTTATATCCATTTGTGCGAAGCCATGTTTGATAGTTGAATTTTGAAACTCCATCACCCACATTATCGTCAATACTTCGTGGCACTGACCACACTTCTATTCCATCACCTATTTTCAACTCAGAAATCTTACCATTTCCAACAGCCATAATGTTGGACTTAACCTTGTAAGTATTATTGCTGTCAACAACAAGGAGGTCGGTCTGAAATGTACGTTTACCCATAATGGGAGTCGTCAACACGACTGCCTTGAACAATGTAGGCTTATCGAAACAAATGCCAGAAGATTCCTTGCTTGCATTTACTGTCATATAGCATCCGTAAAGGAAGAAACACACATAAATGGCTATACTTTGAACAAGCCAGGAACGTGGCTTTAAGACGGCAACAAAAATTAACAATGCCATAATAGCCAGTATATAAATCTGACTGTTATGGCACTGAAGATAATTACCTGCAATGATACCCATAATCATCATGAACGCAATCTTCACTATGGGATATAGTTGCGGATTAAAGTATGAAGCCATCAGCCCTCGTATAAATCATTTCTTGTTAACCCATTCCCTTACGATGGACATAAAATACTCATGAATACGTGTGTCATCATTAAGTTCCGGATGAAAAGCAGTGACAATTTGGTTTCCCTGTCTTGCAGCCACGATATTTCCATCTACAATTGCAAGAGGTTTACAATCAAGCGATGTGACACATTTTATATATGGTGCTCTGATAAACGTCATAGGAATGTTGTCACCTACGCCATCAACAACATCTTCACAATAGAAACTTCCAAGCTGACGGCCATAGGCGTTTCGGCATACAGAAATATCCATAGTGGAAATACGTTCGATTTCTTCTTCACCAACAACACTCTTGGCAAGAAGTATAAGACCTGCACATGTTCCAAAAACAGGAAGTCCTGACAAAATAGCCTCTCTGACAGGATTATATAGGTTCAGTTCATGGAGAAGTTTTATCTGTGTAGTACTCTCGCCACCAGGAATGACAAGAGCATCCTTAGTTTGATACCAGTCTGAAAGTTGCCTTACCTCAAAAGTCTCGGCTCCAAGACGCTGAAGCATTTTTTCATGCTCAATAAAAGCACCTTGCAATGCCAATACAGCTATTCTCATATATAATATATTAAACATTATCAGAGAATCCCAATGAAAAATACATCAGGATTCTCTGAATGAATCATCATACAATAATTTCAAATTTGTCTTTCCCGAATATAGCAGTAATGGTTACTTGCCACGCTCTGCCATGAGAAGTTCTATCTCCTGTTCGTTGATTCCAACCATTGCCTCGCCAAGGTCTTCAGAAAGTTCCGCAAGCATCTTGGCATCTTGGTAGTTGGTAACAGCCTTGACAATGGCTGCTGCTCTCTTAGCAGGATTACCACTCTTGAAAATACCAGAGCCAACAAACACTCCCTCAGCACCAAGTTGCATCATTAGAGCTGCATCTGCTGGTGTAGCAACACCTCCGGCTGCAAAATTAACAACAGGGAGTTTACCATTGTCGTGAACATACTTGACAAGTTCGTATGGAGCCTGCAACTGTTTTGCTGCTTCAAACAGCTCATCCTCGCTCATACTTACAAGACGACGAATCTCACTCTGCATCATACGCATATGACGAACAGCCTGTACCACATCACCTGTGCCAGGCTCACCCTTCGTACGTATCATTGTAGCTCCCTCTGCAATACGACGAAGTGCCTCGCCAAGGTTTTTGGCACCACACACGAAAGGAACGTCAAATTTTGTCTTGTCAATATGGTAGATGTCGTCTGCTGGTGAAAGGACCTCGCTCTCATCAATATAGTCAATCTCAATAGCCTGAAGAATCTGAGCCTCAGCAAAATGACCGATACGGCATTTTGCCATTACTGGTATTGATACCGCTTCCTGAATACCTTTAATCATCTTAGGGTCACTCATCCTTGATACGCCGCCAGCTGCGCGTATATCAGCAGGAATACGCTCAAGAGCCATAACTGCACATGCACCGGCAGCCTCTGCTATGCGTGCCTGTTCAGGAGTCGTAACGTCCATTATCACACCGCCTTTAAGCATTTGTGCAAGATTGCGGTTTAATGTCTGTCTGTTTTCTGTCATCTTTAATATAAAATTATACTTAAACGAAATTAAAAATAATTGTCTTTGTTATTAATAAAATAATATATATCTATTCATTCACCCTAACACACTTTCTCCAGACGCTTCATCATTGAGAACATAAACAATGCCGAGAGAAGACATAGAACAATAAATACAGTCCATACTGTCCATAATGGTAAAGGACCCCATAAATAACCTCCAACACTTACAAGGAGATTACCAATTGCAGTGGCAACAAACCACCCTCCCATCATCATTCCCTTATACTTAGGAGGAGCTACCTTTGAAACAAAGGAAATTCCCATAGGAGAAAGCAGAAGTTCTGCAAACGTCAATACGAGATACGTTGTTATAAGCCAATTAGGAGATACGATAGAAGCATTCTCTCCAGCTACAGACTGTTCATCAGGAGAAAGAAGACCAATTGAGCCAAATGCCATTACTCCAAATCCAACAGCAGCAACCAACATACCGTATGCTATCTTACGTGGTGCTGACGGCTCTTTGCCTTTACGTGCCAAGGCACCAAAAATGGCAAGACTCACTGGAGTGAGGGCTACTACATAGAAGGGATTAAACTGCTGGAAGATTGGAGCTGATATCTCAGTGCTACCGGAAACATTATTGTATTGATAAAAAAGGAATGCTCCACATATTGCCAATACGGCAAGTGCAACCAAATTGCCCTTTCCTGAACCACTCTGGAAAAGTGAGAACAAAGCATATACAATAATAATTACCGCAACAAGATTAAACACATCGAAGCACATGCTCTGTAATCCCTCGACACTCTTGACTGTAAACTCGTTGGCAAAATATGTCAGGGTGAGTCCGTTCTGGTGAAATGCCATCCAGAAGAATATCACTACAGCAAAGACAAGACATAAAGCCACTATACGTGCTTTGGTGTCTGCCGAAGAAAGTTCCTCGGAAATTTCTGACTTGTTACATTCAGCTGAAGTTTTCTTCTCTCCTTCAACATGACGGAAAGTAGAACGGGTAACATAATAAATGAGTATTGACAATATAAGCGAAGCACATGCCACAGCAAAAGCGAAATGGTAAGAGTCATTCTCTGACACTCCAAGGTTCTCTTGTGCCCATGACATAATTTTTACGGCAGCTGTCGGTGCAAACAAAGCTCCGATGTTTATCGCCATGTAGAATACTGAGAAACCAGAATCCCTCTTGTCAGAATACCTTGCCTCATTATAGAGGTCACCTACCATTACCTGTAAGTTGCCCTTAAAAAGACCCGTTCCGATGGAAATCATTATGAGTGCAAGAATCATTACGACAAGGGCTACAATGTCGCCTCCCAGTGGAACTGAAAGGAGAAGATAGCCGGCAAACATGATCAATATTCCACATGTAACCATCTTGCCAAATCCAAACCTGTCTGCCATCATTCCACCAAACAGGGGGAAGAAATACACAAGCATTAGAAAACTGCTGTAGATAATACCAGCGGTTCCAGCCGCCAATCCAAAATTCGCTCTTAAAAAGAGAGCAAAGACAGCAAGCATTGTATAATAGCCGAAACGCTCGCCTGTGTTGGCCAATGCCAACGCAAATAGTCCCTTAGGTTGTCCTTCAAACATAGTAATTTATTATTATTGTTATTGTATTCATTATTTACTATTCTTTGTCTTTGTTACGTCAAACATCCATGCTGCCTTTATCACAATATTATTAAAGTTTGACTTCCCGAAAAAATCACGTTTGGAATTACCGTAGATGTCACCAAGACCATAATAATAGCGTGCTTCTAAAAGGAAATGCCCAAGACGAGATTTGCTGTATTCAAGTCCCAGACCTGCCGCAATACCATAATCAAATTTATTCTCAATAGGCATAGTCTCCTGAGCGACAATAGTATTCGCCCTGCCATCCTCACCAAGGTTTGGAGTATCGTAATTCTTTTCTGCTGAATCACTTAGATATATGCCAACTTGCGGACCTGCCTGAACGAAGAAATTTATGCCATCCTGTTCTTTTCCCCATGCAAGATGCGCTAACAGAGGAATCTGTATATAATTGATATTTCTCGTAAAGCTCTCATTCTTGCCATTGGCGTTGACAACAGGCGAACCGTCAATTTTTGAAATATCCTGCTTCCAGCCTATAGAGGCATAGTTCACCTCTGCATAGACAGAGCATATCGTATTGAAATATTTCTCACATGTGTATCTCAAAGCTACTCCTCCTATAACGCCTCCGTGATAAGACTGTGACACCGTAGGGTCAAAGCCAACATCAGAAAGTACATAGCCTGCACTTGCACCTATTGAAAAGACATTGCGGTATTCTCCTATCTGAGCGAACGCCCCCTCTATCCACACGAAAGACAATGCAAGAAGAAATAATAGTTTTCTAATCATCACTTATCCTCTCTTTTTTCAATATACTATTGCCTCCATCCTTTGTGTTGGAAGGAAATGCACGAGCTGGAACAGATTGTTTTTATACCCTCCGTTTTCTATGCGCTTGAAATTATATCTCGTCTGTAAAGGCTTGTAGTCAGACTGCTCAGACGAACCTGTAAAATAATCGCCATGTTCACAGAATCCCCTTATAAAAAACATAGCCTGGTCATATCCTGTAATAGCGAATCTCGGCAAAGCATCCTGCATCATCTTTTCGCCAAAGGACTCTTCATAAAGCTTCTCCAGAGCCTCTGTCTTGTCGGATGATGCATTATAATAGAATGTAGTCGGAATATATACACTATACTTGAAGAA
Organism: uncultured Prevotella sp.; assembly: GCA_945875635.1. Lineage (GTDB taxonomy): Bacteria > Bacteroidota > Bacteroidia > Bacteroidales > Bacteroidaceae > Prevotella. The sequence goes on from CAMCLD010000003.1 coordinate 17,345, forward strand.
CTGAGACAAGTCATATTTCTGATACATAAACCATTCTGTATATCCATATAAGGATACGGCCACACCAGGTCTTTTTGACAATAAAGAGTCCATCTTTTCAAAAGCCCTGTTTAACAATGGTGATTTAGCAGAATTAAGTATGACAACATTAGGCTGAGTTGACGTAAATGCTTTTGAGAAAGACTCAAGAGGTGTATCAAGATTTGTCAAACTATACTGTTTGCCAGATGCCTCAAGCTGACTTCTGAGAGAAGACGTAAATCCAGCCTTGCCTGATGTTGGGTCATTACAATTAATGAAGATTGGGTGGTGTTGGGGAAAACGCTCAAGAAATGCCATCACAGACTTTTGCGTCAAGTCCTCTGGTGACTGGTAAACTTGATAAATATTATCATAAGAAGCCACCTCGTTCTCATTTATGGAGAAAGGTATCACGAGCTTTATGCCATGTCTCTTGGTGAAATCTGCAAGAGGTTTTACCATATTGGAGTATAACGGTCCGAAAATAACATCCAACTTGTCTGTACCTTCATTGAGCAATACTGTACGGATATCAGCGTCTATGGGAACATTCCATGCTGTTACCTCAACATTTATCCCTTGTGACTTTAATTTATCTATGGCAAGTAGCATGCCACGATAGTATTCAACCATTCTTTTGCCGTCACCATCATTGTTGTGAAGCGGAAGCATTACGCCTACCCTCATAACCTTTACACGCATCTTGTCAGCCTTGACAAGTGAATTGACACTTATCGACGTTATAGGCTTAACGTTCTGCGAAGACGTTTTTGTTGTCTGTGTGTCTTTGTCTTGACGCACCTTCTTGTCACCTTCCTTTGCATAAGGAACAAATATCCAGTCGCCCTTCTTCATGTTGTAACCAGATTCCTTCATCTCAGGATTGGCATCAAGAAGTTCCTGTATCGTGATACCGTATTCATTGGCTATACCGAAAACCGTCTCGCCTTTCTTGACCTTATGCACATCTCTCCAAGACGTGTTTTGTGAGAATACGCCTGATGATACAAGCATCATTATGAAAAAGACAAGAGTTCTATATAATAATAATATTTTCCCCATGTTTAAATGTCTTTAGAATATCACTTGCAAAGGTAGGAATTTTTTTCATCATTATAAACATCTCATGTGATTATTTGCCGATTTACACTGATTTTTCCATCATTGTCTCACATATAATGTATATAAACGGTATGAAAAGACATAAATGTTTCTTAATATATCTTCAATCTATCGCCAACTCTAATCTGATAATCGCCAGTAAGTTCATTTTTTTCATACAGGCTTTTCAAGCGTATTCCATATTTTTGGGCTATGGAATACATACTCTCACCAGCTTTCACTACATGTGGCTTTCCCTTATAGACCTTATCTGCCTTAGAACGTTTCTTTTTCAAGTAAACGATATCACCACCTTTTAGAATTTCTTTTGTATTACGTTCATTGTATCTTGCAAGTTTTCTGGAACTTATACCAAATTCTTTTGACAACGACTTGAAAGTATCTCCATTTCGTGCAATAACGTAATAGTTCTTGTTACATTTCCTTATTTCATGGCTAATAACATTAGTACGTTCTGCCTCATGTTTTTCAATAAAACGATTGTAGCCTTTAGCCTTGTCAAAGCGGGAAAGTCCGTATGTCTCGATAATATCTATAAGACTTTGGGCATATCTGGGATTGGTGGCATAGCCAGCAGCTTTCAATCCATGCGCCCATCCTTTGTAATCAGTTATCCTCAGTTTGAACAAAGAGGCATATCGCTTGCCTGTAGATAGAAAACGACTGTGGTCCTCATAACTGTCCAAAACTGAATTATATGCTCTGAAACACTCATTTGACTCATCATCATCGAAATAGGTCTTTTTTCCAGTCCAACCATGGCACTTGATTCCAAAATGATTATTACCCTTCCTTGCAAGCTCACTTTGTCCTGCCCCGCTCTCAAGCAATCCCTGAGCTAAAGTAATACTGGCAGGTATTTTGTATTTTAACATCTCTTTTATCGCCAAGGAACTATATTTGTCAATATAAGCTTGATACCTGCTGTTTGGTTTCAGTTGTCCAAAAGAAGGAACTGCAAAAAGCAGGAAAAATGATATCAGCACTGTTTCTTTTATTGAAAAGAATATTGACACATGAACATTATGTATAACACACGATTTAATTTTTGTTTGCATGTTGTTAATATAACTATAAGTTCTGTTTACGCTTAACCTTACCTATTCCGAAGAAGCCATCGTTCAAAATAAGTAAAGAATTTAAAAGACTTCACCATTAATGGTATTGCAAAGATAATGTTAAATTCTGGAACTATGAAGCATTATACAATTCACTTTGCCCATACTCACAGTTAAAGAATATTAAATAGCAAAATTACAAATGGATTATCATTGCATTGTACACAAATTATTACTACTTTTGCAAATAGGAAACAAAAAATGTACACATTATGAGAAACTACATATTCGTATCATTATTAACAGCCATGGCATTAGTGTTTGTAATGCCTTCGGAAACAAGAGCCAATAACTCTGTTGAGATTATTGAGCAAGAGCGGCAGAATATTGTAATATCCACCAATCTTTCTACCCTTAGAGTATCTGGTGCGAGTGGTATGACCCTTGAAATATATAATGTGGCAGGGGTGAAACTCATGAACATTAAGGTTGATGGGGATGACAAGCGTTACGAGCTAAATCTTCCCAAAGGTTGCTACATAGTAAAGATTAGCAAGGTGGTAAGAAAGATATACATCAAGTAATCCGAGTAAGACATTAACACTCCACTCATGCTTGTTTCATAATGTTCTATTGGCATGAGAATAGAATCCGGCAATACTATTGACACTAATGGCTCAGCAACAGGATGGTTCGCTGAGCTTGATGGTATTGTATATACTGACAAGGAGGTTTTCTTTTCTAAAGTCATTGAAAAATTCAAGGAACCTATTTATTGGAAGATACGCTCAATGGTTGTGTTGCATGAAGATACGGATGATATACTCCAGAACTCTTTCCTAAACGCATGGAAAAACATTGATAACTTCAAGGGTGAATCATCCATATCAACATGGCTTTACAGAATTGCCATTAATGAGACTATAGATTTCATACGTAGAAAGAAAAAAGAACAGGAAAAGGCTGACTCTTACAGACTGCTAACAGCGGACAACATTTACAGCGACAGATATTTTGACGGAGACAAGGCTCAGGCTCTTCTTCTCGCTGCTGTGGCAACTTTACCTGAAGTACAGCGTACCGTTTTTACCCTCAGATACTTCCATGAGATGAAATATTCCGAGATAAGCAATATTCTAAACACGTCTGAAGGTGCTCTTAAAGCATCTTTCCACATAGCCTCGAAAAAGATTCATGACTTTATAGAAAGCAATGATTGATGAAACAACTCTATAAAGACTTACATCAGCATTTCAGTACACATCTATCGATACTCCTTGCGTTTTCCGAAATTATATCCAAAATAGATATTGAAAGAACCAAATACATTGTTTGTAGAGAAGCGGCTTTTCCTGTAATTATATGAATGGAGTATGCAGCTTGTTCCCGCATACCAACGACTGTTATTCCATACAAGTGCAAAACGTCCTATTCCATCGAGGTTGAAATTACGGAACGAAAAGTCACGGAAAGAGAAATATGTCTTTTCCATATCTCCTACAGTACGGTTGTAAGCAAGCCCCAATGACATGGAACCCGCAAGCAGCCAGTTTCTTGCAAAAACCCAGTTATAAGCATATCCAGCACTAACCGAGAAGTCGGAGTATTTTACCGTACCAAACAGGAGGCTACTGTCAGCCACAGCTTCTGCCACGTCTTTTCCCAATTTGTCCTGTAGGATTCCATTCAGTTCCTCCCAGTCAAAAGAAAGCTTATGGACTGTATATCCAATACCTATAAGCGGTGAACCGGCACTCTTGCGCTGGACGGTACTTTGGCTGAAAGCAGCTGGATACGAGAAGCGTCGGTGGTTAAGAATATAGTAAAGGTTAAGTCCCTTGATACTCGACTTCAGCCCTCCAAATCCCATGTCTTCAATAGGAGAAGTGTCTATTCCGTTTCCTATACTGACAGAACGTAGTTTATAGTTTGAACCCGTTTCTCTATAATAGAAATCGACACCTATCATAGAACTATATAAGCTTATGTCATACTCTTTGCGCAAATCATCTCCAGAGGAACTCATATGCTGGATGTCCACGGTATATCCAAGGAACACCCAACGCCATCCCACATAAGGTCCTATCTTAGCCATTGCATCAGGTGCGAAAGTAAAACTATGTCCATCCTCAGCATTAAGTTTGTACATCTCGTATGTCGTCACATTCTGCAACATCACTGTAAAATTGTATTTCTGTGGCTCGATATATGATGTATCTATATTGTTGAATTCATTTATAAACCTGTACAACCCTTTGCCGACTTTTCCAAGGAAAGACTCCTTCTTCAAAGTGTCGCGCCTCATCCATTCTATATCTGTACAGATTGCATCATTTGCAAGTAACTTTTCAGCATGTGTTGAGTCATGGCAGGAAACACTATCCGCATACACCGACGCACCACACGCCTGTGAAACAACAAGAAACATCAACGTATATAGATATCTTGCTATCCGCATATTATGTCGTAACCTTATAACTTACCCAATATCCTGTCCATTACCCAGTTTGTTGGTGTGGCACTTACACTTGTACACTTGCAAACACCTATGCCCTGTATGTCTTCTATAACAGATCTAATTATGGGCAGTTGCACGTATGTAGGATTGTTGACTGATATAATTTTCTTACCCTCACTCGTATGCAATTCTATTGGATTCTGCTCATATACAGAGAAACTGAGCATACCAAGGTCGCCTACTACCTCTATTCTATCCTTACGGGCACTGTCGTGAGCTACGAAACACCAAGAGCCACTCCCACTAAGTCCTCCCTCAAACTCAAACACAGCATTTACAGTATCTTCTGGAGCATATAGTCCACCTCTGTTGGTACAATATCCATGGGCTCTCATAATGATACCAAACATATCCTGCATAAGGTCAAGCTGGTGAGGGGCAAGGTCGTAGAAATATCCTCCTCCAGAGATGTTTGTCTGAAGTCTCCAGGGAAGATTGCTTGACAACTGATAGTCAAGGTCACGGGGCGGACACGAGAAATTGAGCTGCACACTAAGCACCTTGCCTATTGTGCCTTGCCTTACGAGGTCTTTCACAGTCTTGAAATACGGTAGGTAACGTCTGTAATATGCAACGAAACACGGCACTCCTGTCTGCTCGCTCACACGGTTTATGCGGACACAGTCATCATAGGTAGCCGCTAATGGCTTCTCCACAAAAACAGGTTTTCCCGCTCTCATGGACATAATGGCGTATGTGGCATGAGAAGCAGGTGGGGTTGCAATATATATAGCATTGATATCCGGGTCATCAATAAGTTCCTGGGCATCTGTGTACCATTTTCTTATATGATGCCGCTCTGCATATCCTCTTGCCTTATCCTCGCTTCTACTCATCACAGCCTCAACATGAGAGCCGGGTACTTCGTTGAAAGCAGGACCGGATTTTTTTTCCGTTACTTCTCCACAACCTATGAATCCCCAACTTACATTTTTCATTTGCGATACCGTATGATTATTGACAACTCCTTAGAGCAAGCTTGCAACTTGCTAAACTTTTTTATTAATTTACACTATTGACCTTATACCTGCCATGAGCAGCATCTCAATAGCTGACATATAAAGCAGCAGGCCATCCGTCTTGCAAAGTTATGAAAAATATAATAAAAATCGGGCGTTCACGACAGAAAAAATAAATCTTATTTTGTAAATGTTCTGTTATTCAAGTGTTTTTTATTAACTTTGCCAGCAAAATACAATATAGAATGGGTTTTTTCGGATTATTTAACAAGAACAAGAAAGAAACGCTTGACAAAGGACTGGAAAAGACTAAGGAAAATGTGTTTTCAAAACTCACCAGAGCCATTGCAGGCAAGTCTAAGGTTGACGACGAGGTACTTGACAATCTTGAGGAGGTACTTATAACATCTGATGTCGGTGTGGATACGACCATAAAGATTATTGAACGCATAGAGGAGCGAGTGGCAAGGGACAAGTATGTTTCAACTTCTGAACTCAACTCTATCTTGCGTGACGAGATTGCACAGCTACTCACGGAGAACAACACCACAGACAATAGCAACTGGGACTTCCCTACAGACCACAAGCCATACGTAATTCTCGTCGTTGGTGTCAATGGTGTTGGAAAAACAACGACAATTGGCAAACTGGCTTACCAGTTCAAGAATGCAGGAAAAAAAGTATATTTAGGAGCAGCCGACACCTTCCGTGCCGCTGCCGTGGATCAAATATGCATTTGGGGCGAACGTGTAGGAGTTCCAGTCATAAAGCAACAGATGGGATCTGACCCTGCATCTGTGGCTTTTGATACCCTTAGCTCCGCAAAAGCCAACGATGCAGATGTCGTAATAATAGATACTGCCGGAAGGCTTCACAACAAGGTGGGACTTATGAACGAGCTGAAGAAAATCAAGGATGTGATGAAGAAAGTGTTGCCAGAAGCACCCGATGAAATTCTGCTTGTACTTGACGGAAGCACAGGGCAGAACGCTTTTGAGCAAGCTAAACAGTTCTCGTCTGTTACACAGATAACATCATTGGCAATTACGAAACTTGACGGAACGGCAAAGGGAGGAGTGGTCATTGGCATAAGCGACCAACTAAAAGTTCCTGTAAAATACATTGGACTTGGCGAGGGTATGGAAGACCTGCAACTCTTTGACAGAGTGCAATTCGTTGATTCTCTGTTCAAGACGGAGCAGTAGTTGACATTACAACGAAGAAAAGATGTTGGATATTTCCACATTCAATATTTATAATGAGAAAAAACGTCATAGACATAATAACACTTGGATGCTCTAAGAATCTCGTTGACTCGGAGAATCTTATGGGGAAGCTGGAAGCCATGGGATACCATTGCACTCACGACAGCGAGTGCCCTGATGGCGAAATTGCTGTAATCAATACTTGCGGATTCATCAATGACGCAAAAGAGGAAAGTATAAACACCATTCTGGAGTTTGCTCAGAGAAAGACACAGGGGCAACTTGGCAAACTCTTTGTCATGGGATGTCTCTCTCAAAGATACAGGGAAGAACTGAAGAAAGAAATTCCAGAGGTGGACTGTTTCTATGGAAAGTTTGACTTTAAACAACTTATCAAGGATATAGGCAGCGTAGGAGAGGAAACAGGATGTTGCAAGAGACGACACATAACCACCCCACCCCATTACGCATATATTAAAATTGCTGAAGGTTGCGATAGGCATTGCGCATACTGTGCCATACCACTTATTACAGGCAGACACGTGAGCAGAAAAGAGGAAGACATTCTTGATGAGGTCAGAATGCTTGTTGCACAGGGAGTCAAGGAATTTCAGGTCATTGAACAGGAACTAACTTATTATGGAGTTGACATTGACGGCAAGAGGCACATAGCACAGCTAATAAGCAAGATGGCTGCCATACCTGGAGTGGAGTGGATACGACTACACTATGCATATCCAAACCAATTCCCAATGGAACTGCTTGACGTCATCAGGGACAATGACAATGTTTGCAATTATCTTGACATTGCGCTTCAGCACATTTCTGACAATGTGCTTTCAAGAATGCGGCGTAACGTGACAAGGCAGGAGACTATCGAACTCATCAAGACCATAAGGAAGAAAGTACCAGGTATCTGCCTTAGAACGACACTGTTGATAGGCTTCCCGGGCGAGACGGAAGAAGAATTCAAGGAATTGATGGAGTTCGTGAGATGGGCACGCTTTGACAGAATGGGCGCTTTCACATATTCCGAAGAAGACGGAACATTAAGCGCAATGGAATATGACGACAACATCGACGATGAGACAAAACAGTCAAGGCTCAGCAGACTGATGAGGTTGCAACAGGACATCAGTGCTGAAATAGAGGCTGAAAAGGTTGGCAAGATAATGAAAGTCATCATCGACAGGAAAGAGGGTGAATACTATATTGGAAGAACTGAATTCAGCTCACCCGAAGTTGACCCTGAGGTTCTCATACCTGTCAATGAGCATGAACTACAAACAGGATGCTTCTATAACGTAAAAATCACAGGAGCAGAGGAATTCGATGTATATGGGTCAGTGGTGAAATAAATGATGTTTACCATCGGGCATAAATGTTGAACAGAATAATTATTAGACAATATGAGAAGTAAAGATTTCATATCGGCACTGGCAGATAAATCCGGAAATACATTTGCCAACACACAACAAATGTTGCAGACAATTGTACAGTCGCTCACCAGCAAATTCGAGGCTGGGGAGAATGTATCAATTACAGGATTCGGTTCTTTCGAAATAAAGAAAAGAAGTGAACGTGTGATTGTAAATCCAGTGACGAACAGCAAAATGCTCGTGCCTCCAAAACTCGTTTTATCTTTTAAAGCAGCCAAGAACACCAAGACAAAACACAATTCAGAAGTTAAATAAAGATGATTAAGAAATATACTACCGAACTATCAGAACTACTGGCGAGCAAGCATAACCTGCAAAAGAAGGAAGCCAGAGAGTTTGTCACAGCCTTCATCGAGACCATAAACGAGGGACTAGAAAAAGACGGTGTGGTAAGAATCAAAGGCTTGGGGTATTTCAAAATCACCACCATAAAACCAAGGAAAAGTGTCAACGTCAGCACTGGAGAAAGCGTGATAATTGAGAGTCATAAGAAAGTGACTTTCACTCCAGACCCAGCCATCAAGGAACTGGTTAACAAACCTTTTTCCATATTTGACACCGTGACACTTAAAGAAGGTGTGGACTTTAATGATTTAACTGAAATCGACAAAGATGATAACATAGAGGACTTGGTCTTCACAGAGGAGGCTGAAGATGGAAGAGACCATGAACCCATCGAAAAAACTGAAGAGGGATTAGATTATGAAATCTCAGAATCAACTGAGAAGACAGAAGAGGAAATTGACAAAGAACCAAATGAACCTTATGAAAAGACAGAAGACCAAGAACAACCAGATGATAATGGAGAACTTGAAAACCAACCCTCTAATGAAACCTTAGACAAAAATATTGAGGAAAATATTGAAGAGCCTGACAATACGCCAACTCCTGAAAATGAAGTTCCTCAGGAAGTGACAGAAGACAAAGTCAAACTGTCATCAACAGACTATCAAGAAGTGAATTCTTCATCCCATAGTATTTCTAATGATGATGATAATCCTACATCCAATAGGATTCCTAATGACGATGATGATGATGTTTCTACGCTCAATAGTATCACTATAAATAATGACAACAAGGATGTGTCCGAGACTGAAAGTGAAACATTAGAAAACGATTCGCCCCTACTCTATTCAAACAACAAGAACATAACGACAGCAAGAGCATTGCTATATGTATTCTGTTCCATTCTGATACTTGCAATTGGCTTTGCTGCCGGATATATTATAGGAAGAGGCTACTTAGACCAATGGCTTCAACCATCGGCAAAGAAGCCAACAGAAAAAATCATCATGGTTTCAAAGCCTGACTCAACAATCAGCAAAAAAAGTATAGTACACAAAAACGACAGTAAGAAAATAGAAAAACCAACAGATAAAATTGGTTTCAACTACGAGCAAGCTAACAGTGACCCAAGAGTTATAGGTGGAGCATACAATATCATCGGTATTGATACCATATTAATATTAAAGGAGGGACAGACCATGAGAGGATACTGCAATGCGACTCTTGGCTCAGGGATGCTATGCTATTTCCAAGCAGTTAACAATGCCACAGAATTAAGTGCTGGCGACACCATGAAAGTTCCGAAAGTGAAAGTGAAATGATTCAAGTAGGTAAAGCAATACGTATTAGTATCATTTATTAATTGGCAAGATAATACGTAATAAATGGCAAAGTAATATATGATTCTATTTAAGTTTCGCAAGTTACATGCTTGCGTGACCTAATTAAGTTAATAACCAACACTTAATTTAAAGTATTTTGTTAATATTGGTAAATTTAGAAAAATCTTTTAACTTTTCTATGTTAACCGATTAATAAACCAATTATCTTTGCCAACATGAAAAAGAAAACGATTTGGACCATAGCAACAATAATGGGGCTTTCGTTCCTCGCTCTCCTATTCCTTCAGGTAAGCTACATTGAGGAGATGGTGAGAATGAAAAAGGAACAATTTGACGAATCTGTCTATAGAGCCCTTTACCAGGCATCAAGGAACCTCGAGCTCAACGAGACCCTCAGATACCTGGAGAAGGATATAAACGCAAAGGAAAACAAGAAAGGCAAGGACATTAACGTTGACGATGGAATGATGGCCACACAAACCCATCAGGGTACAGCAGCAGACACCAACGGCAAGATGTATTCAACCTTCGAGCTTAAGGCGATGAAGACAAAACCATCGCTTACCCCCAAGGCAATGATACTGAAATCAGACAACGGCTCTATTTCACAAACAAAGAAGTCAATGCAGGAAATGGTCAGGAATAGGTATATCTATCAGAAATCCATGCTTGACGAAGTCGTTTACAACATACTATATTCAGCCTCTAACAAGCCACTGAAAGACCGTATCAACTTTAAGATGCTGGATCAGGACTTGAAAGCAGAGATGATGAATAATGGTATCAACATTCCTTATCATTTCACTGTTTCGACGCAGGATGGCAGAGAGGTATATAGATGTCCTGACTACTCTGACGAAGGAGAAGAAAACACATACGCCCAAGTTCTTTTCAGGAACGACCCACAGACAAAGATGGGTGTGGTGAAGGTACATTTTCCAGATATGAACAGCTACATTTTCTCAAGCGTAAGGTTCATGGTTCCTTCCATAGCTTTCACACTCATATTGCTTGTAACGTTTATCTTCACCATTGTCATCATTTTCAGGCAAAAAAGATACTCTGAGATTAAGAACGACTTCATAAACAACATGACACATGAGCTAAAGACACCTATTGCAAGCATATCACTTGCAGCACAGATGCTCAACGACGACTCTGTAAAGAAGAGCGAAGCAATGCTCAAGCATCTTAGTGGCATTGTTACAGACGAGTCAAAACGTCTGAGGTTCCTTGTTGAGAAAGTGCTGCAAATGTCTATGTTCGACAGGAAAAAAGCCGTGTTCAAGAAAAAGAAGCTCGACCTTAACGAAATGGTGGAGAATGTTGCAAACTCATTCACGCTCAGGGTAGAGCATACAGGTGGTAAGATATATACCTCCATCGAGGCTATAGACTCAGCCATGTATGTTGACGAGGTACATTTCCAGAATGTCATCAACAACCTGATAGACAACGCTGTTAAATATCGCAAGCAGGACAAGCCGCTGGATATATACCTTAGGACATGGAACGACAACGAATTTCTGTACCTATCCATTAAGGACACAGGCATAGGTATCAAGAAGGAGAATCTGAAGAAAGTGTTCGAGAAGTTCTACAGAGTACACACAGGCAACAGACATGACGTGAAGGGATTTGGATTAGGACTTGCATACGTGAAGAAAATAATAAACCTACACAACGGAGAAATTCACGTTGACAGCGAGTACGGAGTAGGCACTAAGTTTATAATCAAACTACCTGTGATAAAGGAGGACTGAAACACAGGATGGAAAAATAAGACAATAAATTAAACAATAACCAAAAAAGTTACGACTATGGAAGAGAAATTATCAATTCTGCTTTGCGAGGATGACGAAAACCTCGGAATGCTTCTTCGCGAATATCTACAGGCTAAAGGCTTTGCAGCTGAACTATGCCCAGACGGCGACATAGGTTACAGAACCTTCCTCAAAGGCAAGTTCGACATCTGTGTGCTTGACGTTATGATGCCGAAAAAAGATGGTTTCACCCTTGCACAGGAAATACGTCAGGCTAACTCCGAGATACCTATCATATTCCTGACTGCCAAGCAACTCAAGGAGGACATTCTTGAGGGATTCAAGATTGGGGCCGATGACTATATCACCAAGCCTTTCTCTATGGAAGAGCTGGTAATGCGCATCGAGGCCATCTTGCGCAGGGTTAAAGGAAAGAAGAACAAGGAGTCAACACTCTACCATATTGGACGATTCACTTTCGACACCCAGAAACAGCTTCTGACAATTGGTGACAAGCAGACTAAACTCACTACTAAGGAGAATGAACTTCTGGCACTTCTTTGCAGTCATGCCAACGAGATTTTGCAACGCGACTTTGCATTGAAGACAATATGGATTGACGACAATTATTTCAATGCACGTTCAATGGATGTTTACATCACAAAACTGCGTAAGCACCTGAGAGACGACGACCAGATTGAAATCATCAATATCCACGGAAAGGGCTACAAACTCATCACTCCTGAGGAGGAATAATCCTTCCACATTTATTGCCGTTTCAAAATAAATACTAATTCAAGTTTACTTTACCCTTCGGACAGTGACCGTTGGTTCTCATGTCTCCGACATGCTGTCAGGAGTTTCCTTGAGCAAAGAAAAAAACAAGTTTGTAACTTGTCAACGGAAAAACAAAAGACAATCCCCTTGCATTAGCCAACGCATGCACAAGGGGATTTCTCTTTTTCAGAAGCATGGTCATCTCACCATAACTTTCTTTCCTTTTATTATATATATGCCTTTCGGCAGACCTTCAGTTGATGTAGTGCCGTGGCGGACAATCTGCCCGCTGATGTTGAACACATTCTTAGATGACTCATCCTTTCATTGTCTTTCTTTTTAGACCTCAAAATGTGTCAAGTTTTCTTAGTTCAAGTCAAACAGTCCTTTTAGACAAATAACCATTTTTCCCCAAAAAACTGTTTCAATTATCCTTAATTACAAAAATCCTCCTGAAGCTTAGGAGCATCAGGAGGAAAATCTCATTAACAAACCATTTCATCTTATGGTTTAATGCGGTGTGTACGAGGCTCGAACTCGTGACCTCCTGCGTGACAGGCAGGCATTCTAACCAACTGAACTAACACACCAATAATTAAAATAACCGCTTCTCTTATGAGATATTGCGGTGTGTACGAGGCTCGAACTCGTGACCTCCTGCGTGACAGGCAGGCATTCTAACCAACTGAACTAACACACCTTTTATGTCTCTCTTGACTTTTGCGGTTGCAAAGGTATAAATATTTTTTGTAACAGCCAAAACTATCAATCATTTTTTTCTAAAAAATATTGCATCACCACAGCATCTCTCCATCCATCCTGAGAATAAAGCCAATGGCGCAGTGTTGTTCCGTCCTCAAAACCAGCATTACGGAGCAAGTTCAGACACTTGCAGTTTTGATTGTCAACAATGGCATATATCTGATGAAGCCCGAGTGTCCTACGAGCATATCCTATCATTTCCCTGACTGCCATTGAGGCATATCCTTTTGAGCGATGTTCCTTACTTATCACAATGCCAAGTTCCGCTCTTCTGTGCCGCGGGTCAAATTCCACAAAATCCACAACACCAACAGCTTTTCTGTCATTGTCCTCAACTATGAGCCTTAGTTGCTTGTCTGTATATATGTCGCAAGTAGCATTTGCTATATAATCCTGCAATACATATCTGGAATATGGAACATTGGTAACACCTATGTCCCATACATCATTGTCGTTCTCAATTTTATAGAGAAAATCAAGGTCTTCCGGTTCCATTGCCCGCAGATAAACTTTTTTTTCCATATTTCTCAAAATGGCAAAGTTATTTTTCATCCCATTTGTATTCCATTCCTTGTCCTGCTCTTCGTTATTGCATGACAGTAGTAATAATCTCGTCAGGTGTAATGACAATTCTCTCCTTAGCATTATAAGTTCCTATGGAAACCGTCTCTATAGGATTTGAGCTGAAAAAACCAAGGATTTCACTATAGTTGTATGCCTCTATATCGTAAACGGCATACACGTGGACATTTCCTTCATAACCGAAATCATGTTGCCCAGCATGACATTTCATGTCGTCAACACACCTAATCTCCGCCTGCAGTCCTTTGCATTCAACAAGTTTTGAGCAACTCTCGAGATTCTCCTTCAAACAGAAAAAGACATACCTTGCATTCGTTACGATTCCCTCTGGAACAAAGCCAAGTATCTTCCTTGTCCTTCTCCACGACATGGCAACGAGCGCAGTAAAAGCCTTGAAATATATTGCAGCCTTGACAGGAATAGTCAGACAGAGGCTGAGATGTCCATAATGTTTCCTGAAGAAGATAAGCATGGCATCATAGAAAACATGCACATATCTGAAAGACGACTTATGTGTGCTCTCACCCTTGTAATGGAGTATCTCACATGGTAAATACCAATTCTCGTAACCACCCTTCAATATTCTATACGACAGGTCTATATCCTCTCCATACATAAAGAAATCCTCATCGAGCAGTCCCACTCTGTCAAGTGCACTCTTCCTGACCATACAATACGCTCCACTCACTACTTCTATCTGTACAGCCTCGTCACAAGGCAGATATCCCATATAATATTTTCCAAGCCGACGGCTTTTGGGAAATCGTGAGCAAAGTCCAATCATCTTGTAGAATGCTGTCATTGGTGTCGGGAAACCGCGTCTTGACTCTTTTGCCATTTCACCATCAGCCTTAAGCATCTTAACTCCTACGCTTCCCGCTGATGGATGACTGTCAAGGAACGAGAGACATTCCTTTATTGTATTCTCACCAACTATTGTATCAGGATTAAGGAGGAGAATATACTCTCCCTTACTCTGTCGTATGGCAACATTATTTGCCTTGGCAAACCCCAGATTGTGATTTGAGGCAACAAACCTTACCTCAGGATATTTGGAACATAGATACTCAACCGACCCGTCGTGCGAGTGATTGTCAACAACTATCACCTCATGCTCAATATCCTTGACACTCCTCAACAGCGAGTCAAGACATTGAGCAAGATAATACTTTACATTATAGTTTACGATTACGACGCTTAATTTCACAACCTATTGCTTGTTTGTTTCCGATTCATACCTTGCCTCCGAGGGATAAACAAGGAACATACATATAAAATATATGACAGCCATGTATCCAAAAGTCGGATTATTCCCGAAGGCATAATAAAACACAAGGTTTAATATCATTGGCAATGCCAAAACCAACATACGCAAGTTTGCAAACAAGTCATATCTTGTGTTTATCCGAACGGAGTCAGATGTAATCCATTTCCGAAGTACACTCATCTTTACCATAAATAGAGCTATGGGAATGGTTATAAGCATTATAAGCTCCATCACTACGGCAGAAATGTATTCCATACGCTCATATCCTGCAAGTATGGAGATGTCCAACAAGTCTGTCTCACACAGGACAAGCAACATCATTGCAATAGCAAGATAAGCCCAGAATACTTTCCGCAATTTTGAACTTGCCAAACTCTTGTCATTCATAATTATATTGTCATTAAAAATAAACGAAATACTTTGCCCTACTTCTCAAGCCTTCATCGGAGTGCGGTTCAGAATACTCCTTCCAAGCGTTATCTCATCGGTATATTCCAATTCATTTCCCACGGAGATGCCTTTGGATATTACACTTAATTTGACATCAACCGATGCAAGCTTGCGTGAGATGTAGAAGCTTGTAGTGTCACCCTCCATAGTGCTTGCAAGAGCTAAAATAACCTCATCCACTCCTTCTGCCACTCTCTCCATGAGGGCATCAATACTCAAATCAGAGGGTCCCACTCCATCCATTGGAGAGATGACACCCCCCAGCACGTGATAGAGACCATTATACTGCTGTGTATTCTCTATTGCCATCACATCCTGTATATCCTCAACGACACAGATGACCGAGCGGTCGCGCTTGCTGTCGGAACAAATAGAGCACACATCAGTGTCACTGATATTATTGCAGACCTTGCATCTTTTTATCTCATGACGAGCACGGCTCACAGCATTGGCAAATGCATCAACACTTTCCTCATTCTGTCTGAGCAGATGGAGCATGAGACGCAAAGCTGTCTTCCTTCCGATACCGGGCAGTCTGGAAAACTCATCAACAGCTCTTTCAAGGAGTTGAGAAGGAAACTGAGTCTGCATATTATCCCTTATATCTTATTTTCCAAGAAAAGAACCACACCATGACCATCAGTGTTACGGCACATCCCATTGCATACCCCACATAGCCTTCAAGCCCAAGAGCCTGTTTGGACACGAAAACAAACGTAGAACAAACGGCTGTCATGAACACAGCTGGAATGAGAACTGCGATGTAAGGCTTACCCTCTTTTGCCATCCAAACAGTGATGGTCCACAGAGTGATTACAGCAAGTGTCTGGTTAGCCCATCCAAAATACTGCCACACCACATTGAAGCCATCGGGATTCTCTATCTGCCATAGCAAGAAAGCAAGAGATACAAGAAAAAGAGGGATGCATATCAGCAACCTACGACTCATTTTCTTCTGTTCAAGACCAAGGAAGTCGGCTATTATCAGCCTCGCTCCCCTGAAAGCCGTGTCACCACTTGTAATAGGTGCTGCCACCACTCCCAACAAGGCAAGGATTCCACCTACAATGCCAAGCCAGTCATTGCATATTATATTAACGACAGCAGGAGCAGAGGTATGTAGTCCCTCCTCTACTCCAGCAAGTGTAGAATAGCCTGGTACCGGGTCGTTATAAAAGAAATACATCGATACAGTAGCCCATATAAGTGCCACAATACCCTCCGTAATCATAGCTCCATAGAATATTGGGCGACCTTGATGCTCATTCACCACACATCTTGCCATAAGGGGACTCTGAGTGGCATGGAAACCACTTACCGCCCCACATGCCACAGTTATGAACAGACATGGAAATATGTTGTCTGTCATACCCAGTTTCTCCGCACCCATATTTCCGATACCATCCCACAGTTCAGGCAGGTTTGGCATCTTAATGAAAAGACACACCATCAAGGCAAGTGCCATGAATAGAAGCGAGAATGCGAAAAGAGGATATATTCTGCCTATTATCTTATCAACGGGAAGGAGAGTGGCAAGGACATAATACAGAAAAATCGCCATTACCCAGAACGCCGACGTTCCCCACATGGTCTTCAGTATCTCTGCAGGACTATATACAAAAACAGAACCTACAAGAATGAGAAGAAGTACCGAGAAAACAAGCATTACTCTCTTCGCATTGATGCCAAGGTATTTTCCTACTATTTCCGGAAGCCCAACGCCTCCATTGCGCATGGACAGCATACCGCTCAGGTAATCGTGGACAGCACCGGCGAAAATACACCCCAACACTATCCACAGATATGCCGAAGGACCAAACTTGGCGCCCATGATGGCACCAAAGATAGGACCTGTGCCAGCTATATTAAGAAACTGTATCATGAACACTTTCCATTCCGGCAATACGACATAGTCCATTCCGTCAGCCTTTCCTACTGCCGGAGTAATCCTGTTGTCAGGAGACACTATCCTTTCAACCACACGTCCATACAGGAAATATCCCAGGACAAGTGCCACTAGTGAAATACTGAATGTTATCATTCTACTATCATATATTTACTCAAGTTTACTTTACCCTTCGGACAGTGACCGTTGGTTCGCATGTCTTCGACATACTGTCAGTCAACTTGTTAACTTTGAGCAAGTTTTAACTTGCAAAAATTGAATCTGTTAATGTTTAGCTCTTTAGATAAACTCGCGATTGTTGTCATTCCTTCATAACAAACCATGCAAAGGTAGTAAATATTTTTGGAAATACGGAAAACTTTATTTATCTTTGTCGAAAATTCGCACATAATGTCATACAAATACATATCTTCCATAATAGCATTCTACTTGCTATCATTCCTTTACGTCCCCCAAACGATACAAGCCCAGACTCCGGGCATAACCACATCTCCAAAGCACGAGGTAAGAGCCGTCTGGCTTACCACCATAGGTGGTATCGACTGGCCACACTCATACGCAAGGAGTCAGAATGGAATAGCCAAACAACAGCAGGAGCTGACAGACATTCTAAACAAGCTCAAGAAAGCCAATGTCAACACCGTACTTCTTCAGGCAAGGATAAGGGCAACGACCATCTATCCTTCACGATATGAACCCTTTGACGGATGCCTCTCGGGCAACCCAGACATCTCTCCAGGCTATGATGCCCTTGCATTCGCCATCGATGAATGTCACAAGAGGGGCATGGAATGCCATGCATGGGTCGTCACCATACCAATTGGCAAATGGAACGGTGCAGGCTGCAAGGCATTACGCAAGAAGATGCCTGGAGCAATAAAGCGAATTGGAGAAGAAGGATATATGAATCCTGAGAATCCAGCCACTGCCACATACCTTGCCGACATGTGTGCTGAAATTACAGACAACTACGACATAGACGGAATACACCTTGACTATATACGCTATCCGGAAACCTGGAACATTACAATTCCACGGCAACAGGCAAGAAACCATATTACAAATATCGTCAAGGCTGTCAACAAGGCAGTAAAGGCAAGAAAGCCTTGGGTCAAGATGAGCTGCTCACCAGTAGGTAAGTATTCCGACCTCACACGCTATTCCTCCTATGGATGGAATGCATATCAAAAGGTATGTCAGGACGCACAAGCATGGCTCAGAGACGGACTCATGGACCAGATTTATCCCATGATGTATTTCCGTGGCAATCAGTTCTACCCATTTGCAGACGACTGGGCAGAGAACTCGTATGGCAGGACCGTAGTGCCTGGACTTGGCATCTATTTCCTTGACCCGAAAGAAGGAAAATGGAAGATTGAGGATGTGACAAGAGAAATGGAAGTGTCAAGGAACCTGGGCATGGGGCACGCATACTTCAGAAGTCACTTCTTCACAGAGAACAAGCAGGGTATATATGACATTGCAAGCGATTTCATTGACAGGCTTCCAGCTTTGGTACCACCAATGACATGGCAAAGCAAAACAAAACCTGAGATTCCTCACGACATGAGAGTGAACTACAACAATGACCATACCTCCATAAAATGGCAAGGCTCAGCTCCTTATTATAATCTCTACTCATCAGATACATTCCCTGTTGATACAGATGCTCCCTGCAATCTTGTTGCGCAGAGAATACAGACAAATAAAATTATCATAAAAACATCCTCACCACGTTTCTATGCACTAAGGGCGATGGACAGGTACGGGATAGAGAGCGATGCCGTACAGAATTATTCATTACCCAAGGCAGAGTCGCTCCTAATTGATAATAATGGCAGGAAGATTGAACTAAAAGACAAGGTAAAGAGTCTTGACACCAAATATGTGAGTATTGAGACTGTCCAGGGATGTATTGTGGCAACAAGCAGGATTGTCAACTCATCAATTGACATATCCAATCTTCGGCCTGGCATATACATTATTAGGAGCATTGATAGGAATGGTGTGTCCCATCGTATAGGGTGTTTTGCTAAAAGAATGTCTTAACTTTCCGAAAGTGCACTGTCTTTTTTATCGATAAGCATAAATTCATTGCATTGCTCCATGATAAGCATTGCATTGCTCCATGATAAGCATTGCATTGCTCCATGATAAGCATTGCGTTGCTCCATGATAAGCATTGCGTTGCTCCATGATAAGCATTGCGTTGAATCATGATAAGCATTGCGTTGAATCATGCAATCGCAATCTTGGTCTGGAAGAAAATAAAAAAAGGGCAAGCTACTCACATCGCACCGCTACAACCTTCTACCTTTGCTACGTTCCCGTCCTGGAGGATTTGAAGGGAGCTGGTCGTGTAAGACTTGCCCTATATCGTATGACATCATCTTTCACCAATGGCTTACTTTAAAAGGAGGACATGGCATGATATCACATAAAAATACTGTCAAAGAACTGCTTCGTCTCTTAAGCGGATGCAAATTTAGCAATAATAGTCGGAATA
Organism: uncultured Prevotella sp.; assembly: GCA_945875635.1. Classification (GTDB taxonomy): domain Bacteria; phylum Bacteroidota; class Bacteroidia; order Bacteroidales; family Bacteroidaceae; genus Prevotella. The sequence continues at coordinate 37,308 of CAMCLD010000003.1, forward strand.
TCCTTCACATACCATGCTTAATTAGTGTTTTTTAACGTCACTTTTCCCAGCTAACATGCCAAATACCTTGTGTATTTTTGTTATCTTTGCGATTGATATGCTAAATAAAGACATTACAAAGCCCTTGACCGTATTCAAGGCAAGTGCCGGTTCTGGAAAGACTTTCACTCTGGCTGTCAGATACATCAGTATGCTCATAGAAGACCCCACATGCTATGAGAGAATTCTTGCTGTCACTTTCACCAACAAGGCAACTGAAGAAATGAAGGTGAGAATATTGAGTGTACTATACGGAATCGCTAATGGGCTTAGTGACGTCAGAAGCGAGATGGAAGAAATAAAACGGCTGACTGGCAAAGACGAACGGTTCATAATAGACAGAGCCTCCAAGGCTATGCACGCCATTCTGCACAACTATAGTTTTTTCAGAGTACAGACAATAGACACATTCTTTCAGAGCATATTGCGCAATCTTGCCCACGAGCTTGACCTAAGTCCCAACCTGCATGTTGACCTCAACGACATACAAGTTGAGGAAATGGCTGTTGAGAAACTCATTGATGCCCTGAGACCTGGGGACAGGATTCTGAAATGGCTTCAAGATTTTATAGAGACAAACATAACCGACCAGAAATCATGGAATGTAATCAAAGACATAAAGACTTTTGGTCAGAACATATTCAAGGATTTTTACAAGCGACACTCAGAAGAGCTTTCCCATATAGTTACTGACGAGAAGTTTTTCTCCTGGTTTACCCAAGAACTGAGACAACAGAAGAAAGAAGCAACCATGGCTCTTGCTGACATGGCAAATGAAATGATAGAAATTCTAAAGAGCAATGGTGTTTGTGACTACGAATATATTAACTACGGACGTTCTGGAAGCGTTCTCGTGTATCTCGAGAAAATAGCTGAGGGAAAGATAAACAATGAAGCCACCCCTGCAAGAGTGGCAAGTTGCATAGAGTCGCCTGACAAATGGGCAAAGAAAAAGACTGACAAGACAGAACTGCTTGTCTCTATTGCAGAGAAATGTCTCTGTGAGAAACTGAGACAACTCGAAGAAAAACGTCCTGAATTATGGTGTAGATACCAGTCTGCCAACCTTGTATTGCAGCACATCAACGAGTTGAGGCTTCTCGATGCCATATCATCAACAGTAGATGAAATAAACAAAGAAGGAAACAGATTCCTGCTGAGCAACACCCCTACCCTGCTAAACAGTCTGATAGGCGATTCTGACTCCCCATTCATTTTTGAGAAGATAGGGGCACGGTTACAGCACGTCATGATTGACGAGTTTCAAGATACAAGCACTACCCAATGGAAGAACTTCAAAGTAATCCTTGACAACTGCATTGCACAGAAAGGTAGTCATTGCCTTATTGTGGGAGATGTCAAGCAAAGCATATACAGGTGGAGATCAGGAGACTGGAGACTGCTCAACAACATTGAATCTCTGTTTCCCCCAAAGACACTTCATATTGAACCTCTTAGCGTCAACTATCGTTCAGAGGAAAACATCATACTATTCAATAATGCTTTCTTTAAATATGCTGTAAGACGCACCATAAATGATTTCCCACCTGAACAGACTACAAGACTATCAGAGTTTGAGAATGCATACAACGAGGAAGGACTTGTGCAGAAAAGCAACAAGAAAAACGGCAAGGGATATGTACGCATAGAACTGTTCCCATCAGAAAACTATACGGCAAATGTCATGCAGTCGGTATTGGATTCCATTAGGGAATTAAAAGAAAAAGGTGTTGACAACAAGGACATTGCTATCCTTGTGAGAAAGAACAGCGACATACCAGAGATTGCAGAATATATTGCCACGAATGGAAATGGGCTGTCTTTGGTATCCGACGAGGCATTCCGACTTGATGCCTCTGACGTAGTAAACGTTATCATAGCAGCACTACGAGTTCTATACACCCCTGACGACCCGCTTACAGTAGCAACGCTGGTAAAACTCTACAACAGTCTGAAGGGCTATGCCGACCCTCTCGCCTCATGCGTTTTCACTACCGACGGAACCCAGAACATACTTGAAAGAGTAGCTGAAAACAGATTGCTTCCCATTGAATTCACCGACAGCATCCTATCGCTATCTACAATGCCTCTTATAGATGTCATTGACAGGATATACACAATACTAAACCTTTCTGACACGAAAGGACAGGAAGCTTATGTCAATGCCTTCTATGACCAAGTATCATGTTTCATTGACGATTATCTCGATGATGTACCACTCTTTATCGAGGAATGGGACAACACCCTTCATGCCTCCACAATACAAAGCATCGACTCCGGTGGCATCAGAATACTATCCATCCACAAAAGCAAGGGATTGGAATATGACAACATAATAATACCTTTCTGTGACTGGGAACTGGAGCACAGGGACATAGTATGGTGCGGAAGAAAGGAAACTCCACCTTATGACAGGCTGCCTATTATTCCCATAGACTATTCACGCAAGGGAATGTGCGGCACAATATACGAGGACGACTACATAGAGGAATATCTGCAAAAGACCGTTGACAACATGAACCTTCTCTATGTGGCTTTCACAAGGGCAAAGAAGAACCTGTTTGTAATAGGTATGCGCACAAAAAGCTCTTCAAAATCCGTAAGGCGAAGCTACATTATTCAAGAGTCTTTGCAAGACTTGACAGAAAGTATCCCAGACAGTGTCATAACGGGATTAGACGATGAATCGTCATGCCTGACATTCGAATTTGGGAGTATTCATACTAAGAATACCTGCAATACCAAAGTCAAGACAGAAGAAAGGAACGTGTTCAAACCCGAACTGGAAATCCATTCTGTTACCATCAATACAAATCCTGTTCCCGTCAACTTCAGACAGAGCAACAAGAGTAGGGAGTTCGTTATTGACAATGATGCATCTACAGACAAGGATACTTCAAGTTATATAAAGACTGGAAACATACTGCACAATGTATTCTCAAGGATAAGAACAGTTGAAGACATAGAACCTTGCCTGCAAAGACTTCAGATGGAAGGACTTCTTGACAATGAAGAAACAAACAGGGAAGATATACTTAACCAGATTAAAGTGTCACTATCAAACGAAATGGTAAGAGATTGGTTCTCACCGGGATGGAAACTGTTCAATGAATGCGGAATATTAACAAAAGACGCAAACGGCAACATGAAGGAGTACAGACCAGACAGGGTCATGTGCAACCAAGACCGGACAATTGTCGTTGATTTCAAGTTCGGAATGCCCCGTCCTGAATATGCAAGCCAAGTATCAAACTACATGTCATTGGTAAGACAGATTGGGCACAAGAATGTAAGAGGATATATATGGTACGTCCTACAAGACAAAATAGAAGAGATATGAAGACATTCCTACAGCATGTGGCAGAAGACCTGATAAGGAAATATGGCAATGACCTGTCAGGTATAACCGTTGTATTTCCAAACAAAAGGGCATCACTTTTCCTTAATCAGGCTCTTGTATCACTATCAGAGAATCCTATATGGAGTCCCTCATATCTTACAATAAGCGAATTGTTCAGAATGCATTCCATTTACGAGGATGTTGACCCTATAAAGGCTGTGTGCGAACTCCATGCCAGCTATATTGCCATAACAGGCAGCAATGAGTCTCTTGACAGATTCTACGGATGGGGGCAAATGTTGCTTGCCGACTTCGATGACATAGACAAGAACATGGCAGACGCATCACGTGTATTCTCGAATATAAGGGATTTGCACGACTATGACGACCTTTCTTATCTTACAGACGCACAGAAGGATATTCTCAAACGTTTCTTTGCCAATTTCAATGACAGAGACAGCGAATTGCAAAGAAGATTCCTAAACATCTGGAACAAGCTATACGACATATACAGTGACTTCCACAAGCGTCTCGACAGTCAGAAACTTGCTTATGAGGGCATGCTCTACCGTGATGCCGTATCACGTCCTGTTGAGACAATGGACAACACTACGTACGTATTTGTTGGATTCAATGTGCTGCATAAGGTTGAACAGAAAATGTTCGACATCCTCAAGGAATACGGCAGAGCACGGTTCTATTGGGATTTTGACTTGTTTTATCTCAACAGCAACGAAGCAGGTGAGTACATCAGAAGATACATAGACAAATATCCCAATGAACTTGACAGCGACGACCATGGCATCTATGACTGCATGGGTAAGACAAAAAATATTACCATAGGCAGTGCGCAGAGTGAGAACATACAGGCAAGGTACGTGACATCATGGCTGACAGAGAACGACAGATGGAAGGACGGCAACAGGACGGCAATCGTTCTGTGCGACGAAAACCTTCTTCAGACTGTGATACACTCCATATCACAAGAAGTCGCAAGCCTGAATGTCACAACTGGATTTCCATTGAAACGAACACCTGCAGCATCATTAGTCAACACCCTCCTCACACTTGTCATACAAGGGTATTCTGCACCACGCAAAGGTTTCCGAATGAGATACGTCAACAAAGTACTGCGTCATCCTTATGCGAAGTATATTTCAGAAGTGACAATGATGCTATACGACAAACTGAGAACGGACAGATGTTTCTATGTTTCAAGCAATCATCTTTGCATAGACGAAGGCACGACGATGCTGTTCGGTACCTTAGAGAAAGTTGTTGGCTCTGAAGACAACACTGAATTGGTAAGATGGCTAATGACCGTAGTCAGGCATATAGCCATGAAGGCAGATTCGGAAGATGCTGACCACCAGTTTTTCCAGGAATCATTGTTCAGGATATACACTGTCCTGTCAAGACTGGACGGACTAATTGCATCGGGTGACCTCGTCGTGGACAAGCAGACACTGCATCACTTCATAACACAGCATGTCTCAGCTACATCAATACCATTCCATGGTGAACCAGCAGTAGGTGTACAGATTATGGGTGTATTGGAGACGAGAAATCTTGACTTTGACCATCTGCTAATCCTGTCATGCAATGAAGGCAACATGCCAAAGGGTGTCAATGATTCATCGTTCATCCCCCACTCCATTCGCAAGGCATACGGACTGACAACTGTTGACAATAAAGTAGCTGTCTATAGCTATTATTTCCACAGGATGATACAAAGATCAAAGGACGTAACCTTCCTGTACAATAGTTCAACGTCGGCTGCACGGACCGGAGAGATGAGCAGGTTCATGCTTCAGCTTCTTGTTGAAACGAACTCACCCATCAGGAGAATAGCATTGTGCTCCGGACAAGAGATTAATCCACACTCGCCAAAGCCAATTCCATGCAATGAAAAAATCAGGAAGCGCCTTGACTCCATCAAGTATCTCTCTCCGACAGCAATCACCACGTTCATGCGATGTCCGCTAATGTTCTTCTACAACTACATAGTAGGCATTAAGGAAGATTGCATTATCGATGACGACGACGTAGACAGCAGGATGTTCGGTCTGATATTCCACAATGCAGCCCAGACAATATATGAAGAATACCTGCCACAAATAATAACATCTGGCAAGCCTGTGGAAATGTTGCTGAAAGGAAGAAAGGGCATAGAGGAAGCTGTTGACAAAGCAATGGCAGCTGAACTCTTCAACAGAACACCTGCCAAGACATGGCTTCCAACGCTCAATGGGCTGCAAGTTATCAACCGTGATGTCATTATCAAATATTTACGCAAGCTCCTGAATTTCGACTTGAAAAACCTGCCTGTCAACATCCTTAACCACGAATGCTCATCATACATGAACATTAATGTAAAGATTGGAGACCGCAAGAGAACCGTCAGCGTAGGAGGAAGGATTGACAGGCTGGACATTATAGGAATGGGCACACCTGAGATGAGGATGAGGGTCGTAGATTATAAGACTGGTACGAAAGAAGCTGGAAAGATAAAAAACATTGACGACCTCTTCAATCCTGACTATATACAGGAAAGACATACAGACTATATGATACAGGCGATGCTGTACAGCTACATTGTGGAAAGAGACAGGAAACTTAATCCAGACTCACTTCCTGTCAGTCCGGCCCTGTTGTTCATACAGAAGGCTGGCGGAGAAAACTACTCGCCAATATTGTCAATAGACGGCAAAGAGATAAAAGACTTTGCAGAAGAATACGGAGAGGAATTTGAAGAAGGTCTTACAAAAGTCATAGCGTCTATTTTGGAGGGAGAATCTTTCATTCCAAGATGCGACAGCAAAAAGGCATCATATTGTCCATACAGGGGCATCTGTGGAGTCTGCCATTGATTTAACTTTATACGAAAAATCTCTGGTACTCACCCTCAAAATTGGGCGTGAAAACACCTTTGCCAATACAGGCTGCTATATCTTCCTTCGACCAGAAGCGACCTCCGTCAAGTTCTTCTGCACTGGGATTTATCACTCCATCGTATATTGTCCGAAAAACATAAACAAGCTCTCTTTCAATATTACTTTCAAACACATATCTGCCAAGATATTCTGCCTTTATGCCTGTAATGCCGATTTCCTCCTCAACTTCCCTTTCAAGAGCCCGAGACACACTCTCACCGTAAGCCACATGCCCTCCTGTAGCCGTATCCCATTTGCCTGGTTGTACATCTTTCCATTCAGGGCGTTTCTGCAAGTAAAGTTCACCTTTTGAGTTGAACACATGCAGATGCACCACAGGATGCAGTACCTTGCATCCGTTGTGCGCATCTCCTCTTGATATGCAACCTAATGTATTTCCATTCTCATCCGTTACAGGAAACAGTTCTTTCTTGTTGTCCATTCCTACTCTATCTTAGTGATGTACGTGAAACATTTACTGAACATTTTCTTATATCCCATTGGCTCATTGCGGAATATGCCAAACAGAGCACTGCCGCTACCGCTCATCTGTGCATACACAGCTCCTAACCTGTATAGTTCGTCCTTGATAACAGCAAGTGAAGGATGAACTGCGAAAACTGTCGTTTCAAAATCATTACTAAGATTGTTTCTCCATGTCTCCACTGGCTCCATCACTATATCCTTGCAGCATCGCAATGGCTCCTTTGGAACAATATTAGAGAATGCCTCTGCCGTAGAAACGCAGACATCTGGTTTCACTATAAGCAAGTAATATCCTCCGAGCAAGTCATGTTCAGTCGGGAGTGGCGAGAGCACCTCTCCACGTCCTGTGGCATACGACTGTTCAGCAGTAATGAAGAAAGGGCAGTCAGAACCTAACTTTGATGCATACATCTCCATCTCTGCTATACCCATGTTAAGTCGGAAACGTTCATCAAGAAGCCTTATCATATAGGCAGCATCTGATGACCCGCCTCCTAATCCTGCCTGCGAAGGAATGTGTTTCCATAAATGGACATGCACTCGTGGAAGCTCGTAATCACATGCAAGCATGTTGTATGCCTTGACTACAAGATTGTCATCATCACCACACTCCAGGACATTGCCTGTAGTCTTGAGGTCACAATCCACTTCAGAGGGAAAATTTTCATCCATTTTTTTCACCTCAATGGCATCACTGAGAGGAACGGGATAGAAAACAGTCTGTATGTCATGGTAACCATCAGTACGTTTTGACACAACATTCAAACCGAGATTGATTTTGCAACATGGAAATATTGTCATAACTTATAATGTATATTAAATTTCGCATTTCTCCGACATGTTGTCTGGCGACTAGTTGACGAGTTGACAAATACTAATACTATTATTAGGCAGCAGAAACATTAGCCAGTAAGCCTTTGAAAGGCTATTATATTGCAAAACTAAAAAAAAAAACGGTAACATGCACATTATTTCTAAAAAAAATAATAATTTTGCAGTCGCAACAGGTTCACCTCTATGGTGATTAAAAGGGAATCAGGTGAAAATCCTGGACAGTCCCGCTGCTGTAAGCCGCAATTATCCGGTGTGACACAGTAATTTGCAACAGAGTCACTGAGGCTATTTCCTTGGGAAGACAGTCAACACCGGCGGCATAGTCAGAAGACCTGCCTCTTGCACATAGCCAAACAGCTCCCGAGGAGGAGTATGAGGAATCAATCATGACATACAAGCAAGTAGTTAGTTTATCACGTTGTATAGTGCTGACATACCTATACCTGCATTGTCTTCAAGCTATGGCTGAGGAAGATAGTGACACTGTATTGCATATCAACGAGGTTGTTGTAAATGGCAACAGCGTAAGACGCAGCATCACATCAACAGTGCCAATGCAAATTACAGACAGGCAAATGATGGATAATCTCGACATGACACAGCTGTCTGATGCTGTGCGCACGCTCGCTGGCACAGAAGTAAAGGACTATGGAGGCATAGGTGGAATGAAGACCGTTTCTGTTAGAAACCTCGGAGCACACCACACCGCTGTCAGCTACGATGGTATAGTTATAAGCAATACGCAATCGGGACAAGTCGATATAGGGAGATTCTCTGTCAATGGCCTGGAGAGCGTGAGTCTTGCCATTAGTCAGGCTGACAACCTTATGCAGTCGGCAAGACATTATGCTTCAGGTGGAGTGATAGAAATGGCATCCACAAACATAAAGACAAGAGAGCCTGGGTGGTGGAAAGCTTCTGTAAGGAGTGGGTCTTTCGGTTTGGTTGCTCCTTCATTCATATACTCCACATGGAAAGACAATGACGCCATTGGTGTTAACGCATCATACACACATGCTGACGGAAACTATCCTTTCACAATAACAAATGGTGTGAACAAGGATAAGGAGAAAAGGAAGAACAGTAGGATTGACTCGTGGAGAGCAGAGGCTGACTATAGACATTACTTTGACAATGGTGCCGACGTAAGTGTGAAGTCATACTTCTACCGGAGCAGTGCAGGACTGCCTGGTGTTGTCATATTATACAACAACACTGGTCATGAGCATCTGTGGAATGAGGACTTCATACTACAGTCTGTCTATACCACAAGGCTTGACGCACCACTTTCGTTCAAGGTGAGAGGAAAGTTCACACACTCATGGAGCAGATATATCGATGAGGATGTAAAATATCATGAGGGCATGATAAAGGATATAGCAAGACAGGACGAGGGATATGCCAGCGGAACTATGGCATGGAAACCGGCAAGATGGATATCCATAGCCTTGTCTGAAGACATGGTTTACAACAAACTGAGAAATAACATTGCATCACAACCAGAACCAGAGAGATATACCTCGCTTACAGCGTTCTCATGTCATCTGACGACAGACAGGCTGAAAATCATTGCCAACGCACTGTACTCTCTCTACGAGGAGCATTCCAACGGCAACAGAAACGCATCATCGAGAAACAGGCTCTCACCCTCCATTTCTATTTCATGGAGGCTATTGTCTGAAGAAAGCTTTTTTATACGCGCTATGGCTAAGGGTACATTCAGAATGCCAACATTCACAGACCTATATTATCAGCATATAGGCAACAACAATCTATTGCCTGAAAGAGCGTCAGAGTATGGTGTTGGTTTTTCATGGCAGCATGAATTCGGGAAGAAGGTGAGTGTAAGTATCACGGCAGATGGTTACTATAACAGAGTGGAAGACAAGATAGTTGCTTTCCCAACTACATACCTATGGAAGATGGTAAATCTGGGAAAGGTGGCAATACACGGACTTTCTTTGTCGACCTTCACCAACATCGCAATAGCTCACGACATGAATCTTTCTCTCTCGGCAAACTACAACATGCAGGATGCACGTGACAGAACAGACCGGGAGAATGCGTCATATGGTGACCAAATAGCATACACCCCACGTCACAGCGGCAATGCAAATGCTGTATTAAACACCAAATGGCTCGACATAGGCTATTCTCTCAACGCATGCGGAGAAAGATGGAGCATGGGCACAAACAAAAGTGACTACAGACTTTCTGCATACTGGGAACACAGCATGACCATTGGCAGAACCTTCAGGCTTAGTGCTATGGATGTCAGCATACAAGCCGCAGTGCACAACATAACAGACAGACAATACGAGATAATCCAGTATTATCCCATGCCAGGACGAAACTTCACGATGACAATTAGTCTAACAAATAAAAACAGGTAACAATGAAATTAAGAAATCTCTTTTATTCTGCGCTATGCGCACTTGCCGTGACAGCGGCATTCACATCTTGTAGTGACGATGATGATGACAACGACTCATGGAGAGAAGGTTCTAAGGTAGAACTTCCACAGTATAGGGCGTTCATACTGTCGGAAGGCACAATGAACAGAAACGACTCTCACATGTCTTTCTTCGACCCCACATCTTCTTCTCCAGTTACAATGGATATCTATGAGACCCAGAATGGAAGAAAATTAGGAGATACTGCAAACGACATGATTGAGGAAGATGGTTATATTTACGTTGTAGTCAATGTGTCTAAACTCCTGTTGAAACTCACGGGAGCTGGAGTGGAAGTTGCAAGGTTCTCTTTCACAGAGGAACTGGGTGAACCTAGGAACGTGGCAGCCGAGAATGGAAAGTTATACGTGACATGCTACGGAGGATATATTGCAAGGTTTGACTGTGAGACACTCGCCTACGAAGGCAAAGTGAAGGTTGACAGTAATCCTGAACAGATAATAGTGCATGATGGAACCTTATACACAGTGTGCTCAGGTCTTGGAACAGGAAATACCATTTCTGTTGTTGATACAAAGAACTTCAGTGTGTCTAAAAGCTATCAAACTCTTGACAACCCATACGCCATACAGGAGGATAACGGAAATATTTACGTGGCAGCATATGGTTTCTATGACCCCATGACATGGACAAGCACTCCATCCGTGGGCGTGATAAACCCTACGACCAAGAAGACTACACAGATAGAAGGTATGGCACCTACAAGGATTCTTGCTGTTGACGACAAACTTTATATGTGTACATCTGTAACACCTGACTGGATAAGCTACACCACTACTTTCAGCATCTACGATGCAAAGACTGGCAAAGTAAGTTCATGGAACCTGAAGGACATTCCTTCAGAACTGACATCTGGCAACGTTTACATGATGGCATACAACAAATACGACAGGAGTTTCTATATCGCCACTACTGATTATTACAGCGATTCAAAGGTCTTCCATTTCTCATCAGACGGCAGCTATCTTGGCACATTCACTACAGGTGGAATAAATTCAAACCACATGTTGTTCATAAAATAAGCCATAATACATGGAAAACGCCACGGTGCAGGATAAAGCATCGTGGCATTTTTTACATTATAACATTCAAAAAGAAATTTTTCCACTCAAATACCGACACAACTCAAGATGAAGTTACTTTCTCACATGCAAGGACTAAGAAACAATTTCCTTAATAATCATTTGAGCAAGGTCTTCCGCCTCCTGCATGGTATGCGCCTCACTATAGACACGTATTATTGGTTCTGTGTTTGATGGTCTGAGATGAACCCACTTGTCTTTGAATTCAATCTTCACTCCATCAATGTCGTTTACAACTGGTGCGTCACCATTCTCTCCTGAAACACTATATTTCTCCTTCATTCTTTCAAGAATAGCAGGCACGTTTGTATCTGCGGTAAGGTCTATACGGTTCTTTGCTATAAAATATGGAGGATATGTAGCTCTTAGTTCACTTACCTTACATCCTTTGTGGGCAAGGTGACTGAGGAAAAGAGAAATACCCACGAGGGCATCTCTGCCATAATGGCTTTCAGGATAAATTACTCCACCGTTACCCTCACCACCTATTACAGCACCTACCTGTTTCATCATAGTGGTGACATTGACCTCTCCCACAGCGGATGCAGAATAGTGTCCACCATGACTCTCTGTTACATCTCGCAAGGCTCTTGTTGAACTGAGGTTACTCACAGTATTACCAGGCGTGTGTGACAGCACATAGTCAGCCACACTCACAAGAGTATATTCCTCTCCGAACATACTTCCATCTTCACAAATGAATGCAAGTCTGTCAACATCCGGATCAACTACAATACCAAGGTCATAAGTACCCGTTGCCATTTCCTGCATAATGCCAGAAAGATTCTTCTCAAGAGGCTCTGGGTTGTGAGCAAAGTCACCATTAGCCTCTCCGTTGAGAATAGTATATTCTACACCGAGCCTGTCAAGAAGCTTTGGCAGAATAATACCACCTACTGAATTTATAGCATCAACACACACCTTAAAATGCTTTTTTGCCACAGACTCCCTGTCAACGAGGGAAAGTGAGATAACATTATCAATATGTCTGTCATCAAAAGAATTGTCCTCTGAATATTTGCCGAGACTGTCAACGTATGCAAAAGAGAATTCCTCTGTATCTGCAATAGAGAGAACCGTGTTTCCATCAGCTTTTGTCAGAAACTCACCCTCACTGTTGAGTAATTTCAATGCATTCCACTGGCGTGGATTATGTGAAGCAGTGATGATTATTCCTCCGTCTGCTTCAGACATCCGTACTGCCAGCTCAGTTGTTGGTGTAGTTGCAAGTCCTATGTTCACGACATCGCACCCCATACCCAGAAGGGTACCGCAGACAACGTTGCAGACCATGTCTCCAGAGATTCTTGCATCCCTTCCTACAACGATCTTTGTTTTTAAACCATTACCAGTGTTTGAACGGGCATTCTTGATGAATGTTGCATATGCCGCTGTGAATTTAACTATATCAAGCGGATTGAGGGTATCACCTGTTCCTCCTCCAATAGTTCCCCTTATACCCGAAATGGATTTAATTAGAGTCATGATGATTTATTTTAATTATTTTTATTGTGGTTATCTCACCTACCTCTTTCATAGGTTATGTTGTACAAACATGGATATACATTGGCAGAAGCGTAGTATTGACCTTGTGTATGAGGTACGATAAGGTTAACCTTTGCTATCTGGTCTCCCGGTTCAGAGGGTCTCCCTATGTTTATATATGTCAAAGGTACAAGCCATCCGTTTGGAACAGCTGTTGTTCCATACGATTTTCCATATGCTGTGTACATAAGGCTTGACGAGGTGTCAAACCATGCCGTGAACGTTCCACTTGTATTGTTCACAGTCATTTTATCGACAATAGCTGACCAATATAAATTATTGTTGCTAAGTTGGAGGGAGTCTGTCAGGAGGTTTGTCTCGTCAAACCTGCAAAGAATCGTAGAAGTTTCTCCGTTCTTGAGTTTCTTGCCACATCCCTTTCTGACAATCTGCATATATACACCTGTGTTCTCAAAAAGAACGTACTCATTTTTCGACACATCAGTTACACTGTCCTTGGCATGGAACTCCTGTTCGGATATAACCTTTATACCGTTCTTTACTATGTAAGCATTAATAGCCTCACGTTCTCTGTCCTTTTGGTCAGCATATGTCTCATCGTCATCACATGACGTGAGAGAACCGACGCTCACAAATGCGACCAACATGGACAACAGGAATAAGATGGATTTTCTCATTATATAATATATATGTAATTTACTTCCAGAGCGGCAAACTCACAAAAAACAATACCGCTCCGTATTTCGGATGCAAAGTTAGTGAAAGTCGAAGACAATACAAAATAAAAACTCGATTTTTATTCTACATAAAATCCGCAACTAATATTGATGCTGACTAATTTTGCAGTTCGCTTCTCCATCAGACGATAGTCTTGCCACTACAGACGTGATTATGCATGGGGCATGCCCTGCTTCCCCTTACCCCGTCAAGCATTTCAGGAGCTTTATGCTGTCGTTTACCCGCGAATTCGGTTTCTTAGCCGTCAGTGGTCACTATTTGCAATAAGGACATAATCTTATTGTCTTCACATATAAAGAAAAGTAGCGCAAAGGATTACGTAACCAAAAGTGTTAAGATACGTTTAATCATTGCACACTTTGCAAAATAATGTGTAATTTTGCAGCCGTTATAAATTAGATTCAATATTTAGGATATGACTCACAATTTGTTAAAGGGTAAGCGCGGTATTATTTTCGGTGCGCTTAACGAGGATTCCATAGCATGGAAAGTAGCGGTAAAAGCAGTTGAAGAAGGTGCCTCTATCACACTGACAAACACAGCAATGGCACTTAGGATGGGAAATCTTGTAGAACTCGGCAAAAGGCTCAACGCACCAGTAATTGCTGCTGATGCTACAAGCGTTGAGGACCTTGATAATGTGTTTTCTGAATCAGTGGAGAAACTTGGCGGAAAGATAGATTTCGTGCTCCATTCAATAGGAATGAGTCCCAATGTAAGGAAACATCGTACTTATGACGATCTTGATTACAACTATTTGCAAAAGACCCTGGACATTTCTGCTATTTCATTCCACAAGATGCTTCAGGTAGCAAAGAAGCAGGATGCCATAGCAGAATATGGTTCTGTAGTAGCCCTCACTTATGTGGCATCACAGAGAACATTCTTTGGATACAACGACATGGCTGATGCGAAAAGTATGCTGGAAAGCATTGCAAGAAGTTTTGGGTACATATACGGACGTGAGAAGAATGTGAGAATAAACACCATATCACAGTCACCTACCCCAACAACAGCCGGCAAAGGCATTAAGGACATGGAGAACCTGATGGATTTTTCCAACAAGATGTCGCCTCTTGGAAATGCCAACGCAGAGGAATGTGCCAACTATTGCGTGATGATGTTCAGTGACTTTACACGCAAGGTAACAATGCAGAATCTATTCCATGATGGAGGTTTCTCATCTATGGGCATGAGTCTTAGGGCAATGAACCAGTATGCCAAAGACCTTGCTCCTTATGAGGATGAGAACGGAAATATTATATATGGTTAAATTATTTTCTTCAAGACAGACAATATTATATAAAGGAAAACGTTATTTCAATGCAACAAACCTTTATATCTCCAAATTTATGTCTGGATACAAGAAAACAATATATAACATAGCGGGTGCAGCTCTTATGCTGGCACCCCTGTGTTTTTTTATGATATCATGCGGTATAGACAAGAATCTTAGAAAAGGAGAGAAATATCTCGCCCTCGGTGAATATTATGATGCTGCCAATGAATTCAGGCAAGCATATCAGAAGACCCCTCCAAAAGACAGGGACAAAAGAGGGCAAAGGGCAGCGAAAATGGCAATGTGTTACGATAGGATTAACGAGGCACAGAGGGCTGTAGCTGCATACAGAAATGTCGTTAGATACAATCAGGACGACGGCAACACACATCTTAGGCTTGCCTATAACCTAATGAAAACAGGCAGCTATAGGGAAGCGGAGAAAGAATTCGCAATAGCCCTTGACTCCATGCCGGACAACGAGATGGCAGAAAAGGGAATCAATGCAGCACGCAATGCGCCATTGATAAAGGAAAAGGGTTCAAGATATAAGATTAAGAAAATTGAAACTTTCAATTCACGCAGGGCAGACTTCTCTCCCATGCTCTTCGGTGACCAATACGACAAGCTATACTTTACTTCCACAAGAAACGAGGCACAGGGTTCAGAACTGAGCGGAATAACAGGCACAAAGCCTGGCGACATATTCTATAGTGAAAAGGATGACAAAGGCAAATGGGGGAAGCCACAAACTATTGACGGAGGACTGAACACAGAATTTGACGAAGGTACTCCTTGTTTCTCAACAGATGGCAGTGAGATGTACATAACTCAATGCCTGACAGATCCAAGCTACCCGAGATATGCCACAATAGCTGTAAGCAAACGCTCTGATGCCAACTGGGGTAAAGCTACAAAGATTGAACTGTCTAAAGACACTCTGTCAAGTTTCGCACATCCTGCTGTATCACCTGACGGAAACTGGCTATATTTCACAAGTGACATGCCTGGAGGAAAAGGTGGGCTTGACATTTGGAGAGTAAGAATAACGGGAGGAACATATGGTGGCGTTGAGAACCTCGGGGAACCAATTAACACTCCTGGCAACGAGATGTTCCCAACATTCAGGCCCAACGGTGATTTTTATTTTTCAAGTGATGGACATCAAGGACTTGGCGGACTTGATATATTTATAGCGAAAGTAGGAAAAGACAGAAAGTATCATCTGGAACATCCTGGAGCACCACTCAACTCACAAGGTGATGATTTCGGCATGACATTCGAGGGCTTGCAAAACAAGGGCTTTTTCTCATCAAACAGAGGTGACGGTAAGGGATGGGATCATATATACAGCTTTGAACTGCCAGAAATAATACAAACCGCCAAAGGATGGGTTTACGAAATAGATGGTTATGAGCTACCTGAGGCTCAGGTATATATTGCTGGTGACGACGGCACATACAAGAAGACATCTGTCAAAGGTGACGGATCATTTGAATATGAGATAAAGCCAGGTGTGAGTTACATCATGCTTGCCACATGCCGTGGATTCCTCAATCATAAGGAAGAGCTGAGAGCTGACAGCGTTGAAGAGTCAACTGAATATACTTTACAGTTTCCTCTTGCATCAATACGAGTACCGGTAATGATAGACAATATTTTCTATGACTTTGACAAGGCAACATTGAGACCAGAGTCAGAAACAGCGCTCGACGACCTTGTGAAACTTCTTAACGAAAATCCTAATGTCACTATTGAACTGAGTGCACATTGTGACTTTAAAGGTTCGTCGGAATATAACAAACGCCTTTCTCAGAGAAGAGCAGAGTCTGTAGTCAACTATCTCACGACACATGGTATAGCATCAGATAGACTAACCCCTGTGGGATACGGTAAGGATAAGCCCAAGACCATAAGGAAGAAGATGACAGAGAAATACACATGGATGAAGGAAGGCGATGTCCTTACCGAAGAGTATATTAAGGCTCTCAACGACAAGGAAAAAGAAGAGATATGCGACCAGCTAAACAGGAGGACTGAGTTTATCGTTTTACGTACTACTTATGGTATGTTCGATGAAAAAGGCAACCTCAAGAACCCTCCAAAGAGGGAAGAAAAGGCTGCCAGCACAGATGATGATTTCTATTTTATGGAGTAACGTTCCAATGCAAACATGATAGACAACGCCACAACAGCCACCGTTGTTATGATGATTGTTGACATATATTGTTTGACAGACGTCACAATAGTTGTAAACGTTCCAAAAGCGTTTTTGAGCATAGACGCCACATCTGCCTCAACACTATTGACTACTTGTGCTGTATCTACACCCCTTACAATATAGACAATCCAGACACAGGCCACAAGACAGCATACAAGAGTCCATATCCTGTTTACTTTGGCAGACCACGATGGGAGTTTCTCCATGACTCTCTCCGAAAAGCCATTGTCTGCTATGTCAAATTTGTGCTCATCAAAGAATCTGCTTACAATGAGTTCGTCGTCCTTATTTATATCCATTTTCTCTTAAATATTTAGCAAGTTTTGTCTTACCACGTGAAAGGTGTGACTTCACGGTGCCAAGCGGCATCGATGTGATAGCAGTGACCTCCTCGAGATTCTTCCCCTCCATGAGTTGGAGGGTCACGCAGGTTCGTTCATCTTTAGAAAGCACATTCATTGCGTTCATTATGTCTGTGCGAATAGCCATATTATCCGATGATTTTCCAAGCTTGTTGACATGCAGCGAAGGGTCGTCTATGTCAAGTGTCTTCTTGTGACTTCTAAAATAATCGTAAGAAACATTATATGCAATTCGAAACAGCCACGTTGAGAACTCTGCTGTTGCCTTGAAAGTATTCAATTTAGTATATGCCTTTATAAATGTCTCCTGAGCGAAATCGTCACTAAGCTGGGAATCTCCCAATGTCTGTGTAAGGAAGAAGCGCCTTATAGGCGACTGATACTTCCTCACAAGCTCATTGAACGCTCTTTTGTCATTGTTGACTAAGACTCTGCGGATAATAATAATGTCCGAAGGTGCAGCCACGATAATCAGAGTGTGTCGTTATCAATATTGTCTTTGAAAAAATCATCGTCATGCATTTTTCCCTTATGTTTGCGAAAGCCAAAATGCAACAGGTCGTTAGCCGAGGAATATGCGATAAACATCTGTCCGGCACCGAATATTGCAACGAAATAACCAATTGCTTCAAGCGGGTCAATTCCCATTACAAGTCCCAAGACTATAAGCCCTATACCTACAAACAGCTTCTTAATACCCCTTTTCCAAAGCATCTCATCATTGACGCTCACAGACATGTTATTATTGTCTGGATTTGGAAGTGACACACCTTTCTCCATGGCATTCTGCATAAGTTTATAACGATTGTTCTTACTACGATACGACAGGTATGCAATAACCAAACAGCCCAGAACGGGAAGTCCTATTATTATCAGGACAAATATATAACCTGCTTGCACAGCCGAATCTACGGCTTCTTTAATTTCACCCATTGACGTTCCTTGCATCTGGGGATTGATCGTAAATGAATGTGGTGTTGAGGAACTTATTGACACAGTGTCAGCATCATTCCAACTACCAGAAGAGTTGACAACAGAGTCAACCTTGGCTTCTTTTGCTTTTAACTCTTGAGATTTAACTGTGGCTGCCATAGCCACGCTGACTGACGCCATCAACATTGATGCAATCAGCAAAGTGATAATCTGCTTCATATCCTTCAATTCTTTTATTACTCATTAATTTTACTTTTCATTCTAACTCTGCATTATTAGATGTCAGATGTTAGACGTGTCGTTTCAAGAAAAAGTTGCATGCAAAAGCAAAAAAATCATCTAACAGTTATATGGTAGCAGCTCTGGTGCACCTCATATTTAACATAACACCTACCCGAAAGACGCAAATCACGCAACACCTCGCTCAAAACATATTTAAGCGTATCATTCTGCACTGCTCGCCTTGGTTCTGAATCAGGATTGCTGACAGTCTTGAATCTTGTATAGGATATATCGAACGTAGTTCCATAAAGATGGCAACTCTTTGTGGTGGCATTTCTATTGTGCATCTGAAGTTTCCGTACATCCTCCTGTGTCCTCAACACGCTATTTACCATTATCTTGTGCAATGGTATCTTTTTAACCTGAAGACTGTCAAAGAAATTTCGTCCTATATCTTGGAGTAGAACGGCAGCTCTCGGCACAAGATACGGAATGCTACTATCCAGCTTCTTTACAAAATAAAAAGGATTGGAACCTATATAAACGAGTTCATTCATCCTCTTTTCAGCATCGTGCCTATCAGCGACGACATTAACGCCATTCTTGTTGGCTGATTCAAGTTGCACAGCATTAGAGTCAGGAAAGGTCTCGTCAAAACCTGGGACACTTAATATTCTATGTTTCATCTCCCTACCATTCCCGTCATAGAAACAATGTGATAAAGGACGAAAAGGTGCGACATAACATGTATCTGAATTAGTTCCTGAAACAGGAGTCGTGTCATCACTGCATGACAGCAACCCCTTTTTTGCCAACGACGGAAACAGTATTCTGATAAGTGCCAGAACAAGTGTCATGAATACGAACAGCAGCAGAAATCGATTCTTTGTAAACAGCCTTTTCTTCTTATTATTATTTGAAAGTCTCATGTCATTAATATATAATTGCATCTCACCACCATTAGGCCAACAGTATTTATCACGTGCTGAAGTGACGGATAACAAAACAGGCAAATGCAGTTAAGATGCGCAAAGTTAATTATTTTCCTGCTTAATCCGGAACAAGCAAGATTATTTTTTTTCATAAAGAATAAAAAAAACAATAATATATGGCAGGTAAATATTTATTTTGTAATTTTGCATTGCTGAAAACAAGCCCATACTCCTTGCACTATATAAACAGTGAAAGGATTCGGTTAATACTAACACTTATAATTTTTCTAATTTTGATAGAGAAGCACATAATTCTTGAAGACATAGACCCTGTTTCTTTTTACGGAGTGGGCAATAGCCATCTCCTTATGCTGAAATCCTTGTTTCCAAAACTACGCATAGTAGCAAGAGACAATATAATAAGAGTCTTGGGTGATGAGGAACAGATGAGCGTTTTCGAGGAGAACATTGAGAGCATCAGGAAACATCTCATAAAATACAATGCAATCAACGAGGAAGACATACTTGACATTGTAAAGGGGAGAAAAAAGCAAAAGACTCCTGACAAAGGAGTAATTGTTTACAACATTCAAGGCAGACCCATAAAAGGAAGAACCACCAACCAGCAAAAGATAATAGAGGCGTTCAACAAAAACGACATGGTCTTCACCGTTGGTCCTGCTGGTACAGGCAAGACATATCTGAGTATTGCCCTGGCAGTCAAATCTCTAAAGGACAAGACTGCGAGACGAATAATTCTCAGCCGTCCTGCTGTTGAAGCGGGTGAGAAGCTCGGTTTCCTTCCTGGAGACATGAAAGAAAAAATTGATCCATATTTACAGCCTCTTTATGATGCACTTGGAGACATGATTCCTGCCGTAAAACTTCAAGACATGATGGAGAAGAATGTGATACAGATAGCACCACTTGCCTTCATGAGAGGAAGAACGCTTAATGATGCAGTCGTCATCCTTGATGAGGCTCAGAATACTACGATTGCCCAGATTAGAATGTTCTTGACCCGTATGGGGTGCAATACAAAAATGATTATTAACGGAGATTTATCCCAAGTGGATTTACCACGCGGAATTGAAAGTGGGCTACACAATGCATTAAAAATTTTGGAAGGGATAAGCGGAATAGCTTTCGTGCACCTTGATGGAAAGGATATAGTAAGACACAAACTTGTGACAAGCATTGTAAACGCATATCAGAAATATGACACATCAAGAAAAATGCGGAACGATTGTTCCACGACGCAGAATGTACCAGACTTCGTAGGTGATGAAAACAACAACGAAGACAAGACAGACTATGCTTAATAAAAAAAAGAATGATAATAATACTTTGATTTCTCCATGGATATTTGTAACTTTGCAAACAGATAACGAAACAAAAAGGTAAAAGAATGAAGGCATTAACAAAAACTGATTTCAATTTTGAAGGACAGAAAAATGTATATCACGGCAAAGTACGTGACGTTTATGACATAAACGACGACCTAATGGTGATGGTTGCCACTGACAGGATATCGGCATTTGACGTAATTCTGCCAAAAGGTATTCCTTTCAAAGGTCAGGTTCTGAACCAGATAGCAGCAAAGTTTCTGGATCTCACAAGCGACATCTGTCCTAACTGGAAACTTGCCACGCCAGACCCGATGGTAACTGTAGGATTGAAATGCGAGGGATTCCGTGTGGAAATGATTATACGTGGTATCTTAACAGGTTCCGCATGGAGAGACTACAAGAATGGTTGCCGTGAAATATGTGGTGTCAAACTTCCTGACGGCATGAGGGAAAACGAGAGATTCCCCGAACCCATCATCACTCCTACCACTAAAGCAGAAGAGGGACATGACCTTAACATCTCTAAAGAAGATATAATAAGGCAAGGCATAGTTAGTGCAGAGGATTATGAGACGATGGAAGGGTATACCCGAAAACTTTTTGCACGAGGACAGGAGATTGCAGCAAAACATGGACTTATTCTTGTTGACACTAAATATGAATTCGGAAAAAGAGATGGCAAGGTATATCTCATCGATGAGATACACACACCAGACTCAAGCCGTTATTTCTACGCAGAAGGATATGAGGAAAAGTTTCAGAATGGAGAGCCACAGAAACAACTCTCAAAAGAGTTTGTCAGACAGTGGCTTATAGAACATGACTTCATGAACGAGCCTGGACAGACTATGCCCGAGATAACTGATGAGTATGCAGATAGCGTAAGCGACAGATACATCGAACTCTATGAGAGTATAACTGGAGAACAATTTCAGAAAGTTGCAGTGACAGAAGACATTGCAGCTCGCATAGAGAAGAATGTGAAAGAATATCTAAGAGGATGTACGCACAAGAACGCATAAATCCATACAACAAGAAGGGAGAGAAGAAAAATCTTGTGGAGGCGATGTTTGACAATATCGCCCCCACTTATGACACCCTAAACCATAGACTATCCTTAAACATCGACAAGTTATGGAGAAAGAAGTCCATAGGCATTATAGAACCTTACAAGCCTGAGACAATACTTGACGTTGCATCAGGAACTGGAGACATGGCGATACTCGCAGCCGAAAAAACAAGTGCAAAAAAAATCATTGGCGCAGACATCTCTGACGGCATGTTGGAAATAGGCAGGAAAAAAGTAGAGCAGAAAAATCTTAGCAATACTATTGAATTCAGGCAAGAGGACTGCCTTAGCCTTTCTTTTCAAGACAACACCTTCGATGCTGTAATTGCAGCATTTGGCATAAGGAATTTCGCAAACCTTGAAAAAGGATTAAGTGAAATGTATCGGGTGATGAAAAAGGGCGGACATTTAAGTATTGTAGAACTTACACGTCCCGTGACGTTCCCAATGAGACAACTATTTTCAATATATTCCCATACAATATTGCCATTTTACGGCAGATTACTCTCGAAAGATAAAGGAGCGTATTCGTATCTTACATCCACAATAGAAGCATTCCCGCAGGGAGAGACAATGGTTGAGGTGCTTAGAAAAACTGGGTTCTCAGAAGCCTGCTTCAAAAGGATGACCTTTGGAATATGCACATTATATTTTGCTGAGAAATAACACATATACATTATATATTATGGACAAATACGGACTTATAGGCTATCCTCTCGGACATTCATTTTCTATAGGCTATTTCAACGAGAAATTTGCCAACGAGGGTATTGACGCTGTTTACGAGAATTTTGAAATTCCCAAGATAGACAACTTTCCTGAAGTAGTTGATTCAAACCCTGAACTAAGGGGACTTAACGTAACAATACCATATAAAGAGAAAGTTATCAGCTACCTTGATGTCGTAAGCGAAGAGGCAAGGGCAATAGGTGCCGTGAATGTAATAAAAGTGGAACATAAAGGGAAAAGCTCTTTCCTTACCGGATATAACAGTGATGTTATTGGGTTTACAAAAAGCATCGAGCCTCTGATAGAGAGATTTCATAATAAAGCATTGATTCTGGGAACCGGTGGCGCTTCAAAAGCCATACGCTTTGGATTAAACAAGCTCGGACTTGAGACTCTTTTTGTGAGCAGATTCAAGAAATCAGACACTATAACTTATGAAGACATTACTCCAGATATTGTTAAGGAATACAATGTTATCGTAAATTGTACACCCGTTGGGATGTATCCCAATGACATGAACTACCCTAATCTTCCATACGAGGCAATGGATTCGCACAACCTGCTTTACGACTTGATTTACAATCCAAATGAGACATTGTTCATGAAAATGGGAGCTGCACAAGGAGCTACGGTAAAAAATGGACTTGAGATGCTATTGCTCCAAGCGTTTGCCAGCTGGGATTTCTGGAACGAATAACCCATCTCTTGTCTTTTGATTAATTGAATATAACAATTATAATAATAGAATATGACCAGCAACAGATATATGATGCGCGGTGTAAGCGCAGCAAAAGAAGACGTTCACAACGCCATTAAGAACATTGACAAAGGTATATATCCACAAGCATTCTGCAAAATAATCCCTGACATACTGGGAGGTGACCCAGAATATTGCAATATCATGCATGCAGACGGAGCCGGTACGAAATCAGCTCTTGCATACATGTATTGGAAAGAAACAGGTGACATCAATGTATGGAAAGGTATTGCCCAGGATGCCATCGTGATGAACACAGATGACTTGCTTTGTGTTGGAGCTGTGGACAACATTCTTGTTTCGAGTACAATAGGAAGGAACAAGAATCTAATACCAGGAGAAGTAATCTCTGCGATTATCAATGGTACTGACGAACTTTTGGCAGAGATGCGTGAACTGGGAATTGGCATTTATCCAACAGGTGGAGAAACTGCTGATGTAGGGGATTTAGTAAGAACCATTATCGTTGACTCTACTGTTACTTGCAGAATGAAAAGAAGTGACGTTATTGACAATGCCAACATTAAGCCTGGAGATGTCATAGTCGGATTAAGTTCGACAGGAACGGCTTCCTATGAGAAAATGTATAACGGGGGCATGGGCAGTAACGGACTTACAAGCGCTCGCCATGATGTCTTTGCAAAATATCTTGCAGAAAAATATCCTGAAAGCTATGACCATGCTGTTCCTGACGAGCTTGTATATAGTGGAAGATACAAGTTAACCGACAATGTGGAAGGCACACAGGTCAATGCAGGACAACTTGTACTTTCTCCTACCCGCACCTACGCTCCGGTAATTAAGAGAATCCTCGATGATTTGCGCCCTAACATCCACGGAATGGTACACTGTACCGGTGGAGCACAGACAAAAGTGCTACATTTTATCGGAGATAACTGTAAAGTCATAAAGGATAATATGTTCCCTGTCCCTCCTCTCTTCAAAGCTATTCACGATTGTTCAGGTACAGACTGGAAAGAAATGTATCAGGTATTCAACATGGGACATAGGATGGAAATCTACACAGAACCAGAATATGCAGAAAACATAATATCCATCAGCAAAAGTTTCAACATTGACGCACAGATTGTTGGACATATAGAGGAGGGAAAAAGAAGTCTAACCATAAACTCGGAATTTGGAACATTTGATTATTAAGCGACTTGCGTTAAAGGAAGAAAACTTGAATTACAATAATATATGCCAGAGAATAATAGTATATTGGAAAAACTTGACGGACTGGAGTCAAGGTATGAAGAAGTATCAACGCTGATTACAGACCCAAGTGTCATTGCTGACCAGGAAAGATATGTAAAGTTGACAAAAGAATACAAAGACCTTAGCGACATCATGGATGCGCGAAAAAGATATATAGCTTGTCTCAACTCAATAAGTGAGGCTAAAGATATACTTGCTAACGAAAGCGACGCAGACATGAAGGAAATCGCACGTGAGGAACTTGCCGTAAACGAGGAATTACGACCTACTCTCGAAGAGGAGATAAAGATACTGCTCATACCAAAAGATCCAGAAGATGCAAAGAATGTACAGATGGAGATAAGGGCTGGTACTGGTGGAGACGAAGCATGTCTCTTTGCTGGAGACCTGTTCCAGATGTATAAGAGGTTTTGTGATTCAAAAGGATGGCAGTTGTCAGTTACAGATGTTAGCGAGGGCGCCGTAGGAGGATACAAGGAAATAGATTTTGCAGTAAGTGGAGTTGATGTTTACGGCACGCTCAAATATGAATCAGGAGTCCACCGTGTTCAGCGTGTGCCTGTAACAGAATCGAATGGTAGAATGCAAACGTCAGCAGCAACAGTGGCAGTCCTTCCTGAAGCCGAAAAGTTTGAAGTAAACATAAACGAGGGTGATATCAAGTGGGATACATTCCGTTCAAGTGGTGCAGGAGGTCAGAATGTAAATAAGGTTGAATCTGGCGTAAGACTACGTTATATGTGGAAGAATCCAAACACTGGCGAAACAGAGGAAATACTTATTGAATGTACAGAAACACGAGACCAACCTAAAAACAAGGAAAGGGCTTTGTCTCGTTTGCGTACATTCATTTATGACAAAGAACACCAGAAATACGTTGACGATATTGCCAACAGGCGCAAATCACTTGTATCAACAGGTGACAGAAGTGCAAAAATCAGGACATACAACTTCCCTCAGGGACGTGTAACAGACCATAGAATCGGATATACCACACATGACCTACAAGGCTTTCTCGGTGGCAACATCCAAGACATGATAGATGCCCTAACTGTTGCAGAGAATGCTGAGAGGATGAAAGAAGCAGAACTTTAAATACAGGAGTTTTAACACAATGGGATTTATCTATACAAAAAAGAAGGATGAAGACAAACAACGAGAGAAGACCGTTCCCAGTGAGGAATTCGTCAATCTTATGATTAGAACCAAGAAATCCCCAGACAAGATAAAAGAAATACCCAAGACAGAAAGCAAGTAACAATGAACAGACAACAATTAATTGAGCAGATAAGAACAAAGAAAAGTTTTCTCTGCGTTGGTCTTGATACAGACATAAAGAAGATGCCCCCGCACCTTTTAAGCGACAAAGATCCAATATTTACATTCAACAAGAATATTATAGATGCGACAGCACCATACTGTGTTGCCTACAAACCAAACTTGGCATTCTATGAGGCGTTCGGACTGAAGGGTATAGATGCTTTTGAGAGGACTATTGACTATCTAAAGAAGAACTATCCAAATCATTTCATAATTGCGGATGCCAAGCGTGGTGACATAGGAAACACTTCTGCCATGTATGCCAAGACCTTCTTTGAAGAATATGATGTTGACGCTCTTACTATAGCACCATACATGGGAGAAGACAGCGTCAAGCCATTTCTGGGATATGACGGGAAATGGGTTGTTCTTCTTGCCCTTACGAGCAACAAAGGTTCTCACGATTTCCAATTGACAGAGGATTCAAACGGAGAGAGACTGTTCGAGAAAGTACTTAGAAAGAGTCAAGTATGGGGAAATGCGGACAATATGATGTATGTCGTCGGTGCGACACAGGGCGAAATGTTCAAAGATGTAAGGAAACACGTACCCAACCATTTCCTTCTTGTACCAGGTGTAGGTGCACAAGGTGGCAGTCTTCAAGAAGTCTGCAAATATGGCATGACTAAAGACTGCGGACTTCTTGTCAATTCTTCAAGAGGCATAATTTATGCAAGCAATGGTGAGGACTATGCAGAGGTTGCAGCATCAAAAGCCAAAGAATTGCAAGCAGAAATGGCAATAGAATTGGAAAAATTGGCTGATGAATGACAGTAAGATCATAAACGACCCCGTTTTCGGATTTATTAAGATTCCGAGAGGACTTCTACTGGATATTGTATGCCATCCTTTAATGCAGCGTCTTACAAGAATCAAGCAGCTTGGAATGTCTTCGGTCGTTTATCCTGGTGCGCAGCACACACGTTTCCAACACTCTATTGGAGCATTACATCTCATGAGTGAGGCTGTCACATCTCTAATTCAAAAAGGCATATATATATTTGACAGTGAAGAGGAAGCAATTCAGGCTGCCATTCTCCTGCACGACATTGGTCACGGTCCATTCTCTCATGTGCTTGAACACACACTGATTGACGGGATATCACATGAGGAAATATCACTTCTTATGATGGATCGTATAAATAAAGAGCTGGGAGGAAGACTAAACCTCGCCATTAAAATCTTTAAAGACGAGTATCCTAAGAGATTCCTCCACCAGCTTATAAGCAGCCAGCTGGACATGGATCGCCTTGACTATTTAAGGCGTGATAGTTTTTTCACAGGTGTCAATGAAGGCAATATCGGTTCTGCCCGTATCATAAAGATGCTGAATGTTGTGGAAGATAACCTTGTTGTCGAATCGAAAGGTATATATTCCATAGAGAATTATCTAACGTCAAGGCGTCTAATGTATTGGCAAGTATATCTGCACAAGACTGCCGTGGCATGTGAAAAAGTCCTTATAAACGCTCTTAACAGGGCAAAGTTTCTCAGAATGACTGGGCACGACATCTTTGCATCGCCCAGTCTTGACTATTTCCTCTGCAACAATATTGATGCCAGCCATTTCCATACTTCACCAGAGGCACTTGAGCATTATAGCCTATTGGACGATAATGATATTTGGTGTGCACTTAAAGTATGGCAGAAGAGCAACGACAAGATACTTGCATTATTGTCAAGTGATGTCATAAACAGACACATTTTCAAGGTGGAAGTTAGTGACTCTCCTTTTCCTTCTGACTATGTCTGTCAAATTAAAGAGCAATTGGCTTCACATTTCAACATCAGTCCTGATGACACAAAACACCTATACAGCATTGATACTGTCCAGAAAGACATGTACGACATAAACGATGACCATATCTCCATTCTTTACAAGGATGGCACATTAAGAGATATTGCAGAAGCCTCTGACATATTGAACATATCTCTGCTGTCACGAAAAGTAAAGAAGCATTATTTCTGTTACCAAAAAATTCCAGACTTAACATAGGCTCATTGGGTAGAAAAGGGAAACGTTGATGATGCATAGAAGAGCCATGTATCCACATCACATCCATCCATAAGCCTAAAATCAATAAAAAAACACATAAATATTTATATCTCTTCCATTAGTTTGACAAAAAATTATTATATTTGCAAATTATAATATAAACCAAATATAACAATGGAGTTTAGCGCAAAACAAATAGCCGAATTCATACATGGCAAAATAGAGGGTGACGAAAATGCAACCGTCAACACCTTCGCAAAAATTGAAGAAGGGAAAAAAGGAGCTATTTCCTTTCTGTCCAACCCCAAATATACACATTACCTTTACGACACAGAATCTTCTGTCGTATTAGTTGACGAAGCCTTGGAACTTACAAGGCAAACAAAAGCGACACTGATTAGGGTAAGCAATGCGTATGAGAGTGTTGCCAAACTACTACAGCTCTACGAATCCATGAAACCAAAAAAGCAAGGAATCGATTCCATGGCATTCGTATCCTCAACCGCAAAAATTGGTGAAGGCTGTTATGTCGGAGCATTTGCATATATCGGTGACAATGTTGAAATAGGTGACAATTGTCAAATATATCCTCATGCCACAATATATGACAACACTAAGATTGGCAACAATTGTATTATATATCCAAATGCATCAATATATCATGATTGTAGGATTGGCAACAATGTCACACTGCATTCCGGATGTGTAATTGGTGCTGACGGATTCGGTTTCGCTCCTAGTCAGGACGGTTATGACAAAATTCCTCAGATTGGCATTGTAACAATAGAAGACAATGTCGAAATTGGTGCAAATACATGTGTTGACAGATCAACAATGGGAAGTACATATATAAGGAATGGAGTAAAACTCGACAACCTGATTCAGATAGCTCATAATGTTGAAGTTGGCAAAAACACAGTGATGGCTGCTCAGGTTGGTGTTGCTGGAAGCACGAAGGTTGGAGAATGGTGCATGTTTGGCGGTCAGGTAGGTATGGCTGGACACATTACTATAGCCGACCGTACTAATGTTGGAGCACAAGCAGGCATTCCCGGAAATGTCATGAAGCCTGATACTACAATACTCGGAACTCCCGCATACGATGCAAAAGGATTCATGAAATCCTCAGCTATTTTCCGTAAATTACCCGATATGTATGCACAGCTTAACAATCTGCAACAGGAAATAGAGAAATTAAAGAACAACCGATAAACAATGTTGCCAATCCAATGGTAACAGAATAAAATGGATATACGACCATATTAATTAATTCAATGGGATAATGGAGAACGTGCCAAGCCCATGACATAAAACGAAATTAAATGGAAACATCAAAGCAAAAGACTCTCAAAGGGAGTTTCTCCCTCTGTGGCAAAGGACTTCATACAGGCTTAAGTCTTACTGTAACATTCAATCCTGCAGCAGAGAACACGGGATATAAAATTCAAAGAATTGATTTGGAAGGAGAACCTATTATCGATGCTGTTGCGGAAAAAGTGATAGACACTCAACGGGGAACCGTACTCGCAAGCGGAGATATAAGGATATCTACCGTAGAACATGGTCTCGCAGCTCTATTTGCCATGGGAATTGACAATTGTCTTATACAGGTTAATGGTCCGGAATTTCCTATCCTTGATGGTTCCGCTGCCATGTATGTGGATAAAATCAACAATGTTGGCATTGTAGAACAGAACGCTCCTAAAGATTACTATATCATCAGAAAGAAAATAGAAGTCAAGGACGAACAGACAGGTTCATGTATCACGATATTGCCTGATAGCCAGTTCAGTATTACGGCAATGTGCTCTTTTGAGTCAAAGTTTATAAACAGTCAGTTTGCCACTCTTGATGACATGTCACATTTCCCACAAGAAATCGCACCTGCGAGAACTTTTGTTTTTGTAAGGGATATAGAACCTCTGCTCCAGGCAAACCTTATCAAGGGAGGAGACCTTGACAACGCCATTGTAATATATGAACGCCAGACGACACAGGACCGTCTTGACAAATTGGCAGACATGTTGCATGTGCCACACATGAACGCAAACGACTTGGGATATATCCAACACAAGCCTTTGGTATGGGACAACGAATGCACACGACATAAACTCCTTGACATTATCGGTGACATGGCGCTTATAGGCAAACCTATAAAAGGGCGAATAGTAGCTACAAGACCTGGTCATACCATAAACAACAAGTTTGCAAGGTTGATGAGAAAGGAAATTCGCAAACACGAGATACAAGCTCCCATCTATGACCCTAATGAAGAGCCTATAATGGATAACAACAGAATAAGAGAATTGCTTCCACATCGTTATCCTATGCAACTTGTTGACAAAATTACAGCTATTGGACCTACAAGCATAGTGGGTATTAAAAATGTTACAGCCAACGAGCCATTCTTTCAAGGACATTTCCCACAGGAACCAGTAATGCCTGGAGTACTTCAGGTTGAGGCGATGGCACAATGTGGTGGACTTCTTGTCCTCAATCAGGTTGAAGAACCGGAAAAATGGTCAACATATTTCCTGAATATAGACAATGTAAAATTCCGTCAGAAAGTAGTACCAGGAGACACTTTGCTTTTCAAAGTTGAACTGCTCCATCCCGTGCGTCATGGAATCAGTTCCATGAAGGGTTACATGTTCGTTGGAGACAGAGTCGTATCAGAGGCTACATTCACAGCCCAGATTGTGAAAAACAAGTAATAATCATATATATTATGAATCAGATTAGTCCTTTAGCTTATATTAATCCAGAAGCGAAACTTGGAGACAACAATGTGATTGGACCATTTTGCTTCATTGACAAGGATACTGTAATAGGTGACAACAATATCCTTCAGAATAGTGTTACTATCAACAGCGGAGCCCGCATTGGCAACAACAATGAGTTTTTCCCAGGTGCAAGCATTTCAACAAAGCCACAGGACCTTAAATACAAAGGAGAACTTACGACTTGCCAGATTGGAGACAACAATTCCATCCGTGAGAACGTGACCATTTCAAAAGGCACTGCTTCCAAGGGCACAACCATTGTTGGAAGTAACAATCTGCTGATGGAAAACATGCATATTGCGCATGACTGTGTTATTGGAAGTTCATGCATTATTGGAAATTCCACAAAATTCGGAGGCGAAGTGATCGTTGATGATTTTGCCATTATTAGTGCTACTGTATTATGCCATCAGTTCTGTCACATAGGCGGATACGTTATGATTCAGGGCGGATGCCGATTCAGTCAGGACATTCCTCCTTATGTCATTGTAGGAAAAGAGCCTTCACATTATTGCGGCATAAACTTAGTTGGTTTAAGACGTAGAGGGTATAGCAAGGAAACAATAGACAATATCCACAATGCATATCGCCTTCTTTATTCTAAAGGACTCATGAAAGAAGGTATTGATGAGATACGTAAGAATCTGCCACAATGCAAAGAGATTGATTATATCATTGATTTCGTTGAGAATTCCCAACGTGGCATCATACGATAATGAAGAAATATCTCATAGTTCTGACAGGACCGACAGGAGTCGGCAAGACGGAGGTTTGCCTCCACCTTGCCGACTTTTTCAAGATACCCGTCATTAATGCTGACTCAAGACAGATATTTAAAGAAATCCCAATTGGAACAGCGGCCCCTACTCCACTACAACAAAGCAAAGCCAAACATTATTTCGTTGGTACGCACTCCATAGACGACTACTACAGTGCTTCTGTTTACGAGGAAGAGGCGATGAGGATTATCGGAGAGATACATAAAACATCTGATATAGCTCTTCTAAGTGGTGGTTCCATGATGTATATAGATGCCGTTTGCAATGGCATTGACTATTTACCAACTATTGACGATGCCACACGCAACAAGATGAAAATTCGTCTAGAAGAGGAGGGACTTGACAGCTTAGTAAACGAGTTGAGCATTCTGGATCCAGAATACTGGGAAATTGTTGACAGGAAAAACCCACGCCGTGTTGTGCATGCTTTAGAGATATGCCACGTTTCAGGAAAAACATATACATCATTCAGGAAAAACAAGAAAAAGCCACGCCCTTTCTCTATTATTAAAATAGGGCTTGAGATTCCAAGGGAAACTCTATACGAAAAGATTAACAAACGAGTCTTCCAAATGTTTGAGCAAGGGTTAATAAATGAAGCTCTTGCTGTTTATCCAAAGAGACATCTCAATTCACTCAATACTGTTGGTTTCAAAGAAACATTTGAATATCTTGACGGACTGTCCACTCTTGAGGATACCATTACAAGGATTCAGAACAATACCCGCAAATATGCCCGCAAACAGATTACATGGTACAAGAAGGACAATGATATGCGGTGGTTTAGTCCTCACAATATTGAAGAAATCTTAAAATACATAAGCAAACAATCTTTATTAGACGTGAAATAAGTACCTTTGCACATACATAACATCCATGCCACATACATTATTAAGGGTAATAGCATTTAAAGTTTTAAAGGAAAGTATTCATGAGTATCATAACATCAATAATGAATAGCACATATTCATTATTTAGAAAAGTCAAGAGTCTTACCATCTGGTATTTGAATTTATATAAAGACAAGAAATGGTACACCAGAACCATCATAGGAATAACATCCTTTTTAGTTGCAATATTTCTATTCCTTGGAATGGTTGACATTAACTTCCTATGGCTATTTGGAAAATCACCGGGATTCTTGGACATTGCCACGCCACCTACTTATGCAGCATCAGAGGTATATAGCTCAGACGGAGTATTGATAGGAAGATATTTCAAGGAGAACAGGACACCGGTAAAATATGAGGATGTCAATCCTGACTTTTGGAAAGCACTCATAGATACAGAAGATGAGCGTTTCTATAGCCACTACGGCATAGACCCCATGGGTATCATTGGAGCCATGAAGGATGCCGTCACTCACAATGATGCACGCGGAGCCTCAACAATAACCCAACAGTTGGCAAAGAATCTATTCCGTGTTCGTACAGAATACTCAACCGGATTACTTGGAAAGATTCCCGGCATCAGGATTCTTATCATGAAGAGCAAGGAATGGATAATTGCCACAAAACTTGAGCTGCTGTTTGACAAGAACGAAATACTGACAATGTATGCCAACACCGTTGATTTCGGCAACAATTCATTTGGCATAAAAACAGCTGCCAAGTCATATTTCAATACAAGTCCTGCAGAACTGACTACAGAACAGATTGCTGTGTTAGTAGGAATGCTCAAGGCAACTACGACATACAATCCTATTCTGCATCCCGACAAATCTGAGAAACGTCGCAATGTCGTCCTCAGCAATATGGTTAGTCATGGTGACCTCTCAAAAGATGAATACGAAACCATCGCTGGTCAACCTATAAAGCTAAACATTCATAACGAGGATTCCTATGAAGGTCAAGCTCAGTATTTCCGTGAGGCTGTGGCAAAATATCTAAAACCATGGCTTGAAGAGAACAACTATGATCTCTACAGCAGTGGACTTAAGATTTATACCACAATAGACACAAGGATGCAGCATTATGCCGAACAGGCAGCATTAAAACAAATGCGGCAGATACAGAGAAATTTCAATAACCACTGGGGAAGCCAAGAGCCTTGGCGTGATGAAAATGGTAATCTTGTACCGGGATTCATCGAGAAGATTGCTAAATCATTGCCTCTCTACAAATCACTACAGGCAAAATATCCAAACAATCCCGACAGTGTTGACTACTGGCTCAACAAGCCGCATAAGGTAAAGCTATTCGATTATGGCAAAGGAAGCATAGAAAGAGAGATGTCAACAATGGACTCCATACGGTATATGGTTAAGTTCATGCATTGTTCCATGGTGGCTATGGAACCGAATAGCGGTGAGATAAAAGCATGGGTTGGCGACATTGACTTTGACACTTGGAAATACGACAAGGTAAGAGCGCAAAGACAACCTGGTTCAACATTCAAACTATTTGTCTATACAGAAGCTATCAATCAGGGACTGACACCATGCGATAAACGCAGAGACGAATACATCTCCATGCAGGTTAAAGACAAGAAGACTGGGGAAATATCTACATGGGCACCAACTAATGCCAATGGAAGATTCTCTGGTGACAGCATATCCCTGAAAAGTGCATTCGCTAAGAGTATCAATTCCATAGCTGTTCGGCTGGGACAGGAGATGGTAATAGAGAACATTGCCAAGACAGCTAAAGACATGGGTATTCAAAGTCCTCTTGATGATGCACCATCACTTGCCCTAGGGTCAAGTGACGTTAATCTTCTGGAATTAGTGAACGCTTATTGTACCGTGGCAAATGATGGTAAGCATAGAGAACCTGTCCTTGTTACGAGAATTGAGGATGCGAAAGGAAATGTCATTTTCCGTGGACCAGATTCAGACCATAAGGTTTTGTCAGACCGGACTGCATTCCTTGTTCAAGAACTGCTGAAAGGTGGACTCAATGAACCTGGAGGAACATCTCAAGGTCTTAGAGCTTATATTACGCCTGATACCGATTGGGGTGGTAAGACGGGAACGAGCAATAACCATTCTGATGCTTGGTTTATTGGGGTGAGTCCTAAACTTGTCGTAGGAGCATGGGTAGGAGGCGAATACAGATGTATCCACTTCAGGACAGGCTCGCTGGGACAAGGCTCTCGCACAGCCCTCCCTCTATGCGGTCTGTTCATTAAGTCTGTTTTCCATGACAGCCGTTTCAACAGCTACCATGCTAAATGGTCACTATCTGAAAACAGCGACATTGAGCCATCTATGTACAATTGTGTAGGATACTATTCAAAACCTGTTGAGAACGACACCATACATATAATATATCGCGAGGAGGGAGAAGAAGACAAAGAGGACAATAGCGAGCTTGATGAAAACATAACATCTGAAAAGCCTGATGCAGACAATGCTCCAAATAACAAATCAAGTGAGACATCTCCTGCCGCATCATCTAAGGAGAAAAAGACAAACGAGTCACAGCGCACAGCCAAACACGACTCTGAGGTAATGTAAGTAGGTACATGGCATTTCACAGGAAGGCAATATATATCCATTAACACCATATATAATAAGGAATTGCAATAATGAAAGTGGAACTTATCGTTGTCGGGAAAACAACAGACAAGTTATTATCTAAAGCAATAGAGGATTATACAGGAAGGATAAGCCATTACATGCATTTTTCCATTACTGTAATACCAGAGTTAAAGAACACTAAGAGCCTTACGGAGGAACAGCAGAAGGAAAAAGAGGGACAGTTGATTCTGAAAGCAATACAACCGTCTGACACTCTTGTCTTACTTGATGAGCATGGGAAGGAATTCAGAAGTATAGAACTTGCATCATGGCTTGAGAAGAAAAAGAGCACATCAAGGAAGCTTGTCCTCCTCATAGGAGGACCATACGGTTTTTCTCCTGAGGTTTATGCGCGAGGGAACGAAAAATTGTCACTGTCAAAACTCACGTTCTCCCACCAGATGATAAGGCTCATAATAACAGAACAACTATACAGAGCCTGCACTATCATTAAGGGTGAGCCTTACCATCATGAATAGGCATTATCTGAATTGGCTAATCATACCGCCAAATGATGTTTTCTTAGACGCTTTTATATGCCAAATGATGTTTATTCAGACTGTCGTTTCAATTGAAGAAATTCCAGCTTAGTCCAAAACGGAATATTCTTTGGTTGATTGGATAGTGTGGAGTAAGGAAAGCTTCTCCTCCTTCAGAGTAATTAACATGGCTCATCATGACAAAGAACCTCGTATGTTTAAGATGGAAGTTGGCATAGAGGTTTACTATAGGATAGTTACCTGTTTTCACCCTTACGTCCTTATTCTCCTGTACAACAAACTGACCAACACCCGGACAATACTCCGGTGCGAAATACTTAGTAAAATACCGCAGGTCAGCACCAAAGTCACACTTCAGGACCTTGGCTATCTTAAACCTGAGATATAGATTAGAATATATATTGATGTCTGGAACGGCGACAGCATCCTCGTCACTTGAATGCTGATAGGTTATCTCGTTCTCCCAATTAATCTTTCCGAATGTGAAATCCTGCTTCAGTTGTACAGTCAAAATATTGAGACTGCTTGCCTGTCTTACACTTACATCAGTGGAAACAGGTATCATGTCATTTCCCGACTGCACTAAATTGTATGTCTGTGCCAGATATGTGTAATTGCTAATCTGGTCAACAGCAAGCCTAAGGGATGTTCTTGTCAATCCGAAATTCAGCACTCCCTCTACACGTGAATGCACTATGTCATCAAGGTTGTCATTCTGCCATGCGAAATGCTTGCTTTGGAATTTCTCATAATAAAAAAATGGTTTATATTTATGGAACATTCCATTAGCCTCAAGGCGCACACTATCTCCGAACAATGGAAAGTTCAGGTCTGCATTGGCAGATACGTTTATATCACCGGCTTCATCTCCAGCTACACCAATTTCTCCTGTAGCCACATAGTGCAGAGTCCTTCCCTGTGCCTTTGTGAGTTGTCCACCAACGTAGTACGAGTTTTCCGTATAGCCATTATATCCTCTTTCTGTATTTGGCAGAGTGAAATGGCGCAGGCTGTTTGTTCCATATATTTTAACTCCTGCTTTAGCCCATTTGTTGAATCCTTCAAGAAGGGCAATGCCAACTGTATTCTTCAAATGCCAGTGTCTGGTCTTATCGAATATTGAGTCACCAAGAAATTTACCTACTTCTCCAAAATCATTCAGATAAAAACCATCAGGTGTATCGTAGGCCTGATATATTCGCCGCAGATTCTCAAAATTAAGTGTATGTATTATACTCGTCACTGGTACATACTCGTCCTTTAGCCAAGTAGTATCATTATTGGCACTTTCTGATATTGCGATAAGGCTGTCAGCCTCAGCTTTTCCATTCACGACAATCCTGCCTTCATCTGCAGTCACTCCTACTAACGGAGAGTCGCCTTGGACAACAGCATCGTCTGGTCTGCCGGCTGAACGCATCTGCTTGTCATATTCTTCTTCGTCAAAATCCTCATTGTTCTTTTCAGCAAGACGTCTTGCACGCTCCTTAGCCTCCCTTGCTTCTTGCTCTTTCTTTGCCTTGATGGCAAATTTCCTTGCCTCTATCTCTTCTGGAGTCATCGGCACTTTCCTCATGAATCCGAAACTGTAACGATGGTTGAAGAATACAGACTTGCTGTCGTTTCTATTCCAGTTTCTACTGAGAACGGTAGGTATCTCCTCCTCTGTGAACGACTCGTTGAAGCTCTCTGGCGCTGTGATATACTCATCATTGGTTATACCACCATTTTCAGCGACTTTCTGATAATTGAGTCCAGCAAGGAAATGAGCCTGATATCTGTCTCCGAGATACGAACCGTAAAGAGAGTAGTTAAAATGAGATGTGCTCTGGTTGCTGTAATATCCACGACCATATATATAGTCGAACTTAAATCCCACACCAAGTCTCTTGCCGGCATTGACGGCAAACAGTGCTTTGAAATGGTCCTCACCATTTGTCCTGTCACCAGCTGAGTTATATGACAAATTGGTTATTGGAGACAAGGTGTTTGTAAAATGGAATTCCTCTGGCTTAAAACCGAAGAAGTCGTATGGATTGCTGAATATAAAATCACCGAAATCGCTTCTGTCTATGAAGATTCGATTTATTCGCGGAGAGCCAACATTCCCCAACGTATTATACTCGCCATGCAAACCCGTCGTGAAAATTGTATTCATGAACATGTGGGATAGAGTGTCTGGAGTAGTACTTCTGATATCTCCGAAACGCTTATCGACGGTCCATACCTTTAGTCCCTTTGGAATCTCCTTATGCTGACTCTGAATACTGTCAGAACGTCCTTTGTTTGGGCGGTCAAAACCAGACGGAGTATATATTCCGTCATCTGTCAACTGGTTGTAGTCCTGAGCATAAGCCGTCTGAAAAAATGTGACGGCAATCATTATTGGCAATAAAACTTTTCTCATCTGTGCATAAAGCGTAAGGCACATTCCACAATCTTGAATACCATCGAGCCAAGGATGATGTATGTACCCACCCTTTCTTCAGCAAAGAAATATACACACATGCCTACTATGGCCCCTATCATGAATATTATGTTCAGCCACTGACGCATCAAAGTAGTAATGTCTCGTTCCTGCTCATTTCGTCTATGGCGTTCTGGAAACTCTGTTTTCGTTATTTCGTTATCTGTCATGATTCATTTCTTTTTTTTAAAAACCGTCAGTCATTCTCCACCCTCACATTAGGAAGTAGAGGATGTCAGACAATTATAGGATATAAGCTTTGATATCCTTGAAAAGTTCATCTTTCCTGTCAATAGTCTTTTTCCTGAATTTACCACATATTGGATATAACCGAGTATGTTTCTTGTTGACAGCCACATCGTCAGTAATCCATTCCTCAGCCTTGTACCTTTCCGTTTTGTTGCCTTGGGTATATGTGTAATTAACACGCTGCATAATGACCTCAAGATGTTCGTCCGTGCATACCGTCTGTAATACATAATTCAGTTCTGCCCTGTCCAACGATATGAACGTATGGGAAAACACCAGCCATTCCTGCATAACGACCGCTATCTTGTGCTCATTCTCGTTTACCAAAGCTATCTTGCTGCGTTCCAGCATATCCTTTCCTCTTGTCAATGTGTTATAGAATGACAGCATCTCCTTGTAAATCTGGGATGAACTCTTGCCTGGAACATCAAGACTGAGTTTCCAGCAAACATCTCCATCAACAACAGGAACGGCATCCATGGCAAGATATTTGTCATTGAGCTGTGTGTCATCTTCCTTTCTGGTTTCTTCTTTGACAATAGCTATTTCCGACTCCTCCGGTGCTTTCCAATTATTAGTGACATCTTCTTCTCTTGTCTTATCGGTAACGCCAGAGTCCTCTTTGGATTGTATATTCTCAATTACATCTTTGGTATTGGCTTCAGCTTCTCTTGCATTTTCAGTTGCCTCCACACTAACCTTCTCAGCTGCTTTACGTGTCTCTTCTGCTTCTGCCCTCATCTTCTCAGCTGCTTTACGTGCCTCTGCAGCTGCGGCTTCAGCAGCTTCTTGTGCTGCCTTGGCTGCCTCCTGCGCTGCCTTTGCCGCTTCTTGTGCCGCTTTTGCCTTGGCTTCGGCTTCAGCTTGCAGAACAGACAATCGACTCTGACTGTCATCTACCGACTGTGCACTTGCAGCCAGGGAGAAAGATACAAACAACAAAACGAATGATAAAAACAAGAAATACATCCTACCTTTTCCCACCATGGAATAATGACACTTCCTGTTCTGCCCATCAAGCTTGGATGAAACGATTATATTCTCCATATAAATTAATATCTATTATTTTACCCTATGATTGTTATCTTCCGATTAGCAAGTTCTATATTTGCTTACAATAGGATGCAAAAATACTATATTTTATCGAGATTGTATGCATCTGTAAGTAAAAATTAACTCATTTTTTAATCACCTCTTGTTTGACATAACAGTTCCATCTGTTATTTTAACGTTAGTGTTAGAGCTTAAGTCTCACCGGTAAGTATTACACTTCTATTTGGACATCGCAACTTACAAGTAGATATGGCCAAGCATCACTTTACTCGTTTCCTTCTTTACTCCCTCATACCTTTTATCGTGATATAGATAATTACCGGAGCTCCGATTAATGGTGTAACAGAATTAAGGGGTAGCATTCCACCTGCCACGGGGACAGAGCATATCACATTGCACACCAAAGCAATGACGGCACCAAAAAGGATTGTGAACGGAAGAAGCACACGATGGTTGTCTGTCTTTATAAAAAGACGTGAGATATGTGGTACAGCCAGTCCAATGAATGAGACAGGACCACAGAAGGCAGTTACTACAGATGTCAACACTCCGGTTATCACCAATATGGAATTACGTAATCGTTTCGTATTGAATCCAAGATTCTCTGCATAATATTCTCCCAGGAGAAGCGCATTGAGCGGTTTCACCATGAAGACAGAAGCTGTAAGTCCTAATGATACGAGTATAACAAATAAAGGCATACGTTGCATTGACACGCCAATGAAGCTTCCCATGCCCCAAACAATATACGACTTGACACCTTCAGCCACTGCAAAGGAACTGGTAATTGTCGTTACAGCCGAGGTGAGATAACCTATCATCATTCCAGCTATTAGCAATGTTACATTGCCCCTAAGGAAATTAGAGAGCATGAATATTATTATAGTAACACACATGGCTCCCATGAAAGAAGCCATCAAGACAGCAATAAATCCTCCAAGTGACATGCTTCCAATAGACACACTGCCTCCCATAACGAGCATTACTATGGCAACACCCATGCCCGCACCTCCATTAATGCCGAAAACAGAGGGACCTGCAAGAGGATTACGGAAAGCTGTCTGCAACAGCAATCCACTTGATGACAATGCCGCTCCTGCAAACATGGCTGTCAATGCCTGTGGAAGCCTGACAGAAGTTACTATATAATGCCATACTGGATTGGTATCGGAGGTTCCTGACAATATTCCCAATACATCTGAAATGGGAATACGGACAGCCCCAAGCATCAAGCTGACAGCAAACAGTACTAAAAGCAATAAAGTCAATATCAAGAACTTAAAACTATTCATCATGTTTCATCTTTAACAAAGACGTTGCAACCAGAATGTCACTTCGTCACTTTCCTATAATAGATTGTCTTGCCATTTCCAAGCTCTGGATGGACAATCGCCACAAGGTCGCGAAGAAGCAAATCTGGTCTGAAAGATATATCGTCAAAATACGGCACAGACAATGTATTGACAGTCCATATGTTTCTTTCACGCCATGCTCTCATCATCCTGTATGCATCGTTCTCATTACCAATACTTTCATAAGAGATGTCATCATCCATAACATTGAACAACCACACATCAGACTCGCCAGCTTTGTCCAAGACTTCCTCAACTGACTTAGGAAGACTACCTCCATGAGTATCTGATGAGAACGGATAAGAACCTCCTGCATCTATTATGGCATGTGCCATACTGCTATTTCCACCTGGCACATACCAAGTACCACCCATCACACGCTCTGTTATGACAGACGGATGTGATGAGGCAGCCCGAGCCTGTTCACTCAATCTCTGGTATTCACTTTCTACATTGCTGAACAGAGAGTCTGCCTCACGCTCTTTACCGAAAAGTATTCCATAAAAGCGCATCCATTCCGCCCGTCCCAATGCCGATGTCTCCATATAATCGGCACATTCTACAATTGGAGCTCCTGCTTCCTCTATTATTCCATAACCTCCACTATTCTCGTATGGTGTAACGAAAATGGCATCTGGCGTCAAACTGATTATCTTTTCAACATCTGGTGACAATGACGCCCCACAATCCATTACTTTTAACCTATCGATTCCTGTTTTGACAACAGGCGACACGATGTATTCCTTGTCAGCTATACCCGCAATCCTGTTTCCTGCTCCAAGACTGAAGGCAAGAGATACGTGAGGAGACGAGAAAACGACGGCTCTGTCAAACGGAATGTATAAAGCCGTACCATCTGGCAAATCAGATGAAATAGCAGAGTCTTTCCTTTCAACAAGGACATAACGGTGCAGGACTTTTGATGAATCCCACGGGCTGACAAGCGTTGCAACACGGAAATTCCCCACCATATCAATGGATATATTCCTTGCATATTTGAAGCCGTCACCTCTTCCAATAACATTATTCTCATTGGCACATGACAGAATAAGGAAGAGAAACAACATAAAAGCACATACTTTCCGAATCATGATACAAAGTTAATGCAAGACTGAATAAGGACAAAATAAAAAACAATGTTTTTTTTACAACTCATGAAAAGACGAGGAGATTGAATCATAATATTGAAAAAATATACGTCAGAAAAGGCATATTTCAAATATAATTAGTAACTTTGCCGCTGTTTTTAATGTGAACTAATTATCAAACCTACATAACATAATGGATACAGAAAAGACAAGTCTCTTAGACAACAGCTACTCAAAAAAGAAAATGCTTGAGTTAGCTGTGATTTTGTTAGTGACAGCAGTAATATGGTGTCTTCCTCTTGACTCATTCGGAATAGAGGGACTTACAATCATCCAACAGCGTGTAATTGCAATTTTTGTATTTGCCACCCTGTCATGGCTTACGGAAGCCATACCATCATGGGCGACATCGCTTGCCATCATCACAATAATGTGCTTTACGGTGTCAAACAACAGTCTGTCGTGCTTTAAGGAAACTTGTGCAAAACTGCAAGCAAACGACAAGGAACTGCAAGTTACAAAGGACATTAAGTTCACAAGCGGCATCTACGACTCTGACAAAATAGTGTTCGACAGGAACGAGAAGACTCTAATACTGAACGGCAAGAATATCATCATGAAACTGCCAGAGATGAAAAAGGGTGAAACAGTGCTGGTGACATATCTCGCAAAGGAAGGAGAGAAAGGCTATTTGGCTGGCTCAAAGAACACCGTCGTTAAAGGCGGCAAGACAACTGACGACAGCAAAACATTAATGGCAAGTGTCACAAAAGACGGCCCTGTTTACTTCACTACAAAAGGAGGAGCACTCCACCTGAAATCAATAGAACTGCTGGAAAGTAGTGGGAAAGACTCCAAGAGTGACAGGAAATGGGATTTTGAAGACATGAGTGATGATGACCTGCGCTCGCTTGCAGCAGACAACCAGACATGGATATGCAAAGACAACGCATACAGCAACAAGGACTTGATAGAAGGTGCAGATTTTGGTTCTGAGCTGAGCTCGACTGAAATTATGGCTACTTTCGCCAATCCTGTAATCATGCTTTTCCTCGGAGGCTTTATCCTTGCCATTGCTGCAACAAAATCAGGACTTGACGTATTGCTGGCAAGAAGCCTTATAAAACCTTTCGGAAACAAGAGCGAGAATGTTCTGCTGGGCTTCCTCCTTATTACTGGAGTATTCTCTATGTTTGTATCCAACACCGCCACGGCTGCCATGATGCTTACATTCCTCACGCCAGTGTTCGCCGCTCTTCCAGCAAGCGGAAAAGGAAGGATTGCACTTACTCTGTGCATTCCTGTGGCAGCAAATATCGGTGGAATAGCAACACCTATCGGTACTCCTCCCAATGCCATCGCCGTTCAGGCTCTCAACGACACGCTTCACATGAGCATTGGTTTTGGACAATGGATGATGGTCATGTTCCCATTTGTCATCCTGATGCTTTTCATATCATGGTTTATCATCAAGAAACTCTTCCCATTCTCCAAAAAGACCATAGAACTTGACATTACAGGAAATGTACATAAAGGATGGAGAATGTGGGTCGTTTCCATAACATTCATCGTAACAATACTCATGTGGCTTCTTGACCGTGTCACAGGTGTTGACGCCAACACAGTGGCACTCATACCAATGGGAGTATTCGCAATCACTGGTGTCATAACAGCAAAAGACCTTCAGTCTATTGACTGGAGCGTTATCTGGATGGTGGCAGGAGGATTCGCACTCGGACTTGGACTTAACTCTTCAGGACTTGCCGCTGCGGCTATTGACTCTATACCATTCGCAAAATGGAGTCCGCTGATGATTTTGATAGCTTCAGGTCTTATCTGCTATGTTCTTTCAAACTTCATATCAAACACAGCCACAGCCGCACTTCTCGTGCCGATACTTGCAGTCGTATGTACTGGAATGGGAGACTTGCTTGGCTCTATAGGTGGTACCAGCACTATCATCATTGGTATTGCTTTGTCTGCATCAAGTGCCATGTGCCTTCCTATTTCCACACCTCCCAATG
Organism: uncultured Prevotella sp.; assembly: GCA_945875635.1. GTDB lineage: Bacteria > Bacteroidota > Bacteroidia > Bacteroidales > Bacteroidaceae > Prevotella. The sequence goes on from CAMCLD010000003.1 coordinate 80,942, forward strand.
CCATTGCATACTCGACAGGACTTGTAAAACAGAACGACATGCTGAAAATAGGACTTATCATAGGTGTACTCTGCATGGTGATTGGTTATGGAATACTATATCTTGTAGGCATATCCCACTTGTTCGGATAAGGCGAATTTAGAATAACAGCAAACTGGAATACAAATCCCACTAAGGCAGCAATAAGAAAACAATGCCTTTCTTTAGGATTTGTATTCCAATTTTTTTCTCAAATCTAATAACCGATTTGGGGTTATAGGTTGAATGCATATTTTACAGTCTCATACACCTCGAGAAACATCATAAGGACAGGAATCAAAGGTGCAACACAACGTATGCCCCAGACTATAGCATTGAATATGGAAGTGATATTACCAAAGGTTCCACAAATAACGCCATAGGAAATAGAACATACTGCAACCGTTGCCGTGAGTGTTGAAACTATCGATTTTGAGAATGGACCAGGAAAGAGATCTCCATTGACATTGGCAAGAACAGCATGTGGCAAGCATGTAAGGAGAAACATCATCACCATAACTATAACCATCTCTCCAAAAACTATTCGCAGAGCCAGTTTGTGCTGGAAGAGGAAGGGTTTCCTAACATCATCTCTATTCTTCCCAAAAGATAGCAGGCCGCTTTTAACCAATAGACCAAGACCAACAGACAACAATAACAGCCATGCCAGAGGCTCTGAAATAACATTGGACACAGAAGTGGCAAACAACCATCTCACTCCATCGCTTCCCATAAGGGAATTGACAGAAAGGTCTGGTCGAAGAGTGCTTATCATCCATGAAAGAATTATGACAAACAACTCAAGGCATATTAGCGACACAAACGAATAAGTCAGAATCCTGTTAGTCTTCATCGGGTTCGAGATTGTCTATATCTATAATCCTTAGCTCAAGTGCTCTTACGACAAGACGCGTTGCATTTATATTCATTCCGCCATTGCCATTTGGAAACAGTTTCTGAGACAACTCGTTTTGGCGTTTCTCAAGACTCTTGACACCGAATGGCATACCTCGAAGATTGGTAATCTGCTCCTTTGTATATCCAAGAGCAAGATGACGCAGGAATCGCTCGTCATATTCGTCTATCTCATATTCAACCATCGCTTCCTGATGCATCAACTGCGAGCCTACACTCTGCTTGAATCTGTTGACTATACGTTCAAGAATAGGCTGATTGAATACAAGACGCTTTCCAGACATGACACTTGCGACATCTCCACGAGTTAGGAGTTCTCCACTCTTAAGACAAATGCCGTCAGCTCCAGCATCCAAGACATCAACCCATAGCTTTTCGTTAAGTATCTCACCTGTAAATATGAGTACTTTAATGGAAGGATAAGCATCCTTCGTCTGGCGACAAATCTCTACGCCAACAGTAGTGGAGCCTCCAAGTCCTAAATCTAGAAGGACAAGGTCTGGTTTCTGATGTCTAATGAGTTTCCAATAAGCTATCTCATTCTCTGCCGTGCCTATTATCTCTGCTTCCGGAATATCATTTTTGAAAATTCCTTCCGTTCCTTTCAATTCCAGAGGTACATCCTCAACTATAATAACTTTGAATTTTTCCATATTACATTCATTATTTCTTTTTCACGTTATATCATTCTTTTTATACGGCAATGTGATTACCATCGACAGGCTTCCATCATCTGTTGACGAAGCGGAAATGCCACAACCTCTCATTCCTGTGCACTCACCTATATCTCTGACTATCTGACGACAGATAAGGAAAGGTATATTATCCGCTATAGTGGTAAAAAGAGAAGATGCTTGTGATTCTGTAACTTTAATATTGCTCATTTCTATTTCAACGCATACATACCTACCGCTGACTGATGACGAAATAACCATAGCCTCCTTATTGTCATTTCTTCGTTTAAACAGTTCGAACAAATAGCACAACATCTCCTCGTCTGCAAGAACTTTTTCCATTGTATCAGCCCCCTTCACAGGAATCTTCACCTTGTGGCATGTCGGTTTGATCGTGTCCAGTTGTCTCATTGCCTGCTGCGACAATATATGATACAATTCCTTATAATATGAAACAACCTCTACAACAGCCGTGTTGTCAACTTCCATATTGTCTATAAGCTGTCTGACTCGAGATGGATAATACATTGTCTCATGTTTTATGGTTGAGAGACAGTTATCCAAGACGCTATTGCTTACATACAAGCGTTCGTGTTCATAACGAGCTCTATTGCACTCGTCCTTCATCAAATCTATTGCAGTCTGTGCATCCTCAAGCGTTGAGGCTGAAAGCCTTAGTTCTGACATGATTTTGCTTACAACCTCACGTAATTCATCAGGGAAGTCATCAGAAGGAATTTTCTCCACTTCCCTTAGTTTGTCCGAGAGGGGAACATCGCTGTCAAGAATTCCATTTATAAGTTTCACCTTCTCAAGGCAGAATCTGTAGAATATGTGATGACGGTAATAAAGGAAATAATATGCTGGCACTATTGACAGGAAGAGCAATGCAAGGATTGCCATCGTAATGTATTTGTTGGTCTCAGACTTGCTCATGACCCGACAATACTCACCGATGCTTGTATCTGCGGTCACCTCTCTGAATAGCTGGGTATATACCTTATTATTATATCTATATAGTTGCCATTCATGAAGAGCAAGCGCCGCCACAGCCGTTTCGTTACGAACAGAAAGAACGACATTATAGTTTACCTTTACACCTTCGTGCAACCATTTTATCTCAGGTGGCACGGCTGTCACATCTCCATACATTCTCAAGAGACTTTTTTTGTCATCATGTGTCTTCAGATAAAACTTGTTCAAATAAGCAAGGCAACTATCTGCATAATGAAGAGCCTCTTCGTATCTTCCTTCAACATTGCAGGCATATACCGAATCTGCAAATTCCTCTATCTTACTTGCATATAGGAAAGAAGGCGAAAGAAAAAGCAATATCGTAACAAGTTTACGCATACCACCTTTAGGAAGCCTGAAGAATAAGCGAGTACCTTTTCCCTTCTCACTTTCTGCAGAAATCATGCAGACGTTGAATATCTTACTGATTTTCTTATATTTGTTTATTATTCCAAGACAGTTAAGAAGCCCAAAGCCATGTGATTTAGAGGAAGCGACGTCTGCAATATCTTCAGATGCATTAAGGATAGGCTTGTGGTCAAACAAAGTTGACAGTTTGTCACTTTCCATACCAACACCGTTGTCTGTCACAGATATTTCCACAAAGGAGTCTGTCTCACGTGCATCAACCTCCACGCGTCCATCCTTACCCGTAAATTTACGGGCATTGTCTGAAATAGTATTGAGCATAAACAGAGTAAGAGCCTTGTCTGCCTTGACTATAACATCCGTGGGATGCACAACAAGCTCAACCCCTTTCAATTTGAATGACATCATGTTCCTGTTAACAATATCAAACAATTCTTGCAAAGGGAAGCTCTCAATGTGAAGGCTCACTTTACCATGTCTCAACTTTATCCATGCCGTCAACACATCGTTGCATTCATTTATCTTGTCAACAAGCTCTTTCATGTATTCATAACGCTCGAGGCGTCTTTCTGCCGTAGCACGGTCCTTCTCTATACGGACTGTCTCATTAAGAATCCTGTCAATGAATGTACTTATATAATTAACAAGCGACATCTTTGCGCGTTGCTCCTCATGATACCGTTTCTGACTTACGACACTGGCTTGTATGCCATTATACTCATCTTCAAGCTCGCTTTTTTCTTCTTCAAGTTCAGATACTTTAGACAGGAATTTGTTTTCCCATCTTTTCAAAGGGTCTAAGAGTGGAGATATAGCATCCTTACGATAGTTCTTTTTTCTCAACCGGTCGAAAATAAGGAGCAATATAATCACAAGTATTGTCATTGTCGCAATAGCGGCAATCATCCAATTGAGCACGTTGGCTGTCCTGTCAAGTTGCGAGGCACGAGCCTCAAGGAACTTGTCCTGACGAGTCTCTTCCTGTAGGTCAAGATAGACATTCCTGTTATAGTCACTTGCCTGTTTGTTGTTTAGTGCTGAATACACGACACTGAGCTGCTCGCGTATGGATGCTATAAGGTCTGGTGCCTGCATTATTGCCTTGTTTGAATCGAGTGCTTTGTTAAGGCAGTAAAGAGCTGATTCATAATCATTAATCTGCCAGTAACATTGTGAGAGTGTCCTATACGCTCCTGCAATCTGATAGACATCACCATATTTTTGGAAAATGCCCAACGAACGTTCTGCTAAATTTCCCGCAAGTAAAGTGTCGGGCATATAGTCAGTATTAATGTATGCAATGGCTGACAAGTTATTTTCAATAAGACTATCTCTAACAGAAGGTAGTATCAGATGCTCGCTAATTGCCTGTAGAGAATTTGCTTCCCAGAATGTGTATCCCTGCTTTTGTGCAATGGCATAGCATTTGAGAAGATAGTCAAACTCCTGCTGATATACAGATTCCTGACTGCCTTTTGTAAGCAAGCCTCCGGAGCCAATCTGATAAAAGAAAGCAAGCTGCTGAGCCGTGTCAAGGGTTAAATAGTCTGTTTCCTCAATTATGTCCAATGCTTTTATTGACTGGGAAATCAGACCTATATAATAATAATAAGTTGAAGAGACAAGAGAAAATTCAGAAACGGCATAGGAAAGTCTCGTTTTCTGCCTCTCGGTTAGAATGTTGTAGTCTTTCCTAATCCTTGAGATACGTCTTTTTGCAGATTCATAACAATCATAGAAGTCCTTGTTATGTGATTCGCGCTGACAGAGACGCATCAACTGGACATCAGCTACCAAAAGCTCTATCTGGTTATCCGTAATACTCTTTATGGTATCTATTTGTGAATATGCCTTATTATAGTTCATCTTAGAGATATTCACAAAAACAAGATTGTTCAATGCCTCTGCTGCACCACTACCCTTTCCGGCTGTCGCTTCGTATGCACGGTTAGCATAGTGAAAGGTGGAATCAAGGTTCTTATAATGATAATGGTATGAGAGGTCGTTGTATTTATCCACATTTACCACATCATCGTCACTACATGAAACGAGAGAAGCAATGGCAAAGAAAAACAACAGATAAAGCACAAGGAGGTAAGACCTTGTAAACAAAAGCCTTACCTCCGTAGTGCCATATTGAGATGCACTTAACCTCTTGCCTTCGCAATGTAACCAAGAGCCTCTGCGCATTTATCGGAAATTGCTTTCCAGTCACCAGCTGCTACAACATCCTTCGGGAAAAGTTTGGAACCCATACCTACACAATAGACTCCTGCCTTTATCCATGATGTAAGATTCTCCTCGTCTGGAGACACGCCACCTGTAACCATAAGTTTTGACCAAGGCATAGGGGCCTTGAGACCTTTAACCAATTTTGGACCAAGTACATCGCCAGGGAACACCTTGCACAAGTCACATCCCACTTCCTGTGCGAAACCAACCTCAGACACAGAACCGCAACCTGGAGTATATGGAACCAAACGACGGTTGCATATCTTAGCTATCTCTGGATTGAACAACGGACCAACAACGAAACAAGCTCCCAACTGAATATATAAAGCAGCTGTGGCAGGATCAACAACAGAGCCTACACCGAGTGCAAGTTCCGGACATTCCTTGGCTGCAAACTTAACAACCTCTGCAAAGACCTCGTGTGCGAAATCTCCACGATTGGTGAACTCAAAAGCACGTACTCCTCCATCATAACAAGCTTTGACTACATTCTTGGCAGTCTCAGCATCTTTGCTGTAGAAAACAGGAACCATGCCCGTACTTCCAATTTTTGAAAGAACTTCTATTTTATCAAATTTAGCCATAAATTATGTTATTTTAGTTGACAAGTAAACAAGTTGACGAGTTGAGAAGTTATTACTTACTCTTGTCCTATTATCCTTGCTTGAATTATCAGCTCGTCAACTAATTAATTATTTATCTCTGAACGCGACCAGAAGCATCACCACCTGCAAGTGCCTCAACTTCAGATTTTGAAACCATATTGAAATCACCAGGGATAGTATGCTTAAGAGCGGATGCTGCAACTGCGAATTCAAGAGCTTTGCCTTGGTTGTCTGGATATGTTAACAATCCATGGATAAGACCGCCTGAGAAAGAGTCACCACCTCCAACACGGTCGATAATCGGCATGATATCATAACGCTTGCTCTGATAGAATTCCTTGCCATCGTATATAAGAGCTTTCCATCCATTGTGTGTAGCAGAGAATGATTCGCGGAGAGTGGAAACGACATACTTGAAGCCAAACTCCTTCATCATGCCCTGGAATATTCCATAATATCCCTCTGCATCCGTCTTTCCACCCTCTACATCAGCCTCTGGCTTGAAGCCAAGACAAAGCTGGGCATCCTCTTCATTGCCAATACAAACATCAACATACTTCATGAGAGGTTTCATAATACTTTGGGCTTTTTCCGATGTCCACAACTTCTTACGGAAGTTAAGGTCAACAGAAACTGTAACGCCATGACGCTTTGCTGCCTCGCAAGCAAGCCTTGTCAATTCGGCTGCCTTGTCGCTAATTGCTGGAGTTATTCCGCTCCAATGGAACCAGTCTGCACCTTCCATTATAGCATCGAAATCGAAATCAGATGGGTCTGCCTCTGCTATAGAACTACCTGCCCTATCATACACAACCTTTGAAGGACGCATTGAAGCACCTGTCTCAAGGAAATAAATGCCAAGTCTATTGCCACCACGAGCCACAAAGTCTGTATGCACTCCAAAACGACGGAGGGCATTCACAGCACACTGACCAATCTCGTGAGAAGGAACTTTACTAACAAAGTAAGCGTCATGACCATAATTGGCAACACTTACTGCAACGTTAGCTTCGCCACCTCCATAAACAACATCGAAAAACTCGCTTTGAACAAATCTTTTCTGTCCTGGTGAAGAAAGCCTAAGCATTATCTCACCCAATGTAACAACTTTTGCCATTTTTGTTTTGCTTTAAAATAATTAGTTTGTTATGTTTTAGATAAATAAATTCGTTAAGGTTATATAAGTTTACGCTACAGGAGTATCTATCTTGCATTCAAACCTCAAGGAGTTGCAGAAAAAAACATAGTCCTTCCTCCTATCAGTGGACAAAGGTAACAAAAAAAATCATTCTACGAAAGAAAACCCCAAAAAAAGACTTGACAGAGTAAAAATTTAGCATTGTGATTTCGCACAATTCAACAATTATTAGTAATTTTGCAGAAATGGTGCCTATTACATGACCTTGATTCATGCTTGTCACCAACAGTCAATGACAAGTTACAGGTGGAACATGAGCAATTGGATAAAAGAAACACAATGAAAGAAAGAATTAGAATAAAAGATATCGCAATCAGGGCTGGTGTGTCTGTTGGTACTGTTGACAGAGTTTTGCACGACAGACCAAATGTTTCGAAACAGGCAAGGACAAAGGTAGAGAAAGCCTTGAAAGAGGTGAACTACCAGCCTAACATGTATGCGAGCGCACTTGCATACAACAAGGCATACACATTCTATTGCTTACTTCCAAGTAACCAATATGAGACATATTGGGAAGAGATTGAACACGGTATAAGAAGGGCTGTGGATTTCAGACGCGACTTCCACGTTAAAGTAGTGACACTTTATTACCAAAGATTCAACAATGATTCTTTCCAAGAGCAATGTACCCAATGCCTTGAGGCTTGTCCAGATGGAGTCATCATGGTACCAACAGAATTGGAGACAAGCATGCCCTTTGCCGAAAAGCTTAAAGAACGAAACATCCCTCTCATCCTCCTTGACTCATATATCCAGGAACTTGAACCTTTGGCATTTTTTGGACAAGACTCATTCCATAGCGGTTGCTTTGCGGCTAAAATGCTGATGCTCATTGCACGTGGACAGAAAAGGATAATGCTTTTCAAGCAAACAATGCACGGAAGAGTTTCATCAAGGCAACAGTCAAACAGGGAAATAGGACTGCGCAACTATCTCAATGAAAATCATCCAGAAGTTGACATCGTTGAGTTAGACATTCCTATTGAGGAAGATAGAAGCAGATATGACGAACTAATGGAGAAGTTCTTTCTCGCCAATCCAGATATTAAGCATTGCATAACACTCAGTTCCAAAGCACATATAGTGGGTGACTTCTTGCTCCGCACCAACAGGAAGGATGTTCAAATTATGGGATATGATATCGTAGAGAAAAACGCGAAGTGCATGAATAAAGGTTCCATATCGTTCCTTATTGCACAGCATGCTTACATGCAAGGATTTTATTGCGTTGACGCACTCGTAAAACACAAAATTCTAAAAAAACAGATTGAACAAAAGAATTACATGCCTATTGAACTGATTTCTAAAGAGAACATTGCATTCTACCATAGGGAATCCATATAAAAGGCATTCATAGAAAACATTAAAGTTTCACAAGCTAGAATCAAAATAACCCTTTAAAAATTAATCTAATGATACAAACAGAATTTATCAGAATCAATCCCGCAGACAGCGTAGTAGTATGCCTGCGAGCAATGTCGAAAGGAGAAATTATCAGCATTGACAATTTCAATGTCGAGCTTTTGCAGGACACACCTGCAGGTCACAAAGTATTGTTGAAAGACACTTCCAAAGGAGAAGATATTATTAAATATGGTTACCCTATCGGACATGCAGCAGAAGACCTGAAAGCTGGAACATGGGTCAACGAGAACAATCTCAAGACAAATCTTGCTGGAACTCTCTCTTATGAGTATAATCCCGTTAATGAGACTCTAAACATAGCAAAGGAAGACAGGACGTTCAAAGGTTATGAGAGAAAGAATGGCGAGGTGGGTATAAGAAACGAGATATGGGTCGTACCTACAGTAGGTTGCGTTAATGGAATAGCAGAGAAACTTGTAGAGAAGCTTAAGGAGGAGACAAAGTGTGCTGGTATTGATGCTATCCATGCATGGCACCACAACTTTGGATGCTCACAACTAAGTGGAGACCATGAGAACACACGCAAGATTCTAAGAGACATCGTATTGCATCCTAATGCTGGAGGCGTGTTGGTTTTGGGACTTGGATGTGAGAACAACCAACCGGATGACTTTATGCAAACCCTTGGCGACTATGACAATGAGAGAATAAAGCTGATGGTTTCACAAAAAGTTGAAGGTGACGAAATTGAAGAAGGAATGAAAATCCTTCGCAACATATACAAGATTGCCTCTACTGACAAGAGAACAGATGTCCCCTTAAGCAAATTGCGTATTGGTTTAAAATGTGGTGGCAGTGACGGCTTCAGCGGAATCACAGCCAATCCTTTAGTAGGAGAACTGTCTGATTACATAGTAGCTCAGGGCGGAACGTCAATTCTTACAGAGGTTCCAGAAATGTTTGGAGCAGAAACAATACTAATGAATAGGTGTGAGAACAAGGATTTGTTCAACGATACTGTGTCACTAATAAATAACTTCAAGGATTATTTCCTTTCCCACGGAGAGCCAGTTGGAGAGAATCCTTCACCCGGCAATAAGGCAGGTGGCATTTCAACTCTTGAGGATAAAGCATTGGGATGTACACAGAAATGCGGAAGGGCTCCTGTCAGTGGTGTTCTTGAATATGGTGACAGACTTAAGAACAACGGTCTTAACCTGCTATCCGCTCCTGGCAACGACCTTGTCGCATCGACTGCTCTTGCCTCTGCCGGATGCCAGATTGTTTTGTTCACCACAGGAAGAGGCACACCATTCGGTACGTTTGTGCCGACAATGAAAATATCCACAAACAGTCTTCTCGCATCAAGGAAATCGAACTGGATTGATTTCAACGCTGGTGTACTTGCAGAGGGCATGGATATGAAAGAGCTTCTTCGTCAGTTTATTGAAAAAGTAATATCTGTGGCAAGTGGCGAACTTACACGCAACGAAGAGAATGGTTATCGCGAGATTTCTATCTTCAAGAATGGTGTGACGCTATAAAATAAACCAACACACAAATAAATTCATGAGCAACACGAAAGGTATCATAGCATTATCACCATTAATTGTCTTTGTACTGCTTTATCTCGTCACCTCTATCATCATAGGTGATTTTTACAAAGTACCCATAACTGTAGCATTCATGGCATCTGGCATATATGGCATCGCCATATCAAAGGGAATTCCTTTTGCCAACAGGATTGACATTTTCAGTGAGGGGGCAAGCACAAGCAACATGATGATGATGATATGGATATTTGTTCTGGCTGGTGCCTTTGCAAACTCTGCAAAGACAACGGGATGCATTGATGCTACCATCAACTTGACATTGTCTGCACTTCCTCCCGGAATGGTCATGCCAGGATTGTTTCTTGCTGCATGTTTCATATCTCTGTCTATAGGAACGAGTGTCGGCACTATAGTGGCACTCACTCCTATAGCAGCAGGTATGACTGAATATGTGGATCAAAGTCCGCAATTCATAACAGCCATTGTCGTGGGAGGTGCTTTCTTCGGAGACAACCTGTCTTTTATTAGTGACACGACAGTCGTGGCGACAAGGACACAAGGCTGCAAGATGAGTGACAAGTTCAGGGTCAACTCCTATATTGTCATGCCAGCTGCCTTTGTTGTCCTTATTATATATACTTTCATCGGACTGGGATTGTCAGCTCCCTCTGATGTGCCGACAGCAGACTTGTTCAAGGTTATACCATATATAGTAGTATTGGTGGCAGCAATTGCAGGCATGAATGTCATGGCAGTACTGACAACAGGACTCATCCTTACTGGTATTACAGGAATTGCATGCGGGTGCTACGATATATATGGATGGCTTGGAAGTATGGGCGAAGGTATAGTCAATATGGGTGAATTGATTATTATCACGATGCTTGCAGGTGGTCTGCTTGCCATTGTCAAGGCAAATGGCGGCATTGATTATATTATTGAGAAGATTGGCACGCACATTAATGGCAAACGCGGCGCAGAACTATCGATTGCCACACTCGTAAGCATTGTCAACCTATGTACAGCAAACAATACAGTTGCCATTCTTACAACAGGAGGGCTGGCAAAGAAGATAGGAGACAAATATGGTCTTGACAACCGTAAGTGTGCTAGTATTCTTGATACTTTCTCGTGTTGCATACAGGGTATCATCCCATACGGTGCACAGTTGTTGATGGCTGCAGGGCTGGCGAAGGTCAATCCTGTCAGCATTGTACCGTACATATATTATTCTTTCATAGTTGGAGGTTTTGCGATATTATCAATTTTAATCCGATATCCAAGACACTACAGTTAGTATTTCTGAAAATGAACATTGTAGAAAGAAACTTATTCAGATTGTTAAGGGCAGGAGCATTCACTGACACCGAAAGCATTGAGCCCATGTCTCCATACAAATGGAGAAGCCTTGTTGGAAGTGCCATCCATCAGGGGTTGACCGTGGAATTACTCAAAGGCATTGAGACAAAGAATTCTGACAAATGGATGAACATTCCGGAACAACTATGTTGTGACCTACGGCGTAACATTGATGAAGCTCACAAACAGAAAAGGACATTAACGGAGAACGACATCAGGTTTTCCAGCAAAATGAAAAACCACAAGTTAAAATCACTAATCAACAACGAGCTCCACAACATTGACACATCGGTTGAATCTATTGACCTGCTTGAGATTATAATATCCAACCTGACAGACATGCTGAATAGCGATATTTATCTTGAGGGTATCATTAATCTCGGGCAATATCTCAGGAACAAAGGTGACAAGGTGGATTTCGTGAAGATTGACCGTTGGCTTGATCAGTTGGGAATAAGAAAGATGGCAGAACTACAAGGAAGCATCCTTATAAGATTATTTGGATTTGAGAAAGACGAGATTCCGTACCTCAGGGCAGTAAGAAATGAGGCTGAAACGATAGCCATTAATGCCATTGCTAAAAAGAACAGCTATATAGCCAATAATATAGATTCAGATAAAGATAATCAACAGGAAAGAGACAATAGAATTAAAAAGAATGTAAATAGAAATTTCAAATATTATAAATATGCCCCTTTGGAGACAACATGCAATGTTGTCTATAATATAGGTCGCTCAATAAAAGACATTGAGGAGTGAGTATTTAAAGAAAAAATAACATCATGAGCACAATGTATGTTATAATCTTTTATTAACTTTGCAGCCATATTTTGATTATACAAAAAGTCAATTAACTATATAAATGATGAAACAGTTTAGATTGGTAGATAACATAGTTGGATGGATAGCATTTGCAATTGCAGCATTCGTCTATTGCTCTACCGTTGAGCCGACAGCCAGTTTCTGGGATTGTCCCGAGTTTATTGTCACAGGATACAAACTTGAAATAGGACACCCGCCCGGAGCTCCTTTCTTCATGCTTACAGCCAACCTGTTCTCTCAGTTGGCAAGCGATCCATCTCAGGTCGCATTGATGGTAAACATAATGAGTGCTCTGTTGAGCGCATCATGCATCTTGTTCCTCTTCTGGAGTATTACCCACCTGACAAGGAAATTGTTGCAAGGAAAGGGGGAAGAATTGTCTTTATCTAAACTTATAGCAATTGAAGGCTCTGGACTCGTAGGAGCATTGATTTATACTTTCAGCGATACATTCTGGTTTTCAGCCGTAGAGGGTGAGGTCTATGCCTACTCCTCCGCATTCACTGCTGTTGTATTCTGGCTGATTCTCAAATGGGAAGACAATGCTGACAAGCCTCATAGCGACAGGTGGTTGGTGCTAATCACATTCATGACGGGACTGAGTATTGGTGTCCACCTGCTTAACCTTCTATGTATCCCAGCCATTGTACTTGTTTATTACTACAAGAAATGTCCTAATGCCAACCTCAAGGGCTCCCTCATGGCACTGGCAATCTCCTTCGTCATTGTAGCTGCCGTACTGTACGGTGTAGTTCCAGGAATCATCACTGTTGGAGGATGGTTTGAACTTTTCTTTGTAAACACAATGGGAATGCCTTTCAACACTGGCGTGATAGTCTATATCATCCTGCTGATATCTGTAGTCGTATGGGCTATTTATGAAACCTATAACGACAATAGTCTCTCTCGTCAGAACATAGCGTTCACTGCATCTGTAGGCATGCTTGGAATACCATTCTATGGATATGGTTGGTCCGCGTTTTTTATTGGAATTGTAATTCTGGCTCTTCTGTGGCTGGTTCTAAGAATAAAGAAAGAGGGTAAGACACTTGTTACTGCACGTTTAAAGAACACAGCTTTGCTTTGCATGCTAATGCTAATGATAGGTTATTCCACCTATGCCGTTATTGTCATTCGCTCATCTGCAAATCCTACCATGGATCAGAACTCGCCGGAAGACATATTCACACTTGGTAATTATCTGAGCCGTGACCAGTATGGAGACCGTCCCTTGTTTTACGGACAGGCTTATTCCTCTGAAATGGAGATAGAGGATATGGGCGATGGCTCACAACGTTACAAGACTGAGAAGGGGTCTCCGATTTATCAGCGAAAGGAAAAGGTAAACGACAGCGAAGCCGATTCATATTTCATTGTCAGGAACAAAACAAAATACCTTTACAAGCAGAACATGGTATTCCCAAGAATGTACGACTCATCACACGCTGCAAACTATGAGTCATGGCTTGGTGGAATAAAAGGCAGGGAAGTTGACGGAGTCATTATACCCACCCAGATGGAAAACATAAAGTTTTTCCTCTCCTATCAGTGTAATTTCATGTATTGGAGATACTTTATGTGGAACTTTGCAGGAAGACAGAACGACATTCAAGGAAACGGAGAACTTGAGCACGGCAACTGGATTACAGGCTTCAGCTTTATCGACAACATGATGTATGGCGATCAGAGTAAACTTCCTGATGAACTCAAGAACAACAAAGGACATAATGTTTTCTATTGTCTCCCACTGCTTCTCGGACTAATAGGATTGTTCTGGCAGGCATGGAAGGGAAAGCGTGGAATACAGCAATTCTGGGTGGTTTTCTTCCTGTTCTTCATGACCGGACTCGCAATTGTGATATATCTTAATCAGACACCTTCACAGCCACGTGAACGTGATTATGCTTACGCAGGCTCTTTCTATGCTTTTGCAATATGGTGTGGAATGGGTGTTGCCGCAATTATCGACTACTTAAAGAAATTCAGGCTCAACAATGTTGCCGTTTCAGTGACAGTGTCCTTGCTCGCATTGATTGTACCTATCCAGATGGCTTCTCAAACATGGGACGACCATGACAGAAGCGGAAGATATACGTGCAGGGATTTCGGAAGCAACTATCTTGCATCATTACAAGAAAAGGGCAATCCTATCATCTATACGAATGGCGACAACGACACTTTCCCATTATGGTACAACCAAGAAGTTGAGGGAGTCAGAACAGACGCAAGAGTATGCAATCTATCATACCTTCAGACAGACTGGTACATAGACCAAATGAAGCGTCCGGCATACGACTCACCATCACTGCCAATATCTTGGAACAGAATTGACTATGTAAGTGGAACGAACGAATTTGTCATGGTTGACCCAAGCCTCAAGGAGCAGATTCTTGAATATTACAAGAGCTATCCTGACGAAGCAGCAAGGACATACGGCAAAGAGCCATTTGAACTGAAGAACATTCTCAAATACTGGGCACGCTCAAAGAATGAAGAAATGCATGTCATTCCTACAGACACCATTTATCTTACAATTGACAAGAATGCTGTTCGGAAAAGTGGTATGCTTATGGCTGCCGAAGAAATTCCAGACAAGATGGTTATCTCTCTTGTTGGCAAACAGGCTCTATACAAAGGCGACCTTATGATGCTTGAGATGATCGCCAATTGTAATTGGACAAGGCCTATATATGTTGCTCTTACTGTAGGTTCGGAGAATTACATGAACCTTGGAGACAATTTCGTGCAAGAGGGACTTGTTAACAGGATTACTCCTTTCACGACAAAAGCTCCCGGTGCCAAGACATTTGACACGGAAAAGACTTACGATGCTGTAATGAACAAGTTCAGATATGGTGGGTTGAGCAAACCTGGCATTTATCTCGACGAGACCGTCATGCGCATGTGCTATACACACAGGAGACTTCTCGCACAACTTTCATTACAACTTATAGCTGAGGGTAAGAAAAGCAAAGCATTGAAAGTGCTTGAGAAGTCTGAGAAAGAAATACCTTTCTATAATGTTCCTATCGGCACATATATAAGTGGTGGAGAGCAGATGGCACATGCATATATTCTGCTTGGAAAAAATTCCAAAGCGATAGAAATCCTCGACAAGATAATGAATAACAGTATGCAGTATGCCAACTGGTATCTATCATTGCAAGGCAAGGGATTTGCAATGTCACAGTCTGATTGCATGATGCATTTCCAGATTATGATGACTCTTATGCAATATTATAACGACCTTGATACGAAACGGGCTGACAAATATAGTGCCATTATAGAAAAAATGGTTGCAACATACGAGGCTAAAGGTGGCAGAATGCCAGATTATTATAATAATTAGTTTATTTACAAGCACACTGGAACATCATGACATTGCAGCATAACCAGTGTGCTTGTCTGTTAGCAATTCACGCCAAGAGTAACTATGATAATAGAACAACCGGCAAGATGGTTAAGGTGGCTATATCCCAAAGCTATCTGGAGGATGAATCCAGAAGAACATTCCGTGTATCTGACCTTCGATGATGGTCCGATACCGGAAAGCACACCTTTCATACTTAAGACTCTTGATGATTTTGGAATTAAAGCCACATTCTTTATGGTTGGCGACAATGTTAGAAAGCATCCTGATTTATATAAACAAATTATAGACGCAGGACATCAGGTTGGTAACCATACATACAACCACATTGGAGCTTTCAAGCACTGGGCTATAACATACGCTGTAAACACAGAGAAAGCCAACAAACTCATCAAAGCCCATTTGTTCCGACCTCCGCATGGATGGATGAGACACAGTGAATACTGGTGGTTGGGAAAGTATTATAAAATAATCATGTGGGATCTTGTCACACGCGACTATTCAAAATGGCTTACGGCTGATGATGTCCTCAACAATGTCAAGAAGTACTCGCGCAATGGTTCCATCATAACTTTCCATGATTCACTTAAGAGTATTGACAAACTAAGGTACGCTCTTCCAGCATCAATCAAGTGGTTGAAAGAACAAGGCTACGAATTTAAAATCTTTGAGTGACAAAATAATAAGCGTCCCGAAATTACAACGGGACGCTTATCATATCATTATTATTCAATTGCATCTATAAGCATCGTCAGTCATTAACAAAGTGCAATTATTTTGCGTATGCTACACTTCTTGTTTCACGAATGACTGTAATCTTAACCTGACCAGGATAGGTCATCTCATTCTGTATTTTGGTTGCTATCTCGCCGGAGAGTTTCTCTGTCTCATTATCATCCATCTTGTCAGCACCAACTATAACACGGAGTTCACGTCCTGCCTGTATCGCATATGTTTTGGTGACGCCTGGATAGCTCATGGCTATTGCCTCAAGGTCATTAAGACGTTTAATATAAGCCTCTACAATCTCTCGACGGGCACCGGGACGAGCACCAGATATCGCATCACAGACCTGAACTATAGGAGCGAGCAGTGTGTTCATCTCCATCTCGTCATGATGTGCTCCAATTGCATTGCATATATCAGCTTTCTCCTTATATTTCTCTGCAATCTTTGCTCCATAGAGTGCATGAGGCAATTCGCTTTCATCATCTGGCACCTTACCAATATCATGAAGCAATCCGGCACGTTTCGCTTTCTTGGGATTTAGTCCCAGTTCTGAAGCCATGACAGCACACAGATTTGCGGTTTCTCTTGCATGCTGTAGCAAGTTTTGACCGTAGCTACTTCTATACTTCATCTTTCCGACTATACGCACGAGCTCAGGATGAAGACCATGAATACCAAGGTCAATTGCTGTACGTTTACCGGTTTCTATAACTTCATTGTCAAGTTGCTTCTTAACCTTTGCAACGACTTCCTCAATACGTGCTGGATGAATTCGTCCGTCAGCCACAAGCTGATGGAGTGCAAGACGGCAAACTTCTCTTCGTATAGGATCAAAAGCAGAAATGACAATTGCCTCAGGTGTGTCATCAACAACAATTTCCACACCAGTAGCAGCCTCCAATGCACGTATGTTACGTCCTTCCCTTCCTATAATCCTTCCTTTCACCTCGTCGTTTTCTATATGGAAAACGCTGACCGAGTTCTCAATGGCTGTTTCTGTTGCCACTCTCTGAATAGTCTGGATTACTATTTTCTTTGCCTGCTGGTTTGCATTCAGCTTAGCCTCATCTATAATCTCATTGATATAGCTTGCTGCATCAGTCTTTGCCTCATCCTTAAGGCTCTCTATCAAACGGTTCTTTGCCTCTTCTGCGCTAAGTCCTGACAATTCCTCGAGCTTTTCTCTTTCCTGCGACTGCATTTTCTCAAGTTCTGCCTGTTTGTTCTGCAGCATTTTTTTCTCGTTGTCAATTCTCTGCTGCATTTGGTCAACTTCTTGTTTGCGCCTTGACAAATCCTCCTGCCTTTGGTTAAGAGAAATCTCCCTTTGCTTGAGTCTGTTCTCTCCTTGTTGAATTTTCTGGTTACGCTGTTGAACTTCCTTTTCCAATTCCGTTTTCTTGTTAAGGAATTTTTCTTTAACCTCAAGGAGTTTCTTTTCTTTTAATACTTCGGCGGTTTTCTCAGCCTCTTTCTCAGCCTGTTCCACCATTGCTTTATATTTTCCATTCAGTACATATCGGAAAATAAGATACCCTCCAGCACATCCAACAACAAGACATGCCAATGGGACGATAATCGTTGTTAAATCCATTACTATGATTCTTTTATAAAATTATTAGATTATATTGTTCTCACTTCTTAACACCAAGCGTTTCCTCTATCTCAGAAGTTAGTTTTGTGAGAATGCTACTGAAAGGCTTCGTATCATTCCTTCCACATTCTTTCTCATAGCGGAAGGCAATGTCTAAAAGTGCCATATACAAGATGTCTTTATCGGATTTCATTCCCTTATAGATACTTGCATATGAATTCACTATGTCTGTTATGAACTTGGCTGCATCTCTATAATAACGCTCATCATCCAGATAAGTGTTGACATGCAGGTCAGTATCATATATATGTAACTTGATATGAAGTTTTTCTTCAGCCATACCACAATTATTTGTCACTTAGGAGATTTATACACTTGTTCACATCGCGTATGAGTCTTGCAATCCTTTTCTGCGCCGACTCGAGATCTACATCAGTAATCTCAAGCATCTTTGCCATCATAAGAGTCTCATACTCCTTTTTAGCATTGGCAAGAGAAGTAGTGAGTTCCCTTATCTTCGCATCCCTTTCGTCAACCATAGAGTATAAGTCATTGTTCTCCTTCTGTAACTCTTTGTACTGGAGGAGCATCTGCCTTACTCTTGTTGAGAAAGTGTTGATTAGTTTCTCATTCGCTTCCATTAGTCGTAGTTTTAAAAATTAATGGCAAGTCATGCTTTCATCATACCTTGTAAATAACAATCAATGCTTTTCAACATTCGTTACTTTGCAGCATCATCCTTTTTGGGTTCTTTTTTAGCAAGCATAACGACCTGATAGACAAAGTCTGTCACCCATTGCTGTGAGAAAGCCAGACGTGCTGAGTATTTTCTGATACCAATAACGGTCTTCATGACCCCGGCATCGGAGAAATCGTTTTTGTTGAAGACATCGTTGATTGTCTTTTCTGTCATTGCATAAATAGCCTTCTTAAAGAAACCCGGCACTCTAAGCTTGAACTTCATTAAGTTACCTGTCAGCATCATCAGGTCCTGAGTAAAACCCTGAAACTGTATCAGATATGGCTGCACGTCTTGCAACTTCCTGCAATTTTTCTTGATGCTGTTGTCTATCTCTTCGAAAAACAAGTCTTTAGTACCATACAGGTCTTTGAGCATCTTCTTGCATCTTGTTTTCTCCCCTACTCCCAATTTGTTGTTTAGGGTCGGGACGTGCAAAGTTGACTTGAACATTCTTAGGTCTGGAAGCATTGCAAGGTTAGTAATTCCAAGTCTTGCTGCAAGCGAAGCTTGGAAGTACACTCTTACCAGAGTCATGTAATCCTCCATGCCGCCAGACTTTTCCTTATCTTCAGTCTTATTTCCAAAAATTTTTGATAGAATTCCCATTATTTATTATTAGTAATTATATAATCTACTTGCCCACGATGAAACATGGTCAAATGTCAATTTGGTTACAAAATTACAAAAAAAAATCAGTATGCAACCATATAAAGACCTATTTTTTATATACTTCGGCAACAATAAAAGCAAAAGTAATAAGTTATGAGAAAAAAAAAGCTCATTTACTCATTAATAATTTATTTTTTTGTACCTTTGCATTCGACATGTAAGAAAATGATGAGAGTTGAAGACCAACCATGTCTGACGTTGTTAATATATGTCGCTTTTAGATGTATCACACACGTGTATAAAAGAATCATAACTATAGAGACATACCTGGTATGACGAAAAGGAACGGCACTTCATTAATCCAATTGATGGTAATTATTGGGGATATTATCATCCTCAATATTCTCATGCATATATTGGTTTCCATATATCCAGACTTTATCCCTCCTTACGAGGACAACACCAAGATTATTCTATTTTTCTGTAACCTGTCGATGATTGTGGCACAGTTTTTTTTCCATCCAATCGTTACAATCAGGAATATCGACTTTGACAGGATAACACTAAGGGTAATGTATCTTGTGTTGACACAAGCCACACTCTTTTTTATCACCACTAAGATTATATACAACAGCGGAGGACTCTTTGAATCAACTCTTAAGTTTGCTCCTATGCTTTTCTGCTCTATCCTGTTCGCAAGAATCATTGAAAGGGGATTGCTGTCGCTAATTAGGAAAAGAGGCAGAAATGTAAGGAGGATAATGTTCATTGGCAGCGACCCAGCCAACCTTATGGTTTATAACGACCTTACCAAGGATGAGGGTATGGGTTACATGGCAGCTGGTTACTATAGCAACAACGATATAGAGAACTGTCCGGAAGGACTAAAGAAACTGGGAACCATTGATGAATTCTGGCGTTACATTAAAGAGAAGGATGATGAGGGTAAAATACCGCATACAGACGACCTGTTCTGCAGCGTCTCGCATACAGAGGCGAGTTTTCTTAAGGACATCATGAGATATTGCGACAAGCACCTCATAAGGTTTTATTATGTTCCAAGAATGTTATATAGCATAAATCTTGGACTCAAATCAGAAAGGGTTGGTACTATTGACCTCTACACAAACCACAAGGAGCCATTGTCGGAACCAATCTGCCAGTTCGAGAAAAGGTTTTTCGACATTGTTACATCATTGATGGTGTGTCTCTTCCTCCTACCTTTCATCCCTCTTATTGCGCTTATTATTTATGTTCAGTCGCCGGGACCTATTTTCTTCACACAGAAAAGGACAGGTATAGACGGCAAGACATTCAAGTGCTTCAAGTTCCGCTCAATGCATGTCAACAAGAATGCTGACACTGTACAGGCTACAGAAGATGACCCTCGGAAGTTCCCATTCGGTAACTTCATGAGGAAATACAACATCGACGAGTTCCCACAGTTCTTCAATGTGCTTATAGGCGACATGAGCATTGTAGGACCGCGACCTCACATGCTTCTACATACGGACGTATATTCCAAGCTCATAGACAAATATATGGTACGCCACTATTACAAACCCGGCATCACAGGATGGGCACAGGTAACGGGTTTTCGTGGTGAGACAAAAGAGCTTTGGCAAATGGAGGAAAGAATAAAGAGAGATATTTGGTATATTGAACATTGGTCGTTCTCACTTGACCTGAAAATTGTGTTCATGACCGCAAAAAGCCTAATCATCTCTGACGAGAAAGCATATTGACACATTATTATATATATACCATTAGGAATGCGGGAAGTCATACAGATCATCCGTTCAACATTGCAACAAAACGATAAAACATAAAAGACATGAAAGGAATAGTATTGGCAGGAGGTTCGGGAACACGCCTCTACCCTATCACAAAAGGAATAAGCAAGCAGCTGATACCAATATTCGACAAGCCGATGATATATTATCCCATATCTGTATTGATGCTTGCCGGTATCAGGGATATCCTTATCATATCCACACCTCATGACTTGCCTGGATTCAAAAGACTTCTCGGTGATGGCAAGGAACTGGGATTAAGATTTGAATATGCAGAGCAGCCTTCTCCCGATGGACTTGCACAGGCATTCATAATCGGTGAGGAGTTCATCGGCAACGACTCGGCATGTCTTGTCCTTGGTGACAACATCTTCTACGGCTCGGGGTTTTCAGCTCTTTTGAAGGAGAGTGTCAAGGCTGCCGATGAGAACAAGGCTACTGTATTCGGCTATTATGTAAACGACCCCGAGAGATATGGAGTGGCAGAATTCGATTCTGACGGAAATTGTCTAAGCATCGAGGAGAAGCCAGAGCACCCCAAGAGCAACTATGCCGTTGTCGGACTGTATTTCTATCCCAACAGCGTCGTGGATATTGCAAAGAACATAAAGCCAAGTGCCAGAGGGGAACTTGAGATTACTACAGTAAATCAAGAGTACCTCAAACGCAGACAACTGAAGGTTCAGACATTACAGCGCGGCTTTGCATGGCTTGACACCGGCACGCACGACAGTCTTTCCGAGGCAAGCACTTTCATTGAGGTTATTGAAAAGAGACAAGGTCTCAAGGTCGCCTGCATAGAAGAAATAGCATACAAGAAGGGTTGGATTGACAAAGAGCAGCTAAGAGCACTTGCACAAACTATGGCAAAAAACGATTATGGAAAGTATCTGCTTAAATTGATAGATAATAAATAAATTGAAATAACAATGGAAGAAATCAAGAACTACGATGTCGAACCAGCCAAGACAGAAGAGGAGGGTTCCTCTTTTGATTACAGGGCGATTATAAAGGCTATAATTCTTAACTGGTATTGGTTCGTATTGTCCATCCTCGTATGTATGGGAGGCGCATACCTTTACCTCAGGTACACAACTCCTATATATCAGGCTTCTGCGAAATTCCTCATTAAAGAAAGTGAGGGAAACAGCTACCGTAAAGGAAGCTCGCTTTCTAACATGTCTGAACTCGGTATCATCTCAAGTACAAACGGTTTTGACAATGAGATGGAGATACTCCACTCCCATTCCTTGGCTGCACAGGCTGTAAAGAAGCTTAAACTATACACGAGTTACAGCCTTAAAGGCAAGATAAAAGACAGAATCGTATATTCCACACAACCAGTATCTGTGGATATAGACGAGTATCATCTCGACAAGCTGAACGCACCCATAAACCTTAACATCAAGCGTCAGGGAACAAGCTATCTCGTTGAGGGAACTTACTGCGTGCCTATTGACGATAACAGCTTCGAGGGACCATTCTCCATCAAGAAGACTTTCACACAACTACCGGCAAATATCTATACAAGAGCCGGAACAATCTCGCTGAGCCATAACAACGGACACAGACTCAGGGATGGAGAAGTGGAGATTGTTAGCATCAACTCTCCCAAAAGGGCAGCATACAAATTCAATGGAGCCCTTGCCATCTCACCATACGGGAAGACGACGACAATTGCACAACTTGTACTTACCGACGAGATACCACAGCGTGCCATTGACTATCTGCGCCAGCTTGTTTCTGAATATAACCGTCAGGCTAATGATGACAAGAACTATGTAGCCATGAAGACGGAAAAATTCATTGACAGCAGGCTTGATAAAATCAGTGCAGAGCTGGGAGCAACAGAAGGTGAACTTGAAAGCTTCAAGCAGGACAACAAGATGGTTGAACTGAAGATGAATGCATCACAATCGCTTGCTAATCAGGATGCCACATCGAAAAGACTTACTGAGACAGAGACCCAGATTGCATTGCTCAACAGTATTGACGAATTCATGAGAGAGTCAAGCAAGACTTATCAGGTATTGCCGTCTAATGTAGGACTAACTGACCCGGCAAGCGCACAACTCATAGACAAATACAACGAACTCGTTCTTGAAAGGAACAGACTTCTGAGGAGCGCATCTGAAAATTCGCCTGTCGTAGAGCCTATCACGGAGCAGATTAAAGAACTGAACCATAACATCAGCAGGGCAATCCGGCAGATGAGAAAGAACCTTGAGATTGAGAGGAATGCTATTGTTGCCGAACTTAACAAGTTCAATAATCTCATTGAGGAAACACCTGAACAGGAGAGGAAACTGACACAGATAGGAAGACAGAGGGAAGTCAAATCAGGTCTTTACCTAATGCTTTTGCAGAAGAGAGAGGAAAACTCGATTTCGTTGGCAGCGACTGCCGACAAGGGAACCCTTATCGACGAGCCTCAGTTCATAGGAATGGTAAGCCCCAAGAGATCCATGATATGGCTTATCGGACTTGCAATAGGTATTGTCATTCCTGGTCTGATTCTGTTCCTCATAAACTTCTTCCGCTATAAGATAGAGGCACACGAAGACGTGATAAAACTTACAAAACTCCCCATCATCGCTGACGTGCCCATTGCAAGCGACAAGGTAAAGAAGAAGGCAGACATAGTTGTACAGGCAAACCAGAACAACCAGATTGAAGAGGTGTTCAGGACAATGCGTACAAACCTGCAGTTCATAATGAGAGAAAACGATAAGGTGATTATGTTCACATCCAGTATTGCAGGAGAAGGAAAGACCTTCAATTGTGCCAACCTGGCGGTAAGCTTCGCCCTTTTGGAGAAGAAGGTTATACTGCTTGGACTGGATATCAGAAAGCCACGTCTCGGCAAACTCTTTGAACTTAGTGACACAAGCAAGGGAATCACCAAGCTTCTGACAAAAGAGAATCCTTCAGCAGAAGACATACGCAAGGAAATCGTTCCTTCAATGGTAAACGAGAACCTTGACCTATTGCTTGCCGGTCCTATACCACCTAACCCAGCAGAACTCCTTTCACACGAGAGCCTAAACACTATATTCAATTATCTTAGGGAAGAGTATGACTACATTCTCGTGGATACAGCTCCAGTAGGTCTTGTAACAGATACTTTCCAGATTGGCAGGGTTGTTGACGCAACAGTATATACATGTCGAGCCGACTACACGCCAAAAGACAGTATCCGCATTGTCAATGACATCGCCAACGACCAGAAACTTCCAAATATATGCATCATTATCAATGGCATAGACATGTCTAAGAAGAAATATGGATATGCATACGGCTACGGAAGATATGGCAAGTATGGAAGGTATGGCAACTACGGAAGATATGGTCATTATGGTTCGTACGGCAGATATGGCAACTATGCCAACAGCCATTACGGAAACAAGAAGGATGATTCCATAAAGCGATAATACAATACAAAAAAAAACATATTCTAGGAAACATGACTATAGCTGTAGATTTCGACGGAACGATAGTAGAGCATAAATATCCAAAAATAGGAGAAGAGAAACCTTTCGCCACCGATGCGCTGAGAATGCTCATCAAAGACCATCATAGACTCATACTATGGACTGTGAGAGAAGGAAAACTTCTTGACGAGGCAGTAGAATGGTGCAGAAAGAGAGGGGTGGAATTCTGGGCTGTCAACAGGGATTATCCAGAGGAAAACGGTCCGGAAGGAAACAAGCATTTCTCAAGGAAAGTGAAAGCAGACCTCTTCATAGACGACTGTCAGATAGGCGGACTTCCTGGATGGGGCGAGATTTACCACATGATAAGCAGTGGAAAACCATTCGTTCCGCACAACACCGATGAACCTTACGATACAGGAAAAAAGAAAAAGAGATTCTGGCCATTCTAACATATCCAGGAGCAATAAGACATGAAGAAAAGAATATTATTAGCATCACTCATCCTGGCACTCACTACAAGTGTACACTCTCAGGATCTGTTCTCTAAGATAAAGAAAGGAGTAAACGAAGCGATAGACCTTATAGACCAGGATATAAAACCTACTGGAAAGCATGGTGTCCTTGACCTTATAATAGCTCCGAAGATAGGACTGTCGGCTAACACACTCTCTGGAACGACAGGCAAGATTGAGCCTGGTATCATGGCAGGATGTTATATAGAGATTTTCCCTCTCGAACAGCTTGCCGTTGACATGGAGATATGCTACGGACACCAAGGCATCAACGATGTGCCGCATCATTTCGATGGATTGGGATATGGAGAATATGACATATCTCTAAACTATATGAACACATCATATATGTGCAGATGGTATCCCATTGCAGAAAAGCCACTTAGCATATACAGCGGACTTACTATCTCCAACCTCGTCAGTGCACGTATTAACGGTAAAGGAATACATCAGGGTATAAAAGGAGATCTTCACAAGGGTGATTTCTCCATACCTATTGGTGTCTCCTACGAGTGGGGACAGTGGCAGGCTGACATCAGATACAACCATGGACTTAAGAGAATAGTCTCAAGTCCTGAAATGAAGTCCATTTTGGGAAAAGGCACAAATTCCTCTCTCGCTCTATCAATAGCCTACAAGATTGGAATCCTCTGATTCATCCTGTATATCATCCTTATAGAAATGGCTTTTCCATATCAGGAAAAGCCATTTCTATTTTCAACAGTTTTTACATGTTTTGTGTACCATTGGATTAACACTAACTCCATAATTGTTCTATATTCCACAAAAAATATCAAAATTAATTTTTATTGATATTTGAGAAAGTGAATTAACTCCAATAATAAAGATAAAAGTATAACTTTGCACCGTTACTATGAGAATTAAGATACACAATACGAATGTGGGATTTTGACTGTAGTGATTTGGAAAAAGATGGGAAAGATGAGAAAGATGAGAAACAAAATATCAATAGGCATATTGCTTCTATTCATGCCGGCATCAATGTCAGCACAGGAAGTGTTTACTCTCTTGAGATGCAGACAACTTGCTTTGGAAAACAACAAACAGCTCCGAGTAAGCACTCTGAAAGAGGACATTGCCAATGACAAAACGCAGGCTGCAAAAACACTGAATTTGCCGAGGCTTACAGGAATGGCAGCCTATCAGCGTACAAATAGGGAAATTTCTATATTGAGCAACAGCCAGAAAGCAGAACTGTCATCCATGGGAACAAACATGGCATCGACAGTTTCGTCACAATTGTCTGCATCAATCAACTCCATGGTACAGGATGGAAGGCTGTCAATGCAGACCGCACAGGAATTAGGTGCTCTGATGGGTGAAATGGGAGGAACACTTGCCGAAGCAGGAGACAAACTGGGGAATACCATAAAGGACGCTTTCCACACGGATACAAGGGACATGTTTGTGGCAAGTCTGTTGCTAACACAGCCTATATATATGGGTGGAGCCATCAAGGCAACCAACGAGATTGCGAGAATTGGCGAGGAGATGGCAAGAAATTCCACATCAAATGCTACTAACAATGTACTTTTCGCAACGGACAACGCCTACTGGCTTACTGTATCACTGAAAAGCAAGCTGCGCCTTGCCCAGGACTACCTCCTGCTGACAAGGAAACTGAGCAGCGATGTGCACAAGATGATTGACGAGGGAGTGGCTACCAAAGCCGATGGACTGAAGATTGACGTTGAGGTAAACAATGCTGAGATAATGGTGACACAGGCAGAAAACGGAGTAAGCATAGCCAAGATGTACCTATGCCAGCTTTGCGGACTTCCACTGCGCAAAAACATCACCCTTGAGCACGAAAACTCAGACGAGTTTATTCCATTGGATAACGTTCAGAGGGATTTCAATGACTCTACATTCTCTAACCGTCCAGAAACAAGGATTTTACAGAACACCATAGACATCAGTAAGCAAAGCGTAAGCCTCGTAAGTGCAGCCTACAGACCACATCTTTCGCTTGTTGGTGGATTCTCGGCAATGAATCCAAGTCTTGTCAATGGCTTCGAACGCAAATTCAGGGGAATTTGGAACATAGGCATCAACGTAAGCATGCCTATCTGGTCATGGAACGAGGGAAGGCACAAAATCAATGCAGCAAAGACAGCGACAGCAATAGCAGAGCTCGAACTTGCAGATGTTAGAGAGAAGATATCACTTCAGGTGGAACAGGCGCAGTTCAAAATTGACGAAGCACGCAAGAGGCTGATAGCTGCAAAACGGAATCTGGAAAGTGCAGAGGAGAATCTCAGGTGTGCAAATATAGGATTCAAGGAGGGAGTAATGACGCTGACAAATGTCATGGAGGCACAGACGGCCTGGCATAAGGCGCACAGCAACAAGACAGAAGCAGAGATTGACGTAAGGCTGTCCGACGTAGCGTTAAGGATGGCATTAGGAAAGTTATAATAAATAGTGTAGCATGTCAGAAAAAAAACAAACAAACAGTATCATACTTGCCCTGGTTGCGTTCACGGCAGTGGTAGGTATAGCCGGACTTATTGGATACATGACGATACCGCAGGAAGAAGATATTATCCAAGGCGAGATTGAGGTAAGCGAATACCGAGTGTCCTGCAAGTTACCAGGCAGAATAGTGAAAATCAATGTGAAGGAAGGCGATTATGTGCACAAGGGCGACACTCTTGCTATAATAGAAGTGCCCGAGGTTAACGCACAACAGCAAGCTGCAACGGCAACAGAGGGTGCAGCCAATGCATTGAGTGACTTAGCCAATGCTGGTACACGCAGAGAAGCCATCGAGAGCGCGTACCAGATTTACGAACAATCACTTGCGGCAAAAGAACTTGCACTAAACACCTACAACAGAATGCAGAGACTGTTCGATGAAGGTGTCATGAGCGCACAGAAGCGCGACGAGGCTTATGCAGCATTCCAAATAGCAGAGGCACAGAGCAAAGCAGCACAGTTGCAATACGAACTTGCAAAAAGCGGTGCTCGCGAAGAGGAAAAACGGGCAGCAAAGAAACAGGCAGAAGCTGCAATGGGAGCCGTCAATGTAGTGAAGAGCCTGCTGAGAGAAACAGTACAGATTGCAACAGAGGACGGTGAGGTTACAAGCATCTACCCGAAGGTTGGCGAACTTGTGGGTATGGGTTCTCCTATAATGAGTATTTCCATGAACAACGATATGTGGGCAAACTTCAATGTCAAGGAGGACAAGCTAAAGGATTTTCAGATGGGCAAGACTATTAAGGTATATATACAGGCTCTTGACAAGGACATAGACATGAAAATCTACAGTCTGAAAGACCAGGGGAGCTTTGCTGTATGGAAAGCTACCAAGACAACAGGTCAGTACGACATAAAGACATTCTGTCTAAAAGCACGTCCATGCAAAAATGAGCCAATGTTGAGAGCCGGAATGACAGCTGTTATAAGATGAGAGGCTTGATAGGTAACATATATAACTCTGCAATACGGGAAGCAGGAATCGTCAAATCCAGTCCCGTCTATTGGTTCTGCACCCTGCTACTGCCAATTGGGGTCGTGATATTCTTCACGTCATTACTGTCGGAGGGTGTGCCTACGGACATGCCTTGCGGTGTAGTAGATATGGACAATACAACCATCACGAGAAACATCATACAGAAGCTTGATGCATTCCAGACAACAAGGATTTACAAGCATTATCCAGACCCAAGACAAGCACGACTTGCCATTCAACGTGGAGAAATTTATGCCTATATATACATTCCACACGGCACTACGGAAGAAATGATTAGCTCCAGGCAACCACACATTACATTCTGCTACAGCAGTGTGTCAATGGTGGCAGGAAGCATGATGTACCGTGACCTTAAGACTATTACTCAACTCACGTCAGCGTCATTGGGACATGCGAAATTGTCGGCTCTTGGCAAGACTGAGCGTGAGATAAAGGCATTCATACAACCTATCACCATCGACGTTCACGCTTTGGAGAATCCCCAGACCAACTACAATGTCTATCTGAGTACTGTAATGGTTGCCGGTGTATTGATAATATTCATGTCACTTCTCCCTGGGTACTCCCTGGGTATGGAGATGAAACACCGGGAAGGCAAGCACTTCATGAAGATAGCAGGCAACAATGTCTTTGCTGCCGTTACTGGCAAAATGCTGCCATTGATGATGACGTTCACATTCATAATGACATTTTTCTACTGGTACATATTCGGAAGACTCGCTTTCCCACATCATTGCGGAGCATTGACTATGGTTGCAATCTGCCTGCTTACAGTGACGGCATCATTAGGATTGGGTGTTTTCATGTTCGGACTCATACCTCTTCCACGCCTGTCCATGAGTGTGTGCTCGCTATGGGCTGTACTGGGCATGTCGCTCTCAGGTGCCACATTCCCAGTCTTCGCCATGAATCCAGTCATTGAGGGATTGTCATGGCTGTTTCCACTACGCCATTACTACATGTGCTACCAGTTGTGCATTCTCAATGGCTATCCCATACACGATGCATATCCGTATATCCTTTCTCTTGTCATCTTCTCTGCACTGCCCATTCTTGTGCTGCCTAACATAAAAAAGGCGATGAACGAATATGAATACATACCTTAACATGCTGAAGAAATGGGGAAAAAGTACAACATAATTAGAACTGTCCATCATGTATTGAGGAATGTTTGCGATGAACTTGCATACAACCTCAAGCGGATGTTTCGTGACCAGGCTCTTCTTACGTTTGCAATTATCGTTCCGCTACTCTATCCTTTAATCTATTCCTGGATATATACCAATGAATTCGTGCGCGACATACCTTTGGCAGTTGTTGACATGTCCCATTCACAAACAAGCCGCGAGTTCCTGCGCCGACTTGATGCAACACAAGAAGTAAAAGTTGCATACAACTGTGACAACATGAAAGAGGCAAGAGAACTTTCAGGAAAGCAGAAAACAAGAGGGATTATATACATACCTGCGGATTTCGACATAAAGATAAACCGTGGAGAACAGGCTCAAGTCAGTGTTTATTGCGACATGGCTTTAATGTTGACTTACAAGAACATACTGCTCGCATCACAAAGCGTTGCCTTAGACATGGGTAAAGACATGATGATACATTCGTCCGGAGCCATGACGGCACATGACGAGGAAGTAACGACAACGCCTGTCATCATCGATGAAGTGCAGTTGTTCAATCCTACTGGAGGCTATGGCAACTCGCTCATACCAGCTGTCCTCATCATAATCATACAACAGACGTTACTGCTGGGCATAGGACTTACCAGTGGTAGTGACCGTGACAAGCAAAGGTTAGAAAACATTGGAATACAAGACGGAAGGCACGTTTTCTATCGTTTCATCGGCAAGGCTGCGGCATTCATAATGTTGTTCTTACCATTGTCAATGTATATATGTATGGCTGTGCCGCAGTTCTTCTCCTTCACAGCCATAGCCAGACACTCCGACCTTATGTACCTGATTTTTCCTTACGTCATGGCATGCACAATGTTTGCCATGACAATATCATTCTTCGTGAGCACAAGGGAAAGCGTACTGCTTGTCGTAGTGTTCACATCCGTGCCTTTTCTTTTCCTTACCGGCATCAGTTGGCCAGAAAGTAACATACCTGCATTCTGGAAAGGCATCTCATACTTTATACCATCCACTTTCGGAGTAAGAGCGTATCTTAGCCTCAGTTCCATGGGAGCATCGACAAATGAAATTCTGCCCGAAATCAGGATTCTATGCATACAGGCTCTTGCCTATTCCATCACAGCATTCCTCAGCATGAAATATTATCTCGGAAACAAAAGGTGACAATACCAACCTACTACTCAAAAAAAAGAGTGGAATATTTGATAAATTGGAAATTAATCAGTACATTTGCATCATGATATTCTATTTGTCAGGTACTGGAAACTCGCTTTGGGCGGCAAGACAAATATCACGTGTCACCCACGACAGTCTCATCACAATGACGGAGACTGGCAATGCTGATTTCATAAAGGATGCCAGGAAAGGCGAACCAATAGGTTTTGTGTTTCCAGTACATGGTTGGAGACCACCAAGGATAGTGCTTGAATTCATCAACGCAATAGATTCGGGAAGCATGTCTGACCGTTACGTATATGCAGTGGTTACGGCAGGTGACAATATTGGAGAGACTATCGACATCCTGTCAAGAGAACTGGAGAAGAAAGGATGCAAGCTCAATGCTGCCACATCACTCATTATGCCAGAGTCATATATCGGACTGCCGTTCATGGACACCGACACTCTGGAAAAGGAGAATGGCAAGATTCAGACATCAAGGAGAAGCCTAAAGGAGTTCATCAACCGTATCGCAAAGAGGCAAGACGGCATATACGGACTTGTAACAGGCAAATGGCCACGTGTCAACACCAGACTACTTGGAGGGGTATTCACTAAATGGCTCATCACAGACAAGCCCTTCAGCATCGAGGTGGAGAAATGCCTGAGATGCGGAAAATGTGCAGAGAAATGCCCAGTGGATAACATCAGGCTTTCCAATGGTGGTTATCCGGAATGGAGACACAATGGCAGGTGCATGACTTGCTTTGCCTGCTATCACCATTGTCCTGCCAAAGCCATAAGATATGGAAACAGGACAAAAGGCAAAGGACAATATTATTTCGGAAAGAACTTCATGATTTCCGATTTCGACATATAGAATACTAATAACATGTCAACTCGTCAACAGACAGTTTGGCGGAGACATGCGAAACTATAATTATATAATAAACGCAATAGATAACAGCTAAATTAAAAGAATTTATATCAGTATGAAAAGAGTTATAGCATCGATAGCAATTGCAATGTGTGTCGTAGCATCATGGGCCGTCAAGGCTGACCCGACACCAACTGTTGTAACACAACCAGACGGAACACAGCTGACAATTATTGTTCATGGGGACGAGGACTGCAACTGGTACACTACCTCAGACGGAGTACTCCTCTACCCTATTGGCAATTCTTATTTCGTGGCAAGCATTTCAGCCAATGGGGAAATAGCTCCTACTACATTGCTTGCACACGAGAGAAGCATGCGCTCCGACAATGAGACATCCATTATAGCGAAACAGGACAAGGCTGCTTTCTATTCAGCCATAAAAGGCAGGCAACAGCAATATCGTGCAAGAAGGATAAGCATCGGCACGGCAGCAACAAGCTACTTCCCACACACAGGAAGCCCAAAGGCTCTTGTCATCCTTGTTGAATTCAGCGACACTCTTTTCTCTGTTTCCGAGCCTTCTGTCGTTTTCGACGAGTATCTTAACCACGAAGGCAGCAGCATGCCAGACCATAGCAACTACGAGAGGAGAAACCATGGCAGCGTAAAACAGTACTTCAACGACATGAGCAATGGAGCATTCACTCCGCAGTTTGATGTTTACGGACCTGTCAGAATGGAAAAGCCATCAGCTTACTATGGTGAGGGCACTGACAATATGACCAGAATAAAGGAGATGATTGTTGCTGCATGCGACAGCATAGACAAGGATGTGGATTTCACAGAATACGATCAGGATGGAGACGGATTTGTTGACCTCGTTTATGTGATTTACGCAGGCTACTCACAAAGCGTGGGAGGCAACTCAGTAGATTGTATCTGGCCTAAGTCAGGTACTCTTGGCTCTGTCAGCAACACCTTTGACGGCATGAAAATCAACAGATTTGGCATAAACAACGAGCTTAACTACTATCCGGGACGGAAGTTCAACAGCTATCCAGAGATTACTAAACGAATTAACGGAATAGGTCTCTTCTGCCATGAATTCTCACACACACTCGGTTTTCCTGACCTTTATTGCGAACTGGAAGTTGACAACCAGGAACTTGAATACTGGGACCTTATGGATGGTGGCGAATATGTTGACAATGGATACACACCGGCACCATACTCCCCATGGGAAAAGGAAGTGGCAGGTTGGACAACCATCGATGAGATAACAGAGGCTAAGCAGATAACACTTGCCGACGGACAGGCTGTGAGAATAAAGAGCGACACAAACGATGAATACATCATACTGCTCAACATGCAGAACAATGGATGGGCAAAGGCTATGCTCGGACATGGAATGCTTGTATATAGGATTGACTACCCATACGACAGCGTCAACCTCTTCGACAAACCAAATGCCATCACATCGGGCAAGCCTGCCGTAACACTTCTGCCTGCCGACGGATTGCTGATATCTTCATATAGAGTATATGACTCTGAGCCAAGCGACACGAAACCATACAGCATAACGGAATATATCAACAGCCATTATGGAGACCCATATCCCGGAACCTCAAATGTTACGGAAATAGAGAAATTCCAGATGAACGAATGCGTGATAGAGAAACCAATATACAATATCACTGAGAACTTGGAGGAGGGAACGATATCATTCGAATATTTCAACAAAATAATCAACGGCATCGACAACATATCCGATTTGCATAGCCAAGATGCTAAACAGACTGTTTACAGCATTGACGGAAGGAACTTGGGCACAGACTTCTCAAAGCTTGCAAAAGGCATATACATCGTGGGCGGAAAGAAAATATTGAAATAACAATCAAACAATAATTACAATACATAACAATCATCTAATATGGAAAAGAACACGGAACTTATAGCTCAGTGCGAAGAAAGAGCTAAACAATGGTTGTCTCCTGCTTTTGACGAAGAGACAAGACAAGCTGTACAGGCTATGCTTGACAATGAGGACAAGACAGACCTCATAGATGCATTCTATCAGAATCTGGAATTTGGTACTGGCGGACTCAGAGGTATCATGGGAGTTGGAACAAATCGCATGAACAAATACATAGTAGGCATGGCAACTCAGGGTTTTGCCAACTATCTGCTGAAGGCTTTCCCAGGCAAGGAAGACCTTGCAGTGGTTGTAGGACATGACTGCCGCAACAACGGAAGACTGTTTGCCGAGACCGTTGCCGACATTTTCTCAGCCAACGGAATAAAGGTATATCTCTTCGAGAGCCTCAGACCAACGCCTGAAATCTCATTCGCCATAAGGCAACTGCACTGTCAGGCTGGCGTCAACGTAACGGCAAGCCACAACCCACGTGAGTACAATGGCTACAAAGCATACTGGGAGGATGGTGCGCAAGTACTCTCACCACACGACACTGGAATCATAAGCGAAGTAAACAAGGTAACGATTGATGATGTCAAGTTCGAAGGCAACAAGGAACTGATAGAAATCATCGGAGGCGAGATGGACTGGGACTATGTACAGGCTGTAAAAGAGGCAATGGTTGACCAGGATGTCATCAATAGACAGAAAGACCTTAACATCGTTTATTCACCAATGCACGGAACTGGGCGTGTCATCGTGCCTCTGTGCTTACGCTCATGGGGATTCCAGAACATACATGTCGTTCCTGAGCAGATGGTCATAGATGGTAACTTCCCTACTGTCGTTTCTCCTAACCCAGAGAATTCAGAGGCAATGACTCTCGGCATGAAACTTGGAACACGCCTGAACGCTGACCTCGTAATAGCATCAGACCCAGACGCTGACCGACTCGCTATTGTGTGCCGAGACAACAAGGGCGAATGGATTATCATTAACGGAAACCAGACCGCAATGATGCTCTCATATTACATCATTGAGAACTCGAAAAAACTTGGCAAGCTGAAACCAACTGATTTCATGGTTAAAACCATTGTCACAACAGAGGTCATTGCTGAAATAGCAAAACGTAACAATGTTGAACTGCGCGACTGCTACACTGGTTTCAAATGGATTGCAAACGAAATAGCTGTCAGCGAGGGTAAGCAGAAATATATTGGCGGAGGTGAAGAGTCATTCGGCTACCTGCCATACGACAAGGTACGCGACAAAGACGCACCTGCATCTATCTGTCTCATCTGCGAGATTGCAGCATGGGCAAAGGACAACGGCAGGACTCTTTACGACCTGCTCATGGACATTTACGTAGATTATGGCTTCTCGAAAGAGTTTACAGTGAATGTGGTTAAACCAGGAAAGACAGGTGCCGATGCCATCAAACAGATGATGGCTGACTTCAGGAGCAATCCTCCAAAAGAACTGGGTGGTTCAAAGATAGTACTGTGGAAAGACTATCAGACCCTTGAGGCTACCGACGAGAACGGCAACGTAACCAAGCTCGACATGCCTACTACAAGCAACGTATTGCAGTGGTTCTGCAACGACGGTACTAAAGTCAGTGTGCGTCCTTCTGGTACAGAGCCTAAGATAAAGTTCTATATCGAGGTTAAAGACAACACAATGAAGTGTGCTGGATGTTATGACAGCTGCTGCAAGGCTGGAGAGGAAAAGATAGAGGCTATAAAGAAAAGCCTTAACCTGTAAGCCTCAACACAGTGTTAATCCTTATTTAGTTAATTTCTAAAGTTTCGCATGTCTCCGACATGCTGTCAGGAGTTTCCTTGAGCTTAGCGAACCAACGGTCACTGGCAGAAGGGAAAAGGAGTTCCCTTGAGCTTTGCGAAAAAACTTGAATTAATTATTTATCATCACTAAACAGAACAAGGTGCTTCCCATTATGGTAAAGCACCTTTTTTGTTTGCTGCCTGCAAACCATTTGCATGCCATTACGAGTTGGAAAGAATCTGCTTCCGTAAGTCAGAGCAAATAATTGCATTGCCAGTAAGATTAATAATCTATCAGCCGAAAGGTTATTAACCTATCGCCCGAAAGGTTATTAACCTTATCAGGTAGTCAAACGTTTCCATACAGACTTGGACCATTATTCATTTCCAAGACAAAAGGTTAGCGACCGTTGTTGACACTACCCTTAAATCAAATCCATACTTATTACAATATTCTCACAAGCCACAGACAACGATAATCGTGGAGAACAGTCGCTATGTTATAGGTGGAAATTTCAATAGCATCAATTGTGATTTATTTGGTGAAATGGATAATAATATATATCTTTGCACAAGATAAGACAAGACAAAAGGAAACATGGAACAAAGTGTCAAACCTAAACGCATCAACGTTGTTGACGCACTCCGCGGATTTGCCGTTGTCGGCATTATAATCATACATTTCCTTGAACACCTAAACTTCTATTCCTTCCCGGAACCAACGGCTTTCGACCAAGGATTGTGGGACACTGTATTCTACATTGGTGCAAACAAGATGTATGCAATATTTGCGTTGCTGTTTGGACTGAGCTGCTACATACAGCACCACAACGCAGAGAAACGTGGCGAGGACTACCGCTTGCGATTCGCTTGGCGCATGGTGCTGCTCTTCGGATGGGGTATGTTAGATTTGGTGTTCTTCAATGGTGATATCCTATGCACCTACGCTGTCCTCGGACTGTTGCTAATACCTTTGGTGAAGGCATCAGACAAGGTATTGCTTGCGGTGGCAGCCATACTGTTCCTGCAACCGATAGAGATGTATTACATCGTCAAGGGGTTGATGGTTCCTGACGCAATGCCGATGGACCTTGGCTATGCCCATTTGTGGGGAGTGTGCTATGAAGCATGTGCCAACGGCAGTTTCCTCGATGTGGCAAAGGCTGGATTGACAACAGGACTACCCATCAACTTCGGCTGGGCAATAGAGCACGGTCGCCTTACCCAGACGCTGATGCTTTTTGTAGTAGGCATGTTGATGGGGCGCAAACGGCTATTCTTCAACGAAGCAGGAAAGCTCCTGTTCTGGAAAAAGGCGATGGTAGGTTCCCTCGTAATGTTTGCCGCAACTCAGGTGTTGCTCCTCGTGATACCTTTTGACGGATTGGTTCCCTGTGTCGGCAAGAGTCTCGACATACAGCTCAACGCATGGAGGAATTTCGCCATGATGATATTCTATGTTGGTGGCATCACCCTGTTGTACTATACGACAAATGTCCGGAAAGCAATTTCCCGTCTTGAATGTATAGGAAAGATGAGCCTTACCGACTACCTTCTGCAGAGCATTATAGGCGGTTTCCTTTTCTATAACTGGGGACTTGGTCTTCATACGGTCAGCAGCCATCGGATAAGCTTCGTCCTTGGCATCCTGTTCTGCATCTGCCTTTATTACTTCTGCCGTTTCTGGACGGGCAGGTTCCGTAGGGGACCTTTAGAGGGCCTTTGGGCAAGGGCGACTCAGATAGGAAGGCACTGACCAAAGGGTAAAGTTAGCTGATTCATGGAGATATACGATGGCATATACAAGAGTGGAATAAAGGATTTCAAGGATATATACAGAATGGGTATGGAGAAATATCTTGAAAGATTAGAATATTGAACCCACTTTTTTAATTGTGGGTTCAATTCCTTTATTTCTTGATTTTCACAATCTTCGTTGGCTCTTGCTCCTTGTTTCTCCTGTTCACGACAGTCACGACAGACTGCGCAAGCGAGAGGAATGACTGTCCTGTAACGGATGTCTCGTCAAGGGCTGCCGGTGTGCCGTTGTCTCCGTTCTCACATATGCTCTGCACAACAGGGATTTGTGCAAGCAATGGTATTCCCATTTCCTTTGCCAAGTCCTTGCATCCATCCTTTCCGAAGATATAGTACTTGTTTTCTGGCAGCTCTGCGGGAGTGAACCACGCCATATTTTCCACCAGTCCGAGTATTGGTACGTTAACCTTGTCGTTGGTGTACATGTCAATGCCTTTCCTTGCATCGGCAAGCGCAACCTTCTGTGGCGTGCTGACGATTACCGCACCTGTGATGGCAAGGGTCTGCAACAGTGTAAGATGGATATCGCTTGTACCAGGAGGAGTGTCAAGGATAAAGTAATCGAGTTCTCCCCAGTCGGCATCTGCTATCAGCTGTTTCAATGCTGAGGTTGCCATTCCACCTCTCCACAGTGTTGCTGTCTTTGGATTTACGAAGAAACCTATACTCAGCAGCTTCACTCCATATTTCTCGATAGGTTCAATCAGCTGTCTGCCTTCCTTCTCCACTGCATATGGTCTTGCATCTTCCACACCGAACATCTTTGGCATAGAAGGACCGAATATGTCTGTATCAAGAAGACCAACTTTATAGCCCAGACGGGCAAGAGCTATTGCAAGGTTGGCAGATACCGTGCTCTTGCCTACCCCACCTTTTCCAGAGCTTACTGCCACGATGTTCTTAACCTGTGGCAGCAATTTGCCCACTTCCGGACGTGGAGCCGATTTGAACTCAGTGGCTATTGTCACATTGACATCGTTACTTATATAATAATGTATGGCTGCCTCGGCTGCCTTTACAGTTGACTTGAGGAATGGGTCTGTTTCTCTTGGAAAGATGAGCGAGAACTCCACATTCATGCCATCAATATGCAGATTGTCTGCCACCATGCCTTCCTCCACGAGGTTCTTCTTTGTTCCAGGATAAACCACTGTGGCAAGGGCATCCATGATAAGTTTTGGATATAATGTCATAATAACTTTATATTAATTGGTTTCATTTTCAACTAAGAGAGCAACAATTCCTTGAATGCCTCAAAGCTATTAGGCATAGGTACAGACTGTTTTTGTCCTTTCATGAAAGCGGCAAGCCTTTTTGGAATAGGTATGTCTGCCTTTATTGTCCCATCAACAGTCTGTTTGAACTTGGCTGGATGGGCTGTCTCGCAGAACACTCCTACCTCATGCTCATCAAGTCCCTGACGCAGTGCCAACCATCCACAGGCTCCATGTGGGTCAAGCACATAGCCGTAAAGGTCATGACACTGTCTCATTCCTGCCTTTATCTGCTCGTCGTCATATGCAAATCCACTAATATCCTGGGTTATTGCGGAATGTGATTTGCCATACAGGTCGAGTATGCGGGCAAAATTACTGGGAGCACCGACATCCATGGCATTTGCCACTGTCTGAATAGAGGGTTGAGGCTCATAGTTGCCTGTGTTGAGATAATGGAGGAATACGTCATTGGAATTGTTGGCCGCTATGAATCGCTTGACAGGAAGCCCCATCCTTTTAGCAATCAACGCTGCACATATATTGCCAAAATTTCCACTCGGAACGCATATTACGAGGTCCTTCTCCAGACCTGCACGCTTCATCTGTGCATAGGCATTGAAATAATAAAAAGACTGGGGAAGGAAACGTGCCACATTGATAGAGTTGGCACTGGTTAGTTTCAGTCTTGAATTAAGTTCCTCGTCCATGAACGCATTCTTCACGAGTGTCTGGCAATCGTCAAAGACACCATCCACCTCAATGGCAGTTATGTTCCTGCCAAGGGTTACAAACTGGCTTTCCTGTATGGCACTGACCTTACCTTTGGGGTAAAGCACATAGACATGGATTCCATCAACTCCAAGAAAACCATTGGCTACGGCACTTCCGGTGTCTCCACTTGTGGCCACCAACACATTGACTTGCTGCTGTCTGCCTTCTGTCGCATTTTCCTTGTTGATGAAATATTGCAGCAGTCGCGCCATGAACCTCGCACCAACATCCTTGAATGCGAGTGTGGGACCATGGAACAGTTCGAGTGTATAGATGTTGTCTGATACTTTCACTACAGGACACTCAAAGTTCAGCGTGTCATAGACTATTTTCCGAAGGCAGTCGCCATCTATATCTTCTCCAAAAAGAGCATCGGCTACTGTATAGGCTATTTCCTGAAATGACAGCTTGTCTATGCTGTCGAAGAAACTGCAAGGCAGGGACTTTATAGTCTCCGGCATGTACAGTCCTCTGTCCGGAGCAAGTCCTTTTACCACTGCCTCATGTAGGTTCACCAATGGTGCATTGTTATTTGTACTATAATATTTCATAACTTAAGTTTCGAATTTGCTCAACTTCTGTAGTTAAAAGGAGTTATAAGAAGTTATCGCTCCCTGTGGTCGCTAAGGAAGATAAAGGACAATTCTTTTGCAAACGAGAGCAGAGCCAAGCTCGTTTGAGCTATGCCGAGTGCAGCTAAAGAATCGACGAAGACAATAGTAAAAGCCATGTTTTAACATACGTCATTTATCTCCTTATATCTTCATTTATCTCCTTTTTACTACTTGCGAAAGTTGAATTTCATAATGTTCTAATTAAATGAAAAGACTATTCATCAGACATGAATACCTGCATGAATTGCTGAAGACGTATCAAGCCGTATGAACCAGACACGCAGGATATTTCGTCGAATGTACGCACATCATCGGGAGTCATTCCCTTTTGCCATATTAGGAAAGGAACAGGTTCTCCTACATGGATGCGAAGCTCTACCGGTGTCAGATGGTCTGGCAAGACTGCTATCCTGACACCTTCATCCATTCCGACGACTGCCTCGTAGATAGGCTTGACGATGCGCCTGTCGAGGTTTTCTATAGTTTTGAGCTTAAGCGGCAAGTCTCCATCGTGACCAGCCTCGTCGCTTGCCTCGACATGAAGGAATACGAAATCGTCTGTCTTAAGTGCCTCTATTGCTGCTTGCGCCTTGTTTTCATAATTGGTATCTGCCTGTCCTGTCATGCCATCAACAATTATTGTCCTGAGTCCTGCATATTTGCCTATGCCCCTTATAAGGTCAACGGCTGATATAACGGCACCTCGCTTAACCTGTTTCCATGTCTGCTGCAATGTTAGCATATCAGGACGGTATCCCCCACTCCACGGCCATATTGAATTTGCCTTTAAGTGCCTGTTTGCATTGAATGGATGTTTGTCGAGCAATTCATGCGACTTGACAATCAGGTCGTTTATCAAGTCGGCTGTTTCCTGTGGACTCATCCTTCCCATGCGCCTTTCCTTGTCAGCCTGTTCAGGAGTCAGAGACAAGGGTTTGACCAACAGAGGTTTCCACGCTTCATTTGGATGGTCGTGTGGAGGGAAGCATTCTATATATTTGCTTGCACCCTTTATCACAAGCAAGTGTCTGTACTGGATGCCTGTGATGAATCTCACCTTGTCACTGCCAAGATGAGTGTTGAGGTAGTCAATAAGCACACCGCCTTCAGCTGTGGAAAGGTGACCTCCATGGTGATTCACAATCTTACCATCAGAGATTGTGATGATATTGCATCTGATAGCGAAATCATCATCTGTCATATCATAACCAATGGAGGCGGCTTCAAGTGGTCCCCTACCTTCATATACATCATCAAGATTATAGCCAAGTATGGCTGTATTTGCCACTTCCGAACCTGGCTGATAGCCTGCAGGGACAGTGACGAGACGTCCTGTTCGTCCCTCAGAAGCCAGTTTGTCCATATATGGAGTGTCGGCATATTGCATAGGTGTCTTGCCAGCAAGCCTCTCAACAGGATAGTCTGCCATGCCGTCGCCTAATATGATAATATGTTTCATAACTGAAATGATTAGATATTGGCTATTGACATGATATTTGCAAACACACCTGCCGCCGTAACGCTGGCACCGGCTCCATAACCCTGTATCTGCATGGGGTATTCCTTGTATCTCTCTGTGGTAAGGAGGACAATGTTGTTGGAGCCTGCAAGATTATAGAAAGGATGGTCGTGGGCTACTTCCATGAGTTCGACACTTGTCCTGCCCGCTTCCATGCGTGCAACAAAACGCCAACGCATGTGCCTGCTTTCAAGTTGCTTGCGACGTTCTTCAAATGATGCGTCCAATGCGGGGAGTTTCTGCCAGAACTCATCAACACTTCCATTGAAATACTCGTCTGGAACAAACAGATGCTTCTCCACGTCTGACTGCTCTACCTTATAACCAGCCTCACGCGTCAGTATGACCAGCTTACGGACTACATCCATACCGCTGAGGTCTATCCTCGGGTCTGGCTCTGAATATCCTTGCTCTTTTGCACGCCTTACCGTTTCAGAGAATGGAACTTCGGCAGAGAGTTCGTTGAAGATAAAGTTTAGCGTTCCACTCAACACGGCTTCTATCTTGAGTATCTTGTCACCAGAATTCCTCAAGTCGTTTATGGTTCCTATTATTGGAAGACCGGCACCAACATTAGTCTCATACCTGAACTTGACTCCCCTTGCAAGAGCCGTCTGTTTAAGTCGGCTGTAATTCTCATAATCACTTGACGCAGCTATCTTGTTTGCGGCAATGACAGATATGTTATGCTCCAGAAATGTCTGATACAATGTGGATATCTCAGAGGAGGCAGTGCAGTCAACAAACACGCTGTTGAATATATTCATCTTCAGAATGTTGTCGCACAACGTCTTTGGGTCGCTCTCATCCGACTGGTTCAGTTCCTGTTCATATTCATCAAGGTTCAGTCCGTCACGGTCATATATAGCCTTATGTGAACTTGCTATGCCCACGACGTTGAGCTTGAGGCGGCTATGCTCCTTCAACTCTTCATATTGTGACTTTATCTGCTCTATGAGCTTGCTTCCTACTGTTCCTATTCCACAAATAAAGAGGTTGAGGACTTTATATTCGGAAAGGAAGAAGGAGTCGTGGATGACGTTAAGGGATTTGCGCAGGAACTCGGAATGGACTACAAAGGATATATTGGTCTCTGAGGCTCCCTGGGCACAGGCAATAACGCTGACTCCACTTCTGCCAAGGGTTCCGAACAGCTTTCCAGCTATGCCAGGTGTATGTTTCATGTTCTCACCCACAATGGCTATAGTGGCAAGATTGCTCTCCGCATGCATTGGGAACATGGCTCCCGTCTCTATCTCTTTTGAGAACTCACTGTCAAGGACTCTCACTGCTTCCGAGGCATCTTCATCCCTGACACCTATGGATGTTGAATTCTCAGACGATGCCTGTGACACCATGAAAACGCTGATGCCGTTTTCTGCCAAAGCAGTGAATATTCGCCTGTTGACACCTATGACTCCCACCATTGACAGACCAGTAACGGTGATAAGCGTTGTGCCTTTAATGCTCGATATTCCCTTGATGGGCTTACGGTCGTTCTCTATCTTGTTCTTGATTATTGTGCCTGCCGAATTGGGATTGAAAGTATTTTTTACCTTTATAGGGATATTCTCGACACAAACAGGATATATTGTAGGGGGATATATAACTTTTGCACCAAAATTGCAAAGTTCCATCGCTTCAACATAACTAAGCTCGTTTATCGTGTAAGCGGTCTTGATAACGCGAGGATCGGCTGTCATGAAGCCGTCAACATCTGTCCATATCTCAAGGACTTCGGCTCCTAATGATGCAGCAATGATAGAGGCGGTATAGTCGCTGCCGCCACGTCCCAGATTGGTAGTCTCATCATTATCCTTATCCATTGAGATGAAACCAGGAAGGACGGAAATACGGGGCAAGACGGTAAAGGTCTCTTTGACAAGACGCTTGGTAAGCTCAGAGTCAAGTATATGCTTGTTGTTCTTGCGCTGGGTCTTGATAAAATCCCTTGAATCATACCATTTGGAACCTTTGATAAGCGTTGAGACAATATTTGAACTAAGACGCTCACCATAACTAACTATGGCATCTTGTGTCTTCTCACTTAAATCATGTATCAAATAAACACCAAAATAAATGGAACGCAACTGTTCTAACAACGCATCTACAATATTGAACAGTTTCTCCCGGGATTTCGTATCGTCAATGATAGTGTCTATCATCTTATGATGACGTTCAACTATAATCTCGAACTCTGACTTCCAACGGTCATCACCGCGCTTGGCAAGAAGGGATGTCTCAAGAAGCTTGTCGGTTATTCCACCCAGTGCACTTACTACTACCACTACTGGCTGGTGCTTTGCTTCATTTTCAACAATTCTCCTTAAACTTAAAATACTCTTCACGGAACCAACGGATGTTCCGCCAAATTTTAAAACTTTCATTCTTATTACTATGACTTTTGTTAATATTAATGTTGCCCCAAAACAATAGGGGAAAACACAAACTTGAATACAAAAGTAATAATAATAATGTCAACTGACAACAATTTGAGTCTTTTTTATTGAAAAAAAATATTATTTACAAGATAAACTTACACTTGATTGCA
Source organism: uncultured Prevotella sp. (assembly GCA_945875635.1). Lineage (GTDB taxonomy): Bacteria > Bacteroidota > Bacteroidia > Bacteroidales > Bacteroidaceae > Prevotella. The sequence continues at coordinate 124,720 of CAMCLD010000003.1, forward strand.
GGGAACAACAAACTAATACAAGTTTCGGCAGTGCTCAACATAAGTAGTTAAAGGAAGTTGAAAGTAGTTATCTCTCCCTGAGGTTGCCAAGGAGGTTAAAAGACAAAAGTCTAAGGTTTTAAGGGTTTCAGGTCTTAGGTTCTATGGTTTCAGGTCTTAAGGTTTTAAGGTTTCAGGTCTTAAGGTTTTAAGGTTTCAGGTCTTAGGTTTTAAAGGTTTCAGGTCTTAAGGTTTTAAGGTTTCAGGTCTTAAGGTAAATAACCTCACGACCTCATAACCTTACAACCTCATAACCTTACAACCTCATAACCTAACGACCTCACAACCTCATAACCTATCTCATCTGGTTTCCCTAACTCTTTTATTCTAATGTCAATTGTGGTGTCAACCTTTCAGCTCAGCCAATGTCTCCTTCAAGGCTGCAATCTTCTCCTCTGAGTCGCTCTTTTTCTTACGCTCAAGGGCTACAACAGCTTCAGGGGCATTGGCAACAAACTTCTCATTGGAAAGCTTTTTGTTAATGCCTGCGAGGAATGACTCAAGGTGTTTCAACTGAGTCTCAATTTTCTCTATCTCAACAGACACGTCAATCTTGTCGCCAAGAGGTACTGCATACTCGGCTGTACCAACCATGAAGGAGGATACCGTACCTTTCTTCTCCGCCACTACATCAATAGCATCAAGGTTTGCCATCTTGAAAAGCACTGAATTATATTGCTCTAAGGCATTGCTGCCGACAATCTGAAGTGAGAGTGCTTCACGGGGAGAAATGTTCTTTTGATTGCGGATTGTGCGGACACCTCCAATAATCGTCTTAAGTTTTTCGACATCGGATATTAATGCTGTCTCATCTGCTGAAGGACTGGAAAGTTCTAATTTATCTCTCATAATAGAGTCGCCATCTCTGCGCTCATATATATTCTGCCAAAGCTCTTCTGTTATAAACGGCATGAAAGGATGGAGCATCTTTAGCAAAACCTCAAAGAATCTCAAGGTCGCATCGTAAGTGTCCTTGTCAAGTGGCTTCTGATACTCTGGCTTTATCATCTCAAGATACCAACTGGAGAATTCGTCCCAGAATAGGCGATATACTGCCATGAGTGCTTCTGATATCCTATATTTCCTGAACAGGTCATCAACCTCAGCATTGGTTTCCTTCAACTTGGCTTCAAACCATTTTACAGCTATCTTGTTCCCTGTCGGCTGCTCTGCTTCTTCTGTATTCCAACCCTTTACAAGACGGAAGGCATTCCATATCTTGTTGTTGAAGTTGCGACCTTGCTCGCAAAGGCTCTCGTCAAACAGAATATCATTGCCTGCCGGAGCTGAAAGCATCATACCCATACGAACGCCATCGGCACCGAATTTTTCTATAAGTTCAATTGGGTCTGGAGAGTTGCCAAGGCTCTTTGACATCTTACGACCTAATTTGTCGCGAACTATTCCTGTGAAATATACATTCTTAAATGGTATCTTGCCCATATATTCCTCACCAGCCATTATCATACGGGCAACCCAGAAGAATATTATATCTGGAGCTGTTACCAAGTCGCTTGTGGGATAATAGTATTCTATCTCTGAATTTCCCGGATTGTTTATTCCATCGAATAGGGATATAGGCCACAACCATGAAGAGAACCATGTGTCAAGGGCATCATCATCCTGACGTAAGTCTTTGATTTCAAGGCTACTGTTGCCAGACTTTTCACGTGCAAGTTCAAGAGCTTCATCTACTGTCTCTGCAACAACGAACTGTTCGTCTCCATAATAATAAGCTGGTATTCTATGACCCCACCACAACTGACGGGATATACACCAGTCCTGAATATTCTCAAGCCAGTTCTTGTATGTTGTCTTATATTTTGCAGGATAGAAATTCATATCACCATTCATAACAGGTGGCAACGCAATATCTGCAAAATGTTGCATACGCAAAAACCACTGTAGAGAAAGACGTGGCTCGATAGCCGTGTCTGGATTGCGCTCGGAATAACCAACTTTATTGTTATAGTCTTCTATGCGTTCCATAAGAGCTGATTCCTGCAAATCGACAGCTATCTGCTTGCGACATTCAAAACGATCCATGCCTACATAGAGAGGGGAGTTGGACGAAATGGTAGCATCAGGATTGAAGATGTCTATGCTTTCCAAATGGTGGGTCTTACCGAGCATATAGTCATTAGTATCATGTGCTGGTGTAACTTTCAAGCAACCTGTACCAAACTCGATATCTACATATCTGTCCTCAATAACAGGAACGACACGACCAACGAGAGGGACTATAACTTTCTTGCCTTTTAGCCACTGGTTCTTTGGATCCTTGGGATTGATGCACATTGCAGTATCACCCATAATGGTCTCTGGACGCGTTGTTGCAACAACAGCATAATAACCTTTTTCATCCTGATGTATCACATTGCCTTCTAAACGCAAAGATTCAACATTATCAATACTCTGATAATCAGCAGAAAGATAATACTTGAGATGAAACAACTTTGATTGTTCATCTTTATATACAACCTCTTCATTACTTAATGCTGTCTGGGCTTTCGGGTCCCAGTTGACCATTCTTAGACCTCTGTATATAAGTCCTTTATTATACAGGTCAACAAATACCTTAATGACACTCTTGGAACGGGTTTCGTCCATAGTGAAACCTGTGCGGTCCCAATCACATGAAGCACCGAGACGGCGTAATTGTTTTAATATAATTCCACCATGTTCATTTGTCCAATCCCATGCATGTTTCAAGAATTCATCTCTTGTCAAATCATGTTTCTTAATTCCTTGTTCTGCAAGTCGTTTAACAACTTTCGCTTCAGTAGCGATTGAAGCATGGTCTGTTCCTGGAACCCAACATGCATTCTTACCTTCCATTCTTGCTCTCCTTACAAGTATGTCTTGGATAGTGTTGTTTAGCATGTGTCCCATATGTAGTACTCCTGTCACATTTGGAGGTGGAATCACAATTGTATAAGGTTCCCTTTCATCGGGCTTGCTACTGAAAAGCTTATTGTCAAGCCAATATTGATACCACTTGGACTCTACCTCCTTCGGATCGTATTTACTTTTAAGTTCCATATAATAAAACAATTTTAAATATTCAATATAAAATGATTGTTGACAGATGCCTTAACTGAAATAATACTATTTTTAGTATTAATTTGCAAAGTTACAAAAATAATATGAGTATTCAAATAAGTTACTGATTTTTCAAAAAAGAAACATAAAGAAAAACCTGTAAGGGTGTCACGGAAAAAGGCAAGGATGTCACGCAAAAAACAGTGTGGGGGACACTTTTTACTGCATTGGTGACACATTTTTCTGCATTGCCAGACAACAAAATTGACTGCTTAAAGCGACAAGACAAGGTGGAACCATAAGGGAAAAACAAGCGAAAGTGTCTCCCACTAAAATAAATTGGCAACAACGAACATGAGAATTATTAGGAATGTTGTTATATTTCTTGCTCAAATCAAAGAAAACATTATTATTCATTATGTTATAAAATCGATATGGTTC
>CAMCLD010000004.1 GCA_945875635.1 uncultured Prevotella sp.
TAGAGCACGACCTTGCCAAGGTCGGGGTCGCGGGTTCGAGTCCCGTTTTCCGCTCTTTTTTTTAGTATTATAAGAAAAACATTTACATTTTCAATGAATTTATATCTTAGATTTTTCAATAATGAGGCATTGGTTTATAATGCTGACGAAGCCATAGATTTTCTTTGTTCTATTCCAGAAATACAACTTACAAGGGAAATGGAGGAAGACATTCGGGAATATGCCGAAAGTGATGTCTATTTCCCCAAAAGATATAAAGTAAGGGCAAGGGTGTATTTCATCATCATTAAGACTGAAGCGAAGACAATGCTTGACTTCAAGCAAAAAAAAGCACTCAGGACAAACGTGGATTCTCCAGAGAAGAGGGATTCCAACCAGGTGATGCAGCATCTGTGTTCAGAATGCATGGGATGGTATGAGGGATGTCTCGATTTCAAGAGGGTAGTGCTCGTGCCATCTACAGGAAAACATGAATATAGAGATACCAAATTTGTTGTGCAATGTAAAGCCAACTCAGGTATAGACTGTTACAACAGAATCGTGGAACATCTGAAGGGTAGGGTGGACCCAAGAAGTCAGTTCCCTTCGGCAAAGGGAAAGAACTTCAAGTTCAGATATCTTGGAATGTGGAAATAAATTACACATATATAATATATTAAAGTTTCGTAAGTTGCATACTTGCCAACTGTTTACGAGTTGTTGTTTAGTTGACAAGTAATTTTAATTTCAGTCGATTATGAATAAGGTCATGCTCATTGGCAACGTTGGTAAGAATCCTGATGTAAGATACTATGATAAAGACCAATGTGTAGCACAGGTGTCTCTTGCAACAACCGAAAGAGGATATACTCTGCCAAACGGCACACATGTACCGGAAAGAACGGACTGGCACAACATAGTGTTCTATAAAGGACTTGCTAAAACAGTTGAGAAATATGTCACTAAAGGTGACAAACTCTATGTTGAGGGAAAATTAAGATATAGATTCTATGACGACAAGAAAGGTGTAAGAAAGTCCGTTACAGAAATATATGCTGACAGCATGGAACTTCTTTCGCCCAAGAAGACTGAGGTAAAACAGGAAGAACAAATTAAGAATAGTAACGTGTCCAATGAGGATAACGTTTTGCCATTTTAAAAATGAATCCGATTATAATCAATACAACAACAGATTTTATTGAATGTCAACCTATGACAATAGGAGTGATAATAGCAATCTTCATCACTGTCTTACTCCTGTTTATCTCTGGTTTTGCCAGTGGTTCGGAAATAGCTTTCTTTAGTCTCTCGCCAAACGACATCAACAATCTTAATCCATCAAGAAGCAGCACAGACTCAAAAATCCAACAGCTTCGAGAAAATAGTGAAAGGACATTGGCTACCATACTGATAACCAACAACTTTGTGAATGTCACTATCATCATGCTGTGCAACTATATATTCACATCTCTGTTTGAATTCAAACAGCCATGGATTGAATTCTTGTGCATTACCGTTCTGCTTACTTTCCTGCTTCTCCTGTTTGGAGAGATTATGCCTAAAGTGTTCAGCAGTCAGGATCCTCTGCGCTTCTGCAGGAGAACAGTCAATGGAATAATGGTATGCATGAAACTGTTCTGGCCAATTGAGAATATCCTTCTTAAAAGTGGAATATTAGCTGAAAAGGTCATTAAAAAAGAGTCAAGACAACTGAGCGTTGACGATTTAGAACAGGCTTTGGACATGACCGACAAGGAAGAACTGAAGAATGAACAGAGCATGTTGCAGGGCATAATACGATTTGGTGACGAGACAGCAAAGGAGATAATGACATCTAGACAAGACATTATAGACCTTGACATAAAATCATCTTTTAAAACAGTGCTGGAATGTATTGTTGAAAATAACTACTCGAGAATACCTATTTATGACGGTAATGAGGACAACATAAGGGGTGTGCTTTATATAAAGGACCTGTTGCCACACTTGTCAAAGCCTGCAACATTCAGATGGCAGAGTCTTATCAGACCTCCGTATTTCGTACCTGAAACAAAGAAAATTGATGACCTGCTTCGTGAATTCCAAAAAGACAAGGTGCATATAGCTATTGTTGTTGACGAATTTGGTGGTACAAGTGGACTTGTAACACTTGAGGATATACTTGAAGAGATTGTTGGAGAAATACACGATGAATTTGATGAGGAGGAAAGGAATTACACAAAGATTAATTACAACACCTTTATCTTCGAGGGAAAGACGTTGCTAAGTGATTTCTGCAAGATTCTCAATATTGATGATGATGAGTTTGCTGAAGTTGAAGGAGATGCGGATTCCATAGCGGGGCTGATACTAGAGCTTAAGGGAGATTTTCCAAGCATACATGAGAAAATTGAATACAGAAATTACGTATTTGAGATTTTCGGTATAGAAGGAAGGAGAATAAGTAAAGTCAAAGTAACGCTCAAGGACAAATAGTTTAGATTAAAATGCTCTCTGAGGTCAACATAATCAATGTGGCAGACGACATTACACTGTCTATTGCAAAATTCAAAATTATTCCTGGAAAAAAATGTCGGGAATGTGAAAGAATTGCCGCACGAGAACTGATTAGAGCTACGCTAAGCGACTACGGCATCCAAATATGCCATAACAAACATGGAAAACCCATTATAGATAATTATAATGTGAGCATTAGCCATACGAAAGGCTATATAGCCATTATCTTATCCAAGAAACATATCGTAGGTATTGACATAGAATATAATAGTGACAGAGTAAACAGAATAACATCCAAATACCTGCGTGACGACGAGCCTCCGACATCTACAGAGAACAATCTCATTATATGGTGTATAAAAGAAGCTACATACAAACTGTTCTCCGAGGATATGCTTTCGTTCAGTGAAATGAAAGTTTCGTTGGTGGATAATGAATATGCTTTGGTTACAAATTTGAAAAGAATGTCATGCCACAAAGCATATTTCAAAATTACCGATAATTATACGTTAGCATATATTTATTAGTTATATGCAAAGTGATAATAAATTAACATAATTTGGCATAATCGTGATTATGATAAATAATAATTATATATGAAAAGAAGCATATTACATATAGGCAACACTGGAGCAAGAATTAGAATATTCATATTTTTGTTCATTTTGAGCTATATGTATATGTATGGAAACGATGACATTGAAAATATTGATGGATTTGACAATTCATTATTATTGTCCAAGATAAATCAATATAGAGAAACATATATTAATGATGTATATGATACGGTAAAATATTATTCAAATGTGAATTACGATATAAATATCAAAAGAAGAAATGCTTTGATTCACACAATGCCGTATATCCCAATAACTATAATAAAGAACAGGCAACACCATGGCAAATGCAAATATATGATGTCTGTTGATGACGGTGGAAAATATAACTTGAATATTTGTGGAAATCAGAAAGATGAATATACAAAAATGCTCGGTATATTCATCAGATATTTGAAACCAGACATATATAATGAAACTATAATTGAAGACTACCTGCTATCCCCTTTGTATTTGTCGAACAAGAAACATTATATTTATCATAATGTAAGAAGGGACAGTATATCAGTAAAAATACAGTTTATCCCAAAAGTCAAGAATACGCAATTAGTAACTGGCTATGCAATAGTAGATTACAAATCAGGTCGTGTTCTGTGTTATGAGTTTGAAGGTGAATACGATATGAATAAATTCCACGTGCGAGTAATGATGTCTGACGGTTCCAATTCGTCTGTTCCTGAAAGTACTTATGCGGATTTATCTGTTAAGTATCTTGGAAACCATATATTATTCAAACTTAAATCAAGTAACAGTATTGTTTCAAAGAATATTGAAGCATTAGACATGAATTGTCAATCGGATGATAATCTGCAACATGAGAATGATGTTGACATTATTCATAAAGCAGACTCTGACACCATTAGTGAAGCTCGTTCAAAACGGTTTGTTTTCTTTGATTTCGTCAACAACAATTTGGTAAATAAGATAAACACGAGTATTGGTGCTGACAATCAAGGTATTCTGCGATTGGGACCAATATTGAATCCATTGTATTTTGGTTATTCAAACAAAAAAGGATTAGTTTACAAGTTGCGGGCAAATGTCAAATACAACTTATCTGACAACAGTAACATAAGTGCGAGGATAAGATTTGGTTATTCCTTCAGACAGAAACAACCATATTTTAATATTCCCGTTTATTACTATTTTGACAAGAAAAACAATGGGTTCATAAATCTCGACTTTGGAAATGGCAACAGGATAACGAACTCAACACTTCTTGAAAAAGTCAAACAAGAGAACGAGATTGATTCCATAGATTTCAACAAGATGAATCTGGACTATTTCAAGGATTTATCGGTGAAACTTGTTGCAAATTATGATTTCACTCCAGTCATTGGCCTTCAGGGAGGGTTTATCTTCCACAGACGTTCGGCTGTGGACCCATTATCGTTTGAAATGCTCGACAAACAGGCTGTTTATAAATCGTTTGCTCCACTAGTACAACTAAAGTTATCTCCATGGGGTGACAAAGGAATAATATTTACAGCCGATTATGAACATGGTTTAAACGGCATTCTTGGAAGCACGGTCAATTACAACAGATGGGAGTTTGATGCTTCATATATTCATGACTTGACTTGTGCAAGATATATTTCCGTAAAATCAGGTTTTGGCTTTTATTCATCAAAAGGGAAAGACCAGTATTTTCTGGATTATTCAAATTTTCGAGACAATAACCTTACTGGAGGTTGGAGAGATGAATGGACCGGTGATTTCGAATTATTGGACAGGAATTGGTATAATGCATCAGATTATTATGTAAGGTTAAATAGCACATATGAATCACCGTTGTTGATTTTCTCGAGAGTTCCTATATTTGGACAGATAATAGAGACAGAGCGTCTTTATATGGGCATTATGACCGTAAGGAAGATTAATCCATACGTTGAAATGGGTTATGCATTTACCAACAGAGTCTTTTCTCTTGGAGTATTCACAGGACTGAAGAATATGAAATTCGAAGGTGTTGGTTTCAGATTTGGTTTTGAACTCTTTGATAAATGGTAAAAATGGAAAATTTTCTTTGTTATTCCAGTCATTTGCACTAACTTTGCAATTTGTTATGTTAAAGACAAATAGGATAAGAAATGGGCAAAACAGGTAAAAAGACAAAATGTGAAAACCGCAAATCCATGATATGGGTACTGACAGGTGTCATTTGCATTTTTTCTATATTAATCTATTATCTTTTCTTCTCATCCATGACGGATAATGGTAAGGAAAGATTCCTTTATATAGACAATGATGACAATGCCGACTCTGTTTACATAAAGGTTGACAACCTTTCAACCAGCGTGTCATCATTTGTATTCAGAACGTTGGGAAAAGTGTCAGGTTATGACAAGAAGATTAAGGCAGGAAGATATTCCATAGGCAAACAAGGCTCGTTGCTTACGTTCAGGAATTTTCTAAATGGTCATCAGGCAGCAGTCCATCTGACATTACCATCCCTCCGGACACCTGAAGATATAGCCAAAGCTGTCAGCAGCAAGTTGGAATTCACAAAGAAAGACTTATATGACGCATTGACAGACTCCGCCACATGTGCCAGATATGGATACAATCCCAATACGATTATGTGCATGTTCATTCCAAACACGTATGATGTTTATTGGAATTGCAGTGTCGATGAATTCCTTTCAAGGATAAAGAGAGAGTGTGACAAGTTCTGGACTCCCGACCGCATAGCCAAGGCAAAATCTGACAGCCTCTCCCCTATTCAGGTAAGCACAATAGCCAGCATCGTTGCTGAGGAGACAAACAACAAAGAAGAAAAGCCCATCATTGCCGGCGTATATATCAACAGGTTAAGGATAAACATGGCTCTTCAGTCCTGTCCAACAGTCAAATTCGCAATGGGACGCTTTGACCTGAAACGTCTATATACAAACATGCTGTCTTATGACAACCCATATAACACATATAAATATAAAGGCTTGCCTCCTGGCCCTATAAGGAATCCCAATATAGACGACATTGATGCTGTGCTGAACCATGTCCGGCATAATTATCTATACATGTGTGCAAAAGCAGATTTCAGTGGCACTCACGAGTTTGCCGAGACATACGAGGAACACAAGGCTAACTCCGAGAGATATGACAAGGAGCTTAACAAGAGAGGTATCAAATAGGTGCGTATAATGCACATTGACTAATGTTGACTCTGACATAATTAAAGATGAAATACAAGATAAAGTGCAAGGAATGTGGAAAACTGTTTCATGTTGATGCGCATCCTAACGAAAAGGTTAAATGCAAATGCCCATATTGTGGTAAGGTAATGTCGTGTATCATGGCATTGCCAGTAGTGGGAGCACGCTCCATAAAACAAGTAACCTCACGCAGGATGCTTAAGGACAGCAACGGAAATCCCCTTCCTGTTGTTGAATTGTATGGTAACAATATACCATCCCTGTCAGAACCCAGCAATTTCAAGTCTGAAAACAGAAACGAGAAAGGAAGGGTCGCTTCTCTTAAGCGTTTCCTGTCATGGACATGGCAACACATATCTGTATTTTTCTCATGGTCTTCTGGAAGAATAAGGGATTTCCGTGATAAATATGACGATGCCGATATCTGGTTATTCATTGGATTCAGCCTCTTGTTTATACTCATTGTGGTATTAGGCCTATTCGTCTTTGCTGAGATAACAAAACTAATTGTCAGTGGACAATCTTGGCTTTTCAAGACATGGACAAGTATTATATATTAAATAAAATATTGATGAATACAAACAACGATAATAGAAATATATCACAAATATTTAAGAGCAGCTCCCCTACCCTAACTTTCTCGACGGCTCTCTTTGATCTTGATGGTGTGGTTTTTGACACAGAACCTTTGTACAGCGTGTTTTGGCGTGAAGAAGGTAAGAGGTATCATCCGGAGATTGAGAATTTCGAGAATATCATAAAAGGGCAGACACTTGTTGAAATATTCAATAAATATTTCAGTGATGTACAAGACGAACATCCACATATCATAGAACGCCTTGACGCTTACGAGCGCAACATGAAGTATGATTATGTCAAAGGCTTTGAGGCTTTCCTGAAGAAACTCAAGCAAGACAACATCCATACTGCCATTGTTACGAGCAGCAACAGGCAGAAGATGGAAAGCGTTTATTTGCAGCATCCTGAAGTGCCTGAGCTTTTTGACAAGGTGTTCACGTCTGAATATTTCACAGAGAGCAAGCCATCTCCAGACTGTTACCTTAAGGCTGCTGATTATTTCGGAGTTTCACCGTCATCATGTGTCGTGTTTGAGGACAGCATAAACGGTTTGCGAAGTGGCAGGGCATCAGGTGCTTTCGTAGTGGGTGTAGCCACCACAAATGCCAGAGAATTGATTGCTCCTTTGTCTGATATGGTGATAGACGATTTCTTAGAAGAAAACGCAACAGAATAAAAGCATAACGCCACATTTAAATGAATACATATTAAAGACTTTCTGATTATGTCTGAATATTTATCAACAAGCAAGAAGAAAATAACCACCACTCATTTTCAGGAGATGAAAAAGTGTGGTGAGAAGATAGCCATGCTTACGGCATACGACTATACGACAGCAGGAATCATAGACGCAGCGGGAATAGACAGTATTCTCGTAGGCGACTCAGCTGCTAATGTGATGGCAGGATATGAAAACACCCTCCCCATCACTGTGGATGAAATGATTTATCATGCCAAATCAGTAGTAAGGGCTATCAGTCATGCCCTCGTAATATGCGACATGCCATTCGGCAGCTACCAGGCTGGAACAGAAGATGCATTAAGAAATGCATGCAGAATGATGAAAGAGACGGGAGTAGATGCCTTGAAACTTGAAGGAGGGTGTGAAATTATCGATATAGTGAGGAGAATGGTGGAAATTGGCATTCCCGTGTGTGGTCACCTTGGACTGACTCCTCAGAGTGTGCATAAGTTTGGTGGATATGGACTAAGGGCTAAGGAAGAAAACGAGGCCAACAAGCTATTGATGGACGCGACAGCTCTTGATGAAGCGGGATGTTTTGCCATAGTGCTTGAGAAAGTTCCTGCTGCACTTGCTTCAGAAGTGACAAGAAACGTCAAATGTCCGACTATAGGAATAGGTGCAGGCAACGGAACAGACGGACAGGTTCTTGTATATGCCGATGCACTTGGCATGACACAAGGATTCAAGCCTAAGTTCCTTCGTCATTTCGCAAATGTTTCTGAAGTCATGACAGCTGGTGTTGACAATTATGTAAAGGCTGTAAAAGGCTTGACATTTCCTGAAGAGAAAGAATCATATTGATAGAGAAAGCAGATAAGTATGGATACGCAGAACACTCCTATTCACATAACGCTATGGCATAAGGATTTCTGGGCTGTCATTACGGTCAACCTGTTGTTGTCAACATCAGTCACCTTGCTGTTTCCGGCATTTCCATCGTTGATGGCATCGGCATTTTCCTTTGGCTGTCTTGATACAGGAGTGGCATTCATGCTGTTCGCAGTGGGATTATTCCTTCCAGGCATTTTCTGCTCATATCTTGTTCAGAAATACAGGAGAAACATGGTATGTCAGATGTCGATGTTGCTACTTGTCTTATCGACAGTCTTTCTCTGGCTTGTCACCACAGGCAGGATAACCGTGCCAACATCTGCTCTCTTTATTTATAGACTTTTCTCCGGCTCTATGTTCGGGCTTGCACAGATGGTTCTGTCAAGCACACTTGTCATAGATACAACTGAATCTTTCAAACGCACCGAGGCAAACCATGCCGCAGAATGGTTCAGACGCTTCTCCATAGCATTGGGACCAGGGCTTGCCTTATATATATCAAAAATAATGGACTATGCAGATGTCTTGTTTGTTAGCATGGGATTGGGACTCTTGAGCATGATAGTGTTATCCACGATACATTTTCCATTTAAATCTCCGGAGGATACTTGTCGCATTTTGTCATTAGACAGATTTTTTATGCCTAAGAGCTATTGGCTTACATTGAATCTGTTCTTGTCAACATTTTCATTCGGACTGATATTAAGCACTTGCAATACTTGGATAACATATTGCTTTATTGGTTTGGGATTTCTTACAGCCATCCTTACAGAGAACATGATATTTGCCAATGCAAGCATAAAGAGCGAGGCTGTAACCGGACTCGTACTTGCTGGAGCGTCAGTTCTCATACTGCTTACGAGGCATGGTGATGCCACAACATACATTGCACCTTTCATTATGGGACTTGGCTATGGTGCATTAGGCTCGCGCTTCCTGCTTTTCTTTGTAAAACTATCCATGCATTGTCAACGAGGGACATCTCAAAGTACATTTTTCCTTGCATGGGAATCTGGACTTATCGTAGGTCTTGGACTGGGATTAATGCTGATTGACGGCAACGACAACCTACCTTACATTATTGCTCTCTCACTTATAGTAGTCAGCCTTCTGCTATACATTCTCGTTGCACATCCGTGGTACATGAAACACAAGAACAGATAAGAACCATATAGTTTGAAAGATATGGAGAATTGCGACATCAGAGAATTCCTTACCCATTTTGCTGAAAAATACGAGAACATTTCTTTTCTCGACGAAGACCCGTCACGCTTCATGCATCAGGTAAGTGGAACCAAGAACCGGGAAACGACAGCTTTCATTGCCTCGGCACTGAGCTATGGCAACAGGATGCAGTTTTGCAAGAAGATTTCCACAATACTCACCTATGCCGACTATGATACATTTAAATGGATTGTCAACCGGGATTATCTCTCTGACTTCCCAGATAACAACACATCTTTCTATCGACTCTACACATCCCGGCATATAAGATTGTTCCTCCGCAGAATTGAAGACATGCTAAAGGAGTTTGGCTCCATCGGGGAGTTTGCCAAGGTAAAAGTATGTGACCAAAATCCCCTAAGCATTATTGAAGCCATTACCGATTACTTCAAGGATATTGACTCTCCGATAATTCCTAAAAGTACGTCGTCTGCGTGCAAGCGTCTCTGTATGTTCCTAAGATGGATGATAAGGGATAATTCACCTGTTGACTTAGGACTGTGGAGTGAATTCGCAGACAAAAGGAAATTAATCATACCAATGGACACACACGTTCTTACTCAGGCAAGACGCTTGGGACTCATATCCTCACGCACAGCTTCAATGGCTGCTGCTATAAAACTGTCCAACACATTGGCAACAGTTTTTCCATATGACCCCATGAAAGGTGACTTCGCACTATTTGGATATGGTGTGTCTGTGGGTAAAGACAAATAATCTTTTGCAAAACAATCTCGTGATAGAGAAATGTAATACAAAATGGCATTAATTTCTGTATTTGTTGACTGCTACGTAACAAAATCCGTTAATATGCTTTCATTATTCTATAATTTGCATTAACTTTGCAAAAGTTTAGCTGCATCTCGGCATAATTTTTGACGAAAAGTATGAGAATAGGAATTTTATATGTCATTATGGCTATTTTGCTTGTTTCATCATGTACAGGCAATACGAATGACAAGAAAGAAGCTGATACAGTTGACACCATCCCCATGATGGTGGCACACATAAGGAAGTGCTCTAAAATCTACACCACCGAATATAAAATAAGGAAGATTGTATCATATTCTGACAACAAAAATCTTAAAGGGAAGGTATTCGGTAAGGAATTCAGTATTGACATTCCCATGACCGACAGAAAACTGGCAATGCCTGTCACAGCTACAATAAAGGGATATATAGACATGTCAGGATTCTCAACGGATAATGTCAAAAGGAAGGGCGACAGGATTGTAATCACTTTGCCAGACCCAAAGATTGAACTCACTTCCACTAAGGTGATTCATGATGAGACGCACCAGCATGTTGACATGGCAAGAAGAAATTTCTCAGACAAGGAACTCGCCACACTTGCCATGCATGGACGAGATGTCATTGTGAAATCTCTTGACAGTATGTCCATTGCAAGGAACGCCATGAATGGTGCTGCCCATGTCTTGATTCCGATAATAAAGCAAATGGGGTTCAAGGAGGAAAACATAGAAGTTAGATTTCGTAACGACTTCAAGAAAATAGAGATCGTGGATGAGAACGGCAAAAGAGAATTGCGTTGAACGCATTATTGCATATTGAAATATGATTGACAAAGGAAAAAATAATATTCTGATGCGTTGGCTAAGACTGAAAAGGAGGATAATGACATTTCTGCTTATTCTCATTTCCGTCGTGGTTATAGTAGCTGTGGCGTATATCATATTCTCTGTTAAAGACAGCAATATAGAGGTGACGGATAGCACTACAGTAGAGATAACACCCTCTCAGATAGAGTCAATAAGGGCGATAGGAGAATGGGAATTCCTCACCGTAAACGACGAGGAACTTGTTGACACCATAGACAAAGGCTTTTTCCGTGACAAGGAACTTATACGGATTTATTATGGTACTCTTCGTTTCGGTATAGACTTGAGACGTACCGCTCCCCAATGGATAGAGGTAAAAGACAGTGTAGTAAATGTTCTTCTCCCCAAAATCATTCTTCTTGACAGGGATTTCATAGACGAAACTCGTACTAAACCATTTTTTGAGTCAGGGACGTGGACTTCCACAGACCGTGAGATGCTTTACAAGAAAGCATACCGTCAGATGTATGACCGATGCTATACATTGTCAAACATCCGTACAGCAGAAGACAATGCCAAGAGGGAGTTTACAAGACTTCTTAACTCCATGGGATTCAAGAATGTTATAGTAAGTTTTGAACAACAGTAACACAAGCATATTTATAATTTAAAATCATTCACAATGGACACACTAAATGGGATAATATCAGGTATCAGCTCCTTTCTTTGGGGATTGCCAATGATAATCATGCTTCTTGGCACACACATTTTTCTGACCATACGTCTTCGCTTTCCACAGCGCAAGATATTCACTGCCATAAAACTTTCTGTAATGCGGGATAAAGGTTCGTCAGGAGACGTGTCACAGTTTGGGGCACTTGCCACGGCATTGGCAGCCACGATAGGTACCGGCAACATTATTGGTGTGGCTACAGCCGTTTCACTTGGAGGTCCAGGTGCCGTGCTATGGTGTTGGCTAACTGGTGTGTTTGGTATAGCTACAAAGTATGCTGAGGGTTTGCTTGCAATTAAATACAGAGTTCGCACAAAGGAAGGCAAAATGATAGGAGGACCAATGTATGCCCTTGAATCGGGTCTCGGCTGGAAATGGATGGCTGTTCTCTTTGCTGTTTTCACAGCGATAGCATCCTTCGGAATAGGAAACACAGTACAGGCAAATGCCATCGCTACTATAGCACATAGTTCCTACAGCATAGATCCATGGATTTCGGGAATTGTCATTTGTGGTCTTACAGCGGCAGTAATTCTTGGTGGTGTTAAGAGCATAGCTCGTGTCTGTGGCATGCTTGTTCCATTCATGGCTTTGTTCTATGTATTCGGATGTATATATATATTATGTGTCAACCATACTTATCTGATTCCAGCTTTCAAAGTCATAGTCCACGATGCGTTCAGTCCTGCTGCTGCCGGTGGTGGTCTTGTAGGCTCCACCGTTATGATGGCAGCGAGATATGGAATAGCGAGAGGACTGTTCTCCAATGAGTCTGGTCTTGGAAGCGCACCAATAGTAGCTGCGGCAGCAAAGACAAAGAACCCGGTCAGGCAGGCTCTTGTGTCAAGCAGCGGCACATTTTGGGACACTGTAGTCATTTGTGCTCTTACCGGACTTGTTATAGTAAGCAGCATCCTTGCCTATCCAGACATTGATTTCAAGGATGGAGCCAGACTCACCCATGCAGCATTCTCCAAAATTCCATATATAGGTAGTCCCCTACTCTCTTTCGGACTTCTCACATTTGCCTTCAGCACAATTCTCGGATGGAGTTATTATGGTGAGAAAGCAGTTGAATATCTTAAAGGGAAGAGATGGACATATCCTTATCGTCTTTTTTACATCATCGCTGTCTTTATAGGGAGCATCGCAAACCTACAGATTGTGTGGAACCTTGCCGATTGCATGAATGCCCTAATGGCAATACCTAATTTGCTTTCGCTGCTTCTGCTGAATGGTGTCATTGTGCATGAGACACGCAAATACTTGTGGCGTGACAGGCTTGACAGAGACATGGATTAACATTATTGGTAAAAAGAAGTAAGATGGAATGCATTTGTCAAAAATGCATTCCATCTTGCTCGTCATCGTAAGATCTCACAAGTCGTCAAACAACATAATCCGTATTCCGTTTGCATCACCAGTCTGTGTGCCTGATTGCAAGCCGATTTCGTTTGGTCCTTGTCTATTCTTCCATTTCTTCCTCAAGGCAGTCCCAGAGGAATATCGTACCTGCCGTGGCGTTTTCCTTGCTTAACATCTCTTCGTTTCCGTCCGAGTTATTTGATGATTAATTTGATAGTCTTGTTGCCACGGCGCACGATGTTCACACCTTTTGCGGGAGCGTCGATGCGGCGGCCGTTGATGTCATAGTATTCGGCATCGTCGGTGGCCACAGAGTTAAGCAGGTCGATGGCAGTCGTTCCTCCACCCTCGTCCACACGACCGATAGAGAATGCCCTGGCACTCTGCGGTTCAGAGGCAGTCAAAGTCATATATGCGCAGAAGGGCTTTACGCTATCTTCCGCCACTCCTGTAGTTGCGAGTATCTTTGCAGGATTCATCAGTTTGTCGTTCAGCAGGATGAAGGCATTGTTGTCTTCCGATGAGAAAGTCTTCGCCTGATATGTGCCGCAGAGCTGCAGAGAGCTGCCGTCATTGCCATTGACTCCCGCCCCATCAACAGGCGCTTTTACTATCTCAGCCTCTGTCGCAGACAAATTGATTGTCTTATCAACAACGCCATCCTTAAACTTGAAGAGCACTGGCGTTCCAGCAACAATCTCTCCCGTTATTTCCTCAATCTCCACAGCCTCTGCAGTTGCGCCCTTAAGCTGATATGCAGTAAAATTATCTGGGGTATATGCAAATGGCAGGCAGAGAGAGAACCATGTTGACTCTGACGTCGAGAGGTCGCGGGTATAAGTAGCCGATGCTGCCTTGAAGTCATATTTTGGAGTGAAGTCATAGTCTCCTGACAGGTCAAGAATTTTAGTCGTCAAAGGATTTCCGCATAATTCCACCTTATTTTCGCCCAATGTGAAATATGTCTTGAAATAGCCAGATGTATAGTTGGCCATGTCTATGCCTGTTTTAGTAATATCCCATGGAGTAGCTCCTTCGAGTACGAAGCAGCTCTCAAACATACCATCACTACTGCTGACCTCGCCTGTTGTAAAACCATCGCTGGCATAAATTGTCGTGAGGCTTTGGCAGTTATAGAACATCCAGGTCATATCCGTCACCTTGGCAGTGTTGAATGATGACAGGTCGAGAGATATGAGGTCATAGCAGCCACCAAACATGTAGCCCATATCCGTCACCTTGGCAGTGTTGAATGATGACAGGTCAAGATTTTTGAGGCCTGAGCAGCTATTGAACATCTCGCTCATATCAGTCACTTCCTCGGTGTTGAGATTCTCTATGCCTTCTATTGTTGTAAGTTGCGAAAAACCAAGGAACCATTGACAACAAGAAGTTGGCCTGGCTTGTTTAAAAGACGGAGTAAAGACTACTTTTTCGCAATCAGAATACACCTCACCTACCCATTCCAGGGCATTAGCGCCTTCATTTAAATCATACACTCCACTTCCTTCTTCTTTAGTGTTCGCCACTTTAAATGTCAATACTTTTGTGTTTGCATCCCACTTTACGTATGGCGTTATGATTTTGGGAGTGAAATAGCCGTCAAAATTAGCCATGTCTATGCCTGTTTTACCAGAATCGTATGAAGTAGCTCCTTCGAGTTTTTTGCAGTCCGTAAACATACCACCATCATAGATGACTTTGCCTGTGGCAAAATCATCGCTGACATAAATTGTCGTGAGGCCTGAGCAGTCATTGAACATGTAGCTCATATTCTCCACCTTGGCAGTGTTGAATGATGACAGGTCAAGAGAGGTGAGGCCTTTGCAGCCATTGAACATGTTCATCATATCCGTCACCTCGGCAGTGTTGAATGATGACAGGTTAAGAGAGGTGAGGCCTGAGCAGCCACCAAACATGTTGCCCATACCCGTCACCTTGACAGTGTTGAATGATGACAGGTCAAGAGACTTGAGGCCTGTGCAGTTACCAAACATGTAGCTCATCTCCGTCACCTCATCAGTGTTGAATGATGACAGGTCAAGAGAAGTGAGGCTTGAGCAGCTACCAAACATGCCGCCCATATTCCTCACCTTGGCAGTATTGAATGATGACAAGTCAAGAGAGGTGAGCTTTTTGCAGCCATAGAACATGTACATCATATTCTTCACTTCCTCAGTGTTGAGATTCTCGATGCCTTGTATTGTTGTAAGATTAGAAAAACTATCGAACCATGAATAACAAGAAGTTGGCTTGACTTGCTTAAAAGACGGAGTAAAGACTACTTTTTTGCAATTATTTTTTAAATCTACCCCCTCCAGGGCAATAGCACCTTCATTAAATTCACATTCTCCTTCAGTTCCTTCTATATAGTTCGCCACTTTGAATATCAATACTTTGGTTTCCGCATTCCATTTAACGCATGGCGTTAAGTTACTCTTGGTGAAATAGCCAGATGTATAGTTGGCCATGTTATGGTCTGTTTTATTAGAATCGTATCCATTTAGATTGCTGCAGCCATCAAACATACCACTACCACTGCTGACCTTGTCAGTAGAAAAATCATCGCTGACATAGATTGTCATGAGGCTTGAGCAGTCACTGAACATGGCGCTCATATTCGTCACCTTGACAGTGTTGAATGATGACACGTCAAGAGAGGTTAGAGCTGAGCAGTTACCAAACATGCCGCTCATATCCGTCACCTCAGCAGTGTTGAATGATGACAGGTCGAGAGATGCGAGGCCATAGCAGCCACTGAACATACAACTCATATCCTCCACCTTGGCAGTGTTGAATGATGACAGGTCGAGAGATGTGAGGCCATAGCTGCCACTGAACATGTAGCCCATATCCTCCACCTTGGCAGTGTTGAATGATGACAGGTCAAGATTTTCGAGGCCTTTGCAGGTATTGAACATGTCTCTCATATTCGTCACGTTCTCGGTGTTGAGGTTCTCTATGCCTTCTATTGTTGTAAGTAGCTTAAAAAGACGGAACCACTGATAACAAGAAGTTGGCCGTACATCTTTAAATGATTCGTCAAACACCACTTTGGTAACAGACTCTCTGCCAACATTCCAACCAGGATTGTCATAACCTGTATTGAGCTCATAAGCGCCATCAGGCACACTTCCCCCACCTTTGAATGTAAGGGTTTTGCTACCTTCATCGTATTGGGCATAGCCCACTGTTCCCTCTGCATTAACCGGGAGCGAGAATAGCATAATCATGATTGCTATCATGAAGGTTGTTAGATTTCTTTTCTTTGTCATAATATTTTGTTTTGTTGTTAATAAATATTTCCAGTTATGGATGATATAAACGCACAGAGCCTTCCGCCGATGCCACTGACTGACACCTGAGGAAGGCTCTGTGTATGATGTTATATGTCGCTGACAATGCTATGCCATAGCAAATACCCCCTATA
Organism: uncultured Prevotella sp.; assembly: GCA_945875635.1. GTDB lineage: Bacteria > Bacteroidota > Bacteroidia > Bacteroidales > Bacteroidaceae > Prevotella. Next base: position 16,714 of record CAMCLD010000004.1, read on the forward strand.
TCGTTAAGGATTATGCGGTTATGCAAGGTAATGTATATGGCTGGCAATGCTGTCATACGTAGCTAATATTAACTAATTTAATCATGCTTTTCTTTGCAGAAGTGTATCAGATACAACATCTGCGCTGTAAAGATACACATTTTCTTTCATATAAGCATCAAAATCATCAGAAAATTATTCAATATTCTGACAATCAACAATTATACACACCATTCCACACTATTTCGGGTGCAAAACTAAGGAACACTGCAAAGGTAATGCAAACCGAGAGCAATAACAAACTTGTTTGAATATTGCCGAGGTGCAGCTTACCTTATCTAAAATTACATCCAATCCTCCGAACCGCCCAATATGGTTTGTAGCCTCACCCCCAACCCCTCTCCAAAAGGAGAGGGGAGGTAGTTACCATAAGAGTTAATAACTTGTTGACTTGTCAACTTGTAAACTCTGAGCAAGTTTTAACTTGCGAAACACCCATTATCCAATATAATTGATATGCTCATTACTATATAACTCAAGTTTACTCTGCCTTTTGCGCAATCGTTTGACCATCACAACATGATGAAAAATCAAAATTATTTATCGTTATAGTGTTGATTGTATGTAACTTTGCATCAGCAAAAGGAAAGAACGGCAACATTCAGAACATGTTTAAATGTTGTTTCTTTCTGAACAGAAAACAGCAATCTCATTAGGCTCTCCTTTAAGATAAAGGATTGTCCAAGGATAAAGATATTAAAGATGATTATTGGTATTAGGTAGTTATTAGTAAGATTATTAGTTTTTGGTATTAGGTAGTTATTTTAACTGTTAGTGTTTGAAAATTCATGCTTAAAAAGGCTCCCATTCTGTAGAGGATACAGGATGGGAGTCTGCATTTAAGTCTAATCGACATTGTGTTATTGAGAGCCAAGATAAAGGAATATCATTCCAATAAGGACGAGACAAAGGTCTATTGCCTTTGCCTTGAGATTATGTTCATGAAAGAATACTGCTCCTGAGAGGAATGACACTATGACGCTACCTCTCCTAACCATAGAAACGATGGAAATCATTGAGTCTGGCAGACTTAAAGAATAGAAATACAGGAAGTCGGCAGCAGAGAGAAACAGGCTCACAAACAGAATAGCCCAGTTCCAGTGGAATGGTGTTGAATGACTGCGGCGTGGATACCATACGGTAATAAGAATAATGAGCATCAGGAAAACCTGATATATATTATACCATCCCTGAACCATCATTCTGTCAAGTCCAAGACCTCCATCCTCCACACTACTCATCATGAACTTGTCGTATAGTCCGCTTGCAGCTCCAAGCAATGCAGCGATTACAATGAACAATATCCAAAGATTGTGTTTGAAGTCAATGCCTTCCTTCTTGCTGCTACGGCTTAACAAAAGAAATGAAACGACAGCAAGAATGACCCCCAACCATTGGCACAGGTTGAGTCGCTCTCCAAACACGAACATTGCCCCTACAAGAGTAAGGACTGGGCGCGTTGCGTTGATAGGTCCCACTATTGTAAGCGGAAGATGCTTGATGCCGAAATACCCGAAAAGCCACGATGTAAGGACAATGAAACTTTTCAGTATTATGTATTTGTGTATGTCCCATCCACCCTGACCAACGTGAAAGATACTTCCGTCCAAAATATCTGTATATCCGGACAGTAGTATCAACGGCAAGAAAATCAAAGACGAAACAACGGTGTTGGCAAGAAGAACGGGAATGACAGCATTGCCATTCAACGCCTTCTTCTTGCATGTATCATATAATCCGAGTAAGGCGGCTGAAAAGAAAGCTAATAATAACCACATGATTCAATCTAAATGTTATCCTGATATTTTATGTCTTGAAGAAAGAGAGCATGACCAGGAACAGACTCTCCTGCCTGTGTACGCTTTCCATCTTTTATTATCCTTTTGAAGTCCTCAATCGTTATCCTGTGTCTGCCAACATCCATCAAAGTGCCAACTATTGCCCTAACCATATTGCGGAGGAAGCGATTGGCTGTAATGACGAAACACCATCTTCCCTCTTCCAGCATTTGCCAATGTGCCTCTGTCACATCGCATAGCGTAGTCTTTACGTCAGAGCCAGCCTTGCAAAAAGCGCCAAAATCCTTTACTTCAAGAAGATAGGCTGCTGCCTTGTTCATGAGTTCGTAGTCCGGAGAGAACGGGATATGCCACGAATAAGTGCGCAGGAAAGGATTCTTATGGTGATGTGTATAATAATGGTATGTCCTTGCCGTTGCAGAGAAGCGCGCATGTAACTCGTTGTCAACGGCAACCACTTTGTCTATCGATATGTCTCGTGGGAGAATTCTGTTAAGCCGATAGGTTAGTTGTGAAGTGTCAATGATGCCTTCATGGTCGAAATGTGCCACCATCATGTATGCATGCACTCCAGCATCAGTGCGTCCTGCACCAGTGATATCGGTTTTGTTTCGTAGAACAGTGGTTAGGGCTTTCTCAACAGCCTCCTCTACGGAAATTCCATTAGGTTGCCGTTGCCATCCGTGATAGTTCGTTCCGTCGTATTTCAGATATATGAAGTATCTTTGCATATTCATCTCAATTGGTCTTTATAGGCGAGAATGGCTCTGATGGCAATTTGCTCCGCATCAGATATGGAACAGTATAGCTTTCCTCCTGCCGCATCCATGTGACCACCTCCGTTGAAAAACTCTCTTGCCATGGGTTCACAGTGGAATCCACACGAAGAGCGAAGACTGACAAGTATGTGGTTAGGTTTCTCCGTGTCCTCTCTTAGCGAGATAGACAGCTTCATGTTCTTTATACGCAGCGGCTCATTGACAAGACCTTCAAGGTCGCCCTTTATGTAGTGGAACCGTTTCATCTCCTGTTTCGTGAGCGCGAAATAGCTTGCGTTAAGCTCATTGACGATATTCATTTTCCTGTACAGGACATACGCCCTCATCTTCAGACATGACGCACTCAATGTATGATAAACCTTATTATATATAAGGCCTTTGTCTATGCCTTTAGCTAAAAGCATACTTATCATAAAGTAAATGTCTGGTGAATTGCTATTGTAGGCAAACGAGCCGGTGTCTGTCATCATGCCACAATAGATGGCTGTTGCCATTTCCTTCGTCATGTCTTCATATCCTTCCAGCTGGTTTATTATCCTGAATACCAATTCGCACGTGCTGCTCATTGATGGTTGAGATATAGTGAGCGTAGCCGGTATGTCCGGTGACAGATGATGGTCAATAAGCAGTATCCTACCGTTGAATGAGTCTATGAGGTATTTCATGTCGTCTGTACGAGATGAAGAGTTGAAATCCAGACAACATAGAAGATCTGCATTCTTGAAAAGCTGGGCTACTTCTTCAGGTTTCTTGTCAAATCTAAATATCCTATTACACCCTGGAAGCCATTGAAGGAAGTCAGGATACATATCAGGAACGGCAATATTCACGTCCTTATCCAATTTCTTCAAATACTGCGCCCATGCAAGGGAAGAACCGATGGCATCGCCGTCGGGTGCTCTGTGCGTACAGATTAGAACATTACGAGAGTCGCCGATAATCTGACCTAACGTCTGCATATCGGCGACTGTCAATATGTCCAAATTGCAAGTCATGCGTTAAGATGGCTTTTTAGAAAAGTTTATTGGGATAGACACCTTCGTCAATGAGTTTCTGAATTCTTGCCACTACGTCATCTCTGTCGGCAGCGTATGTAACGCCAAACCATTTGCTTGTAGTGTCAAGAACCTCCACCGTGGCAGTCTTCTCATTGATGAGTTTGTTTACCATCAGTGGGATGAAGAATTCAGCTTTCAGATTCTCCATATTCTTTGGGTCAGACAGGAATTCCTTGAAATACGCCTCGCTGTAGTCAAAGTAGTCAGGTGTGAATCCCCACATGTTCATTGAAACAGGAGTATTATCCTCAACGGCTATCCAATTGCCTTCTTCGTCCTTATAGCATACAGGTCCGTCAACTCTCTTGATTTCAGTGCGCTCCACAACGGTAGTAAGGTTGCCGTCAGCATCTTTTGAACATATACCTCTTGCCACGGTTCCGTTTTCAGAAAGGGTGTTACCTACACGGAATCCTACCATTGCATATTTGTTCTTACTTCCTTCCGGAAGATTGGAAAGGAATTTTCCTATAACCATGAATGCATCTCTGTTGTAGAAATCATCACAGTTAATTACAAGGAAAGGTTCATTTATCACGTCCTTTGCCATAAGGACAGCATGATTCGTGCCCCATGGCTTTTCTCTTCCTTCGGGTACAGAAAAACCTTCAGGCAGACTGTCAAGTGACTGGAATACCAGTTCGGCAGGTACATGTCCCTCGTACTTAGAGAGAATCTTCTCACGGAAATCCTGTTCAAAATCCTTACGGATTACGAAGACAATCTTTCCAAAGCCAGCCTTAACGGCATCATAGATAGAATAATCCATGATGGTCTCACCATTAGGACCAAGACCATCTAACTGCTTCAAGCCTCCGTAACGGCTTCCCATTCCAGCCGCAAGGAGCAAAAGTGTTGGTTTCATAGTTCTTTATATTATGTTTACATAGGTTTCACAAGCCTCCTACATGCTGTAATTTAACAAGTTGACAGGTCAACGAGTTTCAACCCATCTGACTTAAATTTGTCTATAACCAGAATACTGACAACTGGTCAACTTGTTTTCTTTGAGCAAGTTTTTAACTTGCGAAACTGTTAATGATGTTGATTATATTTGCAAAATTACAAAAATAAAATTGAAACGAAGAATAAACCTTGGTCCATTTGTTCAATAATTGACATTTGTCAGAAAGGAAGTCCAATGGCAAGATGCAAAGCCTGTGCGTCAGAGAAGCTGTCAACATTGTAAAATCCTGACTTGCCGGTTTCGTAAGGAACATGCAGACCTATACCCCAGTCGAGTCTTATTATGAAGAAATCAAGGTCGTATCGCAATCCGACACCTGTTCCAAGAGCCATATCCCGAAACATGTTCTTTGCCTCAAACTTTCCACCTGGTCGCTGAGGGTCATCTTTAATAGCCCATACGTTTCCTGCATCGAGGAATACGGCTCCGTAAAGATTTCCGAATAATTTAGGACGATATTCAAGATTTGCCACGAACTTTATGTCTCCTGTCTGTTCAACGTAAGAGGAACGATAGTCTGCCGGACGGTATTTGCCTGGTCCTATGCTCCTGACATTGAAAGCCCTGATGGAGTTGGCACCTCCTACATAGAATTGTTCTGTATATGGAGCGACTTCAGAATTACCGTAACTGTAAATGACACCTCCACCTACATGTGCGGCTATGGAGGCATTGCTGCCAAGCTGCCATGTCTTTCCGAAATTTGTTTCTATCTTTACAAACTGAGCGTAAGGGTTCTTGAACATTCTCTTGTTCTTGTCGTTCCATCCGTTTCCAAGGGCAAGAGAACCAAGTGCCACAACATTTGAAGCTTCGCTGATGGTAGTACGCCAACTGATGGGGTTAAGATACTTTTCAGGACTATGATATGAGTAGGAAAACTCCATTTTAGGTATGAACTGGTCTGACATGGAAGCTTTCAAATAAGGGTGCTTTTCCTGCAGTCTTATGAAAGAGTCAGTGCGACTTTTCATGTATTCATAAGTAAGACTAAGCGGAGCAAACTCATATTCCGACTGAGCCGATGTCCTCCATTTATATCTAAGTTCTCCCGAAACGACATGCTGCCTGAAATAGTGTGCTCTGTTTAACGTGCTTGCAGTTGCCTTTATGGTTGTCTGCGGTATATCATAGAATCTTGTCTTTTTCCTTGAAATACCAGCCTCTCTGTCCTTTCGTCTTTGCTCTCTTCTCTTTTTGGCTGACTTCCTAAACGGATTGAGAATCCTTGGTAATGTTAGAGAAACATCGCCACCATATTCGTATGAGTTCACTCCTGTTGTAGAACTTTCTGTGTCATGTCCTGTTTGCCATTCGTATGAACCATGTATGTTGAAATCAAGCAATTCTCTTCCCCTAAAGGCATTGCGTTTGGTGAGACCCACTATCAATTCAGGTCCCAGTTTACCGCTTGTCTTTCCTTTACCGTATGCTTCAACATAGAAGTCGTATGGTTTGTCAAACAGCAAGTCAAGGTTTACGTCAAGGATGTTGCATTCGGCAGTAGTGTCACGTGGCGTGAATGTAAACGAAGCTCCTGAATATAGTCCAGAGCTGTTTATGTTCTTTAGTGACTGTGTGTATTTCTCCTGGCTGTAAAGCTCGTTTTTCTTGAACATCAGCGCATTTCTCACCACTCTTGTCCTGACAGGCATCCTTTTTCCGTTATAATGGGCTGTGAAAGATCGTCCTTTGTATGTGCTGTCCAGACTTTCCATCAGTTTCTTTCTGAAGTTGATGTTTATGTCACCAATATACCATTCCTTAAGTGCTTTTTCGTCCAAATCATCAGCAAGCTGAAGTTTCAGGTTTACCTTTCCCGGATTGGATACTGTATCGGCAAAATATGCGGCAAAGTCTTTTTGGTAATAGTAGTAGCCATTATCTTTGAAAAGTTCGCTTATCCTTGCACGCTCACTTTCCATCTCTGCCACATCAAATGGGTCACCCGCTTTAATGTATGCCCATTCGCTGTTTGTCTGTATTATGCTGTCCGCCTTTTCCGGGAAATTCTTGTATTCCAATGTGTCTATAGTCCACAGATGTCCCATGTCAACAGTGTAGGCAACCTTCGCCTTTTTAGGATTTGCAGACACGAGAGTCTCATAACCAATCCTGCCATTAAAATACCCTCTCTTGCGAAGGGTGTTCTCTCCAACTGTAACTCTTAGTTCTGGATTAACATGTGACAAAAGAACCGGGTTGGTGGCAAAAGCCTTAGTCATCCATCTTGCAAAAGCAGTGCTGTCGTTGGCGAAAGCATTCCATATCCATAGTCCAATGGGGAAAGGAGACCTATATGTGGAGCTGCCGAAGAGAGAGGCGTTGGGAGCTGCTGCAAGCACCAGGTCAAGTTCCTCGCTCGTTTCAGAGAAATGCAGGTTCTTGTCGTAATTGACATATTTCGTCGATTTCATACCAGTATATAGCTTTTCTCCCTCATGCAGCGAGCTTGTGGTTGAGCATGACACTATGGCAAGTGGAAACCATATAGCCAATGAGAACTTTAATAATTCATGTATTTTGTTTGTCATTTCTTTACTTCCTCCCTTTTAGTCGAATCACTTACCGCCGTGCGGAAATCAGGAAATTTCGTTTGTCCAGACTTGAAGAGTTCTTTTAACGATGACAGTTTCCTTCTCCACAAAAAGCCTGCTCCAAACTCGCTGACGTTACCCTCTAACCAATCGTAAGCCTCACGTTCATAGAATAGTTTCAGGTATTGTGTCTCGTTCTTGTTTAGCCTGTATTCCATGGAGAAATTGTCAAAGAAGGCTCCATTATCTCCACCCGCATCGCTACCAGTGGAAACCCTACCTCCCATTATTATCCTTAGTCGGTTGTTCCAAAGTCTTTTGGAGAATTTGAAAGTATAGTCAGTATGCAGCGAACCTGTTGCATCTGTGGATGTCTCCATGTTTGCAGACAAGTCGAGTCCCATAGACCTCAGGGCACTTCCCGTAATATTGTTTATCTCACTTTGCATAAACGAAGCAAGAGCTCCACTCATTGCAGAATTGGCACTACTGCCTTCACCGAGATACATTCCGGATGCGAGCATTGATACGGCAAGTTTCCCACGCTCCTCAGTACTTTTCGTATTTAGCTCGTTGCTCATCTGCATATCCTCTGGTGCGTCAATGATAAACTCAATAGAGGGTGAGGAAAGCGTTTGTGTCAGGCTGACTCCACATTCAAAGTCAACAATCCTGCCTTGTGCGGAACCATCTGAGACATTGCTTTTAAGTCTTTCCGTAGCTGTGATGCTGAGTGTAGGATTGAAAGGCTCTCCTGTGAACTCTATATAGCTACCTTCCTTGATGTTGAATGTTCGCAATGGGATAACGGGAAGTGAGTATTTCATCTCGCCATCGCTGAGTGTATATCTGCCTATAAGTCTCAGTTCATTGGCAGGATCATACAACATCCTCAAATCACCGCCACCTATGAGGTCGATATAGTTAGACTGTGATGCATTGAGAGCACACATGATGTGCGCCTGCTCGTCTATGCTTATTCCAAGTGCCATGTTAAAGCCAGTCAGGTCGGGACGCACTGCCACGTTGTCTGGTATGGAATCCGAGAAATCAGTAAACTTCACGAGTTGGTCGAGTTCATTGTCTGTTGTCAACACCGATTCTTTCATTATATATGTCATGTCGGTATTTCCCAGAATATCAACCTTTCCTTTCATGGTAAGGTCGTCAAGTGGTCCGTTTATTGCGCCGAGGAAGTTAATGAATGCTTTTCCGTAAATCTCAGACCGAGGATTGCGTTTAGCATCGATAACCTCAAAGTCGGTTGCTTTCATTCTCACATCAAGACGCATCTTGTCCATATTGGAGAAGTCCAGACTTCCCTGTATGTTCAATGGACTATCGTTGTTGGCAAACATCTCGAAGTTCTCAAACAGCACTTTGCTGTTGACAATCCTTACCGGGTCGTTGGCAAACCTCATCTCAACTCCATAAGGATTGCTGAACAGATAGCATGAGTCAAGATAGACCTCACCGTTTATGTCAAGGGCATTGATAGGTCCTTTTATGGTAACACTGCCCTCACCCACTCCTCTCAGACCGATTATCTGGTCGGGTATGAATCCGTTTATGAATCCCATGGGGAATTTATCAAGGTTGAATTCTGCATCAAGTAGCCCATCACCAGTGGAGTCATAGCTGCCAATCACTGTACCAACTGGAACATCGTTCTGCAAAATAATGCCATCAAGGTAGTGTGTGCCATCCTCCTGTGGTATATATACGAACATGGAGCCTACATCTCCCATGCTGCATTGCTCATATACGAGTTTTTCAACTTTCATGTCACTTGATATTGACAACTCTTCCGTTGTCTGTTTTACATGAAAGTCACCATTGAGAATGCCCGAAATCTGAGGAGTGTATGGAAGCACGTCAAATATTTTCTCAAGGTTCAGTCTGTTTACTGATAGCGTCAAGTCTTGCAGGGCATTGGGATCAGAATATTCAGAATATACCTGCACACCAGTTCCATCATCTGCCTTCATGACCAAATCGGCAGATATCCTGTTGTCGTTTCCCAGATATACATAGTTGCCATCGTTAACCCGGAACTCCTTGTAACCTATAATATTCGTTGGTGACACGACACTGAGTCTAGCTCCGTTCTGCTCGATGTTGGCAAGCATTGACATTGCAAGTCCTTTCCCACCATTCTTGTCATATATTTCCATGTTGGCAAGCAGTCCCTTGTTGTCAAGTTTTCCGTCAAGCATAACCTTGAACGGATAGGTGTTGTCACCATTGTTCAACAGTCCTATGTCATAGTTTAGGGCTTCTGTTTCTGATTCGATAGCGACATGAATGGAATCGAGCGTCAATCCGTTGTCTTTCATTTCCAAGGATGTCACATATCCATTACCGTTAATGCCATTTTCTGGTGAGGTATTGAAATTGAAATCCACATCGCCTATACCAAGCCCAAGATATCCCAATGTTCGCGAAAAGAGGTTGTTTCCAGTACTTCTTATTGTTACATCGCTTGTCGGAAGCATCTCGCATAGTGTGATGTAGTTGAGATGTTTGTCACTAATCTGTTTTTCTATTCCAGAGGTTAGCTTTCCTATTTTATCAGACAAGTGCCTGAATCCACCCTTGGCATCAACCAATACGGAAAAGTCACCACTCTCAACCATAGCGTGTGTACTGCTCATGTCAGATAGAATGTCTATGGCAAGCCCTTCTGTCTCGTATGTGCCGTCGTTGTCTTTGATTGTCAACTCGTCAACAACACCATTAATGGCATATTGATTGCGGAAGTCACTATTTATCCTTATGTCAGCACACAGACCTATAGTCAGAGGGTTTGCAACCATACCAAGTGCAAAGAGGTCAGCATTGTCAATTCTTCCATCAAATGATATGTCTGCTACGCCTTTCCTCATTGATGCATCAAGTTGGAAACTGCCGCAAAAGACATCGTGTGGTGTCTTGGTGGAAACATCAAATAGATGTATGTTCTCGAAATAACCATTGACAGAATGATTGTCTGCCATGTCGGATACTACATGCGCATCAATGACTCCTTCTATCTCATATCTTTTGTCTGTAAGTTTCAGGGCACGCAAATCAGAGCCGTTAATCTTGCCTCTAAGCATTACGTCAATTCTGTTGCTTGCAATAGAACCTTCAACACTGAACTTACCGGCTGCAATAGGGTTTACACTGCCTACGTCGAGGCTTATCTTCCCATTGTTCAGATTTCCTGCCAATGACAATCCATTCAGGTTATAACCGGCATAATTGAATTCTTTTATGTTAGCCTTGACGTTGATTCCCGTAGAAGGTGACATGACATCGAATCCTTTTCCCGTTGCAGAAATGTCAGCAGTGAGTGGACCTATCCCCATGTTAGGCAGGAAATGGTGTAATGGGAATCCAATTGTCTTCAGTGTGACTCCGAATGTCATGTTTCCCGTATCTACAGCTCCGTTAATCCTTGCCTTGCCTCCACCTTGCGTCAATAGCATGTCAGTATGGACTGAACTGCCACTTATCCTGACGTTTCCGTCCAAGCCTATTCCGTTGGGTATTGATAAAGTATTGCTTAAATCCTTAGGAAGCATTCTTTTAACAAAGGAAAGATTGCCAGTAGTGCCTTTCATGTTGAGCGACAGAGCCATGCTGGATGGATTGTCAATATTTGCGATATATCCGTCAACATTCATCGCTATTACGTCCTGCATCCGGAGTGAAGTGTTGGACAAAAGCATTCTCTTCATATTGCCAGACATGGTGCCTTTGACAAATATGGTATTCGACGGAAGCGATTGAACGATTTCATGCGGAATGGAAGGTACGAAGTATAGAATGTCCTCCATACCTGCTTTTGCGTCTATGGATAGCCGGATGACGGGATTTTTATCAGCAAAAGCATTAAAGTCCATGCTCATGCGATTAAGCTTTATGTCTGAATATGGAGTCAATATGCTAAAGTTGTCAAGAACCAGACTCCTTGAGTCCATCTTGAAGTTTCCGCTTGCCCTACGGATGTCGAGACCACATTGCTCTTTTGCATGCAATCCTCTGAGCCTTAGGCTAAGACCATCTTTTGAATAAATGAAATCATCAATTCCAAGATACAGGTTGGAAAGCTGTATATGGTTGGCATCGAAGCCTTTCGTTGCTGGAAGATATGGAATGTTGTATGCAAGTTGACCGCCTTTCCAGTCAATAGAGGAAAATCCATACACACCATCTCCCAGCTTAAGGTCAAGTCCTTTGATTCTTGTCTCATCCATTTGTGTGGCAATGGACATACTGTCACCTGGCATGTGAAGTTGGAAATGTGTTGATTTGAGTGCAAGGTCGGAAACTTTTATCTTCCAGTTGGCGTCACTTTTCGTAGTGTCCTCTGGTACAGAGTCGCATAACGTGACACCAATACTTGAGTTCTCGACAATTACTTTCTCTATGTTTACATTTTCCTTGGACAGTTCTATTCCGTGACTCTCAACATACAGTCTCCCGACATTACCGTCAATAATGACAGAAGGAATGAAATCGGCAGTGTTCACCTTGCCTTTGTCAAGTTCAAAGGCATCTATGTCTATGCGTCCATTGAGAAGAGGTCTGAAAGCAACGCCAAGAGTGAGTTTGCTTACATCTGCTATCGTGTCTGTATTGGCTAAGTTCTGTCTCGTCATTATGAAATCCCTCAGTTCGAGGTCGAGAGGAAAGGCTATTCTTACATAACCAACACCTATCTGCATGCCAGTCTCCTGTGACATGTACGATGCTACGGTCTTGACAGCCCATCGTTGGATTGGAGGCAAATAGACGAGTATTGCCAAAAGAAGGCAAATAGCAATGGGTACCAAAACCGTATAGGCTATGTATTTCAGTATTCTTCTCATTTATCTGTATTTTGTGTAGGCGATATGCAGAAGTTTGAATCTGAGAGAACTTGCAATACGATGTCGTGTATCTGATCTTTCAATTCCTGTATGAACTGTTGTGCATTATATTTGTTGTGCTCAATGTCCCTTAGCTTTTTCTCCCAAATGCCTGTAAGTTCACAACTTGTTAGCAATTTAACCTTTATAGTGTCTATGAGACCGATACCTGTAGGTGTTGCCACAAGATTCTTCCGTTCTCTCTTGATATATTTGCGCTTGAACAGTGTCTCTATTATTTGTGCTCTTGATGACGGCCTGCCTATCCCGTTTTCCTTAAGCGCAGCCCTTAGCTCTTCGTCTTGTACAAATTTACCAGCTGTCTCCATGGCACGGAGGAGAGTAGCCTCCGTGTAGTATTTAGGTGGTGTGGTGGCTTTCTCTGTCAGAGTGGGAGTGTGTGGTCCAGTCTCTCCTTTGTTGAACTCAGGCAGAGTTTTTTCCTCGTCATCCTTTTCATTCTGCTCGTCAACGAGGGTGTCCTTCGATTCCTTCACATAAACGGTTTTCCATCCTGCGTCAAGTATTTCTTTTCCTGTAGCCTTGAAGTCAATTCCGTCAACACTGCCTGTCACTGTTGTTGTGGAGAAACGGCAGTCTGGCCAGAAGACGGCAATAAACCTTTTTGCCACGAGGTCGAAAACTTTACGTTCCATGTCTGTCAATGCCGTGGGAACGACTCCTGTTGGTATGATGGCATGGTGGTCTGTCACCTTGGAACTGTCGAATACTTTCTTGGACTTGGGCAGAGGCTTGTGTCCCAGCGGAGATATAATGTTCCGATATGGTGTATGTCCGTTGAACGTTGTCTTAAACAGAGCATTCATGATGGCTGGACATTTCGGGTATATGTCGTCAGAAAGAAATTGAGTGTCAACACGCGGATAAGTGGTGACTTTCTTCTCGTAGAGCGACTGTACCAGATTCAAAGTCTGCTCTGCCGTGAATCCAAGTTTCTTGTTGCACTCCACTTGCAGTGAAGTGAGGTCATAGAGTCGTGGTGGTGCTTCTGTGCCTTTCTTCTTCTGGACACCTGTCACGGTAAAAGGTTTTCCTTCTATGGTGGCGAATGCATTCTCTCCTTCTTCCTTTGAAGTAAATTTACCCTTTGTAGCTGTGAACAGCACATCCCGGTAAAGCGTCGCCAACACCCAGTATGGCTCAGGCTTGAAATTTTCAATTTCTTTCTGCCTGTTTACAATGAGGGCGAGAGTTGGTGTCTGTACCCTGCCCACACTCAGGACCTGTCTGTCGTGTCCGTATTTGAGGGTGAAGAGTCGCGTGGCGTTCATTCCGAGCAGCCAGTCGCCTATAGCTCTTGAAAGTCCTGCAAGGTAAAGTGAATTGTAGTCTTTCTGGTCACGCAGGTTGTTGAAGCCTTCTTTTATGGCTTCGTCGGTCATGGACGAAATCCACAGTCTCCTGACAGGACACTTTGCATTTGCTTTCTGCATAACCCATCTCTGGATAAGCTCACCTTCCTGACCGGCATCACCGCAGTTGACAATTCCGTCGGCATTACTGAATAGTTTCTCTATTATGTCAAACTGCTTCCTGATGCCATTGTCGTCAATAAGTTTTATGCCAAAAGGGCTGGGTATCATGGGAAGTCCGCTAAGAGACCATACCTTCCATTTGTCGGAATAGTCGTGGGGTTCTTTCAGTGTACATAAGTGTCCGAATGTCCATGTAACCTGATAGCCATTGCCTTCCATGTAACCATCATGTTGCGAGGTTGCTCCTATTATTCTGGCAATATCCCTTGCAACGCTTGGTTTCTCAGCTATACAAACAATCATATTTCCGAACCAAGTTTTTCAATTAATATCCCAGCTCCTCTCCAACAACAATCACTATGTGCCTCTTGGCAGGGTGTGACATGCGCTGGATGGATATATAATTGCATATTGAATCTGGTGACAGACAATCATGACACAGACCGTCTTTCTGGCATGGTGTCTCATAATTGAAACGAGCCATGTTGACGGGAGCAGCGTAAGAGCGTGCTCTCTTCAATGCTGTTTCAACATCTGGACATACCTTGTTGATACCTACCACGAGTATGACTTTTTCCGGTCCCCATGTGATTGCCGCCACTCTGTTGCCATTGCCATCAACGTTTACTATCACGCCATCTTCTGTCATGGCATTGACACTCGATATGTAATAGTCACACTCGAAAGCCTTCCGGTATATACTAAGTTTGTCTTCGAGTGTAGTCACGTCGTCGCGGTCATACACTTTATAGTCGCCATTCTTGAGACTGGCAGTAAGTCCGATGTCACGGATTGTCATGGAACCACCCCATGACACACTGCTGCCTTTCTTTATAATCTGCAAAACCTTTGCCGCAGCATCATTGCCCGTTGGCACATAGTATGCTTCGTAGTGTCTCTTCTCAAGGTTTTTTACTATTCTCTGACCTGCAAGGGCATTCCTTTTCTCTATTGGTGTCATTCTTCTTACGATGTCAAATAAATGTTAGTATTCCTCTTTTCATTTACTCTTTTCCAGACTACTGCGCTTGGTACGTTTGTAGCTCCTGTAGTCATCGAGTTCAATCTCCACGTCTGGCTCGGAAAGTTCTGTGTAGTGAGGAAGTCTGAATTTCATGTATTTTATGCTGAGTCCCCTGGCTATCCATTGTGACTCATAATATGTCTGTATCGATAGTATTCTCTGTGTGGCATCATCAAGCCCTACGGTATGGTAGAGGTCTTCAGTCCTGAACAATAGCGGCAGGTTGTTCACCTGTACCATGTATGTCGTGTATGTGAACAGGAAAGTGGAGTCGGTCTTAAGATGCACGATGCCTCCATCGGCAAGGAATCGACGGTATCTCTCCATAAAGAACGTAGAGGTCAGACGCTTGCGTGGGTTCTTCATCTGAGGGTCACTGAAGGTGAGCCATATCTCGCTCACCTCGTTCCTGTCGAAAAACCTGTCTATGATTTCTATGTTAGTCCTGAGGAAAGCCACATTTCCAAGTCCCTCTTTGAGGGCCTGGGTAGCTCCAGTCCACATTCGTGCGCCTTTGATATCGACTCCTATGAAGTTCACGTCAGGATATAGTCTTGCAAGCTCAACAGTGTATTCACCCTTGCCGCATCCAAGTTCAAGCACTATGGGATTGCTGTTGTGGAAATACTCTTCCCCCCATCTGCCCTTCATCTCAAATACAGCATTCTCCATTTTGTAATATGGAAACTGGAACACATTGTCATAGCGTTCCATGTCTGCGAACTTTTGTAGTTTTCCCTTGCTCATGTTTTTCTGTTTATGTATTGACTTGTCAACTCGTTGTTTCGACAATCTCAAGGAAGCTCCTGACTGCATGACAGAGACATGCGGACCAACGGTCACGGACAGAAGTGTAAAGCAACCTTGAGTAATATATGTTATCTCGGCATGTGGAACTGATAGTTCTTGTCGAACACCTCTGCAACCTTGTTTATCTCAAGGAATGTAGTGCTGCTCTGTTCTCCGAGCGAACCACTCAGGTATGCCACGTTGTCGTCGGTAGAGATGTAGCCTTTTTGTCTCAGCATGCGCAATGCAGCATAGAACATGTTTTCTGGCTTTAGCCTGTCCTTCTGGAACACCGGTATTACGCCATAGCTGAGATTCAGGATGCGTTGCAGCTTGTCCTTGTAGCAGATGGCAAGGATGGGTGTAGGACCGCGGAAGGCTGCCAAATTGCGTGCTGTCTGACCGGTAAGGCTGTCGGTGATAATTCCCTTGACACCTATCTTCTCTGTTGCGGCAATGGCACTCTGGGCAAGGAACTCCTTCTGGTCATTCACACTCATGGAATACATGCTCGCAGCACCGTTTTTCTCCGCATATCGATGGATGTCATTCTCTGCCTGTTCAGCTATTGACGACATAGTCTGTACTGCCTCAAGAGGATATTTACCGCTGGCTGTCTCACCGCTGAGCATAAGGGCGTCGGTCCTGGAGTATATGGCATTGGCAATGTCTGTCACTTCAGCTCTCGTAGGACGAGGATTGGATATCATGGTGTGGAGCATCTGTGTAGCTACGATGACCGGCTTCTTGGCCTTTATGCATTTGTTTATGATTTCACGTTGAATGCCGGGAATACGCTCTATCGGAACCTCTATGCCAAGGTCACCACGGGCTATCATGATGCCATATGATGCCTCTATTATCTCGTCGATATTGTCAACACCCTCCTGATTCTCAATCTTGGATATGATTCTGATGTCTGAACCATGTTCGTCCAGAATATTCTGTACGGCACGCACATCGGCAGCTGACCTTACGAACGAGTGAGCTATAAAGTCAATATCCTCTTCTATTGCGAGAAGAATGTTGTTGCGGTCTTTCTCTGTCAGCGTGGGCAAATCTATATGCTCACCAGGCACGTTGACACTCTTGTGAGAGCCAAGCACACCATCGTTCATCACCTGGGCAACAAGCATTGGACCGGTGTTCTCAACAACCTTCATGTCAATCGCTCCGTCGTCGAAAAGAAGATGGTCACCTACCTTTACGTCACGTGCTATATCTCGATATGACAAGTTGATGATGTCGTGGGAGGTGTCCATTTCCGGTCTGCCAAATACCTTTACCATCTGACCTGCCTTGTATTCTATTGGCACTTCAACACCCGTTGTCCTTACCTCGGGACCTTTGGTGTCTATCAAGATACCGATATGGGGCGAAACGGCACGGGTGTTCCGTATAATCTCCCTAATACCATCCGGAGTTGCATGGGCTGTATTCATACGCACGACGTTCATGCCTGCGAAGAACAGCTTGCGGATGAAATCCTGCCCACATCGCCTGTCGCTTATGGAGCATACAATCTTTGTCTGTTTCATATCCTTGCTTTAATGTTTGTGTCTGCAAACTTACACAAAAAAATCGAAAATATGACCAATATGCCGAAGAAAGTTTCAACAATCGAATGCTTTTCAGCATTTTTAGGAATAACCGCCGTTTTATTGTTTGAAAACCGCCGTGTAGTTTTTTTTGAAATCTTAAAATTTGGTGACAGATGACAGATGTGACACTTATTTTATAGACTTTTTTTATACAAAAATATACGTCCTTTTAAAGAAACATTATTTATTTTATTTCAAACATCTCAATATAGAAAAAGTGTCCCCACCTGCTGGTTTTCAACCCTATCTGTCACCCCTACTCTTGTGCTTTATGAATTGATACAAGAGAGTGTTGTTAGCAATCATATCTCCTCAGAATAAGGGAGACCATACAGGTCAGCTACTGGTTTGAACGTTATCTTTCCTCCAACGATATTGACGCCAGCCCTCAATGCCGCATCTTCCAAACAGGCATTTCTCCATCCCTTGTCAGCAAGTTTAATGGCATAGCGCAGTGTGGCATTTGTCAGTGCCATGGTTGAAGTGTAAGGAACAGCACCGGGAATATTGGCAACGGCATAATGGACAATACCGTCAACTTCATAGACAGGATTGGAATGCGTCGTTGGACGTGAAGTCTCAAAACATCCGCCCTGGTCAATAGCCACATCAACAAGCACAGAGCCTTTCTGCATCAATGACAGCATCTGTCTGTCAATCAGATGGGGTGTCTTGTCTCCTGGAATGAGGACAGAGCCAATTACGATGTCTGTATCCGGCAATTCCTGTTGGATGTTATGAGAAGATGAATATAATGTGTCAACATTTGGAGGCATGGAGACAGAGAGTTCCCTAAGACGGGGCAGGGAAATGTCGGCAATGACAACATTGGCACCCATGCCTGCCGCAACTCTTGCTGCTGCCTGTCCAACGATGCCACCTCCGAGAACAAGCACCTTGGCTGGTTTCACTCCAGGCACACCACACAGGAGTTTGCCCATTCCACCCTTGGTCTTCTGAAGATAATAGGCTCCATTGAGTGTCGCCATTCTGCCAGCCACCTCGCTCATGGGAATAAGTAGAGGCAGGGAACCATCGGGAGCTGTCACAGTCTCATAGGCTATACATACTGCTCCACTATCGAGCATGGCATCGGTGAGAGGACGGTCGCTGGCAAGATGGAAATAGGTGAACAACACCTGTCCTGCTCTTATGAGTGGATACTCAGGCTCAATAGGCTCTTTAACCTTAACAATCATGTCGGCTGATGCATACACATCTTCTATTGCAGGAAGAATTGACGCTCCAGCTCCGATGTAGTCAGAGTCAGGGAAGCCACTTCCCTCACCTGCCGTATGCTGCACCATTACTTCGTGTCCATGTTTGACTAATTCTGCCACACCGGCGGGCGTCATTCCGACACGGTTCTCATTGTTCTTGATTTCTTTTGGAATTCCGATTCTCATAGTGTTGTGTTTTTATAGATTAAAGTATCACAAAGTTAGGGATTTTTATCTTAAATAACAATATCTTTCCCAATTTAATTTTCAAGTTCTTGACAATTTTAATCTAAATAATGTAAAAAATGGGGTTAATGAATCTTATTGGCACAAAAAGCAATGTAATATTTCTTTAATACAGAAAAAATTTGTAAGTTTGCATTGGTAAACGCAAAACGACATAATTAGTCATGGACAAGAACGCCATCCTCACTTTTCATGAGACTGTCCACAGGCAAAGCAACGATAAAAGACAAAAGAATATGAAACCAATATTCATAGCAGGACCATGCGTCATAGAATCAGCCTCGCTTCTCGACGAGGTGGCAGCACGCATCGTGGATATCAACAACCAACTTGGAACAGACATCATTTTCAAAGCATCCTTCGACAAGGCAAACAGGACATCGGTCAGTTCTTTCAGAGGACCAGGAATAGACAAAGGACTCGAGATGCTCGACGAAGTCAAAAAAAGATACAAGCTGAGAATCCTGACAGACATACATGAGAGCTGGCAGGCAGAGCCTGTGGCACAAGTGGCAGATGTGTTGCAGATACCCGCCTTCCTGTGCCGGCAGACAGACCTGCTGCTTGCAGCGGCACGCACAGGAAAGACGGTCAACATTAAGAAGGCGCAATTTCTGAGTGGCATCGACATGAAATACCCAGTAGGCAAAGCAATGGATGCCGGTGCAAAAGATGTATGGCTGACTGAAAGAGGAAACTGTTTCGGTTACAACAATCTTGTAGTGGACTTCCGTAACATACCAGACATGTTGGAGATAGTGCCAAGGGTAATAATGGATTGCACTCACAGCGTACAGCGTCCTGGAGGAGCTTCAGGCAAGACTGGCGGCGACAGAAAGTTTGTGCCCTCAATGGCTCTCGCAGCAAAGGCTTTCGGTGCAACAGGATATTTCTTCGAGGTGCATCCAGAACCAGACAATGGATTGAGTGATGCTGCAAACATGCTTGAACTAGACAAACTTGAAGAATTGATAGCCAATATTTTAGAATAAGAAAAGGCAATGAGCAAAATTATCGAATACGGAATACAATGCATAAAGGACGAGGCAGAGGCGACCCTCGGTCTTTTAGGACAGATAGACGAGAGCTTCGAGAAAGCCGTTGACATGATGTACCATTGTCATGGCAAGATTATAGTGACCGGAGTTGGAAAAAGCGGACACATAGGAGCTAAGATAGCTGCGACACTGTCATCGACAGGAACGCCGGCTTTTTACATTAACCCACTCGATGTATATCATGGTGACCTTGGAGTGATGACATCCGACGATGTGGTGCTTGCATTGAGCAATTCGGGACAGACGGACGAACTGTTGCGTTTCATACCAATGCTCCTTCACATGAACATACCTATCATTGGCATGAGCGCAAATCCGAAGTCACTCCTTGCTAAATACTCCACTGTACACCTTAAAGTGAAAGTTGAGAAAGAGGCATGTCCGCTGAACCTTGCTCCGACAAGCAGCACGACAGCTGCATTGGTAATGGGCGATGCATTGGCTGTGGCTTTGATGCAGGTAAGGAATTTCAAACCAAGAGATTTCGCCCAGTTCCATCCAGGAGGAGAACTCGGCAAACGCCTTCTTACAACCGCAGCGGATGTGATGAGGATTGAGAATATGCCTATTATCCCTAAAGAAACTCACCTTGGAGATGCCATAATAGAAGTGAGTCGCGGCAAGCTTGGTCTGGGAGTGTCTGTTGAAAATGGCAGAGTCGTAGGACTTATCACAGACGGAGATATCAGACGTGCAATGGAGAAGTGGCAATCGAATTTCTTCAACAAGACAGTGGAGGACATCATGACAAGAAACCCCAAAACGGTATCGCCAAGCACAAAGATAGCAGACATACAGAAAATAATGCATAAATACAAGATACATACCGTACTCGTTGTAGATGAGAAAATGGGATTGTGCGGCATTGTAGATCACTATTCATGTATGCTGTGAGATATGTAAACTTTAGAATTTAATCAGAATAATGTCAGCATACAATAGATTAATAACCGTCGCTATTTCATTTCTCACATTTCTAAATGGTGTAAACGCACAGGTGGCTTCCGACTCTCTTATAGAAATGCAGCTTAAGGAGAAAGGAATCAGTTTCTCTGACAACAACAGCATAACGCTTCTAATGAACGGACAGGAGAAGTTCGACGATATGTTCTGTGCCATCAGACAGGCACAAAGCAGTGTGCATCTTGAATATTTCAACTTCAGGAACGACTCAGTGGCTTCGCTCCTTTTTGACATCCTCGCCGAAAAGGTAAAGGAGGGCGTTGAGGTAAGAGCTTTGTTCGATGGATTCGGCAATTTCTCAAACAATAAGCCTCTGAAGAAAAGGCATGTCAGGGACATTAGAAAGAGCGGTATCGAAATTTACGAATACAACCCCATTGGCTTTCCGTGGGTTGACGATTTATTCAATCGTGACCACAGGAAAATAGTAGTCATTGATGGAAAGATTGCATATACTGGCGGAATGAATGTAGCAGACTACTACATTGAAGGTACTGAGGTCGTTGGTGAATGGCATGACATGCACTGTAGGATAGAGGGCGACGAAGTGAACACCCTACAGAAGATATTTCTCAGGATGTGGAACAAAGTAAGTGGTCAAGACATACATGGAGCCAAGTATTACAGAGGTCTCGGTGATACATCATATTTCGAGAACCTGAAACAGGACACATGTGTAACGGTTGGAAAGAAAAAAGCCGGTATCATTAATAGGGAACCAGTGGTGAGCAGCGACATCATCAGAACCTTCTATCTTGACGCCATTAACGATGCAAAAGACAGTATAAAGATTATAAACCCTTACTTCACATTGAGTCACAAGCTGAAGAAAGCCTTGAGGAAAGCTGTTAAAAGAGGTGTAAAGGTTGAGATTATGCTTTCTGTGAAAAGCGACATTCCGCTCACGCCCGACTGCGGATTCTACAATGCTCATAAGCTGATGAAACACGGAGTCGATGTGTGGATGTACACACCAGGCTTCCATCACACCAAGATTATTACTGTTGACGGAAAATTCTGTACGGTTGGAAGTGCCAACCTCAATGCAAGAAGCCTGCGTTTCGATTACGAGGACAATGTAGTAATTATAGATTCATGTACCACTAATCAGCTGGACGAACTGTTCAACAGTGAGAAGAAATACTGTTTCAAACTTACTGAGAAAACGTGGGACGAATGGCGTACTCCATGGAAAAAGTTTGTAGGCTGGTTTGCCTCACTCATATCCTGGACACTATAGATTCTAAAGGTTTCAGGTCTTGAGGATTCATGTTTCAGGTGAAATTACCTTATATCATCATGTCCTGATAACCTCTCAACATCATAACAATATTATAATTATAAGATATGAAATATGTAGCAATTATTCCGGCAAGGTATGCCTCCACAAGATTTCCAGGCAAACCACTTGCCATGCTTGGAGGCAAAACGGTCATAAGACGTGTCGTTGAACAAGTGTCGAAAGTTCTTGACGATGTCTATGTGGCAACTGATGACACCAGAATATACGATGAAGTCGTAAGTTTTGGAGGAAAAGCCATAATGACAGGTAGTTACCACAAGAGTGGTACCGACCGTATTGAGGAGGCATATCGCAAGATAGGTAAAGAGTTTGATGTCGTTATTAATGTACAGGGAGATGAACCATTCATCCATCCATCACAAATTGTGTCAATAATGGAATGCTTCGCCTCAGACGACACTCAAATAGCTACCCTTGGCAAGAGATTTGAATCGATGGAATCTGTTGAAAATTCCAATTCTCCCAAAATCGTGACAGACAACAAAGGATATGCAATGTATTTCTCACGCTCTGTCATTCCTTATGTCAGGAGTAAAGAAAGGAATGAATGGATAAACGCATTTCCATTCCTAAAGCATATAGGAATGTATGCATACAGGTCGGGCGTACTTAAAGAAATCACGAAGATAGAACAGTCTCCTCTGGAGATTGCCGAGAGCCTTGAACAATTAAGATGGCTGCAAAACGGATATAAGATAAAGGTAGGCATTACAAATTACGAAACAGTTGGAATAGATACTCCCAATGACTTAAGAAAGGCAGAAGAGCTACTGTCAAACGATATCTGATTATACATTTCAAATCATTACTCCATACGCCTCATCTCTATGACAATCGACTCCTTAGTATCGCATGAGATGCGATAGCGGTTGTCTGTGCGCTCTCCCACCAACCAGATAATGTTGCCGGTAGAGTCTGCAACTACCATCTGCTTTCTTTTGTCAAACAGATTCTTTTTCCGGTCCGTAAGGTAGTCACTTACAAGTTTGACACCATTCATCCCGAACGGCATGAACCTATCACCTTCTTCAGTCGTCCTAATCAGAAGAGGGAAATGGATGTCCTTTGCGTCAAGTGTTACTCTGTCCCTACCCTTTCCTATTATAAAGGAATCGTCAACAGGGACATTTCTCACACTTACAGAAACATTGTCGCAGATGTGGTAAGTACCTTGTTCTGGAATACGGAATGAAAATCTTTCGTCAGAGATGCGATTGTCTATTATCAATCGACCTCTGTCCAATAAAAGACTGTAATTAGAGGAATGCCATACTTTTCCTGTCTGTCCATCAAGAGACCGTAATAGATCTTCTACCTGCGAGAATCTGAATCCATATCCAGACAATATATAGAAAAGGCAGTATTTGGGTGAGCCTGTCAATTTGACTGATGAAATGGGCAAAGAGTGCTTCTTGTCGAACTCATTTTTTAAATCTGAAAGAATGCTGTCTATTAACTTGCCGGCATCTCTAAGATTGGAAGAAGTCCTTTCTATACTTGATATTACAGAAGGGTTGATAGCCTTAAGCATCGGGATGATATTAAGGCGGATTTTGTTTCTAACCACATCGTCGGAAAAGTTTGTACTGTCTGTTACATAATCTTGACCTATCGATGCGAGGTATGTCTCGATTTCTTGTTTCGTAACACAAAGCAGTGGACGCACAACATATCCATTCTTGACAGAAATGCCTGAAAGTCCCTTTAGTCCTGTTCCTCTGATTAGATTGATTAGAGTAGTTTCTACAGAATCCTCAATATGATGTGCCACGCAAACACTTTCAGCATTGATGTCTTGACGTAAATTCTTGAAATAATTATACCTGAGTGTTCTTGCTGCCATCTCAATACTTACTTTATGCGTATTGGCGTAAAGCTTTGTGTCAAAATGGATTACATGAAAAGGAATTTGTTTGTCTTTGCAAAGATTAAAACAAAACATCTCATCTCTGTCGGACTCATCCCCTCTTAAATGGAAATTGCAATGTGCTGCCTCTACATTATATCCCAAGTCCTTCAAAAGCAATAGCAGTGCTACACTGTCTGCTCCTCCGGAAAGAGCCACGATATGCTTTCCTTCCTTTGAAAGCAGACTGTTGTCTGATATAAAACGGGCAATATTCTCATTCAACATACAACACTAATCCTTTAAGATATTCTCCTTCCGGATGATAAATGTTTATAGGATGGTCAGATGGCTGATGTAACTGATGAAGGATGCGTACTTTCCTTTTACTCTGTGCTGCAGCAGTGAAAACAGCTTGTCGGAATTGGTCTTTTGTCACTACTTGACTGCAACTGAACGTAAACAATATTCCACCACTCTTAATCTTTTCAAGTCCTTTGACATTAAGTCTTGTGTATCCTTTCAAAGCATTGCGCAAGGCGGAACGATGTTTGGCAAAAGCAGGCGGGTCTAATATAATAAGGTCATACTTGTCTTCATGCCTGTCAAGAAACTTGAAAGCATCATCGCAAAAAGCCTTATGTCTAACGTCATCTTTAAAATTCAATGATATATTCCTGTTTGTCAGATCTACAGCCTTTGCACTACTGTCAACAGAGTGGACAAGTTTGGCACCGCCTCGCATTGCATATACAGAAAAGCCTCCGGTGTAACAGAACATATTGAGAACACTCCTGTCCTTGGCATAGGACTCCAACAACTGCCTGTTCTCCCTCTGATCGACAAAGAAACCTGTTTTCTGTCCTTTCAGCCAATCAACATGGAAGCTCAATCCGTTCTCCCTTGCCACATTATCATCGGTTCCACCGTATATAAAGCCGTTTTCCTTTCTCAAGTCCGCCTTGAACGGCAATGTTGTCTCACTCTTGTAGTAAACATTGTCTATCCTACCTTCGAGAACTTCTACAAGAGCTTGGGCTATTTCGTTCCTGCAGACATGAAAGCCAACGCTGTGAGCCTGCATGACCGCAGTCTTGCCATAGCAATCAATGATAAGTCCAGGCAAATTGTCTCCCTCGCCATGAACAAGACGATAAGTGTCATTGTGTGGATTGTCAGCAATGCCGATAGACTTTCTCATCATAAACGCTGAAAGGAGTCTCGATTTCCAGAAGCTCAGGTCTATGGCACTATCCTCAAACGTCAGTACCCTGACAGCAATGGAGCCCAGCTGATAATGTCCAATGGCGATGAAATCGCCATTAACTGTAAATACTTTTACGATATCACCCTCATGGATACCATCGTCAGCAGATTGGATTGCACCCGAAAAAATCCATGGATGAAAGCGCAAGAGACTGTCTTCTTTGCCTTTTTTCAGAAAAACGCTTTTATAATTCATCATCTTTTAGTGTTATCTTTCTACTATCATTGTCCGTGACAGCATTATTTTGCTTTGCCCTCTTTGGAGATTTCTTTTGCGACAAGGTCTTTCTTGATTTCGTTTGTCGGGTATTTCTCCCTTTTAAATTCTTTTCTTGTCTGACATTCCTGGAAGAATCATTACTTATGTCTAGTTTCTCACCATCAGATATCGTTGTTGCCGCTTCGGATTTTTCTTCCTCCTCTACTATAATCAACTCAAAATCATTTGTTTTCTTAAGTCTTTCCAGTTCCTCATGAATGTTTATACATGTCCAGGCATCTGTAGCAGCATACATTTTCTGCTTGTCGGTAAGAATATCCCTTTCCCAATTTGTCAGTTGTTCCCTTTTACTAATTTTCATACCGAACAGATTGGCGTATATTTTCTGCAATCCAAGGTCAAGTATGCCTATTTCCGTCACTTCGTTCTGTATATCTATAAAATAGCCTGGTTTGAAATCTCTGCCTTTCCTCTTTAACATAATAAGGTCATCATGCCATGACAATCCTATTTTGGGTACGGAAGTGTCTTCAAGCAACCTCACAATGGAATCGCTCATTCCAAGGAAGTTTAGCCTGAAGAGGAAACAATTCTGATTGTCAGATACCTGCAACAATGAGACTTCATAATGTCTTCCTTTCGAAAAAGAAGGACGTGTCTCAGTGTCAACACCAAGAACAGGTTGGGCAAGCAGATAATCCACAGCCTTTACCGCCTCTGTCTCGGATATGACAACTGTAATCTTGCCGGGGAACGCCACTCTTGGAAGTTCCCCAATAAGTTTCTTGTCGTATTTAGAATATATGATTTTTCCCATCTATGTCAATTTCAGAGTGCAAAAATAGTAAAAAGTTGGGAAATTATATACGTTTTCAAGTCTTTTTCCTTACTTTTGCAAATAATTTTCCTTTCGGCATGTGCATATTCAGCATGCATGGGAAATAAGATTACAATTATCATAGAATTATATAGAATGGCAAGGAAAAAGACAGAGCGAAAGAAAAAGAGCTTCAGCGAAGTAATTGGAATACACTATATACTTAACGACAAGACAAATTTCATAACTGGAATATTATTCATGCTGTTTGCATTGTATGTCACAATAGCTTTCATTAGCTATTTCAGCACCGGCGCAGCAGACATGAGTATTGTGGAAAACATGCGTCCCGGTGAGGTTGAGAATACAGAGAGGGCTTTTCAGAACACCTGTGGAAGCATAGGTGCCATTATATCCCATTTCTTTATTTCGAGCTGTTTTGGAATACCATCTTTCATCATTCCTGTTTTCATTTTCATATGCGGACTGAGGATGATAGGGGCTTATTCCGTGAATATCATAAAATGCTTTTTCATCTGCGCAGTGACTATGATATGGAGTTCTGTCGCAATGGCAAAGTTTGCCACCCCCTTATTTGAGGGTCAACTATTCAATCCTGGAGGCAACCATGGATTGTTTATTAGCCAATGGCTTGAGAATGTCATCGGGGCTCCTGGATTGGTAGCAGTACTTGTCATCACTGCATTGTCATTCCTTACATACCTTACTTCCGAAACTATAAATGTCGTTCGCAAGATGCTGAACCCAATTGGTTATATATCCACGAAAGTGAAGTTTACCATTACCAATTTCGAGCATAAGGGCGAGAATGACAAGACCGATTCCGACATTGAGGAAGAAGACAACAAAGAAGACGACAGTATGGTTTATGACAATCCTGCTCCCCAGACAGTGGAATTCGTCAACGGGCAAACTATTGTAAACACGCCATCTTATAATGATTCACAGTCAGGTGAAGAAGAGGAGATTAGAGAGGGAACGGAGATTGACATGAAGATAGAAGTTCCCAAGGATGAGGAGATAGCCGTTGGTAAGACAGTGGAGGAAACAGTTGACCTTTCCACCCCTATAAATCCTCGTGAGCCTTTCACAAGATACAAGTTCCCTACACTTGAACTGCTCAAGAGGTATGATGCCGATGGTAAGACTTATGTTGACCCACAGGAACAGGAGTCAAACAAGAACAGGATAATTGAGGTACTGCGCAATTTCGGAGTTGAGATAAAGTCTATAAGAGCTACCGTGGGACCAACCATTACGCTTTATGAGATAACTCCGGCACAAGGAGTAAGGATATCCAAGATTAAGAATCTGGAAGATGACATAGCATTGAGCGTTGCTGCATTGGGAATACGTATTATTGCGCCTATGCCAGGAAAGGGCACCATCGGTATCGAGGTTCCGAATGCAAAAGCAAGCATAGTGTCAATGCTGAGCATCCTTAACTCAAAGAAATTCCAGGAGTCACAGATGGAACTGCCAATAGCTCTTGGAAAAACCATCACTAACGATGTGTTCATGATGGACCTCGCCAAGATACCACACCTCCTCGTTGCAGGTGCGACAGGACAAGGTAAGTCAGTTGGTCTTAATGCCATAATAACTTCTCTGTTATACAAGAAACACCCTAATGAGCTTAAGATTGTTCTCGTGGATCCTAAAAAGGTTGAATTCAGCGTATATTCACCTATTGCTCCACATTTCATGGCTGCCGTAATGGACAATGAAGAAGACCCAATCATAACAGATGTAACCAAGGTGGTGAAGACCCTCAAGGGACTATGTGTACTTATGGATAGCAGATATGATCTCCTGAAGAAAGCCGGAACGAGGAACATAAAGGAGTATAACCATAAGTTCCTGAACCATTTACTATCGCCTGTTGACGGTCATGAATACATGCCGTATATTGTGGTAATCATCGATGAGTTCGGCGATTTGATACTTACCGCTGGCAAAGAAATAGAAATGCCTATAACCCGCATTGCACAGTTGGCGCGTGCTGTTGGAATACATATGATTATAGCAACACAGCGTCCTACAACAAGCATTATCACTGGTAACATAAAGGCAAACTTCCCAGGCAGGATAGCCTTCAAGGTTAGTTCCGGTGTTGACTCCAAGATTATCCTCGACCGTTCAGGAGCACAGCAGCTTGTGGGAAGAGGTGACATGCTTTATATGAATGGTACAGAACCAGTGCGCGTCCAGTGTGCTTTCGTCGATACGCCAGAAGTGGAGCGCATTAACGAATTTATTGCCAACCAGCCCGGTCCGGTAGCTCCGTTTGAACTTCCAGAACCATTGTCTGACGATGCTATGGGAGGCGGAGAAGGAATGTCTGTTGACGTACGCAACATGGATCCTCTGTTTGAAGAGGCAGCTCATGCCATAGTGCTTACACAGCAAGGCTCTACGAGCATGATACAACGCCGTTTCTCAATAGGCTACAACAGGGCTGGACGACTTATGGACCAGTTGGAAAAGGCTGGCATAGTAGGTGCCGCTCAGGGTAGCAAGCCACGTGAAGTGATGATTACAGACGAGACAAGTCTTGACAATTTGTTACAGAACATGAGATAATTCAACCAATAATGATATGAGAAGAATTTGCTTTATATTGACAACGATGGTTATGCTGGTTTGCATAACCTCAAATGCACAGACAGCAACTCAGGCTCGAAAGGTGCTCGACAAGACAGCCGCTCTCGTTGGAAGGAAGGGAGGTGCTTCTGCCTCTTTTACATTAAAAAGTACCAAATATGGCAACACTTCCGGTACAATCTCTATAAAAGGTAATAAGTTCCGTACCATAACACCCCAGGCAAAGGTATGGTATGACGGCAAGACACAATGGTCGTTCGTAAAACAGACAGGTGAGGTTAACATAAGCACGCCAAATGAGGCACAACAGATGTCGATGAATCCGTATAAGTTCATCACCATGTATAAGAATGGATACAACTTGTCCATGAAGAATAGTGGAGGAAACCATGTCGTACATCTTGTAGCAACCAACAAGCAACGTTCTGTGCAGGAACTGTATATTACGATATCATCCAATTACCAGCCAAAAACCATCAAGATGAGACAGGGGAATGTATGGACAACAATTACCATCACCAATTTCTCAGCCAAGAATCAGGATGATGCCATATTCAGATTTCCCGCAAAGGAATTCAAAGGATATGAAGTGATAGACCTTAGATAGTTCCAAGCAATCAACCTCTGACCTATTCATTCACAAATCAGACTATTTATTGGGTTATGCTCACAAAAATACAACTGCTGAAAATTTTACGCAACCATCTGAAATTGTCAGAAAAGCGAAGTGCGACATGGGAACAGAACAAGACGGCAAGATATTTTGTCTATATAGTATCAGCCATCTTTGTCATGTATATGGCTTTCATATCTGTCATGTTGTCTCTTATTGTAAACTCTTCTGATGACATAACAGGCTATGAGTTCATGTATGCCATAATGCCTTTTGTGTTAGTTGTCGATTTCCTGATTCGATTTGCATTTCAACAAACTCCTTCACAGATGGCTAAGCCTTATAGTCTGCTGCCTGTTTCCATCTTTTCATGTATAGACTGTTTCTTGCTTAACACATTAACCAACACGTTCAATATTTTCTGGTTCTCGTTGTTCCTTCCTTTCTCTATTATGTCTGTCCTGTTCAGCGAGGGCTTCATCGTAACCATTGGTTTCCTGTTGGGGCTATATCTGTTGATTCTTCTAAACTCACTATGGTATCTCCTTGTCCGTTCACTGGTAAATGTGAGTATTCTATGGTGGATGCTGCCGGCAGTTGTCTATGCCCTTATTTTCATGCCCTGGTATATTGGAGACAATGCCGGCATTGAGACATTCTTGGAATCATATATGCATTTTGGCGAGGGATTCTCGTTTTTCAACATTCTATACTATCTTGGCATGACTGCAGCCATGGCTGTGTTGCTGATGGTGAACAGAACTATCCAGCACCGATTGCTATGGACAGAACTCTCACGACAGAACGACACGACTGTAAAGCATGTGGCATCATTCAGTTTTATGGATAAACTTGGCGAGACAAGCGAGTATATGAAACTCGAGGTCAAGAGTATCATGAGGAACAAGAACGTGCGCAAGACATTCGTTTTCGGAACATGTATCATCATAATGTTCAGTCTGATTCTTTCATTCACCGATGTA
Organism: uncultured Prevotella sp.; assembly: GCA_945875635.1. GTDB lineage: Bacteria > Bacteroidota > Bacteroidia > Bacteroidales > Bacteroidaceae > Prevotella. The sequence continues at coordinate 46,858 of CAMCLD010000004.1, forward strand.
TATGACGGGCAAATCATGTCTAATTTCTGGTGCATATACTGTTTCGCCCTTTATGGAGCCATGATACTCGTTAAGATTATGTGCTACGAGGGAAATTACATAGAGTGTCTGATGGTTCACAAGGAAAATATTATACAACTGCTTCGTGCAAAATATTATATCTACTCCATCCTACTTGTCATGCCATTTCTGCTGATGCTTCCAACAGTATTTACAGGTAAGTGCACTCTGCTCATGTTGGTGGCTTATGCTTTGTTTACAGCTGGAGCCGAATACTGCATGTTCTTCCAAATGGCTGTGTTCAACAAACAGACAATACCTCTCAACACGAAGTTCATTGGCAAGGGTTCCATGGAGACGAACTATCTTCAAATAGTAGTGGAGCTCGGAATATTCATAGTGCCTGTGGCATTCATCTCGATAGTGACGCTCTTGCTCAGCGAGACAGTTGCACATATTATAATAATGAGTGTTGGGCTTGCCTTCATATTGTTGCATAAGATATGGATAAGAAATGTATATTCGAGAATGATGAAACGCCGTTACCAGAACATGGAAGGTTTCCGTTCTACGAGGGAATAGTATCCTTTTCACTATACTTTCCCTCTGACAATGTTGATACTCATCGTCCATGCGTTGGGTTCAACTTTAAGTCACCTTATCATTAAATATATCTAAAATATGAAATGGGGATAATATTATTAAAATATTTTTTAGTAATTTTGCAACGATTTGTGTGAAACAACAAAATAGTATATAATTATTTATGAGCAAACAAACAGAAAAAATCAAAGAGCTGATCGCTAAGCGCGAGCTGGCTCGCCTTGGAGGTGGTGAGAAAGCCATAGACAAACAGCATCAGCGAGGTAAATACACGGCACGTGAGCGTATTGACATGCTCGTCGACGAGGGTTCCTTCGAAGAGTATGACATGTTTAAACTGCACCGTTGCCATAATTTCGGAATGGATAAGAAACAATATCTTGGCGACGGAGTCGTTTGTGGAAGCGCAACCATCGATGGTCGTTTAGTATATGTTTCTGCACAGGATTTCACGGTTAATGGAGGTTCCTTGTCAGAGACTATGGCACAGAAGATATGCAAGGTTATGGATATGGCTGTGCAGAATGGTGCTCCAATGATTTGCATGAACGATTCTGGAGGTGCCCGCATTCAGGAAGGAATATGCTCTCTTGCGGGATATGGAGAGATTTTCGAACGCAACATTTTAGCTTCGGGCGTTATTCCTCAGATATCAGGAATCTTTGGACCATGCGCAGGAGGAGCTGTATATTCACCTGCTCTTACTGACTTTATCCTCATGATGGAGAACACATCATACATGTTCCTCACCGGTCCGAAGGTTGTCAAGACTGTTACGGGTGAAGACATCGATGCAGAACACCTTGGAGGTGCATCGGTACATGCATCAAAGAGCGGTGTCACATCTTTCACTGCAAAGACAGAGGAAGAGGCCATGGAGATGATAAAGACCCTTCTTAGCTATATTCCTTCAAACAACATGGAAGAGGCTCCACGTGTTGAATGCAATGACCCTATTGACCGTAAAGAGGATATACTTAACGAGATTATACCCGATGATCCCAACAAGGCTTACGACATGTATAAGGTTATTACAGCACTTACTGACAATGGGGAGTTTTTCGAGGTTCAACCTAAGTTTGCTAAAAACATCATAGTTGGTTTCGCTCGTTTCAATGGTCAGAGCGTAGGTATAGTAGCCAACCAACCTTCAGCATACGCTGGTGTGCTTGATACGAATGCGAGCCGAAAGGGTGCGCGTTTCGTCCGCTTCTGCGATGCTTTCAACATACCTATCGTGTCTCTCGTGGATGTACCTGGATTCCTTCCGGGAACAGGACAGGAATACAATGCAGTAATCCTTCACGGAGCCCAGTTGCTCTATGCATACGGTGAGGCAACAGTGCCCAAGATTACTATCACGCTGCGCAAGAGCTACGGAGGAAGCCATATTGTAATGGGATGCAAGCAGTTGCGTGCAGACCTCAACTTCGCATGGCCTTCATCAGAAATCGCTGTCATGGGAGCAAGTGGAGCAGTGGCAGTACTGTGTGCACGTGAGGCAAAAGCCAAGAAAGATGCAGGTGAGGATGTAAAGGCTTTCCTTGCTGAGAAGGAAGAAGAATACTCAGACCTTTTCGCCAATCCATATCAGGCAGCACAGTATGGTTATATAGATGATGTTATAGAACCACGCAACACTCGTTTCCGCATATGCCGTGGACTGGCACAGCTTGCAAGCAAGAAGCAGAGCCTGCCAGCTAAGAAGCACGGATGTATGCCAATGTAATATGCCCGTTCGATTATCAAGATTAGTTTTTAATTGATTGATTATGGCAAATACAGACAAGAACATATATGCTGTCATTGCACTGGCGTTACATGAGTTCGCCGGCAACAATGTACATGACAAGGAACCAGGCATTATTACCATTAAGCCAAAGGTTACTTTATGGAATGCCAAATTCCAAGTAATGACACCAAAACCATAAATTAAGATGAAAGAATATAAATATACAATAGACGGTAAGGAATATAAAGTAGAGATTGGCGACATAGTTGACAATGTTGCTGATGTAACCGTAAATGGTGAGGCTTTCAAAGTGGAGATGGAGCCTGAGGCCGAACCAGAGAAGAAAAAAGTAGTACTTGGCAATCCAACAGCTGAGAGTTCTGATGATTCTTCAGCTACTCCAACCGCTAATGTCAATACAGCCAATGCAGTGAAAGCTCCATTGCCGGGAGTCATCACATCCATTGAAGTGCAGGTAGGTCAGCAGGTTAACGCTGGTGACACAGTAGTGGTGTTAGAGGCTATGAAGATGGCAAACAACATTGAGGCTGAGAAGTCTGGTACAGTAACGGCAATCTGTGTAAAACAAGGTGAGAACGTCATGGAGGACGCTCCACTTGTTGTGATAGAATAATAATGTACTAAAGTTTCAGAAGTAGTAAAAAGGAGTTTAAGGAAGATAGATGGAGGGGAAAGCTTTTCCCAAGCAATCATTCCATCTATCTTCCTTTTACTTTTTAAAATAACGTGAGTTCGACGAATTCAAGACAATGTTTATTGCAATGCTTTGCGTGAAAAGCAACATATTTTCATATATTTAAGCAAAGCTTTGAGCACTTCAAAAAAACTTTCACATATTGGGAATGAGAACTAAGAAATGATAATTCCCACACAAACAAGCAATCCATAAACGAGTATGTTCCTGGCTGTCATACCCAGCACCTTGTTCAACCCCCTACCCTTTCCTATTCTCACCATTTCCCTATAAGCATTATGGTGGAGGATAATATAAATGATGGGTAGTTCAAATGCCACATGGTTTCCATTGAGATAATAGACTATACCTATTGCACATGCTACATATCCAAGATAGAAATACAGCTTTTGACTTCTATGGTGTCCAAGACGTACTGCAAGAGTTTTCTTTCCGGCATTCATGTCGTTTTCAATATCTCTGAAATTGTTGACTACGAGTAGTGTGTCAATCACGATGCCACAGGCTATGGAAGCCGCAACTACTTGCAATGTCAATTCGTGGGTCTGTATATAATAAGTGCAGCACACAGGTACTATTCCGAAAAACAGCAGGACAAGGGCATCGCCCATGCCATGATAACTCAGGGAGGTTGTGTATAGGAAACAGAAGAGCACACAAGCCAGTCCAACAACAACCATCATCCATCCACCGTACATGATTAATGGCAAGCCTACAAGACATGCGACAAGCGTTGTGATGACAAGTGCCATCTTCATAGCCTTCGGCGTAATCCATCCTTTTGAACATGCCCTGTCCGGTCCAAGTCTTGTCTCATCATCATTGCCTTTCTTGAAATCAAAATAGTCGTTCACAAAATTAGCATCAATCTGCATCACAAAGGCGAATAATACACACAACAATGCAGGAAGTAAGTTGATTCTGCTAACACCAATGTCGTCCGTGGCAAGTGTCAATCCAATCATTACAGGGACAGCGGCTCCACTAAGCGTCTTGGGTCTGGCGGCGAGAAGCCATGCTTTCAGGCTATTGCGCCTTACATTCATTATTATTTCCATTCTTTTAACAAGCAGGTATATATCTCTCAGCTGAAATGCTAAACTATATATTGAATATCAATGCAAAGTTAAGAAAAAAGATAGTAAAGTAAGTGCGATATATAATGTGATTAATGTACATTAACAGTATTTTTGCTGAAATCTTCGTCTTGTTCAGAAAATAATATGTATATTTGTATGGATGTTGAAGAAACATATTATATATGACAGACACAAGTTTAAGAATCAACCTCGATATAATGGATTTCGTGGAAAAGCAAATTCTACCACGTTACGTAAATTTTGACAGGGCACACAACCTTAGTCATGTGACAAGCGTGATGAAACGCTCCATAGACCTTGCATCTAAGATTGGTGCAGATGTTAACATGGCATTGGTTATAGCAGCTTACCATGACACAGGTCTTGAGGGTCCGCGTGCAATACATCATATAACCGGAGGCAAGATACTCATGGCTGACGTCAGGCTCAGGAAATGGTTCTCACCAGAGCAAATACGGATAATGAAAGAGGCGATAGAAGACCATCGTGCCTCTGCATCCCATTCTCCAAGGAGCATATATGGGAAGATTGTTGCGGAGGCAGACCGTGACTTGCAACCTGAGTCTGTATTTAGGCGCACGGTTGTTTTCGGCATTGACAACTATCCGGACAAGAATCGCGAGGAACAGTGGAAAAGATTCCTCGAACATCTTGAAAACAAATACTCTACAAACGGATATATAAAATTGTGGATCCAGAACTCTTCAAATGCCGAAGGACTGGCAGAAATCAGACGTATGATGGCTAACCGTGGGGAGTTGAGGAAGGTGTTTGACAGAATATACAATGATGTGACAATTACAGAATGAAAGGGACATACTATGGAAAAAAGGGATTTGATGAGAAGGGCTATAGCTCTCTCTGAGGTGAGTGTCAAGAATGGTGGCGGTCCATTTGGTGCTGTCATTGCGAGAAATGGAGAGATAATAGCCGAAGCCAGCAACAAGGTTACAATAGACTGCGATCCTACAGCCCATGCCGAGGTGTCAGCAATACGACTTGCAAGCAAACGGCTTGATACTTTTGATTTGTCGGGATGCGAGATATACACCTCGTGTGAGCCTTGCCCCATGTGTCTTGGTGCTATATACTGGGCACATCTCGACAGAATATACTATGCCAACAACCGCTCTGACGCTGCTGCAATAGGTTTTGATGATGATTTCATTTACAAGGAGTTGGAACTGAAACTTGAGGACCGTAGCACTCCTATAATAAACATGATGCGTGAGGAGGCTATGAGAGCTTTCAGCATGTGGCAAGAGAAAGATGACAAGACTGAATATTAAACAGTCTTGCCATTAGTAGTGATTATCAAGTCTATCATACCTGTCTTATAACCTACGTATGCCAATAGACCAAGAACTATCAACGTGATGACTAAGCGGATCATGCATCCCGTTATCTTCTTTATTATGAATACGCCTGCTATTATAACTGCAATGGCGATAATGTAATACTCGAAATTCTCCATATTTATTTGAATAATTGTCTGAATACCATTGGAATATTGGAACGGAATTCCATTCGCTCATGCGTTATGGGGTGATAGAAACACAGCACATAGGCATGTAGGCATAATCTGCCGGCAGGATTATCACCATTGCCATATTTAACATCACCACATACAGGATGGCCTATGTCTGCCGAGTGAACGCGAATCTGATTCTTGCGTCCAGTCTCAAGACGGTATTCCACAAGAGAGTGCTCCGTTGTCCTGTCAAGTGTGTGGAAATGTGTAACAGCATATTTGCCACCATTATCTACAGGCGATGAGTATGTGAAATAAGCCTTGTTGTCCTTTAGCCAGTTTGCGACGGTGCCTTCGTCATCCTCCATTTCTCCACTCACCACAGCTACATATCTTCTATCATAAACTATATCGTGCCATTCGTGCTCAAGAATCTGTTCCACGGAAAAATCCTTTGCGTATATCATCAGTCCGCTCGTATCACGGTCGAGTCTATGAACGACATGTGCGTTACATTTCTGGCGACTCTTGCGAAAATAATCATCAAGTACAGACTTGACATTAAGAGTGGAATGTCCGGCTGCCATGGAAAGGATGCCCACATTCTTTTCAACGACAACAAGATACTGGTCTTCATAGACTATCTTCACATAACGGCTCTTGAGCAACTGTCCCTTATCCTTGCTCTTGCTTATTCGCACTGTCATGCCAGGCTTCAGCATAAAGTCGAATTGTGTGACAACTTTCTTGTCCACAGTGACTCCCCTGCCCTTCAGTATATCCTTTAGCTTGTTTCGGCTCTTTCCTATATTGCTTATCATCCATTCAAGCAAGGGTTGTTCCTGTGTCACCTTAAAATGGTCGTATTTAATTTCCTGATTCCTTATATTAGTTTTCATGGGTGCAAAGATAATATTTTTCTCTGGAAAAAATCATATCATCCTTTGTCATTTCACATTTTATACTTAACTTTGCAATGCTTACATGTTAATGGAAGAAAACAGAACAGTCATTCTGGGAATTATGAAACCAGATGATTCTCTAACTATAATCGTATATAAATAAACATCTTAAATTCATAACATTATGCTAAACAAGAAATTAGAAGACGCACTTAATGCACAGATTAACGCTGAGATGTGGTCAGCTTATCTTTATCTGTCAATGGCTGCTTACTGCCATTCTGAAGGACATAGTGGAACAGCTAACTGGTATGAGATACAATTCCAAGAGGAACAGGCTCATGCCAAGATACTGTACAACTATGTAGTATCACGTGGTGGAAGAGTTGTCTTGTCTCCTATTGAGGCAGTGCCAACGACATGGAATTCCATCCTTGACGTTTTCGAAAACACATTGGCACATGAGCAGAAAGTGACTGCTCTCATCAACGACCTTTACGCACTTGCATTACAGGAGAATGATTTCGCCACACAGAGTATGCTCAAATGGTTTATCGACGAGCAGGTAGAGGAAGAGGAAAATGCACAGGAGATTATAGACAAGCTCCGTATGATTGGTGACAATGGATATGGTAAATACATGCTTGACAAAGAACTTGAGGCAAGGGTATATACCACACCTTCACCACTTGCCAACAAGGAATAAGTCCTAATTATTTCTAAAGACATTAACAGTAAAACTTCCGGATGCATGAGGATTTATCCACATTTCCGGAAGTTTTTATATAAAGCCCGTATAGCCATAATAATCAAGATATTTTCTTTTATTATATGCTACTGACATCAACATAGCCATTCATGACTGCATATATTGTCATGGCAGAAACCGTACGCATACCAAGTTTCTCCATAATATTGCGACGATGTGTCATCGCTGTCGTTATGCTAATGTTGAGTTTGTCTGCTATTTCCTTGTTAGAATAACCCCTTGCTATAAATGATATAACTTCTGTTTCTCTGACGGATAACTTGCCTTGTCCCGTCTTCTTTATCATAGGCGGCAAGTTCTTTCCTTTCCCATGGGCATTCTGCTCAAGTTTAAGCAATGACTTGACGAGTTCTTTTTCGGGAACATCAACGCAAAGCGAATGGAAATTGCTGAACCCACGATTATCTGCCATGGAACCAGTAAGCACAATAGTCTTGCATCTATATCTTTCAAAAAAAGCCCTTGAAGACAATACTACTGTCACAGCAGCGAAGAAATGATAATAATCATCAACTCTTCCACCATTTTCAAGTTCCTCAAGGCTATTGTAACAGTCTATGACAGCTATAGGCATAACCTGCTGTAGGATGTGTTTCAACCCCAGTGCGGCAAGAGTGTTATTGTCAATAACAGCTATTTTAGGATGTCTGTTGTCATGTGACGTCATATTCACGTGTTCTGTCTCCAAAATCTTGATGTTATATCCATGAAGGAACCGTCATCATTCTTTTTATACAGTCTCTGATTCGTAGTTCTCTCCTTCAAGCTGCCAAGATGCTTGATGTACGGACCAACTTTTATGTAATTAAATTTTTTCCTTATGTCATTAGTAGGGAGCATTGTCCTTCCACTATACCATCCCACCTTGTAGGCAGGATGGAATTCCGTGATATAGTCGGCAAGTCTCGCAACATTGTACGGGTCAGCATCTCCACCCATGAAACATATACATGTTATCTCGTTGCCATATTCTCCAATCATCGTATCTATAGCATTTTCCGTTAGTAGTGTTCCAATATCACCCCATAGATACGAACTGTGACAACCAGGACATCTGCATGGACAGTTTGAGATGTTTATGGCAAGAGTCACCTCGTCAGGTATTTCTTGGAACACCACTCCAGTGTTGACATATTTAAGCATACATCATGCCTCCACCTTGTCAGGACATTTCGTCTTGGTGGCATAGTATCTTCTTGATGCCTCTTCCTGCCTTGGCTGTGAGAAATTGCTGACCCTCTTCAAGTAGCCAATAATACGAGTCATATAGTCAATGTTGTGAGAATGGCAATGTGGACATTCCTTGAGATATCTCTTGTCAATTGTGCCACAGTCGTTACATATTGTATTGGGAATGTTGAATGTGAAATAGTTGCATCCTTCATTAGCTGCAATTTTAAGGAGCTGCGCATACTGTGCCTTGCTCAGATGTTCCTCAAGGTTCATGTGCAAGGCGGAACCACCGGTCAGGTGCTCAATATATGGCTTTCCGTGAAGCTTGAACTTGTCAATAATAGTCAGAGAGTCATCCTCAACAACGTAGAAATAACTATTATAGCAGTCACGTGGTACAAGATATCCATCCTCCCTATCCCATTTTGCATGTTTAACGCCTACATTCTCAGCAGGTATCATCTCGCAATTGAAAAGCACCTCCTTCGACCTGTATTTCCTGTTATAATGTTCGATAATCTCAAGGATACTCTGTACAAAAGCCTTATAGTCATCGTTAGGCGTAATGGAAAGACCCATGAACTCAGCAGCTTCCACGAGTCCGTTAATACCAATTGTCAGGTATTGTCTTGCTATGTTGATGTACCCAGCATCGAAGAGCGGAAGCATACCGTGTTTCTGCAATTCCTTAAGATTCTCGTTGTATGCCATCTGGACCTTATGGCATAAATCGACTACGCCCGAGAGATAATCCCTGTAGTCCAGATTGTGGTTGACAGCATACTGGATACATCTGTTCAAGTTGACAGTAAGTACACTCTTGGAACCAGTTGATACGCCACCAGCACCCAACGTATAGCTGAATCCATTATCTTGTATCTCATTCCTGAGACGGCAACAAGAGCTAAGAGAATCGGCATTGTCGCTCATGTATGTGAAGAAAGAATGCCCTTCGGAGTACATCTCAGCTGTAAAGTCACCCCATTCCTTGTCCATACACTCACCATCTTTAGTAAGCAGTGCCATCGTCTCTACCGGGAATGTAAGGACAGCCTTTGTGCGCTCCTTGTTGAACCATTTCATAAATCGCTTCTGCAACCATGACAGTCCTTCCCAGTCAGGCTGTGAACCATCTGGGAAGTAGAAGTTTCCAAAAAGGCTCTCAAAATAGTATTTGTCATAATATGCTACATTCCAGAATACAGCCTGATAATTCCTTGCACCAGTAGGCTGGTTAATGGAATATACAATCTGCTCAAAGCAGTCGGTAATCATCTTGTCTATGGTGCGCTGCTTGATAGAAAGGTCAACTACCTTATCGGCGTTCAGATAATAATCCTTTCCATATTCCAATCCTATGAAATAATTAAGATACATAAGGAACTCAGGTGTTGCGCATGCACCACTTAGCATACTGGAGACCATGAAAACCATGTTCACAAATCCACCGCAGAAAGACTTGAGGTTTGTGGGTGCTGTAGAATTGCCTCCAATGGAAGTCGTACCACCTATAAGCCATGGATACATTGTTATTGATGCACAATAGTTGGCAAGACTGGTTTCATCATTTTTATATATAAAATGGTGGGTAAGCATCTCAACATACTTGTTTGCGAGTTCCTTGCCATACATCTTTTTTATTCTGTCGGTCAGGAGGCGGCGGTTAAGTCTTATGAAACTTGACTTTGGCAACTCACCTATTAGGGTTGCAATGTTCTTATGTTCTACATTTGCGTTGGCATCATATTTCGAGCCTGTAGCAGCATTGGCAGCCTCGCAATAGTCTGAGAGGAACTGAAGTCTTGCCAATGTCTCCCTATCCTCGGTATGCTGCTGACGATAAAGCATGAATGACTTAGCCACGTCATAAAACCCCTCTCTCATCAAGGACACTTCCACCTGATTCTGTATGTCCTCAACGGTAATACCTTCGTGAATATCAAGGTTGCTTAGGATTTTGGAAAGCATGCCAAGGTCTGCTGGTTGTTTCACGCTGTCAAATGCCTTTACAATGGCATTCATAATCTTGTCAAGGGAGAATCTATCTTTTGTCCCATCCCTCTTTGTAATTGTAAAGTTCTTAATCTCCATTATCAGTTTATCTTTTGGAAAACTTTTCAAATCATTTTATCGGAAAAGTTTTCCGAAAAGGAAAACTGCCTAATAGTAAAAGATTGTCAAAGTTTCAATTTTTGAACAATAAATAAGTGCTCGCAAAATTACAACTATTTATTGTAACATAAAAAGATATGGAGTATTTTAAATGTTAAGTTATCATAATTTAACAGAGGAAATATCTACGAGATTATTAACTATTGCATAAATGGTAAGCCCGGCTGCACTGTGTATCTGTAACTTACGTGCGATGTTGCGCCTATGTGTTATAACAGTGTTGACGGAGATGAACAAATGGTCGGCAATCTCTTTGTTTGACATTCCCTGTACTACCCCAATGACAACATCCCTTTCCCTTTCGCTAAGTTGTGCTGAATCGGAAGTCGTATTGTTTAGCATATTTGTAATATTGGCAGTAACACCTCTTTGCCGTGACTTCTTTTCCAGATTTCTTATTGCAGGTATGAAGATTCTTTCTTCCACCTCGGCATGCTGTGCCAACCAGTTCTCACAATTATATATATCATATAAGGCAGCCATTAGCTGGTTGTTGTGGTGTTTGTCAGAGGGAAGGTACTTCAGAATGATGTCCTTTAGTTCTTTCAGTTTCTGGTCTGTGAGATGATGTAGTTTAGACGATGAATCCACATCGTATTCCTCTGACAAGTCACCGTTGAGCAATGCCTCTACATACGGGAAAAGTTCCTTTTCCTCATTTACCATGTGTTTCTTAATGAAGAGAGCATATTCATCATACAGTTTAACGATAAGTCTTGCAAGGTTGTCACTTTCATTGAGAGCTTCAGTAAGTTCCTTCCTTATGAACGGCAATTCAAAGTTGAGGAAATATTCATGACTCGAGAGCAGGTACCTTTTTAGTGTCGGTATAGAAATGTTTGTTGTATCGTCTGTGTTGTAGAAACCGTTAATGGTCAGATTAACAACAGACAGGAATGTATAAGTATCGACATTCTGCTCTTCGCATACCTCCCGTACAGTTTTATCTCCAAAACCAAGATTAATGCCAAACCTTCCCAATACTTGTAACAAATCATAGTTGTCTCTGATTAGGATTATCATCTGGTCATCTGCCTCGTACATCTTATGGCTTCTCATTATATAATATTATTTAAGTTTCATTTTTGGAGTTATTGTAACGATGGGCTAAATCATGTCTTGTCGCCATACCCACATATTAACATGCAAAGTAACTAAAAAAAATCCATTTCCACAATAACCATTTTTAGGTATTTTGACATCATAAATATTTCACATTATTTAGGTATTGTGAAAAATCAGTCATATTCCTACCTTTGCAACCGTAAATCAGCATTATTTAAACATGAACAAAAGAAACATAACGAAATTTATCACGGTGTGTGCCTGTCTTGCATGTACAAGCTATGCTTCGGCACAGGTAAACGCATCGGATAGCGTGATGTCACACGCTAAAGGAAACAGACTAAGTGTAGGTGGTTATGGAGAGGTTGCTATGTCCAGGAATTTCTATAGTGACAACATATATAGATATTCCAAGCCTTCACAGTACAAGAACGACCCAAGTCATGGGAGGTTTGACATTCCACATGCAGTAATATACCTTAGTTATGATTTTGGCAAAGGCTGGACCATGGGTACAGAGATTGAGTTTGAACATACGGGTACAGGCAGTGCCGTAGAACAGGAATACGAGGAAGCTGGTGAGTGGGAACAGGAAGTTGAAAAAGGAGGTGAGGTTGAGCTGGAACAGTTCTGGATACAAAAGTCATTTGGTAAAGCCTTCAACATTAAAGCTGGACACATAGTAGTACCCGTAGGACTCAACAATGCGCATCATGAGCCATTGAATTTCTTCACAGTATATCGTCCTGAAGGAGAAAACACCATACTCCCATCGACATGGCACGATACAGGAATAAGCATCTGGGGAAAATCTGGTGATTTCAGATACGAGGCACTTGTGGTGGCTGGTCTTGACGCTTTCAACTTCAGCAGAGACGGATGGATTCATGATGGTGCAGGTTCAGCTTTTGAATTTAAAGTGGCGAACAAATACGGATTTGCAGCAAGGCTTGACAATTACTCCATTCCTGGACTTAGACTTGGTATTAGTGGCTATTACGGCAATTCCATGCACAACACATACCCACACGACCTTGAGGGTGAGACAATTACTGGAGAGAAGAAGACCTATGACAACATAAAAGGAACTGTAGCCATAGGGTCGTTTGACTTTACATTCAAGAGATTTAACTGGATTGTACGCGGTCAGGCTGATTATGGTTATGTAGGTGAGGCTGCTGTCATAAATGACATTAAACGCACGAGAGCAAAGGTCAGCAATGCCCCATACAGCAGCCTTCCCGTTGGTAAAAACGCAGTCGCAATAGGAATTGAAGGAGGATACAACATCTTCTCTCAGTTTCACAAACTAAGAGAAGACAACCAGAAGATGTATGTATTTGGCAGATTTGAATACTATGATTCGTACATACCCGCCCCAGAACAGGCAAAATATGAATTCACTTCAAAAAAGAACCTTTCTTTCGGACTTAATTATTATCCTTTACCACAGATAGTTGTAAAGGCTGACTACACGCATAGATTTCTCAAAAGTCAATATAATGATGAACCAAGTCTAAACATCGGAATAGCATACGAGGGCTTTTTCCTTTGATTCAAATAAGTCATTAGACTTGCCAACATGGCTATTTACATGTCAAACTTGTCAACTGACAGCATATCTAAGTCCAGCGAAACTATAAACAAATAAAATTATCACAACAATGAAAAAACATTTTTACATCACAATGCTTGGAGTGTCAGCTGCTACATTCACCATGGGAATAACATCTTGCAGCAGCGATGACGACAACTATGAAGGGGGAGAAACCACTGAACAGGTAGAGTCTATTAGGGACATAACATCCCAATATCTCAACAGTGTAGTATATCCCACATATACGAGCTTGGCAAACGAGACAAGCGACCTATACGAATATCTCGACAATGCAAAAGCTGCACTACGCGACGGCACGCTGACGCAATCGGATATAGACAGAATATGCACATCGTTCCTTAATGCAAGGTCATATTGGGAAAAAACCGAGGCTTTCCTTTACGGACCTGCCACGACCTTCGGCATAGACCCACACATTGACACATGGCCTTTGGACTTGAATGGTCTTGCTGTCTCACTAAGCAACAAACAGCAAATACAGATGCTCGATGATGGAGATAATGGTATATCATATGCCGGAGCAAAGCTTGGACAGGAACTCCTTGGCTTCCATGGAATAGAGTTCATCATCTTCCGCAATGGCAGCAATCGAACATTAAGCTCGCTTAAAGGAGTGGAAGACGACCCTGCATTTACAGGCAAGAATGTAACAGGGGAAGAAGAGCTTGTTTATGCTACTGCCGTGGCAGGTGACTTGCGTGACAGATGCTTCCAGCTTGAGGTGGCATGGAGAGGAGAAAGTGCATCACAATCACATCTTGACAGGGTTGAGGAGTGTGAGCTGGAAACACAGATTGGCACTTCTTATTATGGTGACAACATGCTTGGTGCCACTAAGGCTGGAAGTACTTTCGCTACATGGCAGGAAGTTCTCATCACAATATTCGAGTCTGGATGCTCCAACATTGCCAACGAGGTGGCAAACACAAAGATGGGCAACGCCTATACAGGAGAAGACCCTAACTACATTGAGTCTCCTTACAGCAAGAAATCGTTTGTTGACTTCTACGACAACATCATCAGCATTAGAAACTCTCTGTATGGTGGTCTTGACCTTGGCACTCCACATGAGCATTCTGCAATGACATTACTGAAAGAGATGAATCCTGATTTGGCAACCAAGATTGAAAGTTCACTGAACAGTTCACTTGATGCACTTAAAGAATGCCAGAAAGGAACAGCTTTCGTTGATGCTCCACAGTCACCGAAAGTAAAAGTTGCAATGGATGCCATCAACGAGCTTGATGCCAATCTGAAGGCTGCCGCTCAATGGTCGGCAGGATTAAGATAGAAAGAAGGCCCCAAGGTCGTAAGGTCTTTGAAGATTGAGGAACATTCAACTTTCAACCTCCCCCTCCCCAGTGAGGGGCTGGGGGTTGACCTCAACTTTCAAAACCTCAGAACCTGAAACCTCAAAACCATATTTATATAATAATAATGTAATAATATCGTTTTATATGAGAGCAATAAACAACAAAGGATTGGCAATGTCTCTCTTCGGAGCACTATCATTAATGTCGGTGGCATCATGCAGCGACAGCAATGACACTGCTGAGGTGACAATACCAGATACGGAATACGATGGGACATACGTTGGAAGAGCTACCGGCAATTTCCTTGCAGAGGAATGGTATCCAGGTGGATTGCTTGGAACGACTGACAATGTGTCTGCCGGATGCTATGAAGACGAGACACCTGCAGTCACACAGATGGGACTAACAGAAGCATTCAATCTTGGTGAGACATTCTTTGAGAGAAATTTCAATACCAATACTCCACCATTCAACGGACTTGGTCCCGCAGCTGTAAGAAAGTCATGCCTTGACTGCCATCCAGGCTATGGTCATGGCAAAAGGGTGGACAAATACACTGCCTCATGGGGCAATGGTTATCTACTCGTAGTTTATCACCCTGTTGATGGTGCCAACAGCAACGACGGACCTTATGCTTCCGAAGTTACTGGTATGCCGCAGACTATTGCCACATCACCCTTCCTTCCACCTATAGACGAGAGCCAGATAGAGTTGGACTGGAAGAATGTGACGGCTATGGAAAGTGGACTTCCCATGAAATTTCCTGACGGAGAGAGCTTCTCGCTCATATACCCTGAGCTGAACATACCTCTCAGTGCATTCAATACCGACCCTGTGCCACAAAACCTTGCGTTCCGTCTCGAAAGTACAATAGGCATTATGGGAACAGGATTGCTCGATGCCATTCCTGACGACTCCATAAAGGAGCAATACCGGAGAGAGGCAGCCATGGGAGCGAGTCTCAATCCCAGCATGTGGGACAAGGACGCAGACGACTGGGCAGCGACAGCCATGTACACAGCCAATGGTGTGAACAGAATAAAGAAATTCACATACGCTCTTACACGTGGTTCTTTGCAGGATGGTGCCGGAGCCAACGCTATATGGAACATTACTAACGTCTCACGCTCTGACAGACCATATCTGTACACTACTGAAGCCTGGGCAAAGAAAATGAGCCAGACACCGGAAGTAATAGAAGCCATCAAGGCAAACCCATCATCTCCTTATTATGCAGATGGTACTGACGAGGGGATAGCAGAGGCAGTGAGAGGACTACTTTCTCCCACTACAAACCAGTTTGACAACCCATGGCATAACTTCACACCTGAGATGAGTGACAACAGTTTCTACAGCTTCATGGTATGGCATAGGGGACTTGCCATTCCGAGAGCGAGAAATCTCAATGACACCATAGTGCAGAGAGGCAAGGAGGTGTTTAACCAGATAGGATGTGCCTCATGTCACAGACCGAAATGGCAAACAACGACAGATGATTTCTGGGAGCCGGAGATTATACGTTCCAGAAACCTCAAGCTGCCAAGATATGCAAACCAAACAATATATCCATATACGGACATGGTGCAGCATAGGCTGTTCATGATAAACGACATACATGGCTCATGGTGCCGTACAACACCATTGTGGGGAAGAGGACTGAGCATGATAAACACAGGCGCAGAGGACAGGTTGCATGATTGCAGAGCACGCAACGAGATAGAGGCTATCATGTGGCATGCATACAGCAAACAGTCTGAGGCTTATTTCAGCGCAGAGAAGTTTTACTATCTGCCTAAGTCTGACCGTGATGCGGTGGTGAAGTTCTTGAGGTCAATATAGAGGAAACAACTTGTTTATTCGTCAACAAAGGTGATTAATATATAATAATGACAAAAGGAATTCTTTGCACATTTTACATTATAATTGTTGCCGCACTGGCTTCAGCTACTCTGCTGGAGCACAGTGCCGGTACTGTTCATGCCCATACATGGATATATGGCTCATGGTGGTTCACGCTGTCATGGGCTTTACTCGTCATTTTCTCTGCATGCTGGATGTTCAAAAGAAGGATAAAAGAGTCCTCCACCTTATTGCTGCATCTGTCGTTTATGGTTATTCTGACAGGAGCTGCCATAACGCATTTCACTTCAAGCAAGGGATTGTTGCATGTCAGAAAAGGGGAGACAAAAGACTCATTCCTCGTAACATCCATCACTGGCACAGAAATGGGTCATGCCAAACTTCCATTTTCCATAAAACTTAAGGACTTTCATGTGGAATACTATAAGGGTACTTCTTCCCCGGCAGACTATGTCTCTGACATTGTAGTCTATAATGGAAGTGAACAGGAAACGGCAACGGTGTCGATGAACAATATTTATGTACGCAAAGGTTACCGACTTTGTCAGAACTCTTTTGATGACGACATGAACGGAACAACGCTGAGTGTCAACAGCGACCCATGGGGAATACCCGTGTCATATTGTGGTTACGCACTGCTTGTCATTTCCATGTCGTTGATGCTTATGCGAAAGAATGGTCCATACAGAAAGGTGCTTCGTATGGCACAAAAAGCATTTGGGAACGCAAGGGTTATAACTATTCTCCTTGTCGGTGGATGCTTCACTTCTTCCATTGCACAAACTACCATTCCAGCAGATGTTGCAAAGGACATGGGCAGCCTGCATATCAGCCATAACGGAAGGGTATGTACGGTTGAAACTTTCGCTACGGACTTTGTGAGGAAGATTCATGGAAGGAGCAGCTATAATGGACTTTCTGCCGTACAAGTAATGGCTGGATTTATATTCTGGGGAGACGAATGGTGCATGGAACCTATACTGAGAATTAAAGGAGGCGATGTAAGGGACAGGTTTGACATTGACGGATATTGCCCTGTCAACTTCTTCATCAATCCTGATGTAGGAGGATACATACTCGGTCCCTATCTTGTGGAACACTATAACGGCAATCATGACAGTTTCCACAAACAGGTATTCGACATTGACTCGAAACTACAAATTGTGTTTGAGTTAAGGAAAGGCACATCCTTGTTGATGTTCCCCCATGTGGCAGACCACAACACACTCTGGCTGTCACCTACCGAGAAGATGCCAGGAGGAATATCATCCATCGATTCCATCTTTATATCAGATGCCTTCAGCCTTTTGTACCAGTGTTGCAAAGAGAAAGACTTCAGAAAGTTCAAGGCTATAACGGAAGACATCAGAAGTTACCAGACAAGGAACGGTGGAGTAACACTTCCTTCAAAGGATGTTGACATGGCGGAACATATTCTCAATACGATTCCGTTCACGACGATATTGTTTATGGCAAACCTCACGCTTGGACTATTATCGGTCATTATGCTTATACTGAAAATCACGGCAAAGGCATTATATACCATTCGCTTGTGTATGAGAGCTATTCCATACGCCATGTGTGCTTCATGCTTATTGCTCACAGCCGGATTAGTGACGCGGTGGATTGCTTGTGGCTATGTGCCAATGGCAAATGGCTACGAAACCATGCTGTTCACAGCTTGGATTATACAAGTATTGTCGCTACTGACATACCGGCATTTCCCAATAATGATCACTTTCGGGTTTATTCTTTCAGGACTTTTCCTGCTTGTGAGCCACATAAACCAGATGGATCCACAGATAGGACAGCTTATGCCTGTGCTCAATTCTCCATTGCTGAGCATACATGTGAGTATCATAATGATTGCCTACGCATTGTTGTCACTTTCTTTCATCTGCAGTCTGACTGCCATCGCTATATATATAATAATGTATAGAAAGAAAAAAGAGCATTCTCATGGCACTGTTATGATACATTCCTTGAGAATACTCTCACTCGTTCTCCTTTATCCCTCACTTGCCTTCCTTGGGACTGGTATTTTCATAGGTGCTGTATGGGCTAATGTAAGCTGGGGTGAATATTGGAGCTGGGATCCTAAAGAGACATGGGCGTTGATAACATTCATGACTTATGGGGTTGCAGTCCACAACAAATCCCTTCCCTTCCTCGCACACCCCATGAAATACCATGTTTATATGACCATGGCTTTCTTTACTCTGCTCATGACATATTTTGGTGTCAACTATCTGTTAGGAGGAATGCACAGCTACGCATAATCCAAGTTTCGCAATTTAAAAACTTGCTCAAAGTTAACAAGTTGACAAGTTAGCAAGTTTACAGACAGCATGTCAGAGACATGCGACATTTGAATTTAAAAAAATATGTGCCGATAATGAATACCGGCACACATTTTTTTATGATTGTTTGTCTGAATTACTTGTTGAGATACTTTTTGCCATTCTGTATTACAACGCCCTTGTAGTCTTTTCCTACACGCTGTCCGGCAAGGTTGAAGATTGGTGCATTAGCATCGTTGCGCTCAACAACTGTTGTTACATTCTTGATGGCATCAGAAACCTTAGCATAGAGCATTGGAAGCACTGCATTGTCCTGTGCTGAGTCATAAACACCGAATGTGGTGTGTGTGCCCTCACCGTACTGCATGAAATATCCATTCATGGAAATCTTGAATGTTCCGTCGGTCTGTGGCTCAACAGTCCAAACATATCCGTTATTTGTTTCAGAAACATTGAAGGATTTGTATGTTCCAGACTGATACAAATATCTTCCGTAGCTGTCCTGTATGGTATAGCCACCATCAACTGCTGTGAATGTAAACTCATCATTGTAGTTCTTGTCAACCTCTATCTCATCAACAGTACCTGTAACAGAACCTGTAGATAAATATCCATAGGTTTTTGTCTCACTCAATGGATAAGCGTAATATGTCTTGTCGTCGCGCTGGGCTACCAACAGGAAGTTGTCAGATGATACGGCTGTAGCCTTCTTGTATGTGTTGACCTCATAAACCTTTATCTGGCATGTAGCTGTACCTGCATAATACTCGCTGTTCTCTTCAGAAGTAGCCTTGATATTAGCTGTTCCAAGCTCGCCAGCCAGTGTAATGACACCATTAGCATCAACAGTGGCAACAGCCTCGTTGTCAGAAGTGAATTTGACATCAGCAGTTGTAGCCTTGGTAAATGTAGGAGCTGTAAAAGCTTCGCCAACTTTCAAAGATATGTTTGAAGGAGAGAACTCGAGTCCTGCATTCAGCTTAGTATCAGATGCCTCGCCACTCCAATCAATTGTAATAGACTCCGTGTAAAGGGCACCTTTTTGTGAACGGAACCCAACGTATGGATAATTTCCCTCAAGATTAACAGATGCCGTTTGTGTCGTCGCATTAGCGTCATACACTACAGAACCTATCTTCTTGCCCTTTGTGTCATCGGAATAGAGGTCAGACACTGCTGCGTATGGTTCGTTCTTACCATAAATGTCTATTGTTCTTCCGTTAGCACTGGAAATGGTTCCGTCATTAAACCATACAACAGTTACTGTCTTTGCAACGCCACCTGAAGTAGTTGTTACGACTCCAGAGGTCGACTTATCTGAACGCAATTGGAAACATTTACCTTTATTTGATGCCGCATTAAGTGTATAGCGGGCAGTTGAGGCTAATTTAACATTACTCAATTCCTGATAATCTGTTTTTGAACCGTCAAGCAAATTCTTGGTAAACGAGTCAGAAACGACTTGGGCTGTCACTGAACCACTGACAAGTGCCATCAGACCGACTAATGAATAACGTAGAAACTTTTTCATGATTGTAAAATTTAAAAGTTAATGTATTAATTAAATGTGGTGCAAATTTAATCATTAAATATAATGCATCCAACAAATCAATGTTAAAAATGTGTTACTATTGCATATCTGAGGAAAAATAGAATCATAATAACGTATAAATAGATGGATTTATCTAATAGAAATGGTCAAACAATATAATAGAAAGATTCAGTAAATAGGTTTCATTGGCGCAATATAATAGAAAGATTCAGGTAAATAGGTTTCATTGGCAGATTATATCGTTTGCGTTGCCAATAAGGTTAATAACCTTTCAGCCGATAGGTTATTAACCTTTCAGTCGATAGGTTATTAACCTTATCAACAATGAAACCATATTCACCAAGATATCATATCCATTACTATAGGCAATGCAACAATTATGCTGCTTCATTGAAAACATAATCAGAACTCGCTCGTGAAGTGGAATTTAATATGCTCGAAATCTTGTTGGGCCATACTGAGCACATAACCGCTGTCTGCAAGGAAGACATCCCTACCCTCACGGTCTTTAGCCATGTATTGGTATTTACGTTTCTTGAAATTTTCCAACTCACTCTCGTTGTCGCTTTCTATCCAGCAGGCTTTGTATAAGTGTACAGGTTCCCACCGACATTTGGCATTGTACTCATTTTCAAGTCTGTATTGGATAACCTCAAACTGCAATTGTCCTACTGTACCTATAATCTTTCTGTTGTTGAACTGATTGACAAACAGCTGGGCAACACCTTCGTCCATAAGCTGCTGTATGCCTTTCTCGAGTTGCTTGGATTTCATCGGGTCGTCGTTCTCTATATATTTGAACATTTCCGGAGAGAATGATGGCAATCCCCTGAAATGTATCGGCTCGCCCTCTGTAATGGTGTCGCCTATCTTAAACACGCCATTGTCCGGCAAACCGACAATGTCTCCAGGCCAAGCCTCTTCAATAGTGCTCTTACGCTGAGCCATGAACTGTGTAGGAGAACTGAAACGCATGGTCTTGCCGAGCCTTACATGAAGATAAGGCTGGTTGCGCACGAACTTACCGGAACATACCTTGCAGAATGCTATGCAAGAGCGGTGGTTAGGGTCGATGTTTGCAGTTATCTTGAATATGAATCCGGAGAATTTACTTTCAGAAGGGCTTACCTCCCTTTCTTCTGCTTTTGTAGGACGGGGAGACGGTGCAATCTCAACAAAACAGTCAAGCAACTCCTGCACTCCGAAATTGTTCAATGCAGAACCGAAGAACACAGGGGCTACTTCGGCATTCCTATAAGTCTCAACATTAAAAACAGGATATACACCGCTTACCAGTTCAAGGTCATCCCTTAGTTGTGCTGCATCGTCAGCACCAACCTTGTCGTCAAGGTCGGTTGATGATATGTCAACCTCTACTTTCTCCGTCACCCTTTGCTTATTAGGAGTAAACAGGTTGAGTTGCTGCTCGTAAATGTTATAGACACCCTTGAATCTTGCACCCTGATTGATTGGCCATGACAAAGGGCGCACCTTTATATTCAGTTCCTGCTCAAGTTCGTCAAGAAGGTCGAATGGGTCCCTCCCCTCTCTGTCCATCTTATTGACAAAGATAATGACAGGAGTGTTCCTCATCCTACACACCTCCATCAGCTTGCGAGTCTGCGTCTCTACACCCTTGGCAGAGTCAACGACTATGATGGCGGAGTCAACGGCTGTGAGAGTGCGATAAGTATCTTCTGCGAAATCCTGGTGTCCTGGTGTGTCGAGAATGTTGACCTTATAGTCATTGTAATCAAACTCCATCACCGATGTTGAGACAGAGATTCCACGTTGCTTCTCTATATCCATCCAGTCGGACGTTGCAGTCTTTCGTATCTTGTTGCTTTTGACGGCTCCTGCCACCTGAATCTGTCCACCAAAGAGCAGGAACTTCTCTGTAAGGGTTGTCTTTCCTGCATCAGGATGGGATATGATGGCAAATGTTCTTCTTCTTTCTATTTCCTTGTTCATTATTCTGACAGCGTTTATATTATTATCCGCCAATTATTTCACATCATTAAGTTTGGCAATGCAGCATCTGAGTGATTCCTCCCAATGGGGAATCGTGATGCCAAAAGTATTCTTTATCTTAGTCTTGTCGAGGACACTGTAAGCAGGTCTTTTGGCAGGCGTTGGATATTGCTCGGTATGCAAAGGCTTGACATTGCAGTTGGTTATTCCAGCAATGCGGTGTATGGCCTTTGTAAAGTCATACCAGCTTGCAACTCCTTCGTTGGAAAAATGATAAACTCCGTTTACTATACCTTTGTCTATGGCTGTCATTATAGCCACGGCAAGGTCATGGGCATAGGTTGGTGTTCCAATCTGGTCGAATATGACTCCCAGTTCATCCTTTTCCTTACCGAGTCTGAGCATAGTCTTCACGAAATTGTTGCCATATATAGAGTAAAGCCAGGCTGTACGTATTATCATCCACTTGCTACATAGCTTCATAAGTGCTATTTCACCTGCAAGTTTCGTACTGCCATAAACGCTGTCAGGACATGGAGTATCATCCTCCTTGTATGGCAAATGTGCTGTACCATCAAAGACATAGTCTGTACTTATCTGTATAATCCATCCTTTCCTTTTCTCGATAGCCATGGCAAGGTATGCCGGTGCTTCAGCATTAAGAGCAGTGCACAGTTGCTTGTTTGTCTCTGCCTTGTCCACTGCGGTATATGCAGCACAGTTTACTATTCCGTCAATATTGTTTGTACTTACGAAAGTATCAATGGCATCACTGTTCGTGATGTCGAGTTCTGCAACATCTGTATTGAACCATGTATGCTGAGGATATAATGCCTCCAGCAATTTCATCTCGTTGCCGAGCTGGCCGTTGCAGCCTGTTATCAGTATGTTCATAATGTTATATTAGTATTTTATATGCTTTGGATGTTATGGTGAATAAAAAAAGTCGGAAAATGGAATGATGTGACATCACAGTTCCAGTCCCTCATTTTTGTCCTTTATATAATAGTCGGAAAGCATACCGACGAGTGTCGTTATTTCCTTTATGGCATTTGAAGTCTCTGGAGAAACATCCTTTTTCTGGAGTCGCAACATCATGGTGCCATAAAGAGCGTTGAAGCATGTCTCTATTTCATTCTCGTCTTTTTTTGCACCTTTGTTTCTCAGTTCCACAACAAAGGGTAGCACCCTGAAATATTCAGCATTATAGAAAGGGAATTTCGTTGAGGCGAGCAATGCGGCATGTAGTTCACACAGGTCCTGCATAAGGATGTTATTTATCTGCAAGTGACCATTTTCCCTCACTCCTTCAGAATTCATCATTCTTATAAGATTGGCAAACCAGTCAGTCTCATCCTCCATTTGCTCATCATCGTAGTCGAATCTGGAGATATATTCTTTCTTTATTCTTGAAAGCGAGCATCCATATGCCCTTATGAGATCTTCTGTCTGCCACATATACAGAAGATATTCGGCTATTGATGTCTTCCTAAGTTTTTCAGCTATAAACATATTGCAATAATAATGGTCTTTAATCAGAAATTCGGAAGATGATAGAGATTAAACACAAGTCCCAATAAGGCTATCACTGAGAATATTATAACCAAGGAGCCTATCACCTTGTTAATAACAAGTATTCCGTTTGCATCAAAAATGTTCCTGAGCTTATCAATGACCCATGTCAGTCCGAACCACCAAAGCAGTGCGCCCAGCACTATGCTCAGATATCCAACCGTCATCTCAAATGGATGGCTTGGAATAACGAAAGCGAACTGTGCGAATGTTGCCATGAACAGGAAAATGATAAGGGGGTTGCTCAATGTGACAAAAAAAGCCGTAATGCCGTTGTGGCTCAGCGACCCTTTCTTGTTAGAGCTTCGATGTGCATTCTTCATCGGATTGGACTTGAAGCAATAGATTCCGAAAACAAGCAGCATAATGGAACCGGATATCTGCAATAGATACTTGTTGTGCTCATTACCGATGAAATCCATCACAAAACTCATGCCCAGACCAGTTATGAGGGCATATATGATATCGCTTGCAGCAGCTCCTACTCCTGTGACGAAACCATACCAACGTCCCTTGTTCAATGTACGCTGGATACATAGTATTCCGACAGGACCCATTGGCGCAGAAGCCAATATTCCTATGGCTATTCCCTTGAAAATGCAATCAAGGATATCTATCTGAAAAGGAAAAGGCAAATTCATAATTGACTGCAAAATTGCAAAAAATATACGAAATAAGCAAATTTACCATTCAAAACTTTGTACTGACTATTAATTTTTATACCTTTGCAATTAGTAAACTTATTCTAATACGATAATTTCTAACTTAAATTAAGACAAATACTATGGTAGTAAATCAGCAGAAACCCTATGTAATAGGCTTAGATCTTGGCGGAACAAACTCTGTATTTGGAATTGTTGACCAAAGAGGTGAAATTAAAGTGACGACAGCCATCAAGACACAAGGACACAAGACAGTTGAGGATTATGTAAAAGCGTCTGTAGAAGCTCTTCAGCCAATCATCGACCACGTCGGTGGCATTGAATACATCAAGGCTATGGGAATTGGTGCTCCTAATGCGAACTTCTACAAGGGCACCATTGAATATGCGCCCAACCTCGCATGGGCACACGATTGTATAGTTCCACTCGCTGAGATGTTCTCAAAAGAACTTGGCATACCAGTTGCACTTACTAACGATGCAAACGCAGCAGCCATAGGAGAAATGACATACGGCGTAGCAAGGGGTATGAAAAATTTCATCATGCTGACTCTTGGAACCGGTGTCGGCTCTGGCGTTGTAGTTAATGGACAATTGGTATATGGATGCGACGGTTTTGCCGGAGAGTTGGGACATGTGATAATGAGACGCGAGAATGGCAGAAGCTGCGGATGTGGAAGAAGAGGATGCCTTGAGGCTTACTGCTCAGCTACTGGCGTAGCTCGCACAGCACGCGAGATGCTTGAGACAACAGACCGTCCGTCACTTCTTCGCGAACTGAAGCCTGAGGACATCACATCTCTCGAAGTATCCATTGCAGCAGGAAAAGGTGACGAACTTGCCAAGGAAGTTTACGAGTTCACTGGCAACATGCTTGGTGAGGCTTGCGCTGACTTCACAGCCTTCTCATCACCAGAGGCTTTCGTATTCTTCGGAGGAATGGCAAAGGCTGGAGACCTGATAATGGAACCAATTAAAAGAAGTTACGACAAGAATGTACTGCCTATTTTCAAAGGCAAAGCTCAGTTCCTTATCAGTTCCCTTGATGGTGCCAGCGCAGCAGTACTTGGAGCTTCCGCAATAGGATGGGATATTTAACAATGGTGTCAGAATTAATTATTTAGTTGCATAAAAAGGGAACCGTGGATGTCTTTCAAAGACACGCATGGTTCCCTCTTTTTTCAAAAGTAGCGGCGCAGCGAAACCGTCATTCTACATTCAATTAACTTAATTACGCATACATGAAATTCTGCTTCTTCATAAACTACAGGACCAACTGGGGCGAGAGTGTACACGCCATCATCACAAGCACAAATGACAATGGAAGGCAAAGAACGCACAACGTTCCGCTTCTTTCAGAGGATGGTGACTCTTGGCATACTGAGACTGTTCTCATGGAAATGCGAAAGGGACAGATTAGAGATATCAGCTACCATTACCAAATAGAGGATTCAAACGGCAACATTGTTAGGAAGGAATGGAATAGCATAAAAAGAGTCGTTCATTGCGAAGCCGACAAGAACTACCTGCTCTACGACTTCTGGAGAGACACGCCCCTGTTATGGCATCTTTATACCGACGTAGTAAGAGGAAAATGCAGTAGTGGAAGAATAGAAAAGAACAAGAACAGATTACCTATATACAGAAAAACCGTTATCTTCAAGGTGTCTGCTCCTCAACTTGCCGATGACGAGATACTCGCAATTTGCGGCAACCATCCTTCCATAGGCGACTGGAGTCCGTCAAGATATATCAAAATGACATATTGCGGCAACCACGAGTGGAATCTTGCTCTCAACACTGAGAATATCAACCATGCGCTTGAATACAAATATGTTGTAGTGGACAGAAACACTAATAGGTTGAGAAAATGGGAAGAAGGAGACAACAGAGTCACACATTTTGAGACACTGCATGACGGACAAGTGGCTATCGAGGATGGTGGCTCCATACATGTCATGGAAAAAACATGGAAGGCAAGTGGTGTGTCTGTTCCGCTATTCTCTCTCCGGACTAAAGACTCCTTTGGAATAGGTGACATGGGCGACCTTATCAAAACCATCGACTGGTGCTCGATGTGTGGAATAAGAGTGATACAGCTGCTTCCAATAAACGATACGGGAAACTCTGCCGGATGGAATGAGACAAATCCATACAACTCCATATCGGCTTTTGCCATAAACCCGATATACTTCGATGCTTCTGAACTTATTCCAGAAAACAGCATGGAGAGAACGGAATTCAACAGAAGACGAATGGAACTGGAAGCATACAGACACTGCGACTATAAGGCTGTTGGGAATGTCAAACAGATATATATTGACTATCTCTTCAACAAAAACGGCAAAAGGGAGATGTCAACAGATGATTACAAGGAATTCTCAAACAACAACGCTTTCTGGCTCAATGCTTACGCCATTTTTAAGGCTATGAGCAAAAGACATGGAACATCCGACTTCAGGAAATGGGAAGTTGCAGCAAACTATGAGATGGGGAAACTGGAAAAGTTACTTGATGACGATTCAGAAATGCGCAAAGAGACTGAAAAAGTCAAGTATATTCAGTATAGACTCAACAGGCAACTTGCAAAAGCATCTTCATACGCAAGAAAGAAAGGGATTAGCCTTATGTGTGACATGCAGACAGGTTTCCGACTGGACAGCGTGGAAGTATGGCAACATCCTGACATATTCGACATGACAATGAGAATGGGCATACCTCCTTACGATGGAGACAGGAATGGACAAAACTGGAGGTTTCCTATATATATAAGGTGTAGTGAATGGGAGGAATGGATGAGAAACCGCATTAAGTATCTGGAACGATACTTCGACGTGATGCGTATTGACCATATTGCCGCATTGTTCGCACTATGGGCAATACCGCAGAACAACTTTACTCCCGTGCTCGGACATTTCATTCCTTCATTGCCTTTGAGTGCCGAAGAGATAACCGGTTACGGACTGACATTCCGCAAGGAACTGATGACAAAACCATTCGTGAATGATGAGGAAATAGAAAGGGGGTTCGGAATACATGCTGATTATGTAAAGGAAGTATTCCTAAACAAACTGCCATATAACATGTACGGTCTCAAAACAGAATATGACTGTCAGGAGAAAATAGAAAACATGTTCCGTGACAAGCAAGACGAGAACAGCATTTGGATAAGAGATGGACTAAAGAGAATATGTACGAATGTGCTGTTCATAGAGGATGAGAAATACCGCAACATGTACCATCCACGTGTTTACGGTTACAACCAGCCATTATTCGCCGTGTTGAGTTCCAACGACAGGGATGCTTACATGAGAATATACAACAACTATTATGGAGACAGGCATCAATATCTATGGAAAAATAACGGAGAACATACACTACTGAATATTTTGGAGGATTCGAAGATGCTCGTGTGCGCTGAGGACATGAGGTATAGACCTCACGGTATGGATGAGGTAATAGAAAAGTTAAGAATATTATCTACAGAGGTGCAGACGTTGCCAAAAAATGACTACTATGAATTTGGACATACAGAAGCATACCCTTACCGAAGTATAGCAACGACAGGAACACACGACATGCCTTCTTTGCGTGTATGGTGGGAGGAAGACAAAGCGAGAGTGCAAAGATACTACGCTACTAGACTCCATAAGGAAGGAATTGCCCCCAAGTCGCTTCCACCTCGTTTGGCGGAGGAAATAATTGCACGCCACATGTACAGTCCGTCTATGCTCTGCATGATATGTATGCAGGATTGGCTGGCTATGGATAGCATACTCAGAGAAGATAACGTTCAGTGTGAACGTATCAACAATCCTAATGACTGTTTCAACAAATGGGATTACAGGATGGGTACGACAATAGATGCCCTGTTGTCGTCTGGCACTTTCAATGGAAAAATAAAAGAAATGGTGGCAAGGAGCAAAAGACTCTTCAAAAATTTGACGGTTGATTCCAAATAGATAGACAGTGGATTTATCCGACATGCTTTCGATTGACAAGTTGACAAAACAACAAGTGATATGTTCTTGTGAATAATCTCGTATTACATGAGATGTAAATTATTGAACTAATGGCTATAAAAAAAGAAATGCCCCTCGTTTCGCAACGCAGAGCATTCAATCTCAATAGGTATTAGCTTCCTTTAAGGTAAAAAGATTGTATTCAGGATAACGTTTGCAAAGATAAACATTTTTTTTATTATCTCCAAACATTTTTGACAAATAATTTAATTAAAATCAACATTTTCCCTTTTGAGGCATATAAAAAGTATTTATAATCATTAAATATGGGTTATAAACAGATTTTTTCATATCCCAGTCATGTATTCTCACGAAATTTGGTTAAATTTGCACTCAAATAGAAATTAAATATAAACTATTATATTCAGACAACATGGCAGATACTAAAGAAATCATCACAGGCGAAGAAAAGAAAAGTCTAAGTTTCGTAGAGCAGTTCGTAGAAGAAGACCTTGCGGAAGGAAAGAATGGAGGTAGGATCCAGACTCGTTTTCCACCAGAACCAAACGGCTATCTCCACATCGGACATGCCAAGGCTATCTGCATGGACTTTGGAGTTGCAGAGAAATACAACGGAGTATGCAATCTGAGATTTGACGATACCAATCCTACCAAAGAGAACACAGAATATGTCGAGAACATACTGAACGACATCAAGTGGCTTGGATTCAAATGGGGAAACATATACTATGCATCAGACTATTTCGACAAGCTGTGGGATTTTGCCAAGTGGCTCATAATAAAAGGCAGGGCATATATTGACGAGCAGACAAGCGAACAGATTGCAGCACAGAAAGGCACGCCTACAACCCCTGGAACTCCGTCACCATACAGGGAAAGACCTGTTGAGGAAAACATGAGACTCTTTGAGAAAATGAACACTCCCGAAGCAGAAGAAGGGTCCATGGTGCTTCGCGCAAAACTGGACATGGCGAATCCCAACATGCATTTCAGAGACCCAATTATATATCGAATAATACATACCTCACATCATCGCACTGGAACGAAATGGCATGCTTACCCAATGTATGACTTCGCACACGGACAGAGTGACTACTTTGAAGGTGTGACACACTCTATATGCACGCTGGAATTCGTGCCCCACCGCCCACTGTATGACCTTTTTGTCGATTATCTATGTGAAAAGGATGGTCAGAACAGCTACAGACCACGACAGATAGAGTTCAACAGGCTCAACCTTACATACACCATGATGAGCAAAAGGAAACTGCTTGCCCTCGTGGAGGAAGGAAAAGTAAATGGATGGGATGACCCAAGAATGCCGACAATAAGCGGTATGAGACGAAGAGGGTATTCTCCGGAAAGTATCAGAAACTTTATAGATTCAATAGGATATACCAAGTTTGACGCTCTCAACGACATGGCACTGCTTGAGGCTGCCGTCCGAACCGACCTGAACAAACGTGCCACAAGAGTGAGCGCAGTTATTAATCCGGTGAAGCTTGTCATTACAAACTACCCAGAGGGTGAAACAGAAGAAATGGAGGCAGTAAACAATCCGGAGAACGAGACAGATGGTACTCACACTATCACTTTCTCAAGAAACTTGTGGATAGAGCGTGATGACTTCATGGAAGACGCTCCGAAGAAATTCTTCCGTCTATCAGTAGGCAAAGAAGTCAGGCTAAAGAATGCATACATTATAAAATGTACCGGATGTGTCAAGGACACAGAAGGAAACATAACGGAAATACACGCAGAATACGATCCTATAAGCAAAAGCGGAATGGAGGGCGCAAACAGGAAAGTCAAAGGCACTCTACACTGGGTAAGTGCCGACAGTTGCCTGAAGGCAGAAGTTCGGGTATATGACCGACTGTTCACCGTAGAAAATCCGTCTGCAGACGAGAGAGACTTCCATGAACTGCTCAATCCTGACAGTCTTAAGACCCTTGATACATGTTACGTTGAGAACTATGTAGGTGAGAAACGACCAGGCGATTACCTGCAATTCCAAAGGATAGGCTATTTCATGCTTGACCCTGACACAGACAAGAAGGGACACCTCGTATTCAACAAGACTGTTGGTCTCAAGGATGCCTGGGCAAAAAAGAGCGTGAAGTGACATACTACCGACGATTCATATATGGACGAATACTATAGAAGCGAGAAATTCAAAAAGTTACTCTCAAGATACGAGAGTTTCAGAAATGGAGAACATGGTGTAGCCATACTTGATTCAGAAGAGATAATCGATGTGGCTGAGTTTTACTACGCCATAAGAAACATAAGTGAGGCTGTCGAAGCGGCAGACCTCGCTTTGGCTATATATCCAGGAGCCACTACCCCACTCGCTTTCAAAGCACGTCTTGCCGCAAATGACGAAAAAGACTACCATAAGGCTCTGGACATAATAGAAATGGTAGCTGACAAGAGTGATATTGAGTATTCATATGCAAAGGCAGAGATAGCATTGGCAAACAATGACGTGGAAAGTGCCGACAAGTTATTGGAAGAACGCTTCAATGACTGTGACGAGTTCGACAATGAAGAATGTCAGGACATCATACTTGAGATAGCTGAGATATATGCCGATTACGACAGGATGGACAGATGCAGGAAATGGCTTGGCAAAGCTGAAGATACCGAATCGTCCTTCTACAAAGAGCTTATGGCAAAAGTATATATCAGCGAAGGCAGATTCAAGGAAGCAGAGACACTCATCAACAATCTCATTGACGACAATCCATACAACATTGCATATTGGAACAAGCTTGCATTCGTTTATTTTGCATGCAACAACATTCAGGAATCCATGACAGCCAGCGAGTATGCCCTGGCTATCAACAAGGAAGACGAGGATGCGCTATTGAACAAAGCAAACTGCCTGTATTATCTTGGCAATTATGAGGATTCACTCGCATATTATAAGAAATACAATGAAACAGCACCATGGTCGGATATAGGCTACATCTACCTTGCCATGATGTGCATGTATTTCGGAGACATCAACAAATCCGTAGAACTATACAAAATCGCCTTGGAGAAGGCAAAGGAAAGACATGCCAGCGAGAATATACGAACTGCATGCCACGAACTTGCGTTGATACATGGCAAGAGAGGCGAATTCAACACAGCAGACTACTATCTGGACGAACTGGTTAAAGCTGGTGCTCCAGAAGCATTGCGCAAGGCATTGAAAGGTACTATCTACTTATTCAACAAAATGACAAGCGAGGCATTTGAGATGTTCAGGAAAGCAACCATTGAATCAAACAAAGACAGCGACGTGCTCCTAACTATTGGTATTGCCTTGTACGACAATCTTAAACTTAGCAATGCATACAGCGTCTTTCGTTATATAGTTGAAAATAATGGTGAAAGAGGTAGAATAGCAATCCCATATCTTGCTCGATGCTGTTTCGACCTTGACAAAAAGGAAGAATATAAAAAATATCTAAGAATGTCGCTATCATACAGCCCGACAGAAACTTTTACTATCCTTTCAGAACTATATCCGAATGGGACATCACCAGAGGATTATCTAAACATTGAGCCTGTATTGCCAACAAAATGACTTTCTGGCTCGCACAATAATAAAACGATATAATTAAATCACGATTAGTCAATCATATTAATACAAAAGAAGAAATGGATTCATTGGTAGCAGAGATAATTAAGTGGGTTTTGGAACATCTTGACTATTGGGTGGTAACACTTTTCATGGCAATTGAAAGTTCGTTCATACCAGTCCCATCAGAAGCCATCGTGCCACCAGCAGCCTGGATGGCAATGACATCTGATAAAATGAACATCATCCTCGTTGTGATTTTCGCAACAATAGGAGCAGATTTAGGTGCGTTGATAAACTACTATCTTGCGAAATTCCTTGGCAGACCCATCATCTATAGCTTTGCCAATTCCCGTTTTGGACATATGTGTCTCATAAACGAGGAGAAAGTTAAACACGCAGAGGAATATTTTCGCGAGCATGGCTCAGCATCAACTTTCTTCGGAAGGCTGATACCTGCAGTAAGGCAACTTATAAGCATCCCAGCTGGACTTGCAGGAATGCGTCTTGACAAATTCATCCTCTATACGACACTTGGTGCTGGCATTTGGAACAGCGTACTCGCTATTCTCGGATACCTTATTTATAAATATACTGACCTGAAGTCAACGAACGATGTATATGATATTGCTTCGAAATATAGCCATGAGATAGGCTACGTAATTCTTGGAGTGGCAGCTGCTGCTATCCTTTTTCTTATATATAAAGGAACAAGGAGAAAATAGCATACTCCCTAAATCAAGGAGTTGTTAATGACATTGTCCATCGTTTCTTTAATTCGGAAATGATACTTTCCAGAGAAGTCAATCCGCATGATACGTTGTTGAGGATAATTATCCTTGTCATATAAAGACAAGGCAACATGCCCCATCGTACGTCTTAGGTTAATCTCAACACACGGGCATATTGTTTTTCCAGGCAAAACCATCATGTCAACTCCGAATGGACCGATATATTCTCCATGAATAGCTTCTGACATGTAAGTTCTTATCAACTCTATGGCATCTCTCAAGTCATCCTCAACTCCCCATCTGCGTATATTATCCCACTTCTCCTCCTCAGACAAGACAATATTGCCTATATATGCCCCATTGGCTGTACAGAACAAAGAAATACCTTCGAAGGACACGCTTCCGTCTCGATGAGAATATAATTCCACTGCTAAATCTGACACCTTGTCATAGTATGGTTCACAGACAACACATCCTTGTTGTCTTATGACATTGTTCATCCATCCTGTCAACTCAGACGACATCTCTCCCATAGCATACCTTACTCCCCTGCCACTGCAACTCCATGGAGACTTAATGACAGAGTGGCAGCTGAATAGTTGCTTGTGGCATTCTTCCACTTCAGTGACAGACTGACATGTTTGTGGCATTTGAATCATTCCGTCCTCATACTGTGGCAAGAACAGTCTCAGATTGTTGGCCCATTGTCTGCCACTGAGGCATCTTATAAAAGAAAGAGCTTGTTCCGAAGGAAGCAAATCTCTTGGAATGCCCATTCTTACTAATTCAGAAACCAAAGTCCTATCCCATCCCCATGGTAGGATTTCAATCTCTCGTGAATATTCACCAAGTGAGGCCAACATAGACCTTACCCCATAATTTGCAACAAAACGAACGTCTTTGTTTATGCCTTTAATATGTCTAAGACGTTCACGGGCACCATCTACATCATCAACAATTACAACATCTCCCTCCTCAGCCCAGAGAGAAGGAAGAAAAGCCATGTCACTCCTTAGTTGCCTTACATTATGAGGTGGTGTGAACCTATCTGCATTCATTGACAATGCAATGTCGTGCTCTGGATTGAATATATGTATCCGCATAGTCTTATATTAAAACAATTGACGACAGACCATCAACAATTACATTTACATGAAGAAATCATCATAAAAAGCCATTAATAGTCACAGTCATATTATACAAGTGCAAAAATACATATTTTTTTTGAAATTTTGCAAAGTAGAGTTTGCAAATTCATGGAAATTATAGTATCTTTGCAAAATGAAAAAACAATAAAAAAATGGATGCTTTCTTCCGAACTCACACTTATCTGGTGGAACACACTAATGCACCAGTCCGTCGAACCCTTATGGATGAGATAGACTGGAGTGACCGTATGATAGGCATAAAGGGAACACGAGGTGTAGGAAAAACGAC
The DNA here is from genome assembly GCA_945875635.1 of uncultured Prevotella sp. Lineage (GTDB taxonomy): Bacteria > Bacteroidota > Bacteroidia > Bacteroidales > Bacteroidaceae > Prevotella. The sequence continues at coordinate 81,129 of CAMCLD010000004.1, forward strand.
TTTCCTACTGCAATACGCAAAGGAGAAATTCGACCCAAGAGACAGACAATGTTTATACATCAACATGAACAACTTCTATTTCCAGGGACGAGGGATTGCCGACTTTGCAGGAGATTTCTACCATCACGGAGGCAAAGTGTTGCTAATTGACCAAGTTTTCAAACAACCAGACTGGAGTAGAGAATTAAGACTGTGTTATGACTATTATCCAAATCTGAAGATTGTTTTTACGGGTTCAAGTGTCATGCGACTGAAAGAAGAGAATCCAGAGTTGAACAACATCGTGAAGAGCTATAATCTGAGAGGCTTCTCTTTCCGTGAATATCTAAATCTTATAACAGGTAATGAATTCGCGCCTTTCACTCTGAACGAGATAATAAATGACCATGAGCATATTGTCAAGAAAATATTGCCTAAGGTAAGCCCTATGAAGCATTTCCAGAATTATGTGCATCACGGTTTTTATCCATTCTTTCTTGAGAACAGAAATTTTTCAGAGAATCTGTTGAAGACGATGAACATGATGACAGAAGTTGACATCTTGCTTATCAAGCAGATAGAACTGAAATATCTCACGAAAATAAAAAAACTATTTTACATGTTGGCTCTTGACGGACCATCAGCTCCTAACATAAGCCATCTTGCACAAGAGATTGAAACGAGCAGAGCCACTGTCATGAACTACATCAAATATCTTGCTGACGCAAGACTGATAAACATGATTTACCCCAAAGGACAGGAGTTTCCCAAGAAGCCATCAAAGATTATGATGCATAACCCCAACCTCTCGTATGCGATATATCCCATCAAGTCAGACCGTCAGAGCATTATGGAAACCTTCTTTGTCAACACCATGTGGAAAGACCATAAGATAAACGAGGGTGGAAAACCAAGCTATTACATAGCAGACAACAACAAGAAATTCCGGATATGCGATGCAGAAAACAGCAAGACAAGATATTGTAGTGACACACTATATGCCAGATACAACACCGAAGTGGGAAAGGACAACAAAATACCGTTATGGCTATTTGGTTTCCTTTATTGACATGCTGCGAATATAAGACTAAAATTACAATTACTAAAACATAAATCATTATATCTTATAACTTTATAATTTTAAATATTAAGTAAAATGGCTAAAGAAAAAAAATTTATCACTTGTGATGGTAATGAGGCAGCCGCACACATAAGCTATATGTTTAGTGAGGTAGCCGCTATCTATCCTATCACTCCGTCATCTCCTATGGCAGAGCACGTGGACGACTGGTCTGCTCGTGGACGTAAGAACCTGTGGGGACAGACCGTATCAGTACAGGAAATGCAGTCAGAAGGTGGCGCAGCAGGTGCACTCCATGGCTCATTGCAGGCTGGTGCTCTCACAACTACTTTCACAGCGTCACAGGGTCTTCTCCTTATGATTCCTAACATGTATAAGATTGCTGGAGAATTGCTTCCTTGTGTATTTGACGTTTCCGCACGTACTTTGGCTTCACATTCTCTCTGTATTTTCGGTGACCATCAGGACGTTATGGCATGCCGCCAGACTGGCTTTGCCATGTTCTGTTCTGGTTCTGTACAGGAAGTTATGGACCTTACAGCTGTTCCTCATCTTGCCACACTCAAGACTGGCGTACCATTCGTAAACTTCTTTGACGGATTCCGTACATCACATGAGTATCACAAGATTGAAGTTATGGATCAGGAGGATGTTGCCAAACTCGTTGACCCAGCTGACGTAAAGCGTTTCCGTGACCGTGCTCTTACTCCTGAGCGTCCTGTCACACGCGGTACAGCAGAAAATCCTGAGACTTTCTTCACACACCGTGAGGCTTGCAACAGTGCATACAATGCAGTGCCGGAAGTTGTAGAGCACTATCTTGAAGAAATAAGCAAGATTACAGGTCGTGAGTATCATCTGTTTGACTATTACGGAGCTGCTGACGCAGAGCGTGTGATAATCCTTATGGGCTCAGCTACTGAGGCAGCAAGAGAAGCTATTGACTATCTTACTTCGCAGGGAGAGAAAGTCGGTATGGTGGCTGTTCACCTATATCGTCCTTTCTCTGTAAAGCACTTGCTTGCAGCTGTTCCTAAGACAGCTACCCGCATAGCTGTCCTTGACCGTACGAAAGAGCCAGGCGCAGAGGGCGAACCTCTCTATCTTGACGTTAAGAGCGCATTCTACGATGTTGAGAACAAGCCACTTATCGTTGGCGGTCGCTATGGTCTTGGTTCAAGCGACACGACTCCGGCTAAGATTATTGCTGTATTCAACAACCTTTCACTTCCGGAGCCAAAGAACCACTTCACTGTTGGTATCGTTGACGATGTTACATTCACAAGCCTTCCAGAAGTTGAGGAAATGGCACTTGGTGGAGAAGGTATGTTCCAGGCTAAATTCTTTGGTCTTGGCGCTGATGGTACAGTAGGAGCCAACAAGAACTCCGTTAAGATTATCGGTGACAACACTGACAAGTATTGCCAGGCTTATTTCTCATACGACTCAAAGAAGTCTGGTGGTTTCACATGTTCACACCTTCGCTTCGGAGACACACCTATACGTTCCACATACCTTGTAACAACACCTAACTTCGTGGCTTGCCACGTTCAGGCTTACCTCCACATGTATGATGTGACACGTGGTCTTCAGAAGAATGGTACATTCCTTCTCAACACAATATTTGATGGTGAAGAACTTGTAAACTTCATGCCAAACAGCGTTAAGCGTTATTTTGCTCAAAACAACATAACTGTCTATTATATTAACGCAACAAAGATTGCTCAGGAAATTGGTCTTGGCAACCGCACCAACACTATTCTCCAGAGCGCATTCTTCCGCATCACAGGCGTCATCCCTGTTGACCTTGCTGTAGAGCAGATGAAGAAATTCATCGTTAAGTCATACGGAAAGAAAGGACAAGATGTTGTTGACAAGAACTACGCAGCTGTTGACCGTGGAGGTGAATACAAGCAACTGACAGTTGACCCAGCATGGGCTAATCTTGCTGACGACGTAAAGAAAGAAGATGATGCTCCTGCTTTCGTTAAGGAACTTGTACGCCCAATCAATGCTCAGGCTGGTGACCTTCTGAAGGTTTCCGACTTCGTAAAACATGACACCGTTGACGGTACATGGGAGAATGGCACTGCCGCATACGAGAAGCGTGGTGTTGCTGCATTTGTTCCAGTTTGGAATGAAGAGAACTGTATCCAGTGCAACAAGTGTTCGTTTGTTTGTCCTCACGCATGTATTCGTCCATTCGTACTTGACGAGAACGAGAAGGCTGGTTTTGAAGCTCCAACACTCGAGATAAAAGCTCCGGCAGCATTCAAAGGTATGCAGTTCCGTATGCAAGTCAGTGTCCTTGACTGTCTTGGATGCGGCAACTGTGCAGATGTATGTCCTGGCAAGAAGAACAAGGAGACTGGTGAGTTTGAGAAGGCTCTCAAGATGGTTCCATTGCAGACACAGGAAAACGAGGCAAAGAACTGGGATTGGCTTGTTAAGAATGTCAAGAGCAAGCAGAATCTCATAGACATCAAGCAAAGTCCAAAGAACTCTCAGTTTGCAACTCCTTTGTTTGAGTTCTCAGGTGCATGCTCTGGCTGCGGTGAAACGCCATACGTCAAACTTATCTCACAACTCTTTGGTGACCGTGAGGTTATTGCAAACGCAACAGGATGTTCTTCCATATATTCAGCATCTATCCCATCATCTCCATATACAAAGAACGAAGAAGGTCATGGACCGGCATTTGACAATTCCTTGTTTGAGGACTTCTGTGAATTCGGTCTTGGTATGGTAATGGGTAACAAGAAGATGAAAGAGCGCGTTGCAATTCTTCTGCAGGAAGTTATCAATACACCAGAGGCTCCGGAAGAGTATAAAGCAGCAGCAGCAGAATGGATTGAAAAGAAGGACGATGCAGAGGAGACAAAGCGTCTTGCCAAGATTCTGAAGCCATATATCGCAGCTGGTGCTGAAAAAGGCTGTGCAACATGCCAGGAACTCAAGACCCTCGACCACTATCTTGTAAAGAGAAGCCAGTGGATTATCGGTGGTGACGGTGCATCATACGATATTGGCTACGGTGGTCTTGACCATGTTATAGCTTCTGGAGAGGATGTAAACATATTTGTTATCGACACAGAGGTTTATTCCAATACAGGAGGTCAAGCTTCAAAGGCTACTCCACTCGGTGCTATTGCCCAGTTCGCAGCTCAGGGCAAGAGAATCAAGAAAAAAGATCTTGGTATGATTGCCACGACATATGGTTATGTATATGTAGCACAGGTTGCAATGGGTGCTGACAATGCTCAGACACTTAAGGCGTTCCGTGAGGCTGAGGCATACCATGGACCATCACTTATCATTGGTTACGCTCCATGTATCAACCATGGTCTTAAGATTAAAGGTGGCATGGGTAGAAGTCAGGCAGAGGAAGCTCGTGCCGTTGATTGTGGTTACTGGCATCTGTGGCGTTACAACCCAGAGTTGGCAGAACAGGGCAAGAACCCATTCTCTCTTGACTCAAAAGAACCAGACTGGAGTAAGTTCCGTGACTTCTTGCTTGGTGAGGTGCGTTACCTGTCTGTACAGAAGGCATATCCTAACGAAGCGGAGGAACTGTTTGCTGAGGCAGAGAAGATGGCTAAGCAGCGCTATAAATCATACATACGTAAGGCGCAGGAGAACTGGGAAGACTAATATAGTTGATAACCGTTCTTTATAATATCAAGGGGTGTGCCATTAATATGACACACCCCTTTCTTTCCTGATTTAGATGCATTTTCATCAACGATTATCATAATTCATTATTGTAATGACAAGAAGACTAATTATACTGATTGCAATTGTAACCATTGGAACTATTTCCTGCAACGCTCAGGACTTAGACAGAAAAAGTATGCGTGACTCACTTGCCAACGCTATTGAAAAGCTGTCATTTCACACTGACAGTGTTGACTTAATACTCAGGAAAGCAGCATGGAACATGCAACTTGAGGAATGGCAATATGCTAAAGACGAGTATGATAAGGTATTAAGAATTGACCCTGTCAATCCTGCCGCTCTATACTATAGGGCTTATGCCAATGAGAAACTTTGCCGTTATGATTTTGCACGCAATGATTATAAGAAATTGCTTACTATTGTTCCAGGGAATTACAATGCTTTACTTGGTTATGCATTGCTTAATGAAAAAGACAACCATCATACAGATGCTCTTGACATAATAAACCAACTGATTAGTCAGCATCCAGACAGTGCCATCGCATATGCCATAAGAGCTGAAATAGAACTGAATAACGGAATGGCAGAAGCTGCTGAATTCGATATTGAAGAGGCTTTACGTCTTTCACCGGATAATACAGACTTCTTATACAGAAAGGCAGAGATACTAATATTGTTGCGTAAGAATGACTCAGCAAAAAGGACACTGGACAGAATTGTAGCCTTGGGAATACCACGGAAATCTCTAAAAGAACTATATCAAAAGACTAAAAAATAGCTCTTTGGTTCAGCATCATTGGAATAATGCTAAATTCTATTGCCTTCCTTGGGAAATACTACCGTTGGCTTGAAACGTTTTGCTTCCTCAAAATCTATTAATGCATACGAAATGATGATTATTGTATCACCAACCTGAACTTTTCTTGCTGCTGCTCCATTAAGACAGATGGCTCCTGAACCTCTCTCTCCTTTAATAATATAAGTTTCAAAGCGTTCACCATTATTATTGTCAACAATCTGGACTTTCTCTCCCGAAATGAGGTTTGCAGCATCCATTAGATCCTCATCAATTGTTATGCTTCCCATATAATTAAGATTAGCCTCAGTAACCTTGACACAATGTAATTTGCTTTTAAGTACTTCTATCATCATTTCTTTGATTTCCTTTATATATAAGCGCTTACAAGAAGCTGATTATTCAATTACAAGTAAAGTATTACGACAAATCTTTCATCCTATATACTTAATGTGGTCGATAAGCCTTATCGGTGTGTGTCCACAATAGACAGTGATACATCCTACGATATAGTCGCTATCATCCCATCCATAAACAGGAAGGAGAGTATTTCCATCAACTATCTCAAAATATTCAACCTCAAGACCTTCAACAGCATTAATATCTTCTACCACTTTATTATGTGTTTCTGCAACGGTGTGGCTCTTTGAAAATGTAATGCTATCCTTCAAGACTTTATAAATCGCTGGAGCAATACTTCTTTCTTGTGAAGTGAGAAGTGTGTTTCTGCTACTCATGGCAAGTCCGTCACTTTCTCTCACTATATCACATGAAACTATTTCAACACCAAGCCTTAAGGAATTGACCATAGCCTTTACTACTGCAATCTGCTGCCAATCTTTCTCACCGAAATACGCTTTGTCTGGTCGCACTATGTAAAACAGACGGCTAACCACCTGACATACACCATTGAAATGTCCGGGTCTTCTTGCTCCCTCCATTACAGTTGAAACGGGTGGATAATCAAACTTTCTGTTGTCAGGCTGTGGGTACATCTCTTCAACACTGGGAGCAAAAACATAGTCTGCCCCAACACCATCGAGGAGCTTGCAATCAGCTTCAAGAGTTCTCGGATAACGCTCTAAGTCATCCTTGTCATTAAACTGAGTTGGATTCAGGAATACAGATACTACCGTTACCCCATTCTCTTCAACACTTCTTCTTACAAGAGAAGCATGACCTTCATGAAGTGCTCCCATAGTAGGCACCAATCCTACACTTTTCCCTTCCTTGCGAACTTTGAAAAGCTCGTTCTGAAGATCAACAATCTTATTGTAAACTTTCATCGTAAGTATTTTTTCGGGTGCAAAGTAACAACTTTTTTATCAAAAGAACAAGTTAAATGCTAAAAATATGACAATAAACGTTCATTTTCACCAAATTAACAAAAAACACAGCCAATAAACCAAGTTTTTTTAGTAACTTTGCACAGTCTTATAGTCTATGGCGTTGACATCACATGTGAATGTCTGATGTCAAGCGGACTTAGACATCATATAATTCAGAAAATAAGATAATGGCAAAGAAAGTTTTGTTTGTAAACCAGGAGATTACTCCTTATCTCCCAGAGTCCAAAATGTCTGTAATGGGAAGCATGATGCCACATAAGATGCAGGATGCAGGATATGAAATTCGTACATTCATGCCAAAATGGGGAGTCATCAACGAACGTCGAGGTCAGCTTCATGAAGTAATCCGCCTATCAGGTATGAACCTGATAATCGACGACACAGACCATCCTCTTATTATTAAGGTGGCATCTATTCCACAGTCCCGCATTCAGGTTTACTTCATAGACAATGAGGATTATTTCCAGAAAAGGAACACTACCGTTGATGAATCTGGAGACGAATATTCAGACAATGGAGAAAGGGCTATTTTCTTTGCAAGAGGAGTGCTTGAGACTGTAAAGAAGCTCAGATGGACACCTGACGTGATACATTGTCAGGGATGGATGAGTGCCGTATTACCTTTCTATGCCAAGACGGCTTACAAGGATGAGCCCCAGTTTGCTAATGCAAAAATCGTAAGCTCGTTTTTTGAAGACCAGCCAAAAGGTAGTTTAGGTAACAATATAAGGAACAGCCTTGTTTTCAGAGATGCCAGCAGTGAGAAATTGGAGAAGTACGATGAGGCATTCGACTATCTTGAACTTGGTAAGTTGGCAATTGACTATTCTGATGCCATTGTTGCAACAGGCGAAAACATAGATGAAAAACTCATGGATTATGCTAAGAGTACAGGCAAGCCAATAATGGCGCATCCTGAAGAAGAGCAGATTCAAGATAAATACATGCAATTATATAATTCCCTTACTGAGTAAGACCATTAGATTAATGTAAGGATAACATAATAAAATAAGATATGAAATTCAATATAATAGCTGCTATTATGCTTTTTGGAGTGGTTTCATTCATGTCCTGCGATGACACCACAGACTCCATTGGCTCTTCATTAACAGATATTGTGGATAAGCTCGACGTTGAAGCCGATACATTCACCATACAGTCACGCACCATTGAGTCCGGACCTGTTATTGCCCGCAACATAATGGGTTATCTTGGAAGAGTGAAAGACCCTGAGACAGGCTGTATCATAAATGGTGACTTCATGATGCAGTTCAATGTCCTTGAAGGATTTGCGATGCCAGACATAGACAGCATAATGAGCCGCAAGGATGGTCAGATAATAGCTGACTCTTGCGAGATTAGGCTATATTACAGTACTTTTTATGGTGACTCTCTAAGCCAGATGAAACTTACAGCCTACGAAATGGGCACCCCCATGAAAGAAGGCGTGGCTTACCTTTCCAACTTTGACCCTCTCAAAGAGAATCTTGTAAGAACCGACGGCATAAGGCAAAATCGCAGCTATACGCTAACGGACCTCTCTGAAAGTGACAGCGTCAGGAACAATTCTGACTATACTCCCAACATCTGTATCAAGCTAAATGGAGAATATACAGACAAGGATGGAGTAAAGTACAATAACTATGGTACCTATCTGATGCGTAAGTATTATGAAAATCCTGAAAACTTCAGAGATTCATATAAGTTCGTTCACAATGTCATACCTGGCTTTTTCGTCAAGATGACAAATGGTCTTGGCTCAATGGCATATATTGATGCCACACAGTTGCACATTTATTTCAGATGCATGTCAAACGACAGCATAATAAAAGCGTCAACATCATTCACGGGCACAGAAGAGGTACTTCAAACCACAACCATCACAAACGATACAGAAAGACTGAAGGAACTTGCGAAGGAAACAAACTGCACTTATCTTAAAACACCGGCTGGACTATTCACGGAGCTTACAATACCTGTTGAAGAGATAATGTTTGGACATGAGAATGACACCATCAACAGTGCAAAAACTATTATTAGCAGGATTAACAACACTGTTGACAGCGAATACAGTCTTGACATCCCGAAATATACTCTCATGCTGCCATCTGACAGTCTGACGACATTCTTTGCCAACAATCGTCTGGCAGACAACAAGACAAGCTTCATATCTACATACAGCAGTACGACCAATGCTTATAGCTTTGGCAACATAAGCAACCTCATTAATCACATGTACCGTATGAAGAAAAATGGAAAGGCAAGTGAGAATTGGAACAAGGTAGTTCTTGTACCTGTTGACATGCAGACATCATCCAGCAGCTCGACCACAGCAATTACAAAGATTTCACATAACATGTCTATGAGCAGCACGCGCCTTGTAGGTGGTCCTGACAATCCTTACAGCCCATTAACGATTAGCGTAATATATAGCAAGTTCAATGGCAGATAACTATCTTGAGAGACACAGAGAAGAATACGAGGAGAAAAAGGCAAGGTGGATGCTAAGGAAGAATAAAATTGCAAACAAGAAATACAGATGCCTTGCCATAGAAAAACCCGATGATGAATCTCTCTAAATGGATGCAGACATTCATTCCTTATACTACCAGAACGCATATTACTAAAAATTGGCATATATTTTGCACCTTTATAAAAATGAGGATATGCCTTAATAAAGACCCTATAAGCAAATATCCTCTGGTAGTAGGTAATCGTAGTCTAATTTATGACTTATTTGTCAAATACAATGACTGATATGTCATTTTAAAGAATGCAGGAAACAAAATATGAATATGTTCTCAAAAAAAGTATCTGAAATCATATCATTCAGCAAAGAAGAAGCAGAAAGACTGAATAGTCCAAATCTCACACCAGAGCATTTGCTGCTTGGAATACTAAGAGACAAGGATAACTCGGTAAAGTCCATGATGAAATCCCTCAATATGAATATCGACCTTATTAAATATGACCTTGAGGAAAGCCTAAGGAAGTCAACAGTCAGCAATACAGGCAAGACTGTAGATATGGTAATGAGTGACGAAACCAGCAATATTCTCCGAAGGGCAGTTCTTGAGGCAAGAGGCAGTCACAAGGCTATCGTTGATACGAGCCACCTTTTCCTTGCCATTTTACATGACTTTGAAGGTAACAATGCAAAGAGCATCCTTGAGGCAAATGACATCAACTATGATACTGCATTACGACTCCTCAGCCAGCAAACGAGTCCAAGCTATGATGGAATTGGTATGACTGAAGATGAGGACGAGGATGATATGACAATAGGAAAGAATGGAAGCGGACAAGGTACGATGCGTCAGAAAAGAGTTGAAAATGGCAAGAAGAAATCATCAACTCCCGTTATTGACAATTTCAGTATAGACATCACCGATGCAGCCAGAAATGGAAAACTCGACCCCATCGTGGGAAGGGAGAAAGAAATACTCAGAGTCTGCGAGATATTAGGAAGGAGAAAGAAAAACAATCCAATACTCATAGGCGAACCAGGTGTTGGAAAAAGCGCAATCGTTGAGGGACTTGCACAAATGATAGTACAGCGGCAAACCTCCCCTGCCCTTTTCAACAAACGTATTGTTAACCTTGACCTTACATCTGTTGTTGCAGGTACAAAATATCGTGGACAATTCGAGGAACGCCTAAGGGCAATAATGCAGGAATTGGAACAAGACCCAAATATTATTGTCTTCATTGACGAGATACACACTATCGTTGGGGCTGGTTCAACACCCGGTTCCATGGATGCTGCGAACATCCTAAAACCCGCACTCGCAAGAGGTGCCATACAGTGCATTGGTGCAACTACACTCGATGAATACCGTAACAGTATTGAGAAAGACGGTGCACTTGAGAGACGTTTCCAAAAAATCATCATTGACCAGCCAACAAGTGAGGAGACGTTGCAGATTATTAATAATATTAAGGAGCGTTACGAGGAACATCATCATGTAACATATACTGATGATGCACTGCAAGCATGTGTAAACCTAACGGAACAATACATCTCAAGTCGCTGCTTTCCCGACAAGGCAATAGATGCCCTTGACGAAACAGGTTCAAAGATTCATCTAAGGAATGTGGTCGTTCCGCCAGAGATTGTCGAACTTGGCAAGCAGCTTGAGAAAGCCAAAGAGGACAAGGAGAAAGCTGTGGCAGAACAGAACTTTGAGCAAGCAGCAGCATTCAGAGATTTACAAACACTCCTTGAGAGAAAGATTGAGGAAGCCAATGCAAGATGGAATAACGATGAGACTACCGAGCGTTCATTAGTGACATTCGACGACGTTGCTGAGGTCGTGTCAGTGATGTCCGGAGTTCCATTAAAGAGATTGCAGGAGTCGGAAAACAGCCGTCTTCGCTCCATGGATGACGAACTGAAGAAATATGTCGTAGCCCAGGATAATGCCATAGACACACTGACAAAAGCCATCAAGCGCAATCGCATAGGACTTCGTTCCAGAAATCATCCTATAGGAGCCTTTATGTTCCTTGGTCCGACAGGTGTAGGAAAGACTTACCTTGCAAAGAAACTTGCAGAACTGGTATTTGGTTCTAAGGAATCCTTAATCAGGATAGACATGAGCGAATATCATGAAAGTTTCAATTCGTCAAGACTCATAGGTGCTCCTCCGGGATATGTTGGATATGAGCAGGGTGGACAGCTGACAGAAAGAGTGAGACGTCATCCATACTCAGTAGTCTTGCTTGACGAGATTGAAAAAGCTCATGGAAACATATTCAACCTGCTTCTCCAAGTACTTGACGAAGGAAGGCTGACAGACGGAAACGGACGGTCAGTTGACTTTAGGAACACCATTATCATAATGACTTCAAACACTGGCACACGCCAGTTAAAGGACTTTGGCAGGGGAATAGGCTTCAATGCCGGAAATGCTACAGCATTGTCCAATGATGACAAAGACAAGGAATATGCAAGAGGAATTATCAGAAAAAGCCTCAGTAAACAGTTTTCTCCGGAATTCCTGAACAGGCTTGACGAAATAATAACCTTCGACCAGCTTGATGTCGATGCTATCAAGAGTATTATAGACATTGAGCTTGTAGATCTTTACAACCGTGTCCATGACCTTGGCTTCAAGATTGAGATTACTGACAAAGCCAAAGAGTTTGTAGCATTGAAGGGATATGACATCCAATTTGGTGCAAGACCTCTTAAAAGAGCTATACAGACGTACATTGAGGATGGTATATGCGAACTCATCCTGAACAATGGAGCGAAAAGTGGAGAGACTATTCTCATTGACAAGGAATCAGACAGTGGAAAGCTGTCATTCAATGTCAAACAAGAATAACAGCATCCTACATACCAACAAAGTTAGACTACAATGATTTCAATAGACAACCTAAAAGTAGAATTCGGAATCAAGCCCTTGTTCAGCGATGTAAGCTTCGTCGTAAACGACCGCGACAAGATTGCCCTCGTTGGCAAGAATGGTGCTGGAAAATCAACGATGCTTAAAATACTTTGTGGCTTGCAAAAGCCGACATCAGGAACCGTCAGCATCCCTAACGAAACCACAATTGGTTATCTACCACAAGTCATGGTCTTACAGGACAACACAACAGTCAAAGAAGAGACACGCAAAGCTTTCTCAGGAAACATCCGCATGAAGGAGCGCATCGCCCAAATGGAAAAAGAAATTGGCGAACGCACAGACTACGACAGTGACAGCTATATGGAACTTGTGCAGAAATACAGCACGGAACATGAGCGTTTCCTGATGATGGGTGGTGCAAATTATGAGGCGGAAATAGAACGCACGCTGACTGGACTTGGCTTTGCACGTTCTGACTTTGACCGACCTACAAGCGAATTCAGTGGCGGATGGCGTATGAGGATTGAATTGGCGAAGATACTGTTGCAATCTCCTGACGTATTATTGCTTGATGAGCCTACGAACCACCTCGACATTGAGAGTATTCAATGGCTTGAGAATTTCCTGAGCCAGTCTGCCAAAGCCGTTATTCTTGTTAGTCACGACAGAGCATTCATAAACCACGTTACAAACCGTACTCTTGAGATTAGTTGTGGAAAGGTTGTTGACTATAAAGTTTGCTACAACGAATATATAACCCTGCGAAAAGAAAGACGCGAACAGCAACTAAGGGCTTACGAGAACCAACAAAAGGAAATAGCTGACATAAAGGACTTTATAGAGCGTTTCAGATATAAGCCTACAAAAGCAATACAAGTACAGAGTCGCATCAAACAATTGGAAAAGATTGTTCCAATTGAAATTGACGAGATTGACAATAGTGCCATGCGTCTCAAATTCCCTAATTGCATCCGCAGCGGTGATTATCCAATAATATGCGATGACGTAAGAAAAGATTATGACAAGCATACTGTTTTTGAAATGGTCACTCTTACAATAAAACGAGGGGAAAAAGTCGCTTTCGTGGGAAAGAACGGAGAAGGAAAGTCAACACTCGTAAAATGTATTATGGGTGAAATTCCATTCGATGGTTCCCTGAAAATTGCACATAATGTTCAGATAGGATATTTTGCACAGAATCAGGCACAGCTCCTCGATGAGAATCTTACCGTTTTTGAAACTATTGACCGTGTTGCACGTGGTGACATCCGTCTGCGTATCAACGATATTCTTGGAGCTTTCATGTTTGGTGGTGAGGCTTCCGAGAAAAAAGTTAAGGTGCTAAGCGGAGGCGAACGTAGTCGTCTTGCCATGATAAGGCTTCTGCTGGAGCCCGTCAATCTTCTCATACTTGACGAACCTACAAACCATCTTGACATGCAATCGAAGGATGTTCTCAAGGAAGCTATTAAGGCTTTTGACGGAACAGCTATCATCGTCAGCCACGACAGAGATTTCCTTGATGGACTTGTCGATAAAGTTTATGAGTTTAGCAATGCAAGGGTTAAGGAACATCTCGGGGGTATTTATGATTTCCTGCGCCACCATGAGGTTGACTCAATAGACCAGTTGTTCATACCCAACCAAAAGAATAAGGAACAGACCGCTACTGACAAGGCAAAGAATAAAGACCATGACAATGAGTCTGGCATTAGTTATCAGGAGAGGAAAGAAATACAGAAACGAATCAGAAAAGCAGAAAGGGATGTTGAAGGATGTGAGGCAAAGATAGAAGCCATGGAAAAGCGACTAAAGGAACTTGACGGTCTTCTATGTGAAGTTGAACATGCCTGTGACATGGAACTTATAACGGAATATACATCCACTAAAAAGGCTCTTGATGAAGAAAATGCTAAATGGATGACACTCTCGGAGAGTCTTGAGAAGATAAAGGCAATGTTATGAGGTGCTCCATTCAATGGAAAAGAGAAACGAGACATACGAAACTTAAATAAATAATATAAATATGAGAATGAAACAGATTATTCCAATGGTTATGATTGCATCAACACCATTGGCTGGAACGGCACAGTCCCAGTCAGGAATCAAAACTGAAAATCTTGACACCAATGTCAAGCCTGCCAACGATTTCTACCAGTACTCTACTGGAGGATGGCAGAAACTAAACCCTCTTCCTGCAGCATATTCACGCTATGGAAGCTTTGACGTTCTGCAAGAGGACAACAACAAGCGTATCAACAATCTTCTGTCTGACCTTCTGAAGAAGAATTTCAAAGAAGGAACAACAGAGCGTAAGCTTAGCGACCTCTACAAGATGGCAATGGACTCTGTGAGACGCAACGAAGATGGTGTGAAACCTGTATTGCCACTTCTCAACGAGATTGAGATTGCACAATCCGTTGACGAACTTAGAAAAATCCAGCTCAAATACATAGTGTTCGGCTATGGCATTCCTATGTCTTACGGATTTGGAGCTGACGAGAAGAATGCCGGCATGAACATCCTAAGCATAAGCCAGGGAGGACTTACTCTTGGACAGAAAGAATATTATCTTGACAATGACAAGGCAACCAAAGACATAAGGAATGCCTTCAAGGAACATATATCCAGAATGTTCCAGCTTTTCGGCTTCAGCAAAGAGAAGGCTGACATGAAACGTGACGCAATAATCCGGTTCGAGACATCTGTTGCTCTCGTTTCCAAAAGCCAGACAGAACTGCGCGATGTAGAAGCTAACTATAATAAAATGACTCTTGCCCAGTTCAAGGATAATTATCCTAACATCAACCTTGAAGAGATGGCTGTTGCCGAAGGCATAGACACAGCATACATTCAGGAAATGGTTGTCGGACAGCCTGCGTTCCTCAGTGCCATCGACAAACTGACAAGCGTTCTTACAGCGGATGACATGAAAGCCATCATGCAATGGGATGCCATTATGTCATCAGCCAACTACCTTGACGACACTGTTCGCTCTGCAAACTTTGATTTCTTCGGCAAAGTAATGAGGGGACGCAAGGAGGACTTCCCTCTATGGAAAAGGTCAACGAGTCAGGTGGAAAACCAGATGGGTGAGGCTCTTGGAAAGATGTATTGTGCAAAGTATTTCCCAGAGTCATCAAAGAAAAGAATGGAACTGCTCGTGAAAAACCTTCAGAAATCTCTTGGAGAAAGAATCATGGAGCAGGACTGGATGAGCGAGGAAACAAAGAAAGCAGCACTTGACAAGCTATCAACTTTCTATGTAAAGATAGGATATCCCAATACATGGAAAGACCTTACCTCACTCAATATCGATGCAGAAAAGTCATATTACGACAACATTCAGGAATGCCGTATCTTCTGGGACAAATATTATATTGAGAAGAATGCAGGAAAGCCTGTTGACAAAGATGAATGGTTCATGAATCCTCAGACTGTGAATGCCTATTACAACCCAACTACCAACGAGATTTGCTTCCCGGCAGGCATACTGCAATATCCTTTCTTTGACCCTAAGGCTGATGATGCTTTCAACTATGGTGCCATTGGTGTTGTAATAGGACATGAGATGACACATGGTTTTGACGACCAAGGACGCCATTACGACAAGAATGGAAACATGTGTGACTGGTGGACAGAGGAAGATGCAAAGAATTTCGAGGCTCGTTCAGGGATGTATGCAGACTTTTTCTCTTCCATAGAGGTACTTCCAGGTCTTAATGCCAATGGTAAGTTCACACTTGGTGAGAACTTAGCTGACCATGGAGGTCTTGAAGTTGCATATAATGCATATAAGAATGCTACATCTAAAAAATCTCTGAAATCAAAGGACGGACTGACAGCAGACCAGCGTTTCTTCCTTGCTTATGCAGGAGTTTGGGCTGCAAACATAACAGAGGAGGAAATTCGCGACAGGACAAAAAGCGACCCTCATTCTCTCGGCAGATGGAGAGTAAACGGTGCGTTACCACATATCGATGCCTGGTACTCTGCATTTAACGTTCAACCTACTGACGAAATGTATATACCAAAGGAGAAGCGCTTAAAACTCTGGTAATATATCATGGCATACAATAATATACAATATATGAAAATGGTCATCTGGTATTCCCTGATGACCATTTTCATATATATAACTTTAGTTTCGCAAGTTAAAACTTGCTCAAAGTTGACAAGTCGTTTCTTCTTTAGTTGACAAGCTAACAAGTCAACAAGTTGTTTCTTTTGTAGAATAATTAACAGAGCAATTGACTTCTAATTATTTCGCACTTACTGTAGTTGAAGATGTTCCATAAGTCAAGGTATAGCTGTTTCCTGAAGTCAGACCTGGACATGTGATTACAAGCGAGCCACCAGAAGTGCTGCCTGGTCGATTTCCTCCTGGTCCAGCAAAAGGTGTGAACCCACCAGAAGAGGAACCAGAATATGTAGATGGCACTACAAATCCATAATCATAAGCATGGGCTTGTGTCATTCCAATTAAAGCAAGAATTAGCAAAAACAATCTTCTCATTATGATAATTTAGTAGGTTATTAGTTCTTTATATTTTAATGTGAATAAATCACCTCGCAAAGTTACAAAAATTATTACATTCATATTACAAGCCATCTAATAATTTAAATAAGAATAACTTACATATTTATACATAGGTAAAAACATTCTTTTCGTCATTAAAATTCCAAAAATATGTTATAAAGGGAAGTTATGAAAGGAAGTTATGAAAGGGAAGTTATGAAAGGAAGTTATGAAAGGGAGTTATGAAGTCCAAATTTCTCAATACTGAATGACCATACAAAATAATGCGATATAGGAATTCTCTTAAGCAATTAAAATGTACGTCCACCACTGCGAAATGTACGTCCACCACTGCGAAACGTACGTCCACCACTGTGAAACGTACGTCCCGCAGTGGTGAACATAGATTTCTTATGTATTCCAAGCAAAAATATAGTGCAATACATCAAACAATAGTAATAAAAGAAATGAGCCTGATAAAATACCATGCTCACTTCTAAAAGTATTTAAACTAATGTTTAATTAAGGCAACGATATACTTTTAGGCACAAAGTAACCTGAAATACTGTCAGCAATGGCAGTATTTTTTGTTACGAGTTGAAATGTCTTACAATAGTAGTCATATCCCATATCTCACTCAAAGCATGTTCTAATTGCTTTCCAACGAATCTTTCATCTAACATAGGAACTATAGAATATAGAACAATACTGTTTTCTACTAAACTGTATCTTCCATTTACGATACGAGAAGAAAGATTAAATTGTATATCCTCTAAATTATTATTAATCTCAACAGTATATGAAAGTTTTAAATATTTTCCCATATTGTCCCCAAGAAAAGAAACTTGTATTATCCTATCATGGTCTTGTATAGAACCTACAATTTCATCACCTTCAAAATGTTCTGTAAAATTGATATTTTCAAATAGTTTGATTAATTCTGTTGCAATTCTTTTGTCCATATCTTATATTAAATTTGATTTAACATGCAAATTTACTCTTTTTTTTGAAGGTAATTATATAGGATTTGACCCCGATATACATTAAATTGGTATTGGCTTGGGGTTTCAAAATAACCCCTTTACTATTTCTCACTAAGCCTGTATTAGATACCTCATATTTTGGAAAATCTGCGATTTGTTTCCATTGTTCTTGCATTTTATCATTATAATTCTTTTATTCTCTATATATAAATATATCCCCAAATCAAAAAATTATCAATTATAATTAAAAAAAAATCCATCTTTATAAAAAAGATGGATGACAAAAACAAATATAGAACAAAAAAACTGAATTAACTAATACCAACCACTATAACTAATGCCATTTACCACAAAACTGAAATAGTGTATATCTGAATTAAACCTTATTGGTCTGTTTGGATTTCCAACCAATCCAACTGCATAACTGTTTTTATAAGAGTCTTTTTTTAGATGAAAACAAGTACCATTGGTATTCCAAAAATCATATTCTACTATACCTTTGAGGTTTTTTGGCATTAACTTTTTGTTTTTCCATGTATACAACACATTCCACATTGTCTGTGTTCCCATTTCATCATCAATCTGTATGACTATATCAACCATTGAATCATCAGATGGGTTTTTAGCCTTTAAATGTTTATAATATTTGTTGAAAGGTTGTTGACCATATATTTTAACCTCTGTTGTGTCATAAGTGATTTCAATATTGGTGTTATAACCAATATCCTGCACATATTGCCATGTTTTTTCAATACCATTTTCAAAAGGGGTATTTTCCACTTGTGCCATTGAAACAAGTGGAATTATTGCCAATATTATTGTAATTAACTTCTTCATAACGCATTCAATCTTAAGTTGTTATATCTTTTCCAAATGCAAATATAATGCAAAGGTTTTAAATACCCAAATCTTTTTTAATTTTTTCAATGGCAATGATATACAATTAGGCACAAAATTCCGAAGAAGCACTACCTATTTGGTGGTGCTCTTCTATTGATGACTATATATTTGATAGTATGTCAGAAAACAAATTGGTCATATATTGACTAAAATGCTCGTATTCATTGTCATTTACATTTGTTGCCACAGGACACATATGGTAGTTGTTGTGGACAAACCATACAACAACTCTTTGTCCTTCATAATAAGTCCTACAATCATGTTGCCAACAAGTAAAGATTTCAGACAAACAGTCAGTATTTAACCATCCTTCAGGAATGCTAAGAGATTCTATTTTTAATTGAATAGCATTCCCTAAATCAATACTACCATTTCCATCTACTGAAGGGAAGACATTATTTGGAGCATTTTCAGTTTCAAGAGTAAAATAACCTTTTACAGTATAACTTTCGTTATCTACCAACAATAATGAATGTTCTGTGAATTGTTCCTTATCAAATGAATTGAAATCATACCTCAATCCATTATCAGTATCCATAACGAATTTGTATGAAACTATTAATGGGTTGGACGAGTTAACTGTGTGTGAATTAATTGTTATTTTCATTACAATATAACCTTTTGTGTGCAAAGTTAAGCATTTTTCTTGAAAGAATGATATTTATAAAAAAAAGTTACGAATGGATGCAAATAATGTAAGACAGCGATTAGAACAAGTTGTAGTACAATGTGGTTTTAATCTTGTTACAGAAAAATCAGACAAATTATCACATTATTATGAGTTTAGACATAAGGGGGCTTTGACGATGACTGTGATTAGAATTTCAAACCATTGTACTGATATTTCAACATGGAGAGAAAGATACGGAAGCATAAATCCTACCATACAGTTGTCAAACAAAGAAAAAAGACGATATAGAGGAAACTATGCAGGACTAAATGATAAATACTTTCAGAAATATTTCTTTAGTATTGTTGTTTTTGACCCAACTACAGATGGTGTTCAAAACTGTGGAGATGTTAATGATGGTAGTATTTTCGTAAAACAAATAGTATATGATGCAACCAAGATGACAAACGAAAATCTTGTTGATTGTGAAAATTTCGTAAAGAAGATTGCATCAAGTAACATAACAGAAAATATAAATTACAATAGAATTATGAAGAAGAATAGAATTAGACTCACAGAATCACAATTACACAGAGTCATTAAGGAATCAGTAATCAAGGTCTTGAAAGAAGAATTTGATACCATTTCAAATGATGATGGAATGACCTTTTATCTTGCAAATGGTTACGCAACAGGGGAAAAATGGAAAGCACCATCAGTGGATGATGCAATAAAACGATGTGTAAAGGAATCAGAAGGTATGGCTACTGCAAATTGGTTATTTATGTGTACGCCAAATGGTACGCAAGAATTGGGTAGAACTGTTCGTGTTGATTATGGTTGGGGTTGGAAGTTTGTTCCAAAGGACTAAAAACTACGCCACCTCACACAACACAAATACTCTATTAGGTTTTACTAAACCAATAGACTTATTGAACATATCAGAGAAGCGTTCAGTTTGGGACGCTTTTCTAACACTTCAAGGGGCTATTTTTGCGTTTGTTAACACTATTTTGTACCTAATTGTATATCATTGCCTTTTCAATATCTTCTTTGACCCATTCCCTTGTTTCATTATCTGCACACCATTGATGTTGTATCCCATTGAAGTATTTTCAACGCAACCAGCGGCTTTATTTGGGGAAGAGAGGGGGGATCAGCGGAATTTGGGGGGTGAGATAGGGTTTTGGGCAATTTTCCGTGAAAATTGAACAATTAGTTATAACCTTACCGCTTTGAACTTTATTTTCTCCATTATCAGAGTTTGAAGTTATAATATTCCCCTGCGTTGAAGTTGTCATTTCATTTATGTTATGCTGTACGTTACATTTCATTTCACTCTTTGCGTTCATTACACTCGTTCCGTTGTCACTCATTTCACTCTCTCCAATACCAAATATTTCATCAAACAAATCATCCGTTAAGTTACCATACACCGGTTCTTTAACATTGAAGTTAGTGTTTTTCTCATCAGGCGTTGAAGTTTGTATTTCATTGTTTTTAACCTCACGTTCCATTTCATTCAAAACTGCGTTTCTCATTTCATTCACTTTTTCTTTTTTTTATTTTCTTTTTTATCTTCAGTAACTTTAGGTCCTAGATCCTTAAGTTCTAGTATACTTAAGTTATTATTATTTTCTTTATCTGTATCTATATCTGTATCTGATTCTGTACTGCATTTTTTGCAATTATTACTGCAATTATTACTGCAATTCTTGAGTAGTTTATAAGTGCTTGCTTCTTTTCTTTTTCCTCTTTTGGTTTCAATAAATTTCAAAATAACAAGAGTTCTTATAGCCATAATCAATGTATGTTCTGATTTTATACCTGTCTCTTCCATCATTTTGATGTTAGTCCGATACACATAACCATTATTATGGGCATATTCCATTCCATATAGAAAGACAATTAGTGGCTGCTTAATCTGAGTAATCTGCCGCTTATTAGTTTATTCTTTACAATATAAATATCACGACAAGAGAGAAAAAACTTGTTGTGATATTGGTTATTTGAGATATTTGCATTATATTTGCGTTGAAATGATAATTATATTAGGAACAAGCAACAAGCATATGAAAAAGGAAAAACAAGTTATTGACGAAAACGTGGAGTATTTCTTGAGAGAGGGAATGCTGCCAAACGGTATTAAACCGATTGTAATGAGTAACGTGGAGGAATATCTTCGTTCACAAGGTGCTATAAACACCCAAGAATTATTAGAAGTTATAAACAAATATAGATAATGCAACAGTCCGTTGTAATTAATATTAGATATGAAGTGTATTACACCCAAAAGTTTGTAAATGAAGTTGAGAGGGTGTTAAATGAGAATACACGTGATTTGAGGGGTACTTCTGAAACTCATTCAAGAGGCTGTTCATGAGGCTTTAGTGAATATTAACTAAAATAATAATCGGGGACAACAGGTATATAGTTCCCTATTTTTGAATTATTGTAATATTTATTATTAAAGATTTATTATATGGCAAAGATGATAATAAGATTAACTGAATCCGAACTAATTGAGCATATCCGTAATGTTGTGACTGAAGCAATGAACGAAATGGATGGAAAGACTCATGCAAGAGTGTCCAATGCAGTGAAAAGAGCCAAAGAGTTAAATCAACAGAATATCTTTACCACACTTGTAAAGAATCGTCCTAACAATCCTATTGTTCACGATGACATTATAGCAAGAGGTAAGGGTACAGAACAAAGAGCAAATCAAGCATTGATAAGTCCTTTCGTAAATACTACATTTTTGTTTTATGCCACAACTCGTTTAGGTAGAACAACCTTTTTGACATTCAAGGTTCAAGACATTAAGAAACTCATGATGGGGGTTGCAATATTAAGTGGAGAGGTTATGTATGACAGTGACTTGCTGATTGGTGATATACACATTGATTTTAAAAGTGGGAGAGTGTTCTATAAAGAGAAAAAGAGCAGATATACATATACCCTTGAACCTGACAATAGAACCAAAAAGCAATGGGATGCATTACTTGAGCAATTAAAAATGTCATTAGATAATAGAATATAATAAGGCAATTATATAGGATTTGACCCCGAATTATAAAATGAGCAGTCACTGATTTGGCTGATCATTATTGTGGTAGTACATTCTATTCAAATCAGTATAGTAACAATCTGTTTGGCGAATTCTCTTTAAAGTGTACAGCATTCTTGCAAGTTCTATCAGTTTGTTGTTTCTTGTCTCAAACCAAAAATACCTTATTCCTAATTCGTGAAGACTATTACAGAAAAACTGCTGTAGGCGAAACATAATTTCAAGGTTATTGATAACAGAAACACCTATTACCTCATAACAACGTCCATCATTAAGTATATTAAGATTGTGAACAACAGAAACAATTGATGCTATTTCAATTTCACCGTCATATGCAATCGCAGATATTTGTCTACCATCATATTCCACAGATAGTCTTATAACTACATTATCTGAGTTACAAACTATTCTTGTATTCTTTTTGTAAATCATATTAAACAATTTTTGGCAAAGGTATATATTAATTAAATACATAAATATTACCCAAACAAAAGTCTCAAAGCTTCCTCAACTTTTCTTACTGGTTTAATCTCAATGTTGTACTTGAACGTATCAAGACCTTGAATATTGTATTTGGGAATAATGATATTTTTAAATCCAAGTCTGGCTGCCTCACTGATACGCTGTTCTATTCTGCTTACGGGTCTCACTTCGCCACTTAGTCCCACTTCGCCTGTCATGCACCATCCACTTTCAATAGGTGTATCAACATTACTTGAAAGGACTGAGGCTATCACACTGAGATCCATTGCCATATCTGTAACCCTTAATCCTCCTGCTATATTGATGAATACATCTTTCTGGATAAGCTTAAAGCCGACACGTTTCTCCAATACGGCAAGCAACATGTTTAAGCGACGCTGGTCAAAACCTGTTGCACTACGCTGGGGCGTACCGTAGGCAGCTGTTGAGACAAGAGCCTGCGTTTCAACAAGGAATGGTCTCACGCCCTCGATTGCAGAACTGATGGCAACACCCGACAAGCCTTCATGGTCTTGAGTCAACAGTAGTTCTGACGGATTGGCTACCTGCCGCAATCCATCCTGTCTCATCTCATAGATGCCAAGCTCCGACGTGGAACCGAAGCGGTTTTTTATGCTTCTAAGAATACGATAGGTATAATGTTGGTCTCCTTCAAACTGAATAACGGTATCTACAATGTGTTCAAGGACCTTAGGTCCAGCTATGGTTCCTTCCTTGTTTATATGTCCTATCAGTATTACAGGAACGCCACTCGACTTGGCAAAGCGTAACAATGCCGATGCACACTCCCTTATCTGTGAGATACTTCCAGCACTACTCTCAACACTTTCCGTAAAGATTGTCTGTATAGAATCAACCACCATCATGTCTGGTGCCACTTCCGATGCAACGGAGAATATCTTCTCCAGCGATGTCTCTGTCAAGACAAGCACGTTATCAGAGAGCTGGGGACGTATTCGCTCTGCCCTCATCTTTAGCTGTCGTTCACTCTCCTCGCCACTGACATAAAGGATTGATTTGTCTCGCATGTTAAGAATGGTTTGCAAGGTAAGAGTGCTCTTGCCTATACCAGGCTCACCACCGAGCAATACGATAGAACCGGGTACAAGTCCTCCACCAAGTACTCTGTTGAGTTCTGAGTCCATCATGTCGATGCGGTATTCGCTTCCAGAAGAAATCTCACGAAGCCGCTTGGGACGATTGTCATTGTTTGAAACGACACCTCTTACTCTCGTAGCAGCAGATTTAGCTGCCATAGTACCACTATCTGCTGAAACACGAATTTCTTTAAACGTGTTCCATTGTCCGCAACCAGGACATTTACCAATCCATTTTGCCGACTCTTGACCGCAATTCTCGCACACGAAAGCAATCTTATCCTTTGCCATATTCTCTCAATATTGAAATATTTTATCTTTAGGAGTTAATGAGGAGTTAATGAGGAGTTATCGCTCCCGTTGGGAGCTAAGGAGTTAAGATGCCAATACCTTTGAGGGGTATAACTCTTCAATCCCTTCAAACTCTTCAAACCCTTCAAACCTTTCAAACCCTTAATTTGCTACAAAGTTAGTAAAAAAACATCGCCTTCGTGCCAATAATAATCATAATATTCAAAAATAGCCTAAATAAAGGATATGTTTTGACGTTATTTTATTAATTTTGCATCGTCATGAGAAATAAAATAATAATAGGACTTTGCATTGCAGCTGTTGTATGCTCATGTGGAGAAACGGGCAACAAAGCTGAAGAAGTGAGAATAGAAAAGGCAAAGGAGCTTGAACAATGGAAAGCTGCTCTGCGTGTGGGTGTGACACCTACAATGGACTGCCTTCCTGTTTTCATTGTCAAAGACAGTGTGCCATACGATACCACAAGACTCGACTTAAGGTTAAGGATTTACAACTCGCATCTCGACTGTGACACGGCACTCGCCAGAGGAGGCGTAAAGGGAAGTGCAACGGAACTTGTAAGAGCCGAAAGACTGCAACGCACGGGAACAGCCCTCACCTACCCCATCTCCACTGACTTAAGATGGAGACTTGTAGCCAACAAGAAGGCTAGGCTGAAAGACATCTCGCAGTTCAGCGACAAGATGATAGCCATGACAAGATTCAGCATGACAGACTTCCTTACAGAGGAAGTGAAAGCAAAAGCAAAGCTTAAATATCCACTCTATAAGGTTCAGGTCAATGATGTCATAACAAGGCTGGGAATGATTCTTGGCAACGAGATGGATGCTGCCTGGATGACAGAGCCACAAGCCACAATAGCTTTATCTCAGGGACACGACATTGTGGAAGGATGCCCGATTGACAGCCTCGCCATGGGTGTCATTGCTTTCAGGCATGCCGACATGACGACAGAAAGAGACGAAGAACAGATAGATGAGTTTATAAAAGCATACGACAAGGCTTGCACACTCATAGAAAAGAATGGTATAGCCCACTATTCAGACATTATAAGAAAATATATGGGTGTTACCCAGAACATAATAGGCAAACTTCCAAGACAGAAATACGACAAGGCGCACTCTCCGTATCCCGCCGATTTGGAAGCAGCACGCCGCCGACTGATTAAGACAAAGAAATAATGGCTGAAGTATTGAATAAAATCGACACCATATTATATAATATTGTATCACGCCACACACTCGGCGCGGCAATAGATGGAATGAAGAGCATGGCTACTGACTTCAGAGATTTCTACCCATACGATGACATGGATAGAATAGAGAAGGACTATGGCACCATGCTGAGATTCATACACACTGGGTACAGAGACCGAAACATGGAAGAACAATACCATGATTTGTTGAGAAGGCTCTACACGACAGTGGCAGACATGGAAACAAGATGGAGACAGAAAACACTTGTCTATTATGTTGCGGCGGTAAAGACTGCCGGAAATACCGGAAGCTCACTCGACTTGATAAAGAGTGTGTTGGAAAGACACATGGCTGACCTTGCCATTTCCGCACTCAACATCAGCGGTAACAAACAAGAGGAAAACGAAAGACACTTTGTTTTCATGAACAAACTGTTCTGCCATATATGGACATCACTGCAATGGAACAAGGGTGAGATGGAGTTCTACACAACTCTCCTTACATCGGGACTTATAACAATTGATGATGCCGTAATCATTACTGCAGCCATCAACACGGGACTCATCAACCAGTGGGACCCAAGGAAACTGCAGACATTGATAAATGTATATACAGGATGTTCGGACGAGAGAATAAAGCAAAGAGCTCTCACAGGCATAGCCTATGGAACATGTCAGGACATGTCACTTTTCACTGATGTCTGCGACACACTGGAAGGACTGTTGCAAAACGAAGAAGTAAGAAAAGAACTGCTTGAACTACAGGAACAGACTTTCCTGTGCATCGATGCAGAAAAAGACCACAGAACCATTCAGAAAGACGTATTACCCAATATTGTCAAGAACAACAATCTGAAAATAACAGAATTCGGCATCGTTGAGAAAGACGAGGACATAATGCGCGACATACTGCATCCGGAGGCAGAAGACAAGAGACAGGAAGAGATAGAGAAAGGCATCAAGAAGATTATGGACATGCAGCAATCCGGTTCAGACATCTTTTACGGCGGATTCTCTAAAATGAAGTCTTTCCCCTTCTTCTCAACCATGTCCAACTGGTTCTGCCTTTATTCTCAGGAACACCCAGCCTTGAAAGAGCAGAAAGAAAGCGAAGAGTTCAGAAGGATTAACGATTCCATACTCAAAGCCGGTCATTTCTGTGACTCCGACAAGTATTCCTTTGCATTCGTCGTCTCGGAATGGATAAAAAAACTGCCGAAACAGGTACTTGAAGCCATGACAGCAGAACAGGCGGCAATGGCGGAGATGCAGAAAAACGACAACAATGGAAGTGCAACCATTGTCAGAAGACTATACCTGCAGGATATATACAGATTCTATAAGGTTTCTCCAATGAAAGACGACATGCGCAATCCTTTTGACTCCGACAAATCCAAAAGGAAAATGTGGTTTTTCTTTATACATCCCTTGTTCTCAAAGCACATGGAGAGAGAGAGACTGGAACTTGGAAGATTTCTCGCCAAGAAGAAAAAGTGGACAGAACTGATTGCCCTTATGGAATCGTGCAACTATGGGGATGACATAACAGCAATGCAGCTTCACGCATGGGCCTTGCTGAAAGACAGAGACTATCAAAAGGCTGTAAGGCTCTTTGCCAGGACTCTGGAAACCAATCCCGACAACGTGATGTCATTGAGAGGATTGGCAAAGGCAAGCATCTATACCGAAGACTACGCAACAGCAGCAACGGCTTATGGAAAGCTGGAAGAGATAAACGAAAACAGTCTTGCAGCCACTCTAAACTATTGTGTATCACTCATAAAGACAGGCAGGACGGATGAGTCAATGGATGTTCTATTCCGACTTTTGTATGAGAATGGTGAAGATACACTCGTCAAGCGCATCCTTGCATGGGCACTGCTTACAAAAGGCGACCACGACAAAGCATGGAGATACTATACGGATTTAATTGAATGCGACAATCCAAAAGCCGATGACTTTCTCAATGGTGGGTACTGCCAATGGATTAGGAACAATATTGCCGATGCCGTGGAATTGTTCAGAACCTATATGGAAAAATGCGACTATACCATCACTCAGGAAAAACTTATAGAGACATTTAACAATGACAGGAACATACTGCATTCCAACGAGATATCAAACACAGACATTCTGGTAATGGCTGACATGGTGTGCTACTCAAGATTTGTATGAAATCATGATGCCTATGGCTAAATATGCTTATTTCATAATCATTATAACCATATACCTGAGCCAAAGCGTCAAAGCTCAGGTAAGAGGAGTGATTATAAGCATAGACGATGGACTGCCTGTAAGAGATGTCAACATCTTCACTGACAACGGCAAGAAATATACAACTAACTGGATGGGTGAATTCTACATATATACAGATTTCAAGAGTGCCACCATTTCTCACGGAAAATACCTGTCCATAACTTTGACGAAAGAGGAAATGAACGATACCATAAGACTACTGCCAAGACTCACCACCATTGGCGAGGTAGTAGTATGGGGCAAGCGACCCTTCGTTAGAGACAAGATAAAAAGCTGGACTAAGGATGCGAAAGACTACGGCACACATCCATCAGGAATATCATTTAATTTATTTGACTTGTTCAGGAAAAAGCCTCTGAACAAAGAAGAAAGGGAGAAACATGATTACATTATCAAAAATTATTAATTCAAGTTTCGCCTTAACCCCTTAAACCCATCATCCTTTGTTTTTTTTAACAGAATTATCGTGCATGATATCTGATTTTTTTGTAATTTTGCACTGATTTTGCATAAAATGCAATTAAGAACTTGAATTTCAGAAGTTTATATATTCCAAGGATAATAATGAGACAACTTAAGATTCAGAAAAGCATCACCAATCGTTCAAGCGAGGCTTTGGACAAGTACCTTGTCGAAATAGGACGAGCTCCACTTATATCCATAGATGAGGAAATAGAACTTGCACAGAAGATAAAGAAAGGCGGTCCTGAAGGCGAGCGGGCAAAAGACAAACTCGTAACGGCAAACCTTCGCTTTGTGGTGTCTGTGGCAAAACAGTACCAGCATCAGGGATTGACCCTCACAGACCTTATCGATGAAGGCAACATAGGATTGATAAAGGCAGCTCAGAAGTTTGACGAGACAAGGGGATTCAAGTTCATTTCATACGCAGTGTGGTGGATTAGACAGAGTATCCTGCAGGCAATAGCCGAGCAAAGCAGAATAGTTAGGTTGCCACTCAATCAGGTTGGTTCTCTTAACAAGATAAACCATGAAATAAACAAGTTCGAGCAGGAGAACCAGAGACATCCTTCCGTGTCAGAACTTGCAGATGCCACGAAAATCGACGAGGAAAAGATTGGTCAGAGCCTTATGGCAGATGGTCATCACGTGTCTATTGATGCACCTTTCCAAGATGGAGAGGACAACTGCATGCTCGACGTCATGCCAAGTGGTGACGACAGCCGCACAGACAAGCAGGTTGACCATGAGAGTATGGCACTTGAACTGAAGTCAGTTCTCAAGAAGGTACTCAAGGAAAGGGAATATACCATAATTTGCCAATGTTTCGGTATAGACGGACACGAGAAAGGACTTGAGGAGATAGGTGACAAACTTAATCTCACAAGGGAACGCGTACGACAGATTAGAGAAAAGAGCATTGCAAAACTCAGGGATTCAGGAAACGCCAAAATACTGATGAAGTATCTCGGCTAATTTTCCTCTGCCAACACACAGGTTTGACATTATCAATATAAGCCGTGGGTATGCGGAATCGAAAATAGTATTTGATATTAGATAATCCGAAGACCGGAATAAGGTTGGTATGCCACATGATTCTCTCCTACGGAGGAACCTGAAACGCCACACCCCTTGTTCCGGTCTTTTTATTTTAGCAAATGACATACAATTCTTAGGTAATTCAATTGTTTTGTATTAACTTTGCAAACTCTAAGAATAACATTATAACATGAACAGAAGAACAAAAACAGGATTTCAGATGATAGCAGACTATGAGGGCGACCTGTCAGCGATGCTTAATCCTAACATAGATACAGAAATACCTATTCTGGCAACACGTAACCTTGTGCTGTTTCCAGGAATTATAATGCCGATACTTGTTGGCAGACCAGCAAGTCTGAGACTTCTTGGAGAGATGTCGAAAGACGAAAACTCGACTTTCGCCCTGTTCTGCCAGAAAGATGCCGACAACGACAATCCTATGGGTGACGACATTTACGAGACCGGAGTTTATGCAAAAGTACTGAGAGTGCTTGACATACCAGACAACTCAGGCAACAAGACGGCTCTCGTACAGGGACTGTGCCGATGCAGACTAACATCTATAACGGCTATTGATCCTTACATGAGGGGATATGTTGAAGCCATACCGGAAACAGGAATAAAAAAGGGAGACAAAGAATACGACACTGCTTTTGAATATCTTCAGTCTGAGACTCCTACATACATAAAACTCAACGATGAGATTCCTGATGAGTCTATACTGTCGTTCAACAAGATGGGAAACCAGATTATGGCCGTAAACTTCCTATGCGCCAACCTCCCATTCACTGTTGAGGACAAGATGGAGCTTCTGAACAAAAACGATGCCAAGAAACGTCTTTTCAAACTGCTGAAAGTTCTTGACAAGGAAGTTCAGCTGCTGAAACTAAAAAGGGACATACACATCAAGACACGCGAGGACCTTGACGAACAGCAGAGAGAGTATTTCCTGCAACAGCAGATAAAAAACATTAAAGAGGAACTCGGAAAAGGAGAAGGCAGCTATGACAAGATAGAGCTTGAAAAAGCTTCCATGGGCAAAATGTGGAGTGAAGAGGTTGACAAGGTCTTCCATAAGGAGCTTGACAAACTTGACACCATGAACCCTCACAGTCCTGAATACAGCGTACAGCTGAATTATCTTCAAATGATGACGGAACTGCCGTGGGGAGAATATACGACAGACGACCTTGACCTGAAGAGAGCAAGAAAAATGCTTGACAAGAACCACTATGGAATGGAGAAGGTCAAGGAGAGAATACTGGAATATATAGCCGTGCTGAAACTCAGAGGCGACCTCAAATCGCCTATCCTCTGTCTTTATGGTCCTCCCGGCGTCGGAAAGACAAGTCTTGGAAAGAGTGTGGCAGAATCCATGCGCAGGAAATATGTCAGGATGTCACTCGGCGGTGTTCATGATGAATCAGAGATAAGAGGACACAGGAGAACATACGTCGGTGCCATGCCTGGAAGAATCATAAGCAGTCTCCTCAAAGCAGGCTCGTCGAACCCGGTGTTCATTCTTGACGAGATAGACAAGGTTACCCAGAACACTATCAACGGTGATCCGGCATCGGCACTGCTTGAAGTACTTGACCCGGAACAGAACAACGCATTCCACGACAACTATCTGGACGTTGACTACGACCTTTCCAAAGTGCTGTTCATAGCCACCGCCAACGACATAAGCACCATTCCAAGACCACTGCTTGACAGGATGGAGATTATTGAGGTAAGCGGATATATCACAGAGGAGAAGATAGAGATTGCGAAAAGGCATCTGCTTCCTAAGGAGTTGAAAGAGAACGGACTGAAAGAGCATAATCCAAAAATTAAATTCAGCAAACAAACTCTGGAAAGGATTATTGAACAATATACCCGTGAGAGTGGTGTCAGACAGCTGGAAAAGCAGATAAACAAGGCTATGAGGAAAATGGCTTTGAAAATTGCGACAGATGGCGTGTTGGAATATACTACAGTAGCACCAGCTGACTTGGAGAACCTTTTAGGAAAAGCACCATATTACAGAGACATCTATCAAGGAAACAGCTATGCCGGCGTGGTAACTGGTCTTGCATGGACAAGTGTTGGCGGAGAGATTTTGTTCATTGAGACTTCCCTGAGCAAGGGAAAGAACGGCAAGCTGACACTTACCGGCAATCTCGGAAACGTAATGAAGGAGTCAGCCGTCATAGCTCTCGAGTACGTAAAGGCACATGCCGACAAACTCGATGTTGACTACAGGGTGTTCGACACTTGGAATGTACACATACATGTGCCAGAAGGTGCAACACCAAAAGATGGCCCTTCAGCCGGAATAACCATAGCTACAAGCATTGCCTCTGCCCTAACCCAGCGCAAAGTCAGAAAGAACACAGCCATGACAGGAGAAATAACCCTCAGGGGAAGGGTCTTGCCTGTCGGTGGCATCAAGGAGAAGATTCTTGCAGCCAAGAGAGCTGGCATAACAGACATCGTCATCTGCAAGGAAAACAAGAAGGATATTGAGGAAATACCAACTCAATATGTCAACGGCGTGGAGTTCCATTACGTTGAAAACATTCAGGACGTATGGGATTTCGCCTTGACAGACGAGAAAGTGGAGAATGCGGTAAATATCACCTATAACGAAGAAAGCGAAGACAAATAATGGAGTTCCTACTACAGCATACAGACAACGGAAGTGATGCACGTGCTGGACTGATAACAACAGCCCATGGGCAGATTAAGACTCCTATCTTTATGCCCGTGGGTACATGCGCATCTGTTAAAGGTGTTCACATCAGCGAGTTGCACGAACAGATTAAAGCGCAGATTATACTTGGAAACACCTATCATCTATATCTTCGTCCAGGACTTGATGTCTTGAAAGCAGCAGGTGGACTACATAAATTCAACGGATGGGACAAGCCTATCCTTACTGATTCCGGCGGTTTTCAGGTGTTCTCACTTACAGGTATAAGGAAGCTGAAAGAAGAAGGATGCGAGTTCCGTTCCCACATTGACGGCTCAAGACATTTCTTCACTCCAGAGAATGTAATAGATACAGAAAGGACTATCGGTGCCGACATCATAATGGCATTCGATGAGTGCCCGCCAGGAGAAAGCGATTATCAATATGCGGCTAACAGTCTTAGACTCACACAAAGATGGCTTGACAGGTGCATTAAGAGAATGGATGAAACGGAACCTTGTTACGGCTACGAGCAAACACTCTTCCCTATCGTGCAGGGATGCACATATAAAGATTTGCGCATTGATGCCGCCAAACATGTGGCAGACAAGGGCGCAGACGGAAACGCCATTGGCGGACTTGCCGTAGGCGAGCCTACAGAAGTGATGTACGAAATGATAGAGATTGTAAACGGAATCCTGCCAAAGGACAAGCCAAGATACCTGATGGGCGTGGGCACTCCGCAAAATATACTTGAAGCAATAGAAAGAGGTGTTGACATGTTCGACTGTGTCATGCCTACACGCAACGGAAGAAACGCCATGCTCTTTACTTATGAGGGAACGATGAACATGAGGAACAAGAAATGGGAAATGGACTTCTCCCCTATCGACCCTGATGGATGCCACGTTGACAGATTTTATACAAAAGCATATCTACACCATCTGTTCAAAGCACAGGAACTGCTTGCCATGCAGATTGCCAGCATTCATAATCTCGCCTTCTATCTTCGACTCGTAACAGATGCAAGAGAGCATATAATACAAGGCGACTTCACTGTATGGAAACGGTCAATAATCGACCAATTAGGAAGAAGGGTATAACATACTTGTGACGAATATGAGAATGAATATGTTCATAGAGAAAGTCGGAAATGCTATGACAAGGACCAAGGAACACCTTGCATGGGTGAAAAAACTCTGGTCAAAAGCATACCCTGTGATAAGGACCGTGGCACAAAAGCTGTCATGGATCAACCCTTTAAGATATCTCAGTATTCTCGATTGGTATATCATCCGCAAGTTCATTGGAACATATTTTTTTGCCATCCTTCTCATAATATCAATCTCTATCGTATTCGATGTGAATGAGAATCTGGCAAAATTCAGTCAGTACCATGCTCCCCTAAAAGCTATCGTATTCGACTATTATGCCAATTTCGTACCTTACTTCGCAAACCTCTTCAGTCCACTCTTTGTGTTTATTGCCGTAATATTCTTCACGTCCAAACTGGCAGGCAATTCGGAGATAATAGCCATGCTGGCGGCTGGAATGTCATTCAGAAGACTGATGAGACCTTACATGATTTCATGTGTCCTAATCTCTGCCCTCACCTTCTATCTCGGAGCATATATCATACCGCATGGAACAATAGTAAGACAGAACTTTGAGACAATATATAAGAACAAGAAAAAAAACAGTACTGCTGAGAATGTGCAGCTTCAGGTAGAAAGCGGAGTCATTGCCTACATACAACATTATGACAACAACAAGAAAAGAGGCTATGGCTTCTGTCTTGACAAATTTGAGGACAAGAAAGTAGTAAGTCATCTTACTGCCACAGAGATAAGCTATGATACAATATCCGATTCCAAGTATCACTGGAAAGTGACAAACTGGAAGATAAGGACTCTCAAGGGCTTGAAAGAACACATTACAAGTGGTGCTGTGAAAGATACGGTCATCATGATGGAACCAACAGACCTCGTATATTCCAAAGGACAACAGGAAACATTCACAAGTCCTCAACTTCTGGAGTATATTTCCAAACAGACATCAAGAGGTTCTGGGAATGTAGTACAGTATGAGGTGGAATACCACAAGAGAATTGCCATGTCGTTCGCTTCGTTCATACTCACCACCATAGGACTATCTCTCTCCTCAAGAAAGAGGAAAGGTGGCATGGGCCTGTATCTTGGCATCGGACTGGCTTTGAGTTTCACTTACATAATGTTGCAGACTGTCAGCTCTACTTTCGCAATAAAGGCAGACACTCCTCCTATGCTTGCTGCATGGATACCAAACATCATTTTTGCGGCAGTAGCGTATTTCTGCTACAGGAAAGCTCCAAATTAATTTATTTGTATAACTATAAATTTTATATTGTAAATGAATTTTGAAGAATTAGACTTGAACGATAATGTTCTTGATTCACTATATGACATGAATTTCCACAAATGCACTCCCGTGCAGGAGAAATGCATTCCTGAAATTCTAAAAGGACACGACGTACTGGGTGTCGCTCAGACAGGAACAGGCAAGACTGCTGCCTATCTACTGCCTGTTCTCAGCAAACTCGACTCAGGCGAATATCCGGAAGACTCCATCAACTGCCTTATCATGGCACCCACAAGGGAACTGGCGCAACAGATTGACCAGGCTATGCAGGGATTCAGTTATTATATTGACGGGGTGAGCAGCATTGCCGTATATGGAGGAAACGACGGAACAAGATATGACCAGGAACTGAAAAGCCTGTCGCTTGGAGCGGATGTAGTCATTGCAACACCAGGAAGACTTATATCTCACATGAGTCTTGGAAACGTGGATTTCAGCAAAGTTTCATTTTTCATTCTCGATGAGGCGGACAGAATGCTTGACATGGGATTTTCTGACGACATCCTGAAAATAGCTAAATACCTGCCAAGTACATGCCAGACTATAATGTTCTCTGCCACTATGCCCGATAAAATCGAACAACTTGCAAAGACATTGCTCAAGAATCCTGTTGAGATAAAACTGGCTGTCAGCAAACCGGCAGAGAAAATAAGACAGACTGCTTATGTATGCTACGAGACTCAGAAAATGGGAATCATAAAGGATATTTTCAAGGCTGGAAACCTCAACAGGGTAATAATTTTCTCTGGGTCAAAACAAAAGGTAAAACAAATAAACGCTTCACTGACACAGAAACACATCAACAGTGGTGAAATGCATTCTGACTTGGACCAGGCAAGTCGTGACGAAATGATGTTCAAATTCAAGAGCGGGAAAATAGATGTTCTTGTGGCTACTGACATTCTCGCAAGGGGAATTGACATCGATGACATCACAATGGTCATCAATTACGATGTACCAAGAGACAGCGAGGACTATGTACACAGGATTGGAAGGACAGCAAGGGCTGACAGAAACGGATGTGCCATTACCCTTGTTAGCGAAAGTGACATCTATTATTTCCAGCAAATAGAGAAATTCCTTGGCATTACTGTGGAGAAGATGCCATTGCCTGAGAAACTGGGAGAGTCACCAGAATATATAGCAATGAAGGGAAAGACCTCTGCAAAAAGCAGGAGGCAGAAGGACAGAGACAAGACTGCCCATAAACACAAACCGAGAAAACGCACTGATGAGTCAGGAAACAATTCCGTGACAAAGGCAGAGGGTGACACAGACAGCAGAGGAGGAAAAGCCAAAGCCTCGAAGGAAACCAGAAACAAGCACGAGAAACAGAACGACAAGAAACCTGCAAGAAGTCAGTCTGCAGGCAACGAGAAGCGTGAAGAAAGAAAACCAAGAAGAAACAACAAGAACGAAGCATCGACCAACGAGGTTGCCAAAGAGAAACGCAACAGACACCAAGGCAAGACCGTTGCTGACAACGATGCAAATGAAGTAAAGAAGACAAAGACACGAAAGAAGAAACCGCAGACAAGGAAAGGCAGTGACAAAGAGAGCAAGGCTAAATCAAAAAAATATGCCATATCAGAGCATTTTGCCGTCAAGGAGAAGAAGGTCAATCCTATCAAGGAAATCTTGAAGAAACCACTAAAATGGATAAAGTCTCTTGGAAAGAAATAAATCCATAAAAACTTAAAGATGATACGCACGTTACAGTCTTTGAGGTTTGTTTTCGTAATGCTTGTCGTAATATCACATTACAATGACGCGCATTTCGATTTCGGTGGCGACTGTGGAGTATCATTCTTCTTCACATGCCATTGTTGAGGATACAGAACAGTTTATGGAATAGCCTGCAACTGGAACAAGACACAATCCTACATATATTTGTATTTATACTGCTGTTGATTCTGTCATCACACTCCGTAAAAATGGCTTCTCATATATTTCGAAAAAAATAAACACCTCTCAGGTTGGAATCGGGCGCAATGTCATCCACTCGCTTCGTCAATTATTTGTTATTGACAAAGATAGCCTATGTATCGCCGCCTGTCACAACGTGACAGACGGCTGTCATTACCGTGACAGGCGCCATGAAGACGTTAGGCTTCATCCACGAACGAGTTTTCTTCGCATTATTTGTATATACGCCAGCTTGCGCAGCACCCTACACTCTACGTTTTTTGCATCATATGCACTGATAATCTGCAAAATCCATTCAACTATTTTAGGGTACTACAGTGTTTTTGGAAATAGAAAATGAGTTTGACAACTATGACAACTTATTCAATCCATAATAGGGGTTAAGCCAAAATCCATTCAACCCTTTTTAGGACACTACACATTTCAAACAGTTACAAGTGGCACATTTATACCGCCATAATCAGATATTGACCGAACACCGATAGGCTATCAAATTTTGAAAGTCCGTCTCCGAATTTCACAGAACATCTCTGATTATCCCCAAAACGCATTTATATTTGCCTCATAACGTCACAAAGAATGAGTCATAATTGTAAAATCAATGAACAAGTCCCAAAAATAAGAATGACTTTGCGAATAATTGGAAATATTTTCTTATATTTGCCATTTGAAGACTGAAAACATAATATCCTAAATAATTATACGATGGCAGTAACTGACGACCGAAAATTCACAAGGGCTCAGGTCTATTCGATACTGGAAGCAGCCAAAGGCAAGACTTTAGGCGAGGTTGACAAATCTCATCAGTTCGATCGGACTCTGAAGAATGAAAAGATTACGGGCATTGCTGGCGATGTGATTGAGCAGTCGGTGTTTGGTTATGAGCGAGACAGCAACCAAGAGTGTGACATAGAGATTGATGGATTGCTGACAGAACTGAAGACGACTGGCGTTCGCATCCCTAAGAGTGAACTGAAAAACGCAAGAGGAAAGACAGGCGATGCTTACAATGCTTTTCTAAGGGCCAAGGAAGGAATCAGCATAACTGGTGTTACTTTTGAGCCATCGATACAGACAGATTTCAGCACCTCGCATTTCTGGGAGAAGTCCGAACGACTGCTGATTGTGTTCTACGAATATAAATCCTACGATGTCGTTACTGCATCGGGCTACGCAAAGTTCCCTATTGTCGATTATTGCTACAATTCGTTTTCGGAGGAAGAGAAAGCCAAACTTCGAAACGACTGGGAGATTGTACGCGACCACTTGCAGAAGGTCTATACAGAATGTCTTGACGCTGATAGCAGAAACGAACGTCTGGTAGGCTTTACTCATATCCTGCGCCCAAATCTGTTGCTGATAGAACTGGTGCCAGGCTTCAAAAAGAAATCTTCAGGGTCTTATCAAAAACCAAGATATAGGCTCAAGAAGACTTTTGTCGATTATATTGTCCGTGGACATTTCGACAAGAGCAGGGCAAAGAGCGAAATAGTGTTGAGCGAATCTTTCTCAAGCTTCGCACAACTGGACAAGAGGTGTCATGAGCTGTCGATGAGATTCTGTGGCAAGACATTGCCGCAGCTGAAAGAAATGCTTGGCATCGACTTCGACTCTAAAGACGTTGCCGCAAAATGCGTAATCCGTATGTTCGGCACGGATTGCAAGAGACTCAACCAGATTTCCGACTTCTCAAAAGCCGGAATTATTGCCAAGACCATCACCATCACACCCAATGGTGGCAGGACAGAAGACATGAAACTCAAGCTGATAGATTTTGAAGAATGGGCGGACCGAGATGCAGACTTTGAAGAGTCGGATGTCTATGGCTACTTCTGCGAACACAGCTTCCTCTGTCCGATATTCTGCGAGCATGACAGCCAAGACAAGAGCAAAACGACTTTCGAAGGGTTCAAGCGCTTCGCCTTCGATGAAGACTTCATCGAGAAAGAGGTAAGGCGAACGTGGAACGATTCGCGAAGACTGATTCACCACAACGAACTTGAATGGGAATATAGATACGACAAGGACGGCAACAAGGTCGTGAACAGAAGCGGCTCTTATGTCGGAGCTCCAAACTTCCCCAAGAGTTCTGAATATCTGGTGTTCTTACGCGGTGGAGCTGACGACTCCAACGAAAAGTCAAGAACAGAATGCGTGAATGGCATCAGGATGCTGCCACAATTTTTCTGGCTCAAGGGTTCATATATAGCAAAAAAGTTACAAGAAATTTCATATATCTAAGACAATGCCAAAAAGAAACGATAATATAATAAGGGTTGTAGAATTGTTTGCCGGTGTCGGAGGTTTCCGAATAGGACTGGAAGGAGCTTCTGATGCCTACGAAACCATCTGGAACAACCAGTGGGAACCATCGACAACGCATCAGGATGCATCGCTCGTCTATAGAGCCAGATTCGGTAATCAAGGACATTGCAACAAAGACATCAACACCATTCCGACCAAAGAGATTCCTGATCACGACCTTCTGGTAGGAGGCTTCCCTTGTCAGGACTATTCCGTGGCTTCGACATTGAGCCGCTCGGGAGGCATAGAAGGCAAGAAGGGTGTGTTGTGGTGGCAGATTTACCGCATACTTGACGAGAAGGGTGAAAACCGTCCGAACTACATCTTTTTCGAGAATGTTGACCGTCTCCTTGGATCGCCTGCCAAACAGAGAGGACGCGACTTTGCCATCATTCTTGCCTCGCTTGCTGACCTTGGATATACCGTAGAATGGCGAGTAATCAATGCTGCCGACTATGGAATGCCACAGCGCCGCCGCCGAACATACATTGTCGGCTATCGCGAGGATTCTCATGTCGCCAACCAAGTTCAGGAACTGAAAGACTGGGTGTTGTATGAAGGAGTAATGGCCAAGGCATTCCTATTCAGTCCAAAAGACGATACTCTCTCGGAATTTGAAATCGAAGGCTCCATCAAGGAGGTGTCCGACAATTTCAACAAGGCAGGCAAGGACAGCCCATTCGGCAATGCGGGCATCATGCGCAACCGTTGTGTATATTCAATCGACGCTGAAGCAGTATATGATGGTCCGACAATGACTCTAGGTGGTAACGTGATTGATGAGTCGCTTGTCCCAGAAGAATTCTTCATTCCAGACGAGGAAGTGGCAAAGTGGGAATATGAGAAGGGAGCCAAGAAGATTGAACGCACTTCGAAAGAAGGATTCAAGTATATTTTCTCTGAGGGAGGAATGGCATTCCCTGATGCTTTGGACAAGCCTTCTCGCACCATCATTACCGGTGAAGGAGGTGCTGCTGCATCTCGTTTCAAGCATGTCATCATGACTCCTTCAGGTCGCTATCGCCGACTGATTCCTCTTGAGCTCGAACGTCTGAATATGTTCCCCGATAACCATACCTGCCATCCCGACGTAACCGACGGACGAAGAGCATTCCTGATGGGAAATGCGTTGGTGTGTGGCATCGTGCAACAGATTGGCAAGAGCCTATATCGTTTCATCTATGAGAATGAACCTGTTTCGACTCATCCTATTGATACTTGCCGTGATGCTCAACCTAAGCTGAATCTTGACCTTTTTGCCGAACTCGAACCTCAGCTAAAGGTCAACAAGCCAAAAAAGAACTATCAGCTCGACATGACCAAGAGTCTTCTCATAGGATATGTGAAACCCGACAATACCGACTATTTCCTTGACAGAAGTCAGACCAAGATTTACTATACAGGAAAGACAAAGGGATTTCCTTCAACCGTGGCTCTCAACAAGCTGTATTACTTTATGCCGTACATCAAGGGGAAGGGTGTGAAGGACTTGTATCTTATCCGCATTGCACGTATCGGCAACAAAGCAGAGATTTATCCCGAATCGGAAGACAAAGACCCGCGTCTTGTGTTCGA
Source organism: uncultured Prevotella sp. (assembly GCA_945875635.1). Taxonomy (GTDB): domain Bacteria; phylum Bacteroidota; class Bacteroidia; order Bacteroidales; family Bacteroidaceae; genus Prevotella. Next base: position 121,167 of record CAMCLD010000004.1, read on the forward strand.
ATTGGAATTTCTTGAAAGCTTAACTAACTATGTGATGCTTAAACCAAATATCTTCAATACATATCGAGATACGATATTAGGAAGAGTGATGGGGTGAAGGTGTTAAGGGAGGGTCAGTGAAACTGTCCTGATACATCTATATTCAATTAGGGGAATGGCATGTGAATCATTCACAGAAGGCTAGCTGGATTCACCGCTTGTTCCCTTGATGAATTCGAACCCTTCCCAGAGGATTGAAAATTCACAAGACAGACAAGAATCAGGAACCTGTCCCTTGATTCTCTTTTTTCCATCATGGCATCAAAAAATTTGCAAAAATCATCTGCAATACAAAATAATTCTGTAACTTTGTCCTCGGTGATCATAGCGATTATTGTTTGTAATTCTTTGTATTTCAACACTATAAAGTTACAACAATTTTCGCTAATCACCAAATTTTCAAGCACTTATATTTCGTCGAACTCACGTTAAGATAGAAGCGATAGCCCTCTATTAAATCTATCTTCTCTATCTTCTCTATCACCCTCGAACCCACAAAACAATTAACCCTAAAACCAACAATAACAATGAGAAAATCAACATTCCTCTCTATCCTGCTGTCATCGGCATTCATGGCATCGCCAGCCTATGCGCAGCATCAGTTCGACATCAACACCACTAAGGTTGGTGCTCCCATTCCATCCACCATGTATGGTATCTTCTTCGAGGACATCAACTATGCCGCCGACGGCGGCCTCTATGCCGAGCTTATCAAGAACCGCTCGTTTGAGTTCCCCGACCATTATGCCGGCTGGACTATCTCCGGCAAGGTGTCCATAAAGGATGACGGACCATTCGACAGAAATCCTCACTATGTGCGCCTCGCTCCATCTGGACACCGCGAGAAACATACCATGATTGAGAACGAGGGATTCTTCGGCATCGGACTTAAGGAGAATGCCGACTACCGCTTCTCTGTATGGGCAAGGGTTCCCGATGGCGGTACCGCCAAGCTGTGGATAGACCTTGTAGATAATGCCTCCATGACCAACGACCAGAAGATATGCAATGCCGGCCTCGACGTTGCAGGCAAGGAATGGAAGAAATACACTGTTGTCCTCAAGTCGAAGAGGACATTCGACAAGGCACATATCCGTATCTGGGGCGACGCCAAGGTTACTACCGACCTTGAGCATATCTCCCTCTTCCCCGTCGACACCTACAAGGGACACGAGAATGGTATGCGCAAGGACCTTGCCGAGTCGCTGGAACAGCTGCATCCTGGCGTGTTCCGCTTCCCTGGAGGATGTATCGTTGAGGGTACCGACCTCGCAACACGCTATCAGTGGAAGAACACTGTTGGCCCGGTAGAGAACCGTCCACTCAATGAGAACCGCTGGCACTATACCTTCACCCACCGCTACTACCCGGAATACTTCCAGTCTTACGGACTTGGCTTCTATGAGTATTTCCAGCTTGCTGAGGAAATCGGTGCCGAGCCGCTGCCTGTTCTCAATGTCGGCATGAGCTGCCAGTATCAGAACGACATCAAGAATGAGGCCCATGTACATGTGCCGCTCGACCAGCTGCAGCCATACATCGACGACTGCATCGACCTCATCGACTTTGCCAATGGCGACCCTGCCACCAACAAGTGGGCAAAGCTGCGCGCTGACATGGGACACCCAGAGCCGTTCAACCTCAAGTATCTCGGCGTGGGCAACGAGCAGTGGGACTATAAGGACAACCCCGCCTTCACCAAGCGCCTTAAACTATTTGTCGATGCCATCCGCAAGGTACACCCGGAGATAAAGCTCATCGGTTCTACAG
>CAMCLD010000005.1 GCA_945875635.1 uncultured Prevotella sp.
AAAAACAAAAAACTTCGTCTTTTATTTTGTATTGTCTTCGACTTTCACTAACTTTACATAATTTAGGATGCGTCTCAACAATAAAAACAAAAAACTTCGTCTTTTATTTTGTATTGTCTTCGACTTTCACTAACTTTGCAAAATCGTAGAACTACCTAAAGATAACAAATCATCAAATTACATGGAACAAGTTTTTAGCTACATTATCAGCCTTGGGGCTGCTGTGATGATGCCTATCCTTTTCACAATAATAGGTCTGTGCATCGGAATGAAATTCGGCAAAGCCCTTAAATCCGGACTATATGTGGGAGTGGGTTTCGTGGGACTTGGAATAGTAACAGCCCTGTTGACAAACAATTTCAGTGACCCGCTGACTGCAATATCAAAGATTTATCATCTGCAACTTAAAGTGTTTGACATGGGATGGCCGGCAGCGGCAGCCGTTGCTTACAACACAGCTGTAGGTGCACTGATAATACCAGTGTGTCTCGGCATTAACTTCCTGATGCTTATCACCAAGACAACAAGAACCGTCAACATTGATTTATGGAACTACTGGCATTTCGCCTTCATAGGAGCAGTAGCGTATTTCGTAATGGGTGAAAGTCTCGCATGGGGATATTTCGCTGCAATAATATGCTATATCATAACACTTGTAATGGCTGACCTTACAGCTGACAAATTCCAAGGCTATTACGAGAACCTTGACGGTATATCCATACCACAGCCTTTCTGCCAGAGCTTCGTGCCCTTCGCCATCGTCATTAACAAGTTGCTTGACATGATTCCAGGATTCAGCAAGCTTGACATTGACGCTGAGGGAATGAAAAAGAAATTCGGAGTACTGGGAGAGCCACTGGTACTCGGAGTCATCGTTGGAGCATTAATAGGTGTGGCTGCAAGACTCGAAGTGAAAGGAATACTCGGGCTGGGAGTTACCATGGGTGCAGTAATGGAACTAATTCCACGAATCACGAAACTGTTTATTGACGGTCTGATGCCAATATCCGAAAAGACAAAAGACCTTGTAAACAAAAAGTTCAACGGCAAGAAGGTAAGCATAGGCATGAGTCCGGCCCTCGTTATCGGTCATCCCACTACACTCGTGGTGTCACTGCTGCTCATACCAACCATACTTGCCATTGCGGTATTCCTACCAGGGAACCAGTTCCTGCCGCTTGCATCACTTGCGGGAATGTTCTACCTTTTCCCACTCATCCTGCCATTCACTAAAGGCAACGTTGTAAAGACATTTATAATAGGTCTCGTGGCTCTCGTCATTGGATTATATTTCGTTACCGACATGGCTGATGACTTCACACTGGCAGCCAACGCCGTATATGCTGCAACACAGGACAAGGCTGCACACATTCCAGACGGATTCTCTGGCGGGGCTATTGATTTCGCTGCTTCACTCATCGGATGGAGCATATACAAACTTACATGCTATCTCAAATACATCGGACCTGCAATTCTTGTCGTAATAACAATTGCATTGATGGTGTACAACCGCAGACAGATAGTAAAGGATGAGAAAAAGGCTGCAAGAACAGAGAAATAATAAACCAAAACGACAATAAGAAAAAAGACATGATAATGAAAAGGATTGTAATTACTGTATCAATGTGCCTCGCCGTGGTAATGGCATCGGCACAAGGCTGTGGCTGTAAAAGCTACGAGGTAAAGGCTGAAAACGCATACACAAACTACAATGTCAGGTATGCAAGTCACCCGGAAGATGCAAAGCACTACACAACAGCACGCATCAGAAAGGAATACGCAATAGAAAAAGTATTCGCTCCTGGGGAGGTGAACTGGACATACACATTGTTTGACAGATTCCTTATAGGAGGTGCAATGCCTACAGTTGCTCCCATAAAGCTCACGTCCATAGCTCCTCTTTATACCGACAAGCCACAGGACAAGAAACGCCTCCTTGACAACCGAGAGCTGGGTATCATAAACATCGGAGGAAAAGGAACTGTAACAGTGGATGGCAAGGAGTATGTGCTCGACTTCCAGGAAGCTCTATACGTGGGTAGGGCAGACGAGAAGAACGACAAGGAGATAACACTTGCAAGCAACGACCCGGCAAACCCGGCAAAGTTCTATATGAACAGTGCCTGCGCACACCAGACTTATCCCACAAAGAAGGTGACACTAAAGGAGGCTAACAACATACACGCTGGTTCACTCAAAGAAAGCAACGACAGGGTAATACACCAGATGATAATTGACGGCGTGGCTGGAGTGCGCACATGTCAGTTGCAGATGGGCATTACAGAACTGAAAGAAGGCTCTGTATGGAACACCATGCCTGCACATACCCACACACGTAGGATGGAGACATATATATATTATAATGTACCAGAAGGACAAAAAATTCTGCACATGATGGGAGAGCCACAGGAGACTCGTCCTGTATGGCTGAACAACGAGCAGGCTGTCATAGCTCCAGAATGGTCTATTCACTGTGCAGCTGGTACAAGCAACTATACATTCATCTGGGGTATGGCAGGAGAAAACCTCATATACAACGACATGCAGGTAGTTAAGATTCCAGACCTTGAATAAATGAAACATCTTCCTCGTCACGCTACGTGATGAGGAAGATTATATCCTGAAATAACGTAATCTATTAAAGACAATCATAACCTAATAACAACAATGAGCAAAATACAAACTACAAAAATGACCAACTGGCGTTGGGTGATGTGCGCAATGCTTTTCTTTGCGACAACAGTGAACTACATGGACCGCCAGGTTCTCTCTCTTACATGGAAAGACTTTATTTCTCCTGAATTCCATTGGAACGACGAAACATACGGAAACATCACGGCGGTGTTCTCTATCTTATATGCCGTAGCCAACCTCTTTGCTGGTAAGTTCGTTGACTGGATGGGAACAAAGAAAGGTTACCTATGGGCTATTGTCATTTGGTCACTCGGTGCAGTCCTCCATGCTTTCTGCGGAGTATTCACAGAAGGATGGATGGGTGGAGACTTCTCCTCAAAAGAGGCTCTTATTGGAGCTACTGGCGATTCTGCCATAATGATATCCACAATCAGCATGTATGCATTCCTCTTCTGCCGCTGCGTCCTGGCACTTGGAGAAGCTGGCAACTTCCCGGCTGCCATAAAGGTTACAGCAGAATATTTCCCCAAGAAAGACCGTGCCTTCGCAACATCCATATTCAACTCTGGTGCAAGCGTGGGAGCTCTTGCCGCTCCTGCAACCATTCCACTCATTGCAAAGGCTGTAGGATGGGAAATGGCATTCATCATTATCGGTGCACTCGGATTCATCTGGGCTGGAATATGGATTTTCGTTTATGACAAACCAGCAAAGAGCAAACACGTAAACGAGGCTGAGCTTATGTATGTAAATCAGGACGACGAGGAAGAGACAGCTCCCAAAGAGGTACAAGAGGAAAAACAGATGAGTATCCTGCAAGCTTTCTCCTATCGTCAGACTTGGTCTTTCGTATTCGGCAAGTTCATGACAGATGGCGTATGGTGGTTCTTCCTGTTCTGGGCTCCTGCATATTTCTCCGATCAGTATGGTTACACTTCTGACTCCAGCATGGGTATTGCTCTCATATTCACATTATATGCTATCGTGACAGTACTTTCCATGTTCGGTGGATATCTGCCAAAACTGTTTGTCGAGAGAAAAGGCATGAACCCATATCATGGCAGAATGCTTGCAATGCTCATATTCGCATTCTTCCCCATGCTGGCACTCTTCGCACAGCCATTGGGACAGTATAGTGCATGGTGGCCTGCCATCATTATAGGTTTTGTAGGCGCAGGACATCAGGCTTGGTCTGCCAACATCTTCTCTACAACCGGAGACATGTTCCCGAAATCAGCTGTAGCTACCATCACAGGAATTGGCTCTATGGCTGGTGGCGTAGGCTCATTCCTCATAAACAAGGGTTCTGGAACATTGTTTACTTATGCCGAGTCTCAGGGGGCTGCGTTCACATTCATGGGATTCGAGGGAAAACCTGCCGGATACATGATTATTTTCTGCATCTGCGCCGTTGCTTACCTCATCGGATGGACAGTGATGAAGACTCTTGTTCCTAAATACAAGCCAATAGTTCTTGATTAATCTTTTAATCATCACTGACATATAAACGGACATTTGGCAGAAGCATGTTCTGCATGTCATAATATAGTCCTTTCATAATAGGGCGTGTTCACATCAAATAAATGTGACACGCCCTCAATTTATTTACTCAAGTTCCTGAAGTAGCAAATATAAAAAAGAGGCAATAAAGGAAGATAAATGGAGGCAGAAGAAGTAAGAAGGAAGTTAAAAAGGAATGGCTCATCATAACTCCCATTCAGAACTTCCTTCTTAACTTCCCTAACACAACTCCTCACCTAAAATCATTTGTCGTAGGCATGGAGAGGGTAATCAGTGGTAAAATGGAGGCCACGACACTCCTTACGCTCAATAGCCCACCTCGTTATCAGATATCCGACATTTATCATATTCCTTAGTTCACAGATGTCACGGCTTGCCTTGACCCTCTTGAACAAAGCTTCTGTCTCCTCATACAGTAAGTCAAGTCGGTCCCATGCCCTTTTGAGACGAAGGTCACTCCTTACGATACCAACATAGTTGGACATTATCTCACCGACTTCCTTAACACTCTGTGTAATGAGGACCTTCTCCTCATTGGTCATCGTGCCATCATCATTCCATTCTGGAACATCCGTGTTGAAGGAATAGTCGTCTATATGCTCAAGACTATGACGGGCTGCTGTCTCTGCATAAACGACAGCCTCAATGAGTGAATTGGATGCAAGACGATTGCCTCCATGAAGTCCAGTGCATGAGCATTCGCCAATGGCATAGAGTCTCTTAATGCTTGAGCAGCCATCGAGATTGACCTTGATACCTCCGCACATATAATGAGCAGCTGGTCTCACGGGAATATAGTTTTTTGTAATGTCAATACCTATAGACAGACACTTCTGGTATATGTTCGGGAAATGGTGTCTTGTCTCATCCGGATTCTTGTGGGTGACATCAAGGCACACATGGTTAAGGCCATGCTTCTTCATTTCCTTGTCGATAGCCCTCGCTACAATATCTCTCGGGGCAAGTGAAAGCCTCTCATCGTATTTCTCCATGAAAGTCTCTCCATCGGGCAATCGCAATATACCACCATAGCCACGCATTGCCTCTGTTATTAGATAAGCAGGATGGGTCTCTCCCTGATGATAGAGAGCAGTCGGATGGAACTGTACAAACTCCATGTCTGCCACTGTGCCCTTTGCCCTATAAACCATAGCCTCACCGTCACCGGTTGCAATAATAGGATTGGTGGTTGTCTGATACACCGCCCCACAGCCGCCAGTACACATAAGCGTAACCTTGCTGAGATAGGTATCCACCTTCTCTGTTGCAGGATTGAGCACGTAAGCTCCGAAACATTCGATATCGGGTGTCCGCCTTGTCACCTCTACTCCGAGATGATGCTGGGTAATTATCTCCACTGCGAAATGGTTCTCCTTTATCTCTATAAATGGATTGGAACGTACTGCCTCCATCAGTCCTCTCTGGATTTCTGCACCAGTGTCATCAGCATGATGAAGAATCCGGAACTCTGAATGTCCGCCTTCACGATGAAGGTCAAAGTTGCCATTAGCCTTCCTGTCAAAATTGACACCCCATTCCACAAGCTCGCATATCTGTCCGGGAGCCATCCTGACCACCTGTTCAACAGCAGCTCTGTCGGAGATGAAATCACCTGCTATCATGGTGTCCTCTATGTGTTTTTCAAAATTATCCACTTCGAGGTTAGTGACCGAAGCCACACCACCCTGTGCAAAAGAAGTGTTTGCCTCATCGAAAGAGGTCTTGCAGATAATACATATCTTTCCTTTCTTCTCCTTCGCCACCTTTAATGCGTAGCTCATACCGGCAACGCCTGCGCCAATTATGAGGAAGTCGTATTTATATACCATAAGTTATACAAGTTTTAAGTTGACAAGTAAATAAGTCAACGGGTTAACAAGTTGATACTCTTATGGCTTGAGCTTGCCAACAACCATGAACACCATTAACTGGTTTACTTGTAGACTCGTCAACTAAAAAATATTTTTCAACCGACAAAATTACAAAAAATAGAGATATAATGGTTCTTTCTTTTCGTATTTTTTCAACAATGAACCTTATAAAACACTATTTCTCGCTTTCAAGTGGCTTACTATTGTTTATTTTTTGTAAATTTGCAGCATGACAAGACATTATTGTATTCTTCTGAAATTACTTGCCATAGTCGCATTTGCCACGTTCAACACAACCATTAAGGCACAAGACGTTCTAATAGATGGCACTACAAACAACGATGATGACTCTCTGGCAGTTGACACCATGGCAGTTGACAGCCTTGGTAATTTAGACTTGCCAGAGGACAGCATAGCTCAACACTTGCCTTGGGAAGAGGCTGTAAGGCTCAGACTGCAATCTTTATTGGCAGACAGATTGTTCGAAACGTCACAGGTGGCTCTCATGGTCTGGGACCTTGACGCAGACTCCGTCTTATTCCGCCACAACGAGAGACAAAGGATGAGACCTGCTTCTACAATGAAACTACTTACTGCCATTTCTGCCCTCGACTATCTGGGGAGTGGCTATAAACTGCGCACAGAACTAAGATACAGAGGCAACATGAGTGACAGTACACGCATAATTAATGGCAACCTGTATTGTATTGGATGCCTCGACCCTGAATTCTCTTCACTTGACGTAAATGTTTTTGCCGACAGCATTAAAAGCCTGAACGCAGACACCATCGTAGGGAACATATATGCTGACATGTCATTCAAGGACAATGACAGGCTTGGAGAGGGATGGTGCTGGGACGACGACAACCCCGTGCTGAGTCCGTTGCTTGTCAATGGGAAAGACAGATTCGTAGAGTCCCTACTCCGCTCTCTCAGAGAAAGGAACATTGTACTTGACGGAACATGCAAGGAACAATCCACATCAACTAATGGAGGAACCATATTATGTTGCATAGAGCGTCCACTTACCGCATTGCTCGGTAAAATGATGAAGAAAAGCAACAACCTCTATGCTGAGGCTGTATTCTACCAGATAGCGCACCGACAGGGAGGAAGCCATGCTGGGGCTGCAAGTGCAAGAAGCAGAATGGACATGGTTGTGAAGAAAGCTGGAGGTGACCATAAGGCATTGCGGGTAGCTGATGGGTCTGGTCTTTCCCTGTATAATTACGCCACTGCCGAGATAGAGGTTATGATGTTGCGCTACGCCTTCAACAACGACGACATATATCCTTATCTATACGAGTCACTACCCATAGCTGGTATAGATGGCACACTAAGGAAGAGAATGAGAAACTCCAAGGCAAAAGCCAACGTAAGGGCAAAGACAGGTACGCTTAAGGGGGTCTGCACACTTGCTGGTTATTGCACAGGCGGTAACGGACATAAACTTTGTTTCGCCATTTTCAACCAAGGTATAAAAGATTCGTCAGAGGCACGCAACTTCCAAGACAAAGTGTGCAGAGTTCTTTGCAGTGATTAACCCAAAATAGCATGTTTCAATTATTTTTTTGCGTTCCGAAGAAAGGATATTAGTATGATTGTTGATAGAAAAGAGGCATTTGCAACAAATTTTCAACACGTCAGGTTTATGCATGTTTATGACTTACAGAGACTGAAATCACTATAAATACAAAGGCTGTTACGTGTAAACGTTTACGTGAAAAAAATAAGTTTTTTTTATAAAACATTTGATTCAAATCAATTTAATTCCTATCTTTGCAAACAGAAATCAACGATTTTCAAAAATATATAACTACATAAAACTCAAAACTGCTGAAACATTCAATAATTGAGGTAAGCCCCGACGTGATGTCGGGGCTTTCTTTTTTAGCGGACGCAAATATCCTTGTTAAGAATTTCGTTATAGCGAGTAGGCAAATTTCTTGTTTCTAGAATAAAGTCAAATCCCTATGAGGCTATAAAACGAAAGAAAAAAGAGCTTTTATACAATGTACATATAAAAAAGTCTTTTCAAAGCACACCATTCTTATTTTTTTTCCCTATTTTTGCATCTATATAGGACATTCCATAAAAGGATGACACACATTAATCAATAACTAACAGCAATTTATGAGCATGAATGTAGGAGACAGAATCCCAGACATACTGGGAATTGACGAGAACGGTCAAGAAGTGAGGGCTTCCGACTTTGCCGGAAAGAAACTTGTTTTGTATTTCTATCCAAAAGACAGCACACCTGGATGTACCAGTCAGGCTTGCAACCTAAGAGACAACTACGAGGTGCTGGGCGACAAGGGATATGAGGTGCTGGGAGTCAGCGTTCAAGACGGAAAGTCACATAAAAGATTCATAGAAAAGAATGCCTTGCCATTCCATCTTATAGCAGATACCGAGCATACCCTTAACGAAGCTTTCGGCACATGGGGAGAGAAAAGCATGTGTGGAAGGAAATACATGGGAACATTCAGAACCACCTTCATCATTGATGAGAATGGCATTATTGAAAGAGTAATGGGACCTAAGGAAATAAAAGTAAAGGAACATTCACAGCAGATTCTTCAAAACCAATAACACAAGAATAAAATGGAAAACAGAAAATACGGTCATTTCGATGACAAGAACAGGGAATATGTCATAACAGACCCCAAGACACCATGGCCATGGATAAACTATCTGGGCAATGAGGATTTTTTCTCACTCATATCCAACACTGCAGGCGGTTACTCCTTCTACAAGGACGCAAAGTTCAGAAGACTCACAAGATACCGCTACAACAGTGTACCAATGGATAACGGCGGAAGATATTTCTATATCAAAGACGGTGATACTGTATGGAGCCCAGGATGGAAGCCTGTAAAGACTCCTCTTGACTCATACGAGTGCCGCCACGGAATGAACTACACAAGGATTACAGGAAGCAAGAATGGAGTGACGGCAAGTGTCCTGTTCTTCGTACCACTGAAGACGTGGGCTGAGGTACAGAAGATGACACTTACCAATAACACAGACAAGGAAAAGAATCTGAAACTGTTTTCTTACGAGGAATGGTGCCTTTGGAACGCAGCCACAGACATGGAGAATTTCCAACGCAATTTCTCGACAGGAGAGGTGGAAATCGTTGGTTCCACTATTTATCACAAGACTGAATACAGAGAGCGCAGAAACCATTATGCTTTCTATACAGTGAACACACCTGTTCAGGGATTTGACACAGACAGGGAGACGTTCGTAGGACTCTACAACGAGACATCCTCACCTGTAGCCGTAACGGAAGGTAAGCCTCGCAACAGCCATGCCCACGGATGGAGTCCCATAGCATCTCACTACATTGAAGTTACATTAGCTCCTGGCGAGAGCCGCGACTTCATATTCCTGTTGGGATATGTAGAGAACGAGCAAGACAAGAAGTTCTCTGCCCCACAAGTTATAAACAAGGAGAAGGCAGAGTGTCTGATGTCGAAGTTTGACACCACAGAGAAGGTTGATAAGGCTTTTGCAGAGCTAAACTCATATTGGGACAATCTTCTTAGCAAGTTCAATGTCTGCACAGGTAATGACAAGCTCGACAGAATGGTCAATATATGGAACCAGTATCAGTGTATGGTCACCTTCTGCATGTCACGCTCTGCATCATTCTTCGAGAGCGGCATTGGTCGTGGAATGGGATTCCGTGACTCCAACCAGGACCTTGTGGGATTCGTACACCAAATACCGGAAAGAGCAAGGGAGAGAATTATCGACATTGCCTCTACACAATTCCCTGATGGAGGTTGCTACCATCAGTACCAGCCTCTTACCAAGCGAGGGAACAACGATATCGGTGGTGGATTCAACGACGACCCATGCTGGCTGATTTTCGGAACTGTAGCATATATAAAGGAGACTGGTGACTTCTCCATACTTGACGAAGCCGTACCCTTTGACAACCAACCAGGATCAGAGGTTTCACTGTTTGAGCACCTAAAGGTATCGTTCAACCATGTCGTTGACAATCTTGGACCACACAGGCTGCCTCTAATTGGAAGGGCAGACTGGAACGACTGTCTCAACCTCAACTGTTTCTCATGGGATCCCAACGAGAGTTTCCAGACTACAGAGAACAAGAGCGAGGGTACAAAGGCTGAGTCACTGATGATAGCCGGACTATTTGTAGTAACGGGCAAAGACTATATTGAACTGTGCAGGAAAATTGGCAAGAACGATGAGGCTGACAGGGCTGAGGCATGCGTCAACGACATGATTGAAGCTGTAAAGAAATACGGATGGGATGGAGAATGGTATCTCCGTGCATACGATTTCTTCGGCAACAAGATTGGTTCCGACGAAAACGAGGAAGGCAAGATATTCATAGAAAGCCAAGGATGGTGCACAATGGCAGGCATCGGGCTTGAGGACGGCATGGTTGGCAAAGCACTTGACTCTGTGAAAGAGCGTCTGGAGTGCGAGCATGGCATTGTGCTTAACAATCCTGCCTATACAACCTACCATGTCGAAATGGGAGAAATATCATCCTATCCGGAAGGTTACAAGGAAAATGCAGGAATATTCTGCCATAACAACCCATGGGTGATTATAGGCGAGACTGTAGCAGGACGAGGCGACGATGCTTGGAATCACTACAAGAAGATTCTTCCATCTTATGTAGAAGAGAAATACAGTACACTACATAAAGTGGAGCCTTACGTTAACTGCCAGATGGTAGCTGGAAAGGATGCTGCACGTCCAGGAGAAGGCAAGAACTCATGGCTCACAGGTACAGCAGCTTGGATGTGGTACACCATAAGCGAGTTCATCCTTGGAATCAAGCCTGACTATGATGGCATACGCATAGACCCTTGCTTGCCATCCACAGCCAAGGAATATACAGTAAGACGCAAGTTCCGCGGAGCTGACTATGAGATTCACATCAGCAATCCAGATGGAAATAACAAGGGTGTGAAGAGTGTAACCGTTGACGGAAACACTTTAGATGGCAATGTCATACCGTTCAGCGAAGGAACCCACAAGGTTGAAGTACTGATGTAACTCATAAAATCTCAGTGACTCTTTCATAAAGAGGATGTATTCCCTAAAATGTGTCTTTATTTCTGGAGACTTAGATGTCTTTCAGAAATAAAGAATGCAAGAGAAGAAGGTGCGGTCAATCTCATGAAAAATATTGACCCACCCTCTTTTCATGCTTATACATATCGGTTATTCAGCACAAACCTGTTTCTAATATTCAATTATCATTTAGTATTGAACATTTTCTCATAGTCTGTCAAGAGTCCATTGTATGCACTGTTCATAATAGAAATGGCACCCAATTACTGATATTGAACGGACTTCCGCCCACCTCTGGCCTCACCCATGCATACCCATCGCTGAAGTCCTTGACCTCAGCATATTTGAACGGCAGGACAATATGTCCGCTCTCATTGATGAATCCCCACAGGTATCTTACATTGGCATTCTCCTGAACCATAGAGGACACAGCCCTCAACCCACATCGCAATGGTCGAATTTTATCCTCTATCTTCTGTCATCAATTATCAATGCGTCTCAAGGAATCGAACATTACCTGTTACTTTAAGACGTGTCTCAGTAGCAGGTACAAGGATTGTATCACCCGTCTGCAGTGACATGGACTCGCCGTTGCAATCCTCAATGGTTCCTTCGCCTTTTACACATATAAGTATCACAAAGCTGTCAAGATTAGTATAGTCCAGCTCCACACCATTGTCAACGTCGAATATTGATGTCGTGAAATAGTCACATTCAACCACCGTCGTGCGTTCGTCCTTTGCAAGAGTATATTCTGTCTTGTAATTATCCAAAACCGTATAGTCAATACACTCAGCAGCCTCTTTGGTATGAAGTTCACGGTAGTTACCATCCTTGTCCTTACGCTTGAAGTCGTATATCCTGTATGTGACATCGCTGGTCTGCTGTATCTCCGCCACAAAGCATCCCTTTCCTATAGCATGTATGCGTCCAGCAGGGATGAAAAACACATCACCCTCCTTCACGTCATATTGCGCAAGAGCATCAACAATGGTGTCATTCTCCACCATTGCCTTATACTGGTCGGAAGTAATCTGCTTCTTGAGTCCATTGTACAGTTTAGCGTCTGCATCAGAATCAAGAGCGTACCACATCTCTGTCTTGCCTCTTGTCTTTCCTTGGCGCACTGCCGTCTCATCATTGGGATGTACCTGTATGGACAAATCCTTGCGCGCATCAATGAACTTTATCAGCAGAGGGAACTCGTTGCCATACTTCTCATAGACAGCTTTTCCTACAAGCTTGTCCTTCTGCTCAGCCACGAGGCTATCGAGTCTCATACCCTTGAACTCTCCTTCGGCAACGACCGTCTCATTACCCTTTACTCCAGATATCTCCCAACTCTCACCGACATTTTCCAAATTGTCGCTAAGATGTTTAAAAGGTATTATCCTGTCACCGCCCCACAAAGTCTGCTTGAGCAATGGCTCGAATTTCAATAGTTGCATTTGTCAAACAATAATCTTTATTTTTTTATAATTCTCACGGAACTCACTTGGTGAGCATCCTTTCTTTCTCTTGAAGATGCGATTGAAATTACTTAGATTGTTATATCCACAGTTGAATCCCACCTCGGCAATAGTATCATTGGTATCAAGCAACAGTCTTGTGGCAAACCCCATACGTATATCAATAATATAGTCGCTCAGCGTGCGCCCAGTATGAAGCTTGAAGAATCGACTGAATGCACTGGGACTCATATTGGCAAGGTCTGCCAATGTGGCGAGTTTCAACTCATACATATAGTTTTCATTGATATAGTTCTTCACCTTCAGAATCCGCCTGCTGTCATCTTCAATTGTCACTTTGGCATAACTTGTTGTGGCAAGTGCCCTCGCTCCTTCCGAGCGTGACAGAATGTTCAGTATGTCGAGGAACTGCATGAGCGCTTCGAAACCATCTGTTATGGAACTCATACGATCCAGTTTCTCATACACCTTCACAATGGTTGCAAGAGGGAAACAGAGTCCCTTGCGTGCCTCATTGAGCATATGCCGGATATTGGAGAAAGGGTTCTTTTCGAAAAAGTCATCATCACCAAGTCCGAACTTGAACTGTATTGTTATCTCACGAACATTCTGCGACACACACTTATGCTGCTCCCAGACATGCTCAAGGTCTGGACTGGTTATAAGCACAAGGTCATAGTCTCCTATAACTTCTGAACTATCACCCACTATTCTCCTCACTCCGTTGGCATTCTCCACGAAGTTCAGCTCATAAGCATCATGGTTATGTATGGGATAGGCAAACTCTTTCTTCCTACGGTCTGCAATGTACAGAGCATCCTTACCCATAAGTGGCGTTATCTCGTGCATAGCTATGTTTCAATCAGTCTATATTTCTCTCAATAATCTCAAGGCACATACGGCCATTATGGTATGGACATTTCCAGAATCCTGCCTTATCGTCCACTACATTTAGAGTGCCATCGGCATGCCTGCTCCAGAACCATTCCCCACCTTCGTAGTCTATGAGATTGTCCTTGATATACTCCCAGCAATGCAGGGACTTATCGAGTGCTTCGTTATCGTTGAAATACTGGTATATGTTCATGAAACCAACCACGGACTCAGCCTGTACCCACCAGTGAAGGTCATCGTCCTTTGTACCTTTGTCAAGATTAGCCTCATGTATCATGGAGCCATCTGGATTCAGTCCTTTCTCCGATGCCTTTGCTACGAGTCTCACTATAGGCTCAACTTTTGCAAGCACCTCACTGTCTCCCAACACGAGAGCAGCCTCATGCATTAGCCACGAGCACTCTATGTCATGTCCGTAACTCTCCAAATGTCCTGCGCCCCTCGTCCAATCGTTCTCGAAGAACAGGTCAAGATGGTGTGTCTCCGGGTTCAGAATCCTGTCTGTGAATATGTGTATAAGATTCCGCAAAGCTTTCTCAAGCCGTTCATCTTTCCATACACGGAACAGGTTGGTATATGGTTCAATGATATGCAGGTGGGTATTCTGCGACTTAGGATAATTGGCATCGAGTTCGGAAAGCCGCATATCCTCTATTTCCCCCCACTCTCTTGTACAGGCTTCTATATATCCATTGTTTACCTTATCGAAAGAATGTTTCTCAATACAATCAAACAGGCGAATGGCATACAGCAGGGCTTCTTCGTCACCTGTTGCCCTTACATACTCGCTCAGTCCATATATCATGAAGCCGATGGCATAGAACTGTTTCTTTGTATCCTTAGGATTGCCATGGCAGTCGAGCGACCAGTAAGTGCCGCCAAATTCCTTGTCATAGAAATGGGCGAGAATATAGTCCTTGGCCCTTGTTGCCATTTCGAGGTATTCTGGTTTGCCAAGCACACGGTATGCCGCAGAGAAAGTCCACAGGATACGTGCATTGAGTATGCCGCCCTTTTCTGCATCGGCATGAAGGTTGCCGTGACCGTCGATGCGGCCATAGAAGCCGCCATTCTCGCGGTCAACCATCTTTTCTATCCAGAAGGGCAGGATGTTGCCCGTGAGAACATCCTGCATCTCCTTCTTGAATTTCACAATTTTATCTTTATCCATTTTATTTATTCTTATTTTCTACACAGAGGCACAGAGTTTTTCTCTGTTCCTTTAAACAACTTAATGTTTTTATCTCTGGCCTCTGTGGCTCTGTGTAAAAAAAATAACTCAGTTACTTCTTTATCGGATATTTCAATACCAGCAGCACAATGATAACCGCTATCACTGCGGGGAACAGCGAGAAGAGCGACCATATCATCGAGAGAACCGAATCGGTGATAGATGCCGGATCGACAATCGTGTTGCCCATATCGTCGGTTGTCATACTTGCTCCTGCAATGCCAAGGAACAATGCGACAAGCGAACCGGAGATGGCTGTACCGAACTTCTGCGACATCGTTCCTGAAGAGAAGATTAGTCCTGTTGAGGAGCTTCCGTTCTTCTCTGTGGCATAGTCAGCCACGTCGGCATACATCGACCACAGCAGTGGAGAATAGAGTCCGATGCCCACGGATGTAAGTACCACCAATGCCACCATCACCCATATATATGCCGGATCCATGGGCACAAAGAAGAAGGCCACAGAGAACACGGCGCATATAACTGCGGATATGATGAAAGCCTTGCTCTTGGAACCTACTTTCTCAGTAAACTTCGGTGAAACACCACCGAAAATCATACAAGTAAGCTCGCCAAAGGTCATAAAAACGGTGTAGTTGATAATCAGTCCGCTGATGGTTATCTCGCCACCAAGACAGTAAGTGAGCATATATCCCGCAACGGCATAGCGGAAACCGTTGAAGAAGTTTGTACACACTCCTATCAGGGTGAGATAAATCCATGGCTTGTTCTTAACAAGGTCGGCAAACTGCTTGAACGAGAATTTCTCAGCACGCACCGGCTTCAGACGCTCCTTGGTGAGAAGTCCGCAGGCAAGTGTCATAACAGCGGCAATGATACCGAATGCGGCACCGAGCACTGCATACTGGTGAGACTCACTGCCTCCCACCATCTTCTGAAGATATGGGAAGGAAAGCAAGGTGGCGAATCCCATGGCGTAGGCACCAACCATACGGAACGACGAGAACTGGTTCTTCTCGTTGTCATCCTCAGTCATCACTCCCAGGAGTGAGCCATAAGGCACGTTAACCATAGTATATACTGCCATCATCAGCAGATAGAGTGTATAGGCATAGATGCGCTTGCCCTCGTAGGCGAAGTCTGGAGTATAAAGCAGCATTGCGAAGATTAGTCCGAAGGGAACTGCTCCGAAGATGAGCCAAGGGCGGTAAGTGCCCCAGCGCGACTGTGTGCGGTCGGCCAAACTACCCATAAGGGGGTCGGTGAACACGTCGAACAGACGTGCTATTAGCATAAGTGTGGCTGTGTCGGCGAATGTCAGTCCGAACACATTAGTGAAGAATAGCGGGAAGGCTATCGACATTATTTTCCATGTGATACCTCCAGCGGCTGCATCACCAAGGGCATATCCAATTTTTTCTTTTAAGTTTGACATATTGTTTTTTTGTTAACAAGTTAACGAGTTGACAAGCTGACAAGTTAATGGGCTGTTGAGTTAACGAGTTGACAAGTTGACGAGTTATTACTGCTTACGCAAATAACTTGTTTACTTGTCAACTTGTTCACTCGTCAACTGAATTAATTATTCCTGTTTTTTGCTATAAGTTTCTTAATTGTCTCAACACTCTTGGCTGTGTATAAGCCGTCTTCAGGAGTGTTCATGCAGTAGTCAACGAGTCTGTCGATGGTAGATGTTGCCACATGCATTCTCGTGTCGCTGCTTGCGTAATAGATGAACACCTTGCCGTCATCATCGCATATCCATCCATTGGCGAATGCCACGTTCATCACATCACCTATGTATTCCTCGCCCTGAGGCACAAGGAAGTAACCACCTGGCTGTGCTATTACCTTGGTGGGGTCTTCAAGAGATGTCATATACATATAAAGGACATAGCGCAGTCCGGAAGCACACCCGCGAACGCCATGTGCCAGATGCAGCCATCCACGGTCTGTCTTGATAGGATGAGGACCTTCTCCGTTCTTCACCTCCATTATGGTATGGTAATGGCGTGCGTTGATAATCTTCTCTTCCTTCACTTCTGCGTGTGTAATGTCATCAACAAGTGCCCAGCCAATACCTCCACCAGAACCGGCATCAATGAATCCATCCTGTGGACGTGTGTAAAGCGCATACTTTCCGTCAACGAATTCAGGATGCAGCACAACATTGCGCTGTTGGCTCTTTGACTTGAGGTCAGGAAGGCGTTCCCATGTCTTTAAGTCCTTTGTGCGGACGATACCTGCCGTTGCAGTAGCTGCACTTAAGTCTCCCGGCTGTGAGTCATCGTGACGCTCAGCACAGAACACGCCATATATCCATCCGTCTTCATGGGCTGTGAGTCGCATGTCATAGACATTGGTGGCGGGAACTACATCCTCCGGCAATGTCACAGGCTCATCCCAGAAACGGAAGTTGTCTATTCCGTTAGGACTTTCTGCCACTGCGAAGAAACTCTTGCGGTCTGCACCCTCCACTCTCACGACAAGCAGATACTTGCCGTTCCACTTTATAGCACCAGAGTTGAGTGTAGCGTTCATCATGATGCGCTGCATCAGATATGGGTTGTCTTTCTCATTGAAATCATAGCGCCACTCCAATGGCGTGTGCTCTGCTGTAAGAATAGGATACTTGTAGCGGGTATATATGCCGTTGCCCCACTCTTCTGCTACGTTCTTTCTGGTCAGGAGTTCCTCGTGATGTGCTCTTAGAGCCTCAACCTTCTTTTGAAAATCTGTCATACCTGTTAGTGTTTCTACTGTTTATATATTATTGTATTGTTTGTTCTTCCGACAATGTCCGCAACAGTACAGGCTGTAATGGCAAGCCTGCAATATTGCTGTGCCTGATGATTTCATTTGATTCGCTGTATGTCTCTTAAGAAAAGAGTCCTCCTGTCATTATAGAGCTTTAAGAAATCCATTGCGCTTGGATGTCCAGGAGCTGGGGCGAAGTATTCTTTGTTGTAGTTGCGCCATGTATGGAAATAGCAGAGATGGTACTTGTCAAGAACAGGCTTGAGCACCCTCGTCCACCATGTAGAGTCTGGGATGTTTTTATATCCGCACTCTGTTATTGCAAGTAGCTTGTTGTTTGCATTGGCAAAAGAACTGAGGAAGTCAAGGTCGGAAGTCACCTGCTTTACGAAATCCTCCTCTGTGCCCCACTGGTATGAATCCTCTCCTATGAGTGTGACACGCCCGTTGCCTGGATAGCGTTTCATGAATCGCTCCATAGTCCATCCTCCGTCAAGGTTTGGAGAATAGCTCCACATGAGATTGTCAAGTCCTTGTGCCCTGAGGTAGTCTTGAAGCATATTCCATAAGGCAAGATATTCATTGTCGGTACACAGTTTCTGTCCCCACCAGAACCACGAACCATTGTTCTCATGCCAGGGACGGAAGATAATAGGTACAAGTGTGCCGTCCTGTGTCTTTAGACTCTTGAGGAAATTGCCAACCCTTTCCATCCACAGACAGAATTTCGGATGCTGTGAGCCACCTGGCAACACACTCTTTACGACCTGATCTGATGACACGTCCCATGCTGTTCCGCCTGTAAGGGGATTGCGAGGATGCCAACTTATGGTTATGATACCTCCACGCTTATGCTGGTTTAATATCTCATGGCGCATGGCATCGAAAGGAACACTGTCAAGATTCTTGGCATCGCCCATCTCTATTCCGCCAAGGTCGTAACCCATGACGGCAGGATAGTCACCTACAAGTTCCTTAACGTCGCTTCTGCCGAACTGCCATTCCCATGTCAGCCCGTAGAACGTATCATCCTGATGTCCGAACATATAGCCAAGGTCACGCAGATGACGCATCCTTCGCTCAAGTTTCATTGCTTCGTTGAAATATACTGGTGCCTTATAATCTGGGTTAAGGTCGGAGAGGAAAAGAGTACGCTCAAGATTGTAGAAGTCCTTGAAGTCTGATGCACATGTCTTTTCTGGAGCTGGTCCAAAGTTCTCTGTAGGATTGTCCCAAGCGTTGCGCCATAGCAGTACATAACTCATCGGTATGTCTTTAATGGCATTCCACAGCACATTGGTGAACCATTTCGGATTGGTAGTGTCGCGCTGTCCCGTCTCTGAGAAGCACACAAGTTTTCCTCGACGCTCTGCCTCAGCATTAATGACGCTGAACTCCTCCTTAACCTCTTTTATAAACTTATCGCCATCTTTACCAGAATAGATGTCAACACCTAACATGTCAACATACTTGTCACCTGGATAATAGCGAAGGTATGTTTCGGAAGTCTCACCCGGTGTACCTCCCGGCGAGTAACAGTATATACAGTTTCTTACACCATACTTTTTCAGTTGCTTGACTGTATATATGAACAATGCCTTATACTGTTCTGGCGTACATGAGTTCTTTCCCCACCAGAACCATCCGCCATGCATCTCATGCCAAGGACGGAATATGACAGGAATCGTCTCGCCTGAGTGTGTCTTCAGGGTACTAAGGAATGTTGCAACCTTCTTCAACCATGAGTCAAACTTTGCATTTGACTTACCTCCAGGCAGACTTGCCACTACGGCATCTCCGCTGGGGTCCCAAGCATTGTTTCCCGTAGATGGATTCCAAGCATGCCAGCTGATGGTGACTATGCCTCCACGCTCATGTTGGAAAGCTATCTCTTCACGCATCCTTTCAAAAGGGACTCCGTCAAGATTACATACGGAATCTAATTCTAACTGTCCGAGGTCGAACCCCATCACGGCAGGATAGTCTCCGCATACCTCCTTCACGTCAGAACGATTGTAGTCCCAGCACCATGAAGTGCCATAGAATGGAGCATCCTGATGTCCCAGCATTATACCTTTGTCCTGCAACAGTCTGAGACGTTTCACATAGTCTTTCATTGAAACCTTGGTTGCCGCACTTGCCGACATGGCAAGGCTCGTCATTATGGTTAATAGAAAATATTTCATCACAGCAAACATCTCGTTTTATATGTTTGTATATTTTTACTTTGTTGTGTCTTTTGACTTGGCTTGTCATTTCTCTGTTTTTATCCCCATTTGTGACAGAAGCCATGCCTCCCACTCATCCCACTGTTCCTGATACCAGAAATGTCCTGTCTTCTGATAAAGACTAAGCGTCTTGGGAGCAGTAACCACATTATAGGTACCATAACTGCTTTGGGGCGGCACTACTTCATCGTTGTAGCCAAAGGAATACCATCCGGGGCAAGTGATGCGACGTGCAAAGTTAACACCGTCATAATATCTTGCGCCCTCCACTTTCTTCATATCCACGGTTTCCTTGTTAAGGAAATAATGCGGCCATCCGCCGGCAGTGCCATTAAGTTCCGACTCATAGTCGCACATCGCATCATGCACTGCACCAAGGAAGGTTACCCTCTTGTCAAGTGCAGCCGTTGCAAGAGACAGGAAACCACCTTGCGAGGAACCAGTCACTCCAAGACTTGTACCGTTCCACTCTGGTAGAGATGCTATATAGTCAACTGACCTCAAAGCACCTGTAACGACTCTACGGTAGTAATTCTTTTCTGGCTGGTCAAGGTTTGTCTCCCAGTAATTGTCCAAGCATCCGGGTAGCATAAGGTCATACACCTGCTGGTCCATAGTGACAGGAATGCCGTGAATGCCAATCTCAAGTGTTATCGCACCTTTGGAAGCAGTATAGACATCACCACCATAAGGACGCACGCCAGCACCTGGCACGCGCAGTAATGCCGGATATTTACCAGGCTGGACTGGAATGCATAATATACCGAAAATGCGGCTATCGGGACGATTGTTAACAAAGCTCACCTCATAGACGTTCACATCCTTGGTGCATCGCTCTGGCAAGAGTCTGCGTGTTGGGTTAAGGTCATTCTTCCTTGCAGAGGCAAGAGTTTCAGACCAGAACTGGTCGAAATCCTTCGGACATTTCGTCGCTGGCTCTATCTTCTCAGGAGAGAAGCCCGCTGTACACTGGCTTTCATAAGCTTTGCCATTGACAGTAGTCCTTACTTTCAGTGTGTAGAAACCGGGGGTCTTCATTACACCTGACCATTTCATTGTTCCATCTTTCAGGACAACAGACTTTTTCTTGACATTAGGATACAGAGAAGGACCTGCTTCGTAGTCAATCGTTGCATCAGGCATAAGTGAACCTGATTTTCTTACCTCCACTGTGAACTTGGCAGTCTCTCCCACCTTGTATGTCCAGTCGTTATGGTCTGGATATACGCTAATCTCAATATTGTTACCACAAATCTGTGCGGCAACTGGTATCACGAACAATACCAAGGCAAAAAACAAATGAATCTTTTTCATTTAGGTTAGTATTTTTGTTAACTGGGTACAAAGATACTACAAAATAACCATAAACCATGATACTATTTTTGCCATTGATGATATAATATGAATAAGTCTGTATTATTTTAACTTTTTTACATATATAATTGAGGTATAGTATCTGTTCTCGAATATAGTAAACAGCATGCACTGTAAGCGCAGGCTGTACTTAGCCCAGGGTAGAGCATAGCGACACCCTGGAGATATTGTTGCGTAGGTTATGAAGTTGTTTGGTTGTTAGGTTATGAGGATGTTTGGTTTAGGGTATGAGGTAGTCAGGTTTAGGGTATGAGGTAGTCAGGTTTAGGGTATGAGGTAGTCAGGTCATTTGCTATAAAATCTGAATGCAATTGTTTGAAATGCTGATAAGGTTAATAATCTTTCGGCTGAAAGATTAATAACCTTTCGGCTGAAAGGTTAATAACCTTATCAGCAATGAAATAAATTGCGATAGACTAAACAAGCTATTGTGATAGACAAAGCAACCTATAATCCCCGATTTGGGATAATCGTATGTTCATATATCATAATGTGCAGACTCACATGACAGAAAAAGTCCCCGCTTCCAAAGCAAGGCAATGGAAACGGGGACAATATAAAATTTAATATCGACAATTCAAATGGAATTGTCATGTACATTGGATTTATTTTGCAGGGAAGGCACTCATGAGCTGGTTCACGATATCAGGTTCCGTCCACTGGCGTGTCTGGCGGTCATAAAGACCCATCCACCACAGACCAGTCGTACCATAGGATGTCATTTTCTTAGCCATGTATGCAGCGTACTTAACACGCTCGTTCATGTCCTTGCCTGTATCGATAGCTCCAAACTCTCCATAGAAATATGGAATGCCGAGCTGTGCAAAACGTTTGTCAACACGAAGTGTCAGATTATCAATTTCCTGCTCGCATGATGAATCGAACACTTTGATGTTCCACTCTCCATTGTCATTGCAGAAATTATATGGGTCGTAAGTATGGAGCGAACATACAAGATGGTTTGCATGAACATCGTTTGGAACGGCAAGCTCGTCAATGGCATCCTGCGATGTTGTAGCTGCATAGGTGGTTATGACGAGATTACGCCACTCGTTGTTACCACCTGTTGCACGTACAACATCCACGAAGTCCTGCTCAAGGAGACGTATAGCCTCATAGTCGGTGGAGCCTGCAATTGGTGCAGTCCAGCTATACTGAGAGTTGAGAATCTCGTTGAAAGCCTCGAACAGCAGTTTCTGGTCGTAGTCTTTAAAACGTGTTGCTATCTGCTGCCACAACTTCTTAAAGCGTACGCTTGATGTTGCATAGGATTCCATGTCAGCACGCAGCCAGCCTGCATCATCAAGACGGGCTGCATCCTTGGCACCGCTGTCGTGCATCACATTGATAACACAATAGCATCCTGTGCTAAGAACCATATCAACCACCTGCTGTACACGGTCCATCCATGCGGCATCTACATTGCCGTCAGCATCCATGTGAGGATACCATGTAACAGGCACACGGATGATGTTGAAGCCTTTGGCAGCTATGTCATCGATTATCTCCTGCGTCGTGACAGGCTGTCCCCATGCTGTCTCCCATGCCTCTGTGCCTTTGCTGAAGTCTATCCATGTGGCTGTGTTGATATCAGGATTAGCTTCGAGAGTGTTTCCGAGGTTATAACCGACTCTAAGGTTCTTCACAAATGTGAATGCATCCTCAAATGGGTCACCCTCATCTGTCTCGTTACCTTTCTGTGTCACGTTAATGACCTTAGTGAGTCCACCAGACGCAATGGTTATTGTACCCTGACGTGTAGCACCCTCGTTCTTGGTAACACTAACCTTAGTATATGTGGTGTTCAGAGTGTCGGCATATCCAGCATGGTTGGACAAAGTGAGCCAGGAGTCGTCACTTGACTGTGCTGTCCAATCGCCATCGGCATCGACACCGATTATAGTGCTGTTAGCCTGCATGTTGAATACAAGCTCATCAACCACATCTCCATCTTTGCTGACTGTTATGGAAGTGGCAGAGCCATTGTTGTCATCATCGCTGCATGACTGTAGGGCAAAGCCCATAACAAATGTCATCACAACGGTTAATATATTCTTTATATTCATATTCGTATTTTATTTTGAAGGTATGTATATGACACGGATATTGTCGAACTTGACATCTATCTTTCCTGACGTGATGCTCTGGTTAATACTCTGGATGCGGAACTGGTTAAGTCCTGTCGTGCGTATGTCTGCCATCGTCTTACCAGCGTAGCAAGCGAATTTGCTCAATGGAACAACAGCGCGATACCATTTGTTCTTATGGTTCTTGCCGTTTATATCCTGAAGTACAGGACCATCAGGGAACAATCCAAACTGAGTGTCATAATCTTCCCATGCGAAGTTATCATACTGGTTCTCTGCATCACCAAACGGCTGTATCATATAACGGAGGTATCCCAAGAATGAACCATTATTATAGTCTCCAGCATCATATACATTCATTGAAAAGTACAGTTCGTCGGCCGTTGCTGTTGCAGGAATGTTGTCAGAGAACAGGAATGAGTTGCCACTCCAGTCTTTACGGAAGTAAATCATAGTACCCCACCACTGCTGATACTCAGTTGGCACGTTGATGTAGGCATATATGCCATCTGCAGTACCTGAATCAACATAGGTAGCGTTAGGACTCCACCCATTGTCTGTAGCTCCGTCATCGAATGACGTTACCAACGTTGTCGTATCATAGAAACTTCCTTGTGAAACCTCTCCACCTGGTGTGACAATGGTAAGTGTGGCATTTGAGCAATCGACAGGCTTTTGGATGAATGGTACATAGATTGTATCTTCTGACTCGGACACCGTGAACTGGTCTGGAGTGAGAGTAACATCACAATACATTATTTTCTCAACCTGCACGAACTCACGACCTGTTATCACAAGTGTCTCACCTACCTGCGGCATGTCGTTAGAGCAAGTAAGTATCACTGGCTTGCCAGGAAGCCTGTAATAAGACAGATATGACACTCCAGCAGCACATTCAACAACGAGTGCGCCCTTCTCCGGTGCACCATCCGGTACTGTCACAGACAGTACGGATACTGTCTCGTATGCTTTTGTATCAGGGTTTATGTCGTGATTCTGAGACACATACTCGTATGCAGCATCAACATGGCTGCCTGGTACATCCTTCCATACTGTTGTATCAAGTTCCTCACCTTCAACATCTGTGAAATAAACTTTCTCCACATCCACGAGGTTAAGTCCATAGACCGTAAGCTTGTCACCCGCATTTCGTGGATAAGTTGCTGAGATACGCTGCATCTGTGGATAAGGTGCTGTTATCTTGAACGAATAAACAGCTGTGCCATGCGTAGTCTCAACCCTTATCTCATCCTTGAGGTCGCTGTCGAAAGCCGTCAGCTTGAAGCCGTCCTCCTCAGATGGAATCGTTACAATGATACTATGGTCAGTATTCATAGTAGGGTTGAAGTAAACTTCCTGGTCGTTGATATACACCTTAAGGGTATTACCGAGATTGTTGCCTATGATGGCTATCATCTGTCCAGGACCTGCCTTTACGAATGTACTGTCAGCCTTTGCCGGATCGGGTACTCGGACAGCTGTAATCTCTGGCTGTCCCCCATTGGCGTCATCGTCATCACTGCAAGAAGTGAGGCAGAACTGGAAAGCTGCAAGAAGCAACATCAGCATGACGCTCATTTTATAACTGAATCTATTCTTGTCCATTTAATTATGTCTTGTCAATTGGTTATTACTCATTGGTCGTATTCTCTGTTTCACTGCCGAAGTCATACTCCTGCGGATCTTCATTGAAATATTTGTTCTGAAGCACATCACTCTCTGGATATGGCATGAAGATATTCATCTCACTCAGGACAATCGGTACATATCCCTCTTGGTTGCGCAACAGAGTGTTCAGGTCATATACATAGCCGTTAGCCTTGGTCTGCACAATTGTATTGTCATTCTCGCCCATACGCAGGCAGTCGTTCCAATAGCAGTGTCCTTGGTCATCGAAGAGATACCAGTTGTTTACTCCTGGGAATATAACTCTATAGCTTAGGGTCCTATCTTTGTTCATAAGAACATTGCCTTCACGAATCTCAAAGCCGCGGTGCTGCTTGTTGTTGAAGAAGTCGAGCATATACTGTGGCTTCCATCTGTACCATGTCACCATGTCGAACCAGTTGGTATATTCAAGGCAGAACTCTATCCTGCGCTCACGAATCAAGTCATCGAAAGTGAAGGATGTCTTGGCTGGCAGTTTAGCACGCAGACGTGTAGCGTTGAAAGCCTTGAGAGCCTCTGGGTCAGATGTTGAACTGTTGTTGCCAAGAAGTGCCTCAGCCTTTATAAGATAAACATCTGCAAGACGCTGGATATATGTATTCATAGGAGAAGCCATCTGTGCCAGATGACCATTGCAGTCTGCCTTCGTTCCAACCACTCCTTTCTTACATTGCATCCAATTGTGATTGTAAGTATATCCGCCATCCTCACTCTTTACATAGCTATAATACCTACCTGGCGTGAAAAATGTGGCACGAAGGCGGAATGAGTCGGCTACTTCCTCGTTGTAATAGTCAATCATGTCTGGTGTTGGCTGAAGGTTGCCTCCCCACACATTGACATCGCTGACTTCTGGGAAAGCAAGGTCTGAGTAAGTAGCATTCATAGCTCCCCACTCTCCAGAGAGCGGGTCTGCCCAGCGCATGGCAAGGAGTGTCTCGTCATTATCGTTGTATGCATACTTGTAAAGGTCCTCGTAGTTGTCAAGAAGCCTGTAAGGTCCATTGTTGATGACATCGTCACAAAGCGACACGACTCTTCTGAGTGTAGCCTCATCGCGTGTGCCACCCTTGTTCCATCCACTCTCAGCAAGGAGCACCTTGGCAAGCATTCCCTCTGCAGCATACTTGGTGGCGTGATGGTCACGGCTTGCCTCTGGAAGAAGAGCCACTGCACGTTCCAAGTCACGGATAATGAACTTGAGCACACTTGCTTCCGTATTAAGAGGGCGTACAGGAACCTGCGAGGCATCAACATTATCCTCATAAAGGATTACATCACCCCAACCACGCAAAAGATAGAAATATGCGGTTGCCCTCATCAAGTATGCCTCACCCATTGCAAGGTCTTTTACTGACTGTGACACATCGTCTGTGGCATAGGCTGGAATGTCTGAAAGTATAGAGTTTGACATAGACACAACTACATAGAGAGCCGACCAAGCAAGACCAAGGTCTTCTGTAAGTCCCGTCAGTTGAAAGCGTGCGAACTCAGCGCTCACGTATGGATTCCATGCATCATTTGCCCTGTAAGAACCCATACCAATCAATGCGCGACGGTTGAAATTAAACCATGCTCTGTTATATAAAGGCTCTACTGCCTTCAACACAGCATCATCGGAGGAATAGAAAGTCTCCGCTGTATAACTGTTGCTTGGCGTCCTTTCAAGGAAGTCGTCACCGCAACTGCTCATAGTAAGGGTAAGCGAGGCTATTGCCGACGCCAGAAATATATTTTTCTTTTTCATATCGTTATTACTTTATTTGTTTGCCGACTTACGACTTGACTGTCATTTCTGACATAGCCGGAAATCAGTATTGCTTATCAGAACCTTACCTTAAGTCCAAGGGTATATATTCTCTGTGAAGGATAACGTCCGTTGTCCAGTCCCTGAAGGAGCACGCTCTGACCAATGGAGCCAAGCTCTGGGTCATAACCGTCATAACCGGTTATGGTGAAGACATTCTGGATGTTTCCATATACCTGAACCCAGTCGAGACCAACAGGTGAGAGCCACTTCTTAGGTAGGTTGTATGCCAATGAGAGGGTTTTGAGTCTGAGATATGAGCCATCCTCAACGAAGCGGGAACTGATACGGTTGTTGTCGTTACGGCTTGAACCAGCTGCACTGATGCGTTGTATCTTAGCTTCTTCTGGATTGGCAACATAGACATTGGTTATGTCAAGTGCAGAGCCTTCTGGATCCTTAAGTTGAACATCAGCATAATAGTTTGCTTCACTCATCAGGTTACCCCAAACCAATGGGTCTGTATGTTTCTGACGGAGCACATTATATACATCATTGCCTACACTTCCGTTGAAGAAGAATGACAGTTCGAAATTCTTCCAAGTTATAACATTATTGATGCCGAAGGTGAAGTCCGGATTAGGGTCACCAATAACCTTACGGTCGCTCTCGGTTATCATTCCGTCACCATTGACATCCTCGAAGATATAGTCTCCAACCCAAACGCTGTTAGTAGCAATGTCATAAGTCTTCCATGTCTTGGTGGACGAGTCGTACTCAGCAGGACGTGCAACAGGAATCTTCTGTCCATTGGCATCAATCATGAACTCACCAAGAGAATTCTTCTTGTAGAAATCATCCTCACATGTGAACATGCCTATGACATTATATCCATAGAACTGTCCAACTGGAGAACCTACCTGAGATATAGTATATGTGTCATTGCCTATTGTTCCGAAGAGTGCAGCGCTCTCACTGTTGAGCTTTGTAATCTTGTTGCGGTTGAGAGAGAAGGTGATACCTGTACGCCACTGCAAGTCTTTGTTAGATATGTTGACAGTGTTGAGAGTGAACTCGACTCCCTTGTTCTCAATTGCACCAGTGTTCACCCATGGTGCAGAGATTCCCATATAGTCATTGTTGACAATGTAGGAAGGAAGAGAAGCCTGCATAAGCAGATTGTCAGTCTTCTTCAGATAAGCGTCAACTATAAACTCTATTCTGTTGTCGAGGAAAGAAAGGTCAAGACCTACGTTATATGCCTTCGTTTCCTCCCATTTAAGGTTAGGATTGGAGAAATTGCCGTTGTAGAAACCTGTACCCCATGCTGTGGAGATACTTGCCATTGTGGTTCCGTATGCATAGCTGCTTGCATTCTGGTTACCGACGATACCCCAGCCTAAACGCAGTTTGGCATTGTTAATCCATTTAACCTTTTCCATGAATTTCTCCTGGGTGATACGCCATGCCAACGCTGCTGATGGGAAATAACCCCAGCGATTGTCTGGTCCGAAGTTTGAGGAACCATCGGCACGCATCGTGAAGGTAAGAAGATAGCGATCCAGAAGATTATAGTTTAGTCGCCCATACCATGACTCGATAGCCCAGTCTGAACCCTGTTCGTTATTTGTTGCTGTCGAAGCGTCTCCTACAGCAAGACTATGTATAGCGTCAGAGATATATCCCTTACGACCTGCTGACATGTTCCACCAACTGCTCTCCTGGCTCTCATGTCCTGCCATAACCTGGAACTTATGTCCCTTCCATGGCTGGAAATCGTATGTTGCATATTGCTTGAATGATGTATAGACACTATTGCTGGAGGTACGGGTTAGCTGTGACTCGTTCTTCACTGTTCCATACTCATATTCTGGACTGAAATAGTTTGACTTACCCCATGAACGGCTACCACCATATTCAACTCTTACGGTAAGTCCCTTAATAGGAGTGATGTTGGCATAGAAGTTATAGTCCAACTGCTGGTTACGTCTGTTGTTCTCTTTCATCTGAGCCTCAAACAACGGGTTTGAGTAATAAGTGGCAAACTCGTTAGTCTGGGCAAAGCCATAACTTCCATCCGGATTCTTTGGTGCCACATCAGGGAACTGGCTCAATGCAGTGCTGATAACATTGGCATCATCGAATGTTATTATCTGTTTGGTGTTGGCAAAATAGCCATTCATTCCAACCTTGAGCCACTTATTAACCTCAGTGTCGAAGTTGGCGCGGAAGGAAGCACGATCGAAGCCAGAACCAACACCAATACCATCCTGACTAAGATAGCCACCTGAAAGAGAATAGTGCATTGCTTGGTTTCCACCACTGATATTCAGCTGGTGGTTGTGCATGAATGCCGTGCGGAACAGTTCATCCTGCCAGTCAGTTCCATCGGTAAGGAGGTTCATGTCCTTATAGTCTTCACGCTCACCCCATCCGAAGATACTTGCACGGACATTGTAGAATCTTGCATATTCAGGCAGGTTCATGACATCAAGGGTTTTTGGTAGCTGCTGCCATCCAACATATCCTTCATAAGTCACCTTTGGCTTGCCTTCTTCTCCGCGTTTCGTAGTGATGAGAACAACACCATTCGACGCTCTCGAACCATAGATAGCTGTTGCGGATGCATCCTTAAGTACCTCAATAGATGTAATGTCCGACGGGTTGAGAGTACTCATGACACTTGTATTGTCTGAAGTCTGTCCCGACATGGCGATACCGTCAACAACATAAAGAGGCTCATTGCCGTTAAGGGAGTTGACACCACGTATCTGAACCGATATACCACCACCAGGAGCACCTGAGTTCTGCATAACCTGCACACCGGCAATACGTCCCTGCATGGCCTGCTCAAGTGAGGTGTTCACACCTTGCTTAATCTGCTCCTCATTGATGGAAGCAACAGAACCAGTAAGGTCAGAGCGTTTCATAACACCATAACCTACGACCACAACCTCGCTGAGTGAATGGGCATCCTCTGACAATGCAATGTCAAGTTTCTTGGAACCATTCACCTTCACGTTCTTTGTCGTGTAACCAATATAGGACACTTCAAGCATCTGCCCATTTTTGGCAGCAACTGTGAAATTACCATCCAAATCGGTCACAGCTCCAGACTTGGAGCCTTTAAGCTTAATGGTTGCACCAATGATTGGCTCACCAGTGTTGGCATCGGTCACAGTACCGGAAACGTTCATTTCCTGTGCGAAAGCCGCAATAGGGAGCATCATCATCAGTAGCAGCACAAGACGCAGGCAATGCCTTAGCGTTTGCGCAGAGATAATGTTCTTGATGATCATAAATCTTGTTTGTTAATTATTAGTTTTTATATATGTTTCAGTTAGGTTTCTTTCGTATATATCATGAATGTGGAATCCATTCCTTTTCCTGCAACAATTAGGTTTTAATAGTGACACATCCGTGTCTCCCTCCTCTTCATTTACGCTTCTACTGTGCCTGTGTTTTTACAAGAAGAAAGATAATAATAAGAAAAATTCAGGGGGAGAAACATCATTACGCCCCCTGAATTGTATTGTAGGTTCTGTCAACAACCATTATTTGTTGAAGAACTTATTGCCATTCTGAATTACGATGCCTTTGTATGACTTGTCAACCATCTGACCTGCAAGGTTGTACATGGCACCATTGTTGAGGGGCTTGTTTGATGTCTCAATGGTATTGATTGCATCAGGGTCAGAACTCTGATTCGTAAGAGTAACCTTATTCAATATCACGCCATATCCCTGTACACGCAAACCTTTAGCTTTAAGTTTAGCCAAGTCCTCTGCATTTAGGGTAATGCTATAAGTTGTTGCCTCTGCTGGCAACTCTTTACAAGAGTATTCATTAATATCATTGGCATTACTTGTCAAAACTGTCTGATCACCTTCTATAATAGTCTTCAGCTGCCAGTACTCAGCATTGGCAACATCCTCAGTAAAATAGAAATCCAACTTTGGAGACTTGTCCTCTTTTGCTTTGGCAAATTTCATTGCAGAAAGTAACAAAGTTTTATTCCAGTCCCACTTAGTTCCAAGATCATTCTCGCCTTCCCATAAAACGATTGGAGTGCCGTCAACTGTCTCTACAGCTTCCGTTAGATAAACACGGCTTACCTTCACAACATCACCAACAGCCTTTCCCTGAACAGCCAATTGTTTAACTGACTTTACCGATTCCAAAGTAGGATCAAAGTCAACTTCAACTTTAGTAGTAGTTGTTGTATTAGTAAAAGACTGCTCTGCTATTGCATTACCTTTGGCATCATTGAAATAGACCTTGCCCCAATCATTATTGTAGCTTTCCAGCACTACAGTAAGTTTGTTATAAGCAGACCAATCTTGAGGAGTATCCCAACCTGTTGATATGGCTCCATACCCACCTGTTATCTCACCTGTCAGAATTCCATCCGCATAAGATGTTGTTGAACTCCAACCCCATCCCCATCCGTCAAGAGGAATATCAACTTCTGTCTGGGCATTAACACCAAATGCCATAAGCATTGCTGCTACAAGAGTAAAGATTTTTTTCATAATTAATTTGGTTTAAATAGTTATTAATAATGTTTATTGAGTTTAAATCACTCTAAGCATACAAAGTCAAAACAACACCACTTTTCTTTCGTTTGCAAAGTTATTGCAAAAATGTGAGAAACATTGATACTATTTTGACCTATATCAATATTATTTTACTCTATTGCTTGCCTGTCTCATCCTTTCCACCTGTCCAGCTATTATTGCAAGGGTAGAGATGTCTGTGGAGAAAACACTGTTCAATCCCTGCGCCTCCTGTGCAGGATCACCTGTATAGTCATCGCCAACTTGCCACTGCTCATGCTTTGGTTTGGCAAAGCCTCCCCATCCCCAGAAATTACATCCAGCGAACAGTCCGCCGCGCTCTGCATTGTCGGCAACTAATGAGAACACATATTTATAATAGCCGTCACGTCCTTGCGTTGTCGATTCAGTAGAGAAAGAAAATCCATCTCTCGGATATCCGAATTCCTCCATCACAAGAGGTTTGTCAAGACGTTGGCATATAGCTAAATGCTTGTCTATATACTCACGTGTGTTGTCACATGCCTTTGGCAGGTCTTCAATGAGGTGGTCGGGGCGAGCCCAGCTCCAGTTGTATGGCCAAAGATGAATATTGCAATAGCTTATGTTCCTGTCCTTGCATATCGCCTCATAGAATCCATAATCACCCTCGCATCCCCATGCGCCTTCACTGCCAATGCTTATAAGGTGGTTCTTGTCGATAGCCCTAATGAGTGCTGAGGCTTCAGAAAGCCATTTCTTGAATGCGGGAAGTGCTTCTTTTGAGAATGCTCTTGGCTCATTACCTATCTGCCATGACATAATAGCCGGATCGTCAACATATCTTCTGCCTGTATATCTGTTTGTCCTACTTAGAATAAACCTCACATAGTCATAAAATAGTTTATGAGCTTTCTCGCATGTGGCATATTTTGATACGAAGTCCATGTATGCGGTATATCCAGCCTCATTTGGTCTTGGAGCTTTCCCCATTCCCGCATGTTCCAGATAGAAGCCATATCCTCCACTCCATTCCCACGAGTTGTTTAGATAGAGTACTGCAAGCATGTTTCTTTTGCCCATCTCCATCAACAGGAAATCAAGACCGGCAAGAATGGTGTCGTTGTAAACGCCAGGAGCAACCTGAAGAGTAGGCTCAACCTTTGTAGTCACACCTCTTTCCCCGTCACTTCCAACAAGTATCCTAAGATTGTCTATTCCTGCTTTCTTGAGGGCATCAAGCTCAGCGCAAAGTCGCTTTCTGTCTCCACCCTGTCCCTCAGAGCCAAGTATGGCACCATACCAGAAATTGGTACCTACATAATAATATGGTGTGTTGTTTCTCCAGAACTTGCCGTCTTTCACTTTGACAAATGAAGACTGCGAGAATAAGGCTGTTGCCATCATCAGGATTACTGTGGTTAATAGAATACGTCTCATTATATATATTGTAATTTATGGTATTGGTAATAGTTTATGGGTGCAAAAATAACAAAAAAATATCACATTCGAGTTTGAATGTGATATTTTTTATTCAACAAGCTAAAAAATGTGTCGCCTATGTCTGGGAAAGCCACAAACCACATCGCTAACGTTTGTTCCTTTCATTCCACAGCTGGGTCATATCCTCAAGGGTCTTACCTTTTGTCTCTGGTACAAGACGCCATACAAAGAGTGCTGCGCCGACACAAATCAAGCCGTAGAGTCCATACGTGAACCAGTGTCCGAAATCATCGCCTGGCTGTAGATGCATGTTGAACATAGGCACGAAAGTAGAGCTTACTATGAAATTGAATATCCACTGGAATGCCACGGCTATTGCCACAGCTGCTCCACGGATGGTGTTAGGGAATATCTCAGCTATGAGAACCCAGCAGATAGGTCCCCATGAGAACATGAAGGACGCACTATATACCATTATACTGAGCATGGTCACAAGACTCAGACTCTCATTGCCAAATGTGACGGCAACGCCGAATGCTCCAATAGCCATTCCTATGGAACCAACGATAAGCAAAGGCTTCCTGCCAAGTTTCTCAACTGTAAATACAGCCACAAGGGTGAACAATATGTTCACGACACCCATTACAACCGTATTTACCATTGGGTCTGTCATTCCCATATCACCAAAGATGCGGGGAGCATAGTAAAGCACGGCGTTAATGCCGACTGCCTGCTGGAAGACACTGAGCATGATACCTATGAAGATACACATGAAACCGTATGTCATCAGGCGTTCTGTCTTGACGGTGATAGTATTCTTTATATCATGGAGTATGCTGTCGGCATTGGCAAAGCCATTGATACGACCAAGTATCTCTCTTGCCTTATCGTCATGTCCAGACATAACAAGATAGCGTGGTGTCTCGGGAACGAAACAAATCAAGATGGCGAACAATCCAGCCGGTACCATCTCGCTGCCAAACATGTATCTCCATCCAGTAGCGATAGTCCAAGGGTCACTGCCTGCCGCAACTTTGCTAAAACCTTGTCCTATTTGCTCTATCACAGGGTTGGTATGTTCTCCCAGAATGATAAAATTGACAAAATACACCACAAGCTGACCAAAGATGATGGCGAACTGGTTCCATGACACGAGCATACCACGGATATTTGACGGTGCTACTTCGCCAATATACATTGGGCAGATAGCAGAGGCGAGACCAACTCCCACGCCACCTATAACACGATAGATGTTGAATACCACAAGCAGGTCAAACGATGGTTTTCCATGCTCGAAGAACAGAAACTCGGGATTCATGCTGCCATAAGCAGAAATGAAGAAGAGGATACCTGCGATGATAAGCGACTTCTTTCTTCCCAGATTTGTGGCAAGCATACCGGACAAAGCACTACCAATAATACAGCCTATAAGGGCAGAACTGGAGGAAAAGCCATGGAAATAGTCTGTGTACTGAAAATCGGAGGCTCCAAGAAAGAAAGCCTGTAGTCCTTTCTCTGCTCCTGAGATAACGGCTGTGTCGTAGCCAAATAACAGGCCACCGAGCACAGCGACCATCACAATTGAAATAAGGTAGGCTTTGCTACCTGTCTGTTGGTTGTCCATAAGATTTGAATGTTTTTTGTTTTAGTTTGTTTTATCTTGTCATTTGTGTCAAAAGGAATCAGCATGTTGCTTTTTCACCATGCAAAGGTATTGAGATTATTTTAGTCATCCAAATCAAATCATTACAAAATTCAAATAATGTGACAAAAAAAAGCAGGAAAGGATATTTTTTCGTATCTTTGCAAAATATTTATGACATTGAGAGACATGTCATTCTATTAAACAAGCAACCATTAGCATGAGCATAACCAACATATTCAACAAGGACAGCAATAAGAGACATTTCTCATTCGAAGTCCTCCCACCTCTTAAAGGCAATGGGACGAAAGCCCTTTTCAACACCATTGACAAGTTGAAAGAGTTCAATCCTTCATACATCAACATTACTACCCACCACAGCGAGTATGTGTATAAGGAAAGAGAAGATGGACTCCTTGAAAGGTCACGCATAAGAAGACGTCCTGGTACGATAGCCATAGCGGCTGCCATACAACAACGATACGGCATTCCTGTGGTTCCTCATATAATATGCAGCGGAGCCACCATTGAGGATATAGAATACGAACTGATAGACCTTCAGTTCCTCGGCATCAGCAATGTTCTCTTGCTCAGAGGAGACAAGGCAAAGGAGGACAGTCGCTTCAAACCTACAAAGGGAGGACACGAGCATACTACAGACCTCATAAGACAAGTTGTGAAGTTCAATGATGGTTTCTTTGCTGATGGCACACCCATCAAGAACCGCGAGGAGTCATTTGATTTTGGTGTTGCTTGCTATCCCGAGAAGCATGAGGAGGCACCAAACATAGAACAGGACATCAAACACCTTGTTGAGAAACAGGAACTGGGAGCAGAATATGCTGTAACGCAGCTCTTCTTCGACAATCATAAATTCTACGACTTCGTGGCTATGGCGAGAAAAGCCGGTGTAACGATACCAATCATTCCCGGAATAAAGCCATTTGCAAAAATGTCACAACTTACTATTGTTCCAAAGACTTTCCATTGTGACATTCCACAGGAACTTGCTTCACTCGCCCTAAGATGCAAGACAGACGACGAAGCGAAGCAATTGGGCATAGAATGGGCAACAAGACAGGTGAAAGACTTATACGAACATGGTTTCAATAATGTACATTTCTATACCGTCTCAGCTGTTGACAGCGTGCACGAGGTGATAAAAAGGCTATTATGAACGGGGATGAAGTCATAGGACAGGATGGGGCAATGGCAAGACTCACACAGATGGCAGAAAACAACAAGCTGCCACATGCCTTGCTCTTCACGGGACCTGAAGGCTGCGGAAAGATGGCTGTAGCCTTAGCTTTTGCATCTTATCTGCTATGCGATGGAAGCAAAAGAATCAATCCTAACCTTAATATAGCAAACGCAAGAGCAATGGCAGAAAGGATGGAGCACCCAGACCTGCATTTCACATTCCCGACTATCAAACTGCCGTCAATGGGCAGCGCGCACCAACCTATAAGCCTTGATTTCATTAAAGAATGGAATAAGTTTCTTAAAAACGGTGCATATTTCACTTTCAACAAGTGGATGGCAGCAATAGGTGCCGAAAACCAACAGGGACTGATAACAGGAGCTGAAAGCGACGAGCTTGGCAAGACGCTGTCACTCAAGTCATGCCTGGGAGGCTACAAAGTCTCTGTCATCTGGCTTCCAGAAAGGATGAATGCCACGAGTGCCAACAAACTTCTTAAACTATTGGAGGAACCTCCATCACAGACCGTTTTCTTGATGGTTTGCGAGAAACCGGAACTACTGCTCGACACTATCGTAAGCCGCACGCAAAGAATTGCACTAAAGGGCATTGACCGCGAGGAAATGGAGAGGGCATTGGTTGAAAGACGAGGACTAGAGCCTGTGGAGGCAGAAAGAATAGCAAGAATAGCCAACGGTAGCTGGACAAAGGCATTAGAAACGCTTGATACAGGCAATGAAAACAGAATGTTCCTCGACATGTTCTCAATGCTTATGCGACTGGCTTACATGCGCGACATCAAAGAACTGAAGAAGTGGAGCGACAGTGTCAGCATGTTTGGAAGGGAACAGCAGAGAAGACTGCTCACTTATTTCAACAGAATGTTCAGAGAGAACTTCATGTACAATTTCAGGAAGCCAGAACTCACATACATGACCACAGAGGAGGAGAATTTCTCCAAAAAGTTCTCACCATACATCAACGAGGGAAACATCATAGAATTGATGGAACTAACAGACAGGGCATATAGAGACATTGGACAGAATGCCAACGCAAAAATCGTTCTTTTTGACTATTGTCTTAAACTGATTGTGCTAATTCTGAGAAAGTAACAGATAGGACTACACATACTTATATCTATATAAAGGAATATCTATATAAAGGAACTATATATAATGGACTTCAAAGACATGGAATTTAAGATATGGAACGGCTGTGACAGAGGACTGGGCAGGTGCGCCTGCGGCAGACAGGACAAACAGCTCAACACTTACGACTGGCTGGCAGACGTTCCCGGTAACACCGACACTACGGATCTTGTGGAAGTGCAGTTCAAAAACACAAGGAAAGGTTATTATCATAACGTCAACAACATAGACCTTAAAAAGGGTGACCTCGTTGCTGTAGAGGCAAGCCCCGGACATGACATTGGTGTGGTGACCCTGACAGGACAACTTGTAAAACTCCAAATAAAGAAAGCAAATCTCAAATCAGCCGACGACATCAAGAGGATATACAGGATTGCCAAACAGACCGACATGGATAAATACCATGAGGCAAAGGCAAGAGAGCACCAGACCATGATTGAAAGCAGGCAGATTGCAAAGAGACTGGGGTTGCAGATGAAAATTGGTGACGTGGAATATCAGGGTGATGGCAACAAGGCAATCTTCTATTATATTGCCGATGAACGCGTTGACTTCCGACAGCTCATCAAAGACCTTGCGGCTGCTTTCCATGTCAGGATTGAGATGAAGCAGATTGGAGCCAGACAAGAGGCTGGACGCATAGGTGGAACAGGACCATGCGGAAGAGAGCTGTGCTGTGCCACATGGATGAAAAATTTCTCATCGGTCAGCACTACTGCCGCAAGGTATCAGGACATATCTCCAAATCCCACAAAGCTGGCGGGTATGTGCGCCAAGCTGAAATGCTGCCTCAACTATGAGGTTGACAATTACATTGAGGCTGGAAGAAAACTTCCACAAAGGGACACAATACTTCAGACTCTGGACGCTGACTACTTCCTGTTCAAAAGCGATATCCTATCTGGTATGGTAACATATAGCACTGACAAGAAAATTCCAGTCAACCTCGTGACAATCTCAGCAGAAAGGGCAAAGGAGATTATCAGCATGAACGAGAGAGGTGAGAAACCTGATTCCCTGAGCGACAACGGTCAGGACTCCAAGAAAAAGCCAACTGACCTCCTTGCTGATGCTGACCTCAGTCGTTTCGACAAGAGCAAGAAGAAGAAAAAGAAGGGTGGCAAGAGCACCAAGGGGAAACAAGGAGTTGCTGAGAGAACCAACGGACGCCAGCATGGGAACAGGAACAACGCCGCTAAGGACAACAAGTAGGTGGCATCGAGGCATGAGAAATGGCATTCATTATATAAAAGTACTCTTATTGGCTGTCATGGCATACATAACAACATTGGCATGCCATGACAGCCGCATATATCATAGTTTCAAGAACATCAATATCAACGGATGGGAACACAACGACACCATCACTTTCGGAATTCCCTGCCATGAAACAGGAGACTACGAGATAAACATAACCATGAGGGCAAACAGGGATTTTCCTTACCTTAATGTAAGTTTAGCTACAGACTACACCGTTTTCCCTAAAAAGACTGGGAAAAAACGTGTCGTAAGCTGTACTATCATGAACAAGGAAGGTTCAATGCATGGCAAGGAGGGTATCAGCCTGAACGAAGTCAGATATAGACTTGACGAAATCCACCTCAACACCAAAGACTCTTTGGTGGTCAAGATTCACCATTGCATGAGAAGGGAAAGCCTACCTGGCATTGCCAACATTGGCATAGAGCTTGTAAGAAAAGACAAACAGCAAGTCAACTAATCAAGTCCTGACCATTGTTCTGGCGGCATCAATACGCAGGAAAATGAACAACAGGATTGTGAACCCCCATAGAGAAGAACCTCCATAACTGAAAAAAGGAAGTGGAATGCCTATCACGGGAGTAAGCCCAAGCACCATCCCGACATTGATAAACAGGTGGAAAAGGAATACGCCCACCACACAGTAGCCATATATACGTCCAAACGGAAACGGTTGCCTTTCCGCCAATTTTATAAGCCTTAGCACAAGGGCAAGGAAAAGCAGGAGCACACCGGCAGACCCAAGAAAGCCTTCCTCCTCTCCTACCGTACAGAAGATGAAGTCTGTATCCTGTTCGGGCACAAACTTAAGTTTTGTCTGCGTGCCATTAAGGAAGCCTTTTCCTTTTAATCCGCCCGAGCCAATGGCTATCTCACTCTGATGGACATTATATCCCGATTTGGCTATATCGTCATCAAGTCCAAGTAGCACATTGATTCTTGTACGCTGATGTGGCTGCATGACATTGTTAAGGACATAGTCTGTTCCAGAGAAGAATGCTATAGACCCTACCGTGAACATAGCAACAAACATGTAGTTGCGAATTCTGGTGCCAAGACCTCTCCATATTAAATATCCTACAAGTACTGCACACAGTACATACTGTATCCATGTAATATCAAAAGGAATAACGAAAATCGAAAAGAGTGTCACCACAAGCGTTATACCAAGGGTATAGAGCAATATCCTGCGTGGCTCCCTGCCTGTTCCGCAATATGAATAAACAAGTCCTGACGTGAATAGCTGTACCAACAGAAGCACAACGAATTTACCTGTCGATGTAGGAGTATTCCACATCATCACATCCTGATATTTAACCCCAACAACGAAATAGACAACCATGGAAAGGGCTGTGAAAAGCACACTTCCAGACATTCCCTCTCTGTATAGCATCAGGAAAAATGACAGATATACGAGTGCCGAGCCTGTTTCTTTCTGTCCTACTATGAACAGCATTGGCAATAGTATTACAGCACAGGCGGCGGCAAAATGCTTTGTCTTGCTTAGGTCAAAACCATAGGTGCTCATCAGTTTAGCCACAGCAAGAGCGGTGGCGAACTTTGCAAACTCAGCAGGTTGCAGACGCAACGGACCAAGTACGAGCCATGACCTTGAACCTTTTATCTCGTGTGGATTGAATATAGTTGCGAAAAGCAAAAGCAGCAGCAACGCATAGATGACATATGCAAATGTGTCGTAAATCCTATCGTCAAGCATTATAAGCACAAAGCCAAGACATATTGACGTTCCAATCCACACTATCTGCATTCCCGACCTTGAGGACAGACTGAGAATGTCTGTGTCTCCGTATGTATAGCTGGCACCACACACACTGAGCCATCCAAAAGAGAGAAGGGCTATATATATGGCTATCGTCCACCAGTCAAGTGAACGGAGCAATCCTTTCTGTTCCTCGTTTCTGTTCATACTAACCATTATCCTCGTTCTGTCTTGGAGGGTTATTCTTGTCGTCCTTTATATCTGACGGCGTCTCATTGTTTTTCTTGCGTTCTGTCTTTATCTGGAGTTCTTCGTCAACCCTTATGGCTGGACTCTCGGGCATACTATTCTTTCCCTTGCCATCATCTTTCGTGTCTGTATCATCAACTTTGTCGTGAGCTCTTTTCTCCTTTTCCGCTTTCTCACGTTCTCTCTTTATTGAGTCAAGACGATTGTTTATCCTCTTGATAGAATCAAGGCGCAACGAGTCGGCTCTTGTCAGCTTCCTCTCAAAGTCGTATGATATATGACGGCTCTGCATGGCTGAGGCTCTTGCCTCGGAAGCCTCAGACAGTTTGCCATTTATATACTGCTCCATCATCAAAGCACCTATCGGGACTCCAAACGTGGCACCAAAACCTCCATTCTCGACATATACCGCTATTGCGATCTTAGGTGAGTTCATAGGTGCAAAACCCATGAAGGCTGAATGGTCCTTGCCTCTGTTCTGTGCCGTTCCTGTCTTTCCACACACCTCATACATGGCTGTATTGGCAGAATGACATGTTCCTCCGATGACAGCCGACCTCATTCCTTGCACCACATACTCATAGGCTTGCCTGTTGCCTTTGGTGTAATGCTTTTCAGTATATTTCTTGTCTATCTCGCCTCCTTTGATTTTTCTCACTACATGCGGAGTAATATAATATCCTCGGTTGGCTATGGTGGCTCCAAGGTTGGCTATCTGCAACGGGGTAAGGTTAACTTCTCCCTGACCAATGGAGATAGAGATGACGGATAACGGATTCCATTTTCCAAATGCGTTGTCATAGAATTCCGCATTTGGTATAAGTCCTCGTTTCTCACCAGGCAAGTCTATGCCGAGCTTATATCCAAAGCCCATGCTAACCATGTAGTCACGCCAAGTGTTCATGGCATCTGTCAGTGTCTTGTATCTTTTCCTGTCTGACAGCATATTGTAAAGTCCCCAGCAGAAATAGCTGTTGCATGAAGTACTTATGGCTGGTATGAGATTTATAGGCGAGCCATGAGAGTGACATCCGACATGCAGTCCTTTGTAGGAGAAGCCTCTTGCACATGGAAAGAGAGTCTCTGCATTCACTATTCCCTCCGTGAGGAATGTCACGGCCTGACTTGTCTTGAACGTGGAGCCAGGAGGATACTGTCCCATTATACCTCTGTTGAGTAATGGTTTGGCTGGGTCTTCTCCAAGGGTTCGCTGTGTCTGTCCTCTTTTTGTGCCAAGCATGTCATGTGGGTCGTATGTAGGCGACGACACGAGGCACAATATCTCTCCTGTCTTCGGC
The DNA here is from genome assembly GCA_945875635.1 of uncultured Prevotella sp. Classification (GTDB taxonomy): domain Bacteria; phylum Bacteroidota; class Bacteroidia; order Bacteroidales; family Bacteroidaceae; genus Prevotella. The sequence continues at coordinate 41,006 of CAMCLD010000005.1, forward strand.
TCTATGGCAACGATAGCTCCCAACTTACCCTCCATGAGTCGTTCTCCCAGTGCTTGCAAGTCTGCATCGATACCAAGCTGCAAATCCTTTCCAGCCTTTGGCTTTGTGTCGTATTTACCATCCTGATACCGTCCCTGTATTCTGCCTCTTGCGTCTCTGAGCATAATCTTTATGCCTTTCTGTCCTCTCAGTTCCTTCTCATAGGACCTCTCTATGCCGAGTTTGCCTATATAGTCACCAGGCTGGTAATAGTCATCCTCGTCAACATCCGCCTGTGACACCTCTGCTACATCGCCAAGCACCTGTGCGGCACAGTTGTATTTGTATTGCCTTATTGTCCTGCGCTGTATGTAGAAACCTGGGAAGCGGAACATCTTTTCCTGAAAAGCGCTGAAATCCTTGTCGCTGAGGTGTCCCATGAACATTTGCTGAGAGAACCGGGAATAGTTAGGCTGACTCTTAACCTTGTCCATTCTCTCGTTGAACTCCTTAACCGTTATTCCAAGAGCTTGGCAGAAAGCCACAGTGTCAAGGCGGCCTCTCTGCTCATTCTCCACGACCATGATGTCATAGGTTGGCTGGTTATACACCATCAGCTTGCCTTTCCTGTCTGTAATGACACCACGCGATGGGAACTCTATTCTTTTCAGAAAGGCATTGGAGTCTGCGCTCTTTCTGTAATCATCGCTCATAATCTGAAGGGAGAATAGGCGTATTATATATATAATGACTATGACTATAGCCACTCCACTGATGACATATCTGCGTTTCTCAAGTTCGAAATTCTTCATTTTCCTCTCCTTACATTCTCCATTACCAAGATAAGCACTACCGTAAGTGCCATGCTTCCCAAAATGCTTTCAGCCCAATAGAGTACGTTGAAGATGGTGAACATCTCCAGCGAGAAGAATACGACACAGTATATGATCACCATCATCATTGTGTAGTACACGAACCGTGCCGTGCCAAGAGAGGAGAACGAAGGAACTAATTCTGGTGACGAGTCACGTGGGACAAATAGTGCGAGCAGAGCAGGTCGCACTGCAGACAGCAATGTCATCGAAGCAGAGGCGACACCAGGAGTGTTGGAGAAAGTGTCGAGCGTCACACCCATTACGAATCCCCATAACATAAGTCCCCAATGTGGATAGTTATATCTGAACTTGATGATAAAATAGACATACAGCAATGGCGTTGCAAAGCCAAGCACATGCATCTGGTTGAATACCAATGCCTGCACAAGGCAGAAAAACAAGAATGCCATCAGTTTATAAAAGAATTCTATTCTCATCCTACTTGATATTTTATTCGTTTCTGTCAGTCACGGGCTTTTATGGAGTCACTGGCTGCCTTCATCAGCTTACGCTGTTCCAGCATCTGGACATCGTCTATCACACACACATCACGCAGTCGTGAGAAGTCTGTTGACAGACGGAGCTGAATACGATAGGAAAGTCCATCTGAGGAATTGAACACATGGAGTATTTCTCCTACCATTACCCCTTTCGGAAATACCGACGAATAGCCGCTTGTCACAATCTTATCATGTAGGCGGAAACGAGCGTGACGTGGTATATCTTCAAGATATGCTATCTGTGGAGAGCCTCCATCCCAGTGGAGATAACCGAAATAGTCTCTACCTGCAATGGAGCAGCTAATATTCGACTTTGAGTTCAATACCGGAATGACAACAGAGAAATTGCTCGATGCCATATACACGATGCCTACCACTCCTGTTCCACTAATCACTCCCATATCCGGATGCACTCCGTCTGACGTACCCTTGTCAAGGGTTATGAAGTTGTCTGTCTTGGATATGGAATTCTCAATAACCTTAGCAGATATCAGTCTCGGAATGGAATCTGGTTGCGAGAAAGCCTTAATTGCAGAATCTCCTACAGCCTTCCTTAAACGGTCGTCAAGCATCCTAACCCTTTGCTCCAGATAGACATTCCTTTCGGTAAGCTGACGGTTCACAGTCGTAAGATTGAAATACGACTGCACCTCGGAGCCTATTGCAAGCACCTTGCCTGTAAGGTAGTTGGCTGATGTAAACCATACACTTCCCTGATAGTTGTTATACTGGAAGAGCATCACAAAACTTGCTACTTCCAATATCACAAACAGCATCCAATGCTTATATCTGGATAAAAACTCTAAGAGATTACGCATCGTGTAGTATTACCAATTTGAGTTCCGCAAGTTAGAAGCCAGCCCTCTGTCTGCATGCCAAAGACATGCGGAACTTGAGTTACAGACTCAGAATTATTATGACCTAGCCAAAAAAGCCTACCGCCAGCACTCAGCAATAGAACTTCTATCCCTGAGGGCCAGCGGCACATCAAATCAACATTGTTCCACTTCTGATGGCATTTAACGTTTGAGGAATGAGAATCTGTCAACATTCTTCAACGCTATACCGGCACCTACAGCAACACTGTGCAATGGGTCCTCAGCTATATGGAACTGTATTTTAATCTTGTCGGTCAGACGCTTGCCAAGACCTCTGAGCAGGGCACCTCCTCCTGTAAGCCATATTCCGTTCTTTACAATGTCGGCATAAAGTTCAGGAGGTGTACTTTCAAGGGCTGACAGCACAGCATTCTCTATCTTGGCTATTGTCTTGTCAAGGCAATGGGCTATCTCTTGATAGCATACCGGTACCTCCATAGGCAACGCTGTAATACGGTTAGGACCATTAACGATATAGTCCTCTGGTGCCTCATCGCCAAGGTCGGTGAGTGCTGAGCCAACATGTATCTTTATACGCTCTGCCATACGCTCGCCAACCTTCACATTGTGCTGACGGCTCATATATTCCTTGATGTCGGCAGTTAGGTCGTCACCTGCCACACGGATGGAGTTGTTTGAAACAATACCGCCAAGGGATATTACGGCTATCTCTGTAGAGCCACCGCCTATGTCAACAATCATATTGCCCTCTGGAGCCTCTACATCAAGACCTATACCGATAGCGGCTGCCATAGGTTCAAATATCAGATACACATCCCTGCCACCAGCATGTTCAGCAGAGTCTCTTACAGCACGGAGTTCAACCTCTGTAGAGCCGGAAGGCACACCGATAACCATTCTCAATGACTGTGAAAAGAGACGGTTCCTGGTATGTACCATCTTTATAAGTCCGCGCATCATCAACTCGCAAGGCTCGAAATCGGCTATCACGCCATCGCGCAGAGGACGGACAGTGCGTATATCTGGATGTTCCTTCTCATACATAAGTTTCGCCTTGGCTCCAACAGCTATCATATTGTTGTTACGGTCAAGGGCTACGACGGACGGTTCGTCAACAGCTATCTTGTCATCACTGATAATAATAGTGTTGGCTGTTCCAAGGTCCATGGCTATTTCCTGAACAAAAGAAAAGAATCCCATTCTTAATTACTGATTATTTAATTATATACTTATTAAGTTGACTCGTCAACTTAAAATACCCTTTACTCTCCTGCAAACCAGCTATGGATAGCCGTATCGTAATGACTGCTTACACCAAAGGCGCGGGTAGCAAGCATACGACGGTCGCTGAGGTCTGTGTATGCACCCTTCTCGTTAAGGATGTCAAGCAGCATGCCATACTCAGCCTTGCTCGGCACAATAACCACATCATTGAAATTCTTTGCACCGGCGCGGATAAGAGATATGCCGCCAATGTCTATCTTCTCTATGATGTCTTGCTCAGAAGCCCCACTTGCCACTGTATCCTCAAATGGATAAAGATCTACTATTACAAGGTCTATCTCTGGTATCTCATATTCTGCCATCTGAGACTTGTCACCCTCATTGTCTCGACGCGCAAGTATGCCACCGAACACCTTTGGATGAAGGGTCTTTACCCTTCCGCCAAGTATGGAAGGATAGGTAGTTACACTCTCTACCGACTGACACTCGTAGCCAAGAGATTCTATAAATTTCTGAGTTCCTCCTGTAGAAAGGAAACGGACACCCTCAGCATTGAGCTTTGCAAGCAGCTCGTCAAGCCCGTCCTTATGGAAAACCGACACCAATGCGGTCTTTATTGCTTTTCTTCCAGCCATAAAATCTGATTGTTCTAAAAATGATGAATATGTTTGCAAAGTTAAGCATTTCTTTTGACAATGTACTTTATATTTCGCAAAATATTTTATACAACTACGAATTTATCGACTTCCGTCAAGTTTAGCTTACGAAAAAACAATATTTTACATTTTGAAACGTTATCTGATTAGTGATGGTTAATGCCTGGCATTCCCGACTAAGAAATATACGCAATGAGCATACTGAACATCATAAAACTTACAAGACCTGAGCAGTGGCTGAAGAATATGTTCATCTTTCTTCCTCTCTTCTTTGACAGGAAACTGATGGACATGCAATGCCTCGTGCCCGCACTGTTGGCGTTTGCTTCATATTGCATGGCGGCAAGCTCCATTTATTGCTTCAACGACATATTCGATGCTGAGGCGGACAAGATGCATCCGACAAAATGCAAGAGACCGGTGGCAAGCGGGGAAGTAAGCAAGAGGCAGGGATATGCTATCATGGCAGTTACCATAGCTGCTGCCCTTGCCATTGCCTTCCTGCTGAACCCTGTGGCAAGATATAGGCTGATAGCCATCATAGGCACATACTACATCATGAACATTGCATATTGCGTGAAGTTGAAAAACATAGCTCTCGTTGACATCTTCACTATAGCCATGGGATTTGTGCTGAGGATTCTTTGCGGAGGGCTCGTGCCAGGTATATGGGTGTCACAATGGCTCGTCCTCATGACGTTCCTACTCGCCTTGTTCCTTGCTTTCGCAAAGAGACGCGATGATGTTGTAATGTATGAAGGAACGGGCATAGCCATGAGAAAAAACGTCAACAGATACAACCTTGCCTTCATGAATCAGGCAATTGGACTCATTGCAAGTGTCACTATGGTGAGCTACATAATGTATTCCGTGTCAGAGGAGGTGACGAGAAGAATGGGAAGCGACTACCTGTATCTTACGTCTTTCTTCGTCCTGATGGGAATACTCAGATATATGCAGCTGACCATAGTGGATGTGAAAAGTGGTTCTCCGACACGAGTGCTACTGCACGACAGATTCATACAGGTGTGTCTCTTGTGCTGGATAGCAGTATTCTTCTTTATCATTTACTGCTGAATTTATAGATGGAAAGATGGGAAAAATAAAAAACAGAACATTACGCCACTGGACAGGAGAAATGGCAATAGCCGCCCTGTCTGTATCTGTCATGGGATGCTCACAGCAGCGTACCGTGACATCAGTGGAGAGAAACCGCATTCTAATTGACTGTTCCTTCGACAAAGACATACCGGAGGAGGCGAATGATTTCATTGCGCCATACAAACTGGCTGTTGACAGCCTTATGTCGCCCGTAGTGGGACAGACTGCAAGATACATGACAGCACAGGCACCTGAAGGACTGCTCTCCAACCTTCTTACAGACATTCTCGTGTGGGCAGGAGACAAATATGGTGAGACTCCTGACTTTGCTATCTACAACATGGGAGGCATAAGGGCGGCTCTTGCCAAGGGAGATGTAACCATAGGCAACATTCTCGACGTAGCTCCATTCGAAAACAGAATTTGTTTCGTGTCGATGAAGGGTAACAAGGTGACGGAACTGTTCACACAGATTGCTGCAAAAGGCGGTGAAGGAGTGAGCCACGAGGTGAAACTAAGGGTTAGCAAGGACGGAAAGCTCATCTCTGCCCTCGTTGACGGCAAAGCCATTGACCCTGAAAGAACTTACAGGATAGCCACAATTGACTATGTGGCACAGGGCAACGACAAGATGGTGGCTTTCAAGTATGCCACGGACGTGAATTCTCCCAATGGTTCCAAAGACAACGTAAGGGAAGTCATAATGGAGTATTTCAGGAATATGACGGCGCAAGGCAAGGTCGTAGATAGCAACATTGAGGGACGCATCATTATAGAATAACGAGGAGGGGACAAATTGCCCCCACGATATAAACATTACAACAATGAGGAAACTGACAGTCATAATAATGCTGATAGCATGCCTGAGCACTGCCACAGCAGGAAAGAAACAGGTAGTAATACTGCATACCAACGACACACACAGCTGTATCATGCCCCTCTCAGAGAATCTTGCAGACACAACGGTGGCAGGAAGAGGGGGATTCCTTAGGAGAATGGCTCTCGTACAGAAGGAAAGGCGGGACAATCCCGGACTACTGCTCATAGACAGCGGCGACTTCTCACAAGGCTCTCCCTACTACACCCTCTTCAAAGGTGACGTGGAGATTGGCATGATGAACATGATGGGATATGACGCAGCCACTATAGGAAACCATGAGTTCGATTTCGGACTTGACAACATGGCAAGGATATTCCGGACTGCGACGTTCCCTATCGTATGCAGCAACTATGACTTCACTGGAACACCGGTGGAGGGACTCGTCAAAGAATATACCGTCATAACAAGAGACGGCATGAGAATAGGTATGTTCGGACTCTCACCTGATATGAAGGGACTCATTGACGAAAACAAATGCCAAGGAGTGGCATTCCTTGACCCCATTGAGACGGCAAAGAGAATGAGCACACTGTTAAGGAAAAAAGAGAAATGCGATGTGGTGATATGCATTTCCCATCTGGGATGGGACATGGATGGGGAATGTGACGACGCAATGCTCGCCACTGCCACACAAGGCATCGATATCATACTGGGTGGACACTCACATACCAACATGGAAAAGGCACAGACCATGAAAGCTGCCGATGGCAAGACCGTCACCATTGACCAGAACGGGAAAAGCGGTATATGGATTGGAAAACTGGTAGTGGATTTGAAGTGATAACGCCACGAATGTTTTCCTGCGGCACAAAGTAACCTACTCGAAATAGAACGTCAAGGCTATCATCTTGCTGTGAGCCTCGCTTGCCGACTTAGCATAAGGTATCTTGTCTGGATTACGCAGACGTGATGCATGCTCACCGTCAAGGCTGTTTGTCATGCCATACATGAACTTAAGCTCCGGGCGCAGCTTGAAGAAAGGCAGATAGAAGTCACAGCCCATTCCTACCTCCAAGAACACATCACTACGCTTAAGCTTTATATAGTCATCGTCTTTGCTGGTGAGATTAAGCATAGGATTGACACCCATCATCACATAAGGACGATGGTTGTTGAAACGCGGAGCAGCAAGAATGAGGTCACAAGCGGCTGACACATAAGCAGTCTTCATCTCCTGACGACGCTCCGTAGGATTGCCGTTGTTGTCAAGGTCGGTTATGTTGCGGAAGGTGAGATGACGCGTTCCGAAATACATGGCGGGAGCCAAACGCAACTGCATATACGTGTTTATCCTAAGCTCTCCAAGTACGCCGACAGTGAATCCAGGGTCCCAACGGTCCTGATCGACAGATATTGTCTTCTCAACAACCGAACCATCCTCCAGAGTAACCGTCTGCGGACCGGCATTAAGCAATTCCATGTCTTGCAGATGAGTACCTACAAGCACACCAAAATGGAAATCACGCAAGTCGGTATAAGGACGGTTCTGCACCTTAGTATCCTGTGCCACGGCGCAGACACTCGCCATAAGCACACCTGTACACAATATGATTATCTTCTTTCTCACATATTAATAACGTACAAAAAGCATACTTATTGCATTGGCCACTATTTTGAAAATGTTTAAATAATATAAAATACCATCATCAATAGTAGGTATTAGAAAATAAATTCATACCTTTGCAATGTACAAAAGTAGGTATCATTTAAACATTAACAAATAAATAAAAACAAATTATTATGGCATACGTAATTGGTGAGGACTGCATTGCATGCGGTACATGTATCGACGAGTGTCCAGTAGGAGCAATCTCCGAGGGCGAGAAGTATTCAATCAATCCAGAGATGTGCACAGAGTGTGGCACATGTGCTGATGTTTGTCCAAGTGAGGCTATCAGCCTTCCATAAGGACTTCTGCAAAACAAATACAAAAGGCTGTCCACACGGACAGCCTTTTTTTTGTCATATATATAGTGTGCATGCAACCGTTCAGCGAAGAATATTACAAACTGCACATTGTTGGTATCTTCATATTACGACATAGTCTTATCCTTAGTCGGACTAAAACAAAAGGCGCACCAGCTTTTCACAAAGATGATGCGCCGAAATAAAGTGCTTTTTTAAATATTATTTATTAACTCTTTGTCAATCTTCCCATGAAGACCAGACATCGTTCTCTTTAGACAGAGAACCGCCTTCGTCATTTTCTTTATCTGAAACTGAACCACTAGGAGTTCCTACTCCGTCCACTGTTGCACCCAGACTTCCATCATCAAGCAGTTTTAGTTCCATATCAGTTACCATTATGCTTGGTTTTATATATTCTTTTTTATTCATAATATTCCAATTATTTTCCAATAGACATTACTTGACTACATATTTCTTTCCATCCTTTACATATACACCCTTAGGAAGACCCTTGAAGCTTGCGCCCACAAACTGTCCGCCGAGTGTGTATATTCTGCCATCTGCATAGCACGACGAAGAACTTATCTCCTTAATACCTGTAACGGTTCCGTTATTCTCATCAAGAAGGAAAGTCAACGGCGCGCCAGCATAAGCCGGACTCTCGCCTTCAAGTATTACGAGGTCATTCGTATTGTCTGTAACATCAAGTTTGATGTTGGTTATCTTATCCACTGATGCATTAGAATTCAGATTGTATTCCAGAGTAGAAAGGGGCGTGATGATAGCAGAATATATATTCCAAGCAATTCCGTCACCTACTGCTCTGAAGAAGTTATGACTACCATTCTTGCTCTTGCCAAGATAATACGAATACATTGGTATAGAGTTCTGCACATATGTTCCCACAAAATAATAGTATGCTGGGATTTTTCTTTCAGCATCTTTATATACTTGTTCACCAGCATCATTGATTGCAATCATCTTAAATTCCTTGGTTGGAAGCATATAATTATACTCGCTAAACTTGCAGTCTTCGTTGAAACTATATTTGTTTGACCCTGCCACAGACATGACATAGTTTCCTATCTTCTTAATCTGGTCGTCCTTAGGCCAGTAAGACTTCACAAGGTAGGGATAGCCTCCTTTTATAACTACGGGGTCATCACCTGTTTGTGGTATTTTCACATATTCTGTACGATGTTCATTAAGTTCAAGGTCATATACATCGCCATTATCATCAAGCAATTTGTTACTTAGCTTGAAAATAACCTTTGAACTATTCAAAGACCTTTGAACCTTAACGAGTGTACGGACATCAGGATATACATCTTCAGATGTCACTTCATAGTCGGTTCCATTAAGTGTCTTGACCTTGTTGCCTGCCTTAACTCCAAGAGCCTGCAAGAGTTGTGATTTAGTCAAATCGTAAGGAACACATAATGTGTACCAATCCTTCTCATCATATTCCTTATAATACTTCTGTGGCTCAAAAGGCTGTACATTATAGTTTTCTGTAAGTACGAATTCATGCCATCCTTGATAATCCCGATCATATGTCTTTGTCCCATCTATTATAAGATCTACATTAGTTCCAATGTCAGAAATCACAACACCTCTTTCATCCTTTTCTTTCCATGCGCCCCAGATATAACCAGATGTTGCCTGTCTAAATGTCCTGTAAAATTCTTCATGCCTTGGCCACATCATAGGTCGTCCATAACCATCCACAAGACCTGTCTCATCAGCAAGAGTATAGACTTTTGTGACATCAGTATAATTCTTTTCCTCGCCAATCTTCTTTGACATCGATGGATAATGAAGTTTACACATCACATGTCCACTATTGACATAATTTGAACGCTGTATGGGGTGAGTCCAGTTTCCTGCGAATCCATTGTTGCCAAATGTGAGGTCGCCTTGGAAGGCGTAGGCTCCACACTTTGGTGCTTTTACAGCCAATACATATATATCCCATACACTCGCCTGCATAGCATTCCCAAAGAAAGTAGGATAACTTTGATTTCCGTCAGATTTAATCTCCTTTAAATTTGCAGAGAATGTAAAAGAGCCATCTTCATTATCTACCGTTACGTTATTTTCAGGATCTGCATCTTTATTGCGTGGGTCTGTTGTATAGATATGTGTTAAACCATGAGCATTATTAAACGCTCTCGCCTCTATAATCTCATAGTTGTATGGAATACATAGCTTTTTAACCTTATTGCACAGAGACAAGAAATTATAAGGTATAGTATTCTGACTTTCATGCGTAGGGAGCAGAACAGTCTCAAGTGTACTCTGATCACCAGTTCCGTAGTTTGACGTAAGAGTCATATCCTCAGGGTGATAGTTCTCGCCTGTCCCGAACAAAGCGTCTGTAAGGTCAAGATAAGGGGCTTTGCAATTAGGCAAGGCATTGTAAGACACAAGATTTTTGGATGTAGTTGAGTAATGTCCTGTTTCCTTGTCAATAACTGTCGAACCAAAGTTCATGTCTATTGCATTGAGATTTCCTGACAATATCAGTTTCTTAACTTTTTCACAAGAGTATTGGTACTTGAAATATCCATTCTCATTATCAATATACCAATTAGTAAGCCAATCGTAATAAGTAGATCCCAACTGACTCATATTCAAAAGAGTATAGACCAGAGTACCAGGTTTCACAACGTATGCCGTCAAAGTAACAGCCGTTGGTTCCGCTGATGCTATTTGAACTGGTTCAAGTGCAATGTATAGCTCATCACCTACCAATGTTATAGAATTGAGCCTTGTATCAGATTTCTTTTCTCGTACAACTCCAGCAAGGTCTTTATAAGTATATGTATATGTTGCTGTCAACGGAAAGCAATCAGTTTCCCATGCTGACACGCCTTTGAAGTCATCAGTCACCGGTCCTTCATATAATGAAGATGAAGACTTTGCTTCATCTGTGTAGTAGTCTATAACAGATGTTAGAGCAACATCGTCTCCAGTTGCTCCTGTAAGACTTTCTCCGTCATATATTTTTCCTGTATAAAGAGTGTTGCCAGATGTTGCATAGTAAACAGTGCCTTCTATTACAGAGGCCTCAGCGAATTCACCTCCAAAGAATTCTTCATTTTTGGTATAGACAGTCCCTGAATACTTTTTATCTCCATTATAATATACAGGAACCAAATAAATCCATATACCGTCTGCAATAACATAACTATTATTATTACTATCATATTTGACTTCACTAATATCCTTATAATCATTAATTTCAACCACGCTTCCATTCGGACCATAAGAATGATACTCGATCTTTTGTGTCAAAATAATAGGTTCCGATGTCGGTGTCGCTACATATTGTTTACCTCCATTAGTGTAAATATCTTCTCCCACATAAACATACGTTTCCCCCTTCGAAGAATATGTATATCCCGTTGACGTGGATGACAAAGCAATGCTCTGACCTGTATTGCCATACTTAACACTATTCTCAGTGCGGAATAGAGTACCAGTATATCTTGTATCTTTAGTTCCATTATTGTATGTGTAATAACTATCTACAAAAATAGGAATTAAAGAAACACCAGAATTTATACCCCAAGCCTTTCCATCCTTAGATATGAGAACTGGTGTCGATTCTGTTACATTATATTCCGTGCCTTCACCATGTGTAAAAGATGACACTTCATTAGTTGGTATAACTGTATATGTACCTGTCAAAAGACCATATGTTACAGCGTCCACTGTTTTTGTTGTAATGTCCGAAGCATTTACTATCACATCATTGTGAGTGTTAGGATCTATATATTTATATCCATCACTATAAGAATACTCTCCCTTGGCTGATGCAGCAGACTCAATACTTTTTCCAATGCCTATAGTCAATGAATTTACATCTTCCTTTGACATGCCATTAGGCAATACAACATACTTAACGTTGTTATTTTTGAGTGACTTAATTGTTGCTTCTGACAAATCAATTGTAATGGAATTAATACCGGAAAGGTCAACATTGGAAAAATCACCAATTAGACGAACTTTCTTAACTTTCCCGTCAAAAGCGGCATTGGCTTCAGCCAATACTTTTTCCCATGTCTTTGTACCACTCTCGGATTGTGTTATTGTCGCTACATTCTCTGTCGTACCAGAAGTGTAGCTTACTTCATAACCATCTGCCCACGTCATTGAAGAGATGGCAAGAAGCAATGAAAGTAAATAGTACTTTTTCATTGTAATTTTGTCGTTTGATATTTTATGAATCTATTTAAGTTAATTATCGCTATTTGAGTTAATAATCACTATTTGAGTTAATTATAAACGGAGGGGTTACTATGGGTATTTATTTCCATTCCACTTGTTCCCAAACCCTGTTTCTGTCATTTAGTTTGCAAAGTTAGACATAATTTTTCAAACAGACAAGAAAAATCACATAAAAAAAACACTTCCGCAATATCTAATGGGTATTGTCAGGACACCCATGATATTGCGGAAGCGTGTAACAAATATTATATTTATAGTACAATTACTCTATACCGAGAGCAGCCTTGGCATTCTTGTCCTCTGGGTCAAGCTTGATAAGCATCTCATAGTATGGTTTTGCTGCCTCAAGATTTTCCTTCTCACCCCAATAGTAATATCCAAGGAGGCTGAGAGCTGTCTTGAGATAACCTGTCTCGTCAGCATCGAGACCTGTCTTGTTGCCGAGAACATCAACAATTTTCTGGTTATATGAAGCAGAAACGTCTGCTTTGCCAGCCTTGTTAGCCACACTTGCAGCCACAGTGTATGCCCATGTGTTGATTGACGGATATTTCTCAGCCATCTGGTCATATATGGCAAGAGCCTTGTCAAAATTACCCTTTTCAACATAAATGTTGGCGAGTTTGCCATAGTCAGACGGTGTGGCATTAGGATTCTTCTTCATATAAAGCTCGCTGTACTCAAGTGCCTTGTCTGTGTCACCAAGTCCAGTGTATGCCTCTGAAATCTTGCCGAGTGCCTCAACTGCATTAGCATCAACCTCAAGAGCCTTGTTGAACTGTACCAATGCATCGTTGTAACGCTGTACTCCGAGAAGAGCCTTTCCGTAGTAGGTATAGTCTGTGGAGTTCTTCACCCCTTCCATCTGCATGAACTGCTCTGCAATCTTTACAGCCTCATCAAACTGAGATGTCTCAACAGCTGACCAAAGTCCAAGCTGCTTGAATGTCAGATTCTTCGGGAACTTGACAGAACCAGCATTTGCTATCTTCAAGCCCTCTGAATATTTGCGGAGCTGAATGGCAGAGATGACATATTCCACCAACTTACCCTCGTCAAGGTCGCTTGTCTTGCACTTTGCAAAGTTCTCATAAGCTTTGTCAAACTTATTGGCTGAGAAGAAAGAGTGTCCTGCTTCAGCATCGATAGGATAGTCTGGTATCTCCTGTTTCAGCTTTGCATAAGTCTCCTCTACAAGCTTCGGGTTAATCTTACGATATATAGAAGCATAGCGTGTGTAAGCCTGAGGATTCTTTGGGTCAAGACTCATGGCTGTTGCATAGTGGGAAGCAGCACCACCTCCGTTTCCTGACTCATCCTTTAGAGCCTCGATGTCACCTTTCAGAATATAAGCCTGAGCCTGAATCTTAAGGTCCTTCTTTGCCTTTGAGAGAGCAAGGTCAGCCATCTCGCCAGCCTTGTCCACGTTCTTCACTGCGAGATAAGAGTTGCCAAGTGCTATGACAGCCTCTGGGTTCTTCTTATACTCCTTTAGATAATTCTTAACAAGGACAGCTGACTCAGCGGAATTAGACTTCAGTGCCTGTGTTACAGGACCAAGAGCAGTACCATAGTCAACATCCTGAGCAAATGTCGGAGCCGAGATACTAATCATCGCTCCGAGAACAAAATATTTAATTGCCTTCATAATCTCAATCTTATTCTATATTACTGTTATATATATAATAATGTGTATGAATAAATGCTAACTTCTCCCCTATTTCAGTCTTTATCTATTTACTTCCACCTTCTTGAAGGTAATGTCACCTCTGTAGGGAAGCAGTCCAGACTTGAATATTATCAACTGTCCCTTGGGTTTGCAGATGTAGTTCATAAAGCTCCATGGCAGAGCACTGAGAGGGTCTGTGCATATAGCATATAGAGTGCGGTAGAATGGGTAGCGTCCATCAAGCAGATATGCCTGATATGGCTTCCAGCTATTTGATGGTGTTGCCTTATCCTTTATGGATATGGACATCACATGGATATTCTTCTTGAATGTGGTGTTAGTGGAGTCGCGCTTGTCGTTCAGCCAGTTCGACCCTATAACACCGATGGCGTTGGGTGTCTTGTCAACATAGTCGATTACATCCTTACTGCATTTCGCTCCCACCACGTTAGGACTTGTAATAGCCTTTCCGTCAAGAATGGAGTCAATGACGAAATGCACCGTAGCCGACTGTTTATTGTCAAACACAACCTCTATCTCTCCCCTGTTGGAGCCAGGGTACAGCTCGTTCCAGTCAGTGACCTGTCCGCTCAACACTCTTTTCACATCATTAACCGTCATGCAGGTGTCGTTGTTGTTCCTGTTTACGATAAAGGCGAGTCCGTCGTAGCCTATGATGGAGACACGCGGAACCTGTCGTTTGGTCTCAAGATAAGCAATCTCACTTGGAAGGAGTCCCCTTGATGTTATCAGCAGTTGTGTCTTAAGGTCCTGGATTTGTTTGAGTCCTGTTGTCTCATCTGTATAAACCGGTTTGAGATGAGCGTTCGGATATTCATACTCAAACTGCTGGCGCAGTTCCTCTATGATAGGACTGAAGCTTTCGTCAGCATAGAATGTTATGGTGCCCGATGTGGGCGTGTCTGTTCTACCGTTAACAGGTTTCTTCTTGCCGGAGCAAGAAGAAACGCTGTTAATTAGTAGTAGAGATCCTACAATATAGAATATGTAGAATACGTTCTTTTTCATCAATTACTGTAGTTTAAATGTTACAGGAAGAGTGAACTTTACACGTGCTGGCTGACCATTGTTCATACCAGGGTTCCACTTAGGCATGCGCTTTACAGTGTTGACAGCCTCACGGTCGAGTGCCGGGTCAACAGAACGAACGACCTGTACGTTACTGATGCTTCCGTCTTTCTCGACAACGAAGTTGACGATTACTCGTCCCTGAATACCATTCTCGGCAGCTACAGCCGGGTAAGACAGGTTTTGTGCGAGCCACTGGTTGACATTACCCTTGAAGGAAGGCATCTGCTCAGCTATATCGAACACCTTGTTCTCCACAACCTGCTTAACCTCCTCCTTTGGAGCCTCTTTAGGTGCTGGCGGCGGTACGTTAACGGCGATGTCATTTCTGACAGCCTCCACTGTACGGTCCTTAGTACCTTCCTGGTCAACATTTGACACTGCAACCTTCTCGTCCAGCTTGTCCATCTGCTTTACCTGATTCTCCTCTTTCACCAATTCATCCTTCTTGATGACAGGAGCTGTAAACTTCTGTGACTGGCGAACCTCTGGTATTTCCTTCTTAGGTTCAATCTTAGGCTGTACCTTCGGTTGCTCTTTCTTTTTCTCTTTCTTAGCCTGCTCCTGGAGTTTAGCGAGTTCCATTGCCTCCATTCTGGCAATTCTCTCTGCCTCCATCTTCTGCGCTACAACACGCCATGCGAGGAAACCTCCGATAAGAGCGGCAGCTATCACCAAGATGAGCAAGGCACGGAAGTTACGGGAACCAGTACCTTTGCGAAGCTGGTAAGCTCCGTAGGTTTTGTTCTTGTTCTCGAACACCATGTCCACCCATTTCGGATCATATAGATCTATTTTTGACATTGTTCTTTTCTTTTTTTTAAGTTAATAAACCATCGATTGATTATTCCAAGATACCTTTAGACTCAAGAAGTTTCTTATCATCTGCGCTTATCTTGTCGATGACGTAAGTACCAATGCTTAAGATCTGCATCTCATCGAGAGCATCCACCATGTTGGTGTATGATGCGTTGTCAGTAGGTTTGATAACGATTGTCAGGGTTGGGATTTTCTCACCGTCAGGGAGGTTACCAGCCTTTACATCGCTGATTCTCTTTCTGAGCTCCTCATCACTCCACTTCTCTTTATCTTTCTTGCTGTTGAGTTCCTTTACAGCCAGCTCGATACGTTTTACTGGTTTGGTACCATTCTCAGTAGCGTGCTCACGCAAAGCTTTGCGTATGCCGTCATTACCCCATGTTGTCTCTTTGAGCCAGTTAGGGTTGTCATACTGAGGAATACCCTCGCCATACAATATCTTGTTGTTGGCTGCCACATAGATTGTAACAGTTTCTGAAGCCTTTGCCTCGTTTTTCTGCTCATCTGTTGTGGTGTCGTCGTTACTTGGCATAGTAAGCTCCATTGTCTGAGGCTTGCTAAGCGTTGTACACAGCATGAAGAAGGTGATGAGAAGCATAAGCATATCCACCATAGGAGTAAAGTCCACGCGGACATTTATCTTCTTCTGCTTAGATTCTTTTTTCTTTGCCATTGCTTATTCTCCTTCTTTTTTAAGCTGTGTAATCATGTAGTAGTGGCTCTCATCCATGTCCTGAAGCTCGTTCATGACTTTCTTCACGGTCTTGTATGGAGTCTTTCCATCTGCCTTGAGGGCAATCTTGATGTTCTCATTAACTGTTCTTGCAGCGTCAACCCACTGTTGGAACTCGCTCATGCCGCCATCGATACTATCGAGTGGCACACCCTTTGTCTTGAGTGTCTTTGCGCGGTTCTCGCTTGACATTGACAGATATGAAGGAAGCTCGCTCATTGGCACACCAAATGTTGACTCAGTTCTGAAAGCCTTAATCTGTGCACCATTCAATGTAACACCGAAGCGGTTAGCCATATCATCGAGGGCTGCACCAAGCTGATCGGTATTGTCTATGCTGAGGAACACCTGGCCTTCTCCTGTCGGTTTTCCTGCCGCATCTTTCTCTGGGCTAACCAGGATGGTCAGGACACCGTTCTCTGGCACCTTGATTTCAGACACTGAACCTGGAGTATTGACTTTCACCGGCTCATTCTTTACGAATGTAGATGTGAGCATGAAGAATGTCAACAGCAGGGTCATAACGTCTGACATAGGTGTCATGTCGATCCAGATGTCACTTTTCTTAATTTTTACTTTACCCATAGTGATAAGATATTAAAGGGTTAGTAGAAATTAAGCCTCTTCTGTATGGGTTGCTTCGTATGTCTGAGCTATTGAGTAACCAACCTCGTCAAGTGCGAAGGTCAACTTATCAACCTTGTTAGTGAAGTAGTTGTAAGATACAACAGCACACCAAGATGTACCGATACCGAAAGCGGTATTGATAAGGGCCTCAGAAATACCAGAAGCAAGTTCTGCAGAGTCAGCACCACCGGAAGCGTTCATAGCGGAGAACGCCTTGATCATACCAACCACAGTACCGAGAAGTCCGGTAAGTGTACCAAGGGTAACGATGGTTGCAACGATAGGAAGGTTCATTGTGAGAGTAGGCATCTCAAGCTGTGTTGCCTCCTCGTGAGCCTGCTGAATCTTGGCAATTTTCTGAGCCTTCTTGATACCAGCTGTTGCTTCCATCTCTTTGTATGCGCGGAGAGAAGCTCCAACGACATTAGCTACAGAACCCTTCTGCTGGTCGCAGAGCTGCTGAGCCTTAGCGAAATCGTTCTTGTTGAGAGCGTCCTTGATGTTAGCCACGAATTTTGGAAGAGCGCCCTTACCGAAAGCGGTCTTGAGAGCAAGAGCACGCTCGATGGTCATTGCGAGCACAGTAAGCAAAAGAGCATGGATAACAGGAACGATTACACCACCTTTATAGATAGTTCCCCAAACATCGATTGGATGCTCGCCGCCCTCTGCGAAGTGAGACTCATGTCCGAACCATGTGAAGAAAAGGGTGAAAGCGATGACAGCGCAAACGACGATAATCCAGAATGCGCCTCTTACTCCCTGAAAGCCCTGAGAGTTCTTCTTCGGGGCTACTGCTTTTTTTTGTGTAGTTGCCATAATTTTTTGTTGTTTTTTAGTTATTAATGAATTAAAAAAAATATTAAGTGTCTGATTTAACGTTAATTCCAAAGAGTGTGCTTTAGCAGATGAGTACATACAAAGTATTCATCAGCGCAAAGATAACAATTAATGGGGAATTAGGCCGATTATTAATAAGTTTTAACAATCAAAAAGTGCGTTTTTCTCATTTTTCTTATTGTTGTAACATATCAATAGTATCGGAAGAGAGCTTGTCATGCAAGTTTAGCAAGCACTTTCTTAATCCTCTCCATTGCCTCGCGGATATTGTCGTCGCTTGTGGCATAGCTCATCCTGAAGCATTCCGGGTCGCCGAAGGCATCGCCTCCCACTGTTGCGACATGTCCTTCCTCAAGAATGTACATTGCAAGGTCAGTGGAGTTGTTTATAGTCCTTCCCTGATAGCTCTTTCCATAGAAGCTGCTGCATTTTGGGAACAGATAGAAAGCTCCCTGCGGGACATTTACCTCAAGTCCGGGTATGTCTTTGGCAAGACTCACTATGAGGTTGCGTCTGCGCTCGAATGCCTGTCGCATATCCTCAACACACTGCTGTGGTCCGTTGTATGCAGCTTCTGCAGCTTTCTGGCTGACGGAGCAAGGTCCGCTTGTGTATTGTCCCTGCAGTTTGTTGCACCCCTTGACTATCCATTCCGGTGCTGCTATATATCCTATGCGCCATCCCGTCATGGCGTATGCCTTGGACACTCCGTTTACGATGATTGCCCTTTCTTTCATTCCTTCAAACTGTGCAATGCTCTCGTGATGTCCCACATAGTTGATATGCTCATATATCTCATCGGCGAGTACGTAGAGCCCATCGTGTGACTTGATGACATTGGCAAGAGCCTCAAGTTCATCCTTACCATATACGCTGCCTGTAGGATTGCTTGGCGAGCACAGTATGAGGAGTCTGGTACGTGGTGTGATGGCTTCTTCCAACTGTTGGGCAGTCATCTTGAAATTCTGGTCGAATCCGGCATTGACTATTACTGGCACTCCACCGGCAAGTTTTACCATCTGTGGGTAGCTCACCCAATAAGGTGCAGGTATTATAACCTCGTCGCCAGGGTTGACAAGAGCCATCACCGTGTTGCATACACTCTGCTTTGCACCATTAGAGACGAGTATCTCCGATGTGGAATAGTCAAGTCCGTTCTCTCTTCTGAGCTTATCCGAGACGGCCTTGCGCAGGTCCATGTATCCTGGCACTGGCGAATATCTTGAGAAGTTCTCATCTACAGCCTCCTTTGCCGCCTCCTTTATATGTTCAGGCGTATTGAAGTCTGGTTCTCCGACGCTCATGTTGATGACGTCGATGCCTGCTGCTTTCATCTCGCTGCTTTTCTGCGACATCGCAAGTGTAGCTGATGGCGCAAGTCTGTTTAGGCAATCTGATAATTGTGTCATAATATATCCTTTTTTAAATTCTTTATTTTAAGTTGAGGAGTTGACGAGTCAATAAGTCAACGAGTTGCTACTCTTATAGCATGTGTTTGACAATAGCCAGAAAAGCTAATAACTTGTCAACTTTACTTTATGTGGAGTTCGTGCCCCATTCTCTCCTTCTTTGTCTTCAGGTACTTATAGTCAAACTCATTTGGATTGACCTCTATGGGCACATTCTCTACTATCTCAAGTCCGTAAGCTGCCAGTCCTACCCTTTTTGTCGGATTGTTAGTCATGAGTCTCATCTTGTGTACTCCAAGGTGTCTTAGCATCTGCGCTCCACATCCGTAGTCTCTCTCGTCGGGTTTGAAGCCGAGGTGGATATTGGCATCCACTGTGTCATATCCTTCCTCCTGCAATTTATATGCGGCTATTTTGTTCATCAGTCCTATGCCTCTGCCTTCCTGTGACATATATATGACCACTCCCCTGCCTTCCTTTTCAATCATCTGCATGGCTTTGTGCAGTTGCTCGCCGCAGTCACATCTCATGCTGCCGAGTATGTCTCCGGTGGCGCATGAGGAGTGTACCCTTACTAGTATAGGCTCGTCCTCTTTCCATTCACCTTTTATGAGAGCCATGTGCTCAAGTCCGTTGCTTTTCTGTCTGAAGGGAACGAGTCTGAAGTGTCCGTATCTTGTGGGCATATCAACGGTGTTTCCCACTTCGATGAGCGATTCCGTTTTAAGCCTGTACTCAATGAGGTCCTTTATGGTTATAATCTTAAGTCCCCATTTCTGTGCGAGTATTCTCAACTCTGGCATCCTTGCCATCGTTCCGTCCTCGTTCATTATTTCCATCAGTGCGCCTGCCGGATAAAGTCCCGCCAGTTTGCAGAGGTCAACAGCTGCCTCTGTGTGTCCGCTTCTTCTGAGCACTCCGTTGTCCTGCGCATACAGGGGATTGACATGTCCCGGCCTGCCGAAAGTACTGGGTTTTGAAGTTGGGTCGGCAAGTGCCTTTATTGTTTCCGCCCTGTCATGTGCTGACACTCCCGTAGAGCATCCCTCAAGTTTGTCTATGGTGACCGTGAAAGGAGTGCCGAGCATAGAGGTGTTGTCAGCCACTTGGTGTGGCAGGTCAAGTTCCTCGCATCGGCTCAGAGTAATGGGTGCGCACAACACACCTCTTGCGTTATGCAGCATAAAGTTGACTTTCTCGGGTGTGATTTTCTCAGCGGCAATTATCAAGTCGCCTTCATTCTCACGGTCCTCGTCGTCAACCACTATGACGAATTCGCCATTCTTGAAATCCTCCACAGCTTCCTCTATGCTGCTGACTTTAAAGTCTTCCATATATAATTATATTTTATTTTGTTTCAAAATACTCAACTTATGGAGTCAAGGGGGAGTTCGAAAGAGTTATGTTTTCAGTTCCCTTTATGACGTTTCTTTTTTGAGTCTGTCCAACTGCCATCTATTGGTGTGCGGCATCAATTCTGGACATTATCTCCGTGTTGGTGTCCCTAATCACTATGAGGTCACGGTAGAGTCTCAGTCGGAATCTCCACATTCTCAGATAGAGGAAAGCTCCGACGGGCACGACAACTGCAGCCAGTATGTTAAGCCATTTTCGCTCGAAAGGTCTTGTATGCGCCTTTACTGACACTATGGGATATTTGTTGAGCGCACTTATTATGTGCTTGTCCCTCGTATTAGCAAGGTCTTCTATTATTGTTTCAAGAACCTCGCTAAGTCGCAGTATTTCGTTGTCAGGCTGGTATCTGAAGAACACATTAACCACATTTGGAGGTGACTTCAGCTTGTGCGCCCTTGAATATGCTACTATATCCTCGCTTATGCCAGCAAGCGATTCTCTGTCTTTCCGGTAATCGGGGTCTGTTATTATTACCTCCTTTCCCATGACCGAGCGTTTCAACCTCAGTCCGAGAAGTTTCATGATTGTTCTCTTCCAGATGTCGAAATTGAACACGGTGGAGTCGTTGTTGGCTTTGTATGTGAAGAAAATGGCGGTAGGGATAAGTACTGCGGGAGAGAGTCCTTTTCCGAACCATACCGTCCACATTCCTCCCCTCGCCATTCTATAGCCCGTGTTGTCGAGTATATAATATATAATGAATACGAACACAGAGACGATGATAGGGATTCCGAGTCCTCCTTTCCTGATGATGGCTCCAAGTGGTGCGCCTATGAAGAAGAATATCAGGCATGAGAGTGCAAGGGTGAACTTTGATATTCTCTCTATCTCGTGCTGGCGTATCAACTTGTCACCGTCTGATGTCACCATCGCCTTGAATTCAAGGTCTGTGACTATCTGTCTCACGTCGGAACTTGCCCTGTTGAGCGCATCCCTTTTGTCTTCAGCCTTTAGTTTTACGAATGCTGTATCTACATTATACGACTCTTTCCTTGCAAGACCGGCAGACTTGGACTTCTCGTTCTTCGACAGCTCTGGGGAAGGGTACCTGAATGACTTTGCTTCCTTGTAATAAACATTTCCCAGACTGTCATAGACATTGTTCAAGGAGTCGAGGTCGTGGCTTATCCTTTCCAGACTTTTCGTGCGGGCATTGGACGACAAGCCTGATGCATCCGTGAGGTTGAAGTCTCCATCGAAGTCCATGAGTATAGTCTTGTGGAAGAAGCTCTCCCTTCTATATGGCACGCTTGCGCTTCCCGCCAGTTCCTGCGAGCGCATGTTTTCAAACCATTCACCGCTCCACAGGTTGAGCAACAGGTGCTTCTTCTCTGCCGTTGACTGAAGCATGCCCGAGTCTGCAAGTATTATGGCTGCATCCTCATAGCTGTTTGTCATCTTGTAAATCATGATGCCATAGAGCTTGCCTGTCTCTACATTCTTTTTCTGTACATACAGGTTGCATTGTGGGATGCCGTCATAAAACACGCCCTCCGGTATCTCCAGTTCAGGACTTTTCTGCTTCATGGACATCATGAGCTGCATCATGTTCTTCTGGGCATCAGGACCGATATTGTTCTGGAAATAGAAAGAGCCAAGGGAAATAAGTACACTTATGAGGATGAGTGAGCGGAATGACTGGAACAGCGAGACACCAGCTGCCTTGATTGCCGTAAGCTCACTGCTTTCTCCAAGATTGCCGAATGTCATGAGCGATGACAGGAGTATGGCAAGCGGCAGAGCCTGTGGCACGAGCATCAATCCCATATACCAGAAAAACTGTGCCAGCACATCGAGTGACAGTCCCTTGCCAATAAGCTCGTCAACATATTTCCATAGGAATTGCATCATCAGGACGAACTGACTGATGAAGAATGTTCCCGCAAAGAGCAAGCCAAACTGTTTGACTATAAATATATCTAACTTCTTTATGCGAATCATTATCCCTATGGTTTCTTTATTCAACCTGCAAAATTAATGAAAATATTCCGACTTTTCATTCTTTTCACAATATTTATTTGTTTAAGTTTCGCATGTCTTCGACATGCTGTCAGTTAACGAGTTGACAAGAAGTTCCCTTAAGCTTGCGAAAAAAAAACAAGTTGCTGCTCTTCTTGCTTTAATTTGCAAATGAGCAATACAACTAATAACTTGTCAACTAATTAGAAATTACAAAGTGCGTTAAAATCTATATCCACCAGTGCGAAACGTACGTTTCGCACTGGTGGATATACGTTTCGCACTGGTGGACGTACGTCCCGCAGTGTGAAACATAGATTTCTTTGCTTAAGTTTCGAATGTTTTCGCCATTCCGCCAGGAGTTTCCTTGAACTTTGCGAAAAACATGATTACTTTATATTGTAATTACTCTGGATTAGTATCTATAGCCCTCCATACCAAGGCTGCAATAGATGCTCCAATCAGCGGACCAACAATGAAAATCCACAAATTAGCCAAAGCAGTTCCTCCTTGGAAAAGTGCAGGACCTATTGAACGTGCTGGATTGACAGACGTTCCTGTATATCTTATACAAACAAGATGAACAAGGACCAATGACAGTCCAATGGCAAGACCGGCGAAGTTATTGGTAGCTCCGTTGGTCTTTGATGTTGCTCCAAGAACTACAAGAACAAACACTGCCGTGAAGATTATCTCTGCAAGCAGACCTCCAAGGGTTGTAACACCCTCCTGCAAATCGTTGGCTCCCGTTCCCTGTATGACTCCATCGATAGATGACGATGTGAGGAGATAGAGCAGCAAGGAACCGATTATCGCTCCTGCAATCTGGAATACGATGTACAATGCACATTCCTTTCCACTCATCTTGCCACTCAGGAAGACACCAAGCGTAATAGCGGGATTGATATGGCAACCGGAAATCCCACCTATGGTATATGCCATGGCAACCACAGAGAGACCAAAAGCAAAGGCCGTGGCCACTACTGAAGCAGGGTCTCCTATATTACAACTAACACTTACAGCTACGCCGCATCCCATTAACACCAGCACCATAGTGCCGAACATTTCTGCCAAATACTTTTTCATAAAGATTGTTATTTTAACGATTATAAATTTGTTTCCCTATAATGGGGAGTTCTGTTCAATACTCATCAAAGCTTTGGAAGCGGGCAACGCCATCTCCCTCTGCATAAAGTCCAAGTACCACGCCTGTAAAGCCGCCAACCACTTCGGTACTCAGCAGCGAGCATTCAAGAGAACCTACCTCCTGCCACTCGTCACCTTTCTTGCACAGGAAGCGATATCTATCCTTGTCAGCCTCCATGCGCAGGCGACATTTGCCTTTATGAAGTACGTCCTTTACCCTTCCTAACTCAACATCCAAGGATTTAATTCTGCATCTAAGTACAGCATCGCCTCCTTCACAGAAGAGGTCGGCATGACCATCATTAATCTGATAGACCGTAATTCCAGCACGTCCTTCATTACCCATTTGGCTACAGTCGAGCAATGTCTCTACTGACATTACAGGTCTTGTCTGCCTGATGCCAACGAATGTGGGATGGTCGTTGAGTGTAAGAGAGGCTGCTCCATTCAGTTCAAGGACGCCATTATGAAGTCTGTAATTCGAAGCCACGGGATTCTGGATATGCACCCATTCTGCACCAAGTGCCTTTGGGAAACGTCCCCTATGGAGTTGTCTGTCAACTGGTGAGAGCGGTAATGTTGCCACCCTCATCAACGTATCTACAGGCATGTTGCCGTTGACAACAGGCCATTCACCTGCCTTCCATTCTACCGGTGCAAGGAATGTCTCCCTTCCAAGATGGTGATAGGAACCACCATGAAACCGGAAGGCGAGGAACGTTATCCACCACGAACCATCGGCAGCCTGGACGAAATCGCCATGTCCTGTTCCTTGTATGACACTGCCCTGCGCAGCCATGCAGCAATGTGTGAATATAGGATTGGCTGGATTTGACTCGTAAGGTCCGTAAATATCACGGCTACGTGCGATTGTCAGCTTATGGGCAAGTTCGGTTCCGCCCTCAGATATCAGAAGGTAGTAATATCCATCTTTTTTATATATATGCGGTCCCTCGGGATATCTTCCGCCCGTTCCTCTCCAAATAGACTTGCTTTCTGAAAGTTGCTTACCTGTCTTCGCATCAATCTCGCAAAGGGTGATATTGTTGTCTGGATTGCTGACAAGATAACATTTCCCATCTTCAAAATAGAGTGACGGGTCTATACCTTGCTGCTCCAGCCATACAGGCTCGCTCCATGGACCTTCTGGTCTTGTTGCAGTAACGAAGAAATTACCGCCATTACCCACGTTTGTTGTCACCATATAATATATGCCATCATTATACCTCAACGTAGGGGCATATATTCCAAGCCACGAAGAAGCACCTTTCAATGGCAGCTGGCTGTCACGGTTTAGCACGTTTCCTATCTGCTCCCAATTGACAAGGTCCTTACTATGATAAATGGGCACACCCGGAAAATACTGGAATGAAGAATTGACGACATAGTAGTCGTCCCCTACCCTGCATATACTTGGGTCGGGATTGAAACCAGATATGACTGGATTGACATACTCCTGTGCTGCAACATTCATCACCATGGAAGAAGCCAGCAGACTTAGACTAAAAAATAATTTCCTCATTTAATGCAGTAGTTATAGAATTTACTTAACTTAAGTCTCGAATGTCGAAGACATGCGAAAATTGAGCCTATATGACAGTAGCTTATAAATGTAAGTTTTTGCAAAGTTAAGGAAAATCGGCAAATAAAACACATTCATAGGGGAAAATAATACAATTATATTACAAAAATGATTACCTTTGCACCAAAATAATACATAATACCGAAAAAAAAACAATCAATGAACCTTAAACAACTATCTTTTTCAGCAGTTTTCATCGCTATGGCTCCAGCAAGTTCCATGGCACAAGTGGTGATAAATGAGATTATGCAGTCGAACATTGACTGTATAATGGACGACATCAACGAGTTCCCCGACTCATGGGTTGAACTCTACAACACGGGAACGTCTGCCGTAAACCTTTCTCAATACAAAATAGGTGACAGCAATGACGAGTCGGCAGCATGGCAGCTGCCATCCCAAACCCTTGCTGCAAAAGGAAGGGTGTTAGTATATTGCGACAAGGAGGGAAGTGGCATGCATACCAGTTTTCGACTGGAATCGGGAAAAGGTGGGGAGGTCTATCTCTTCAAGAACGGAAGCATAGAGGACGAACTGACAGGACTGAAAAAGCAGCCAGCACCAAACATTGCATACGGCAGGAAGACCGACGGAGCATCTGAATGGGGATATATGGCAGAGCCTACCCCCGGAACAGCCAACTGCGGCACGATAGTAAAAGATATTCTTGGCGAGCCAGTATTCAGCGAGAAAGGAAAAGTCGTGACAGGTAGGCAATCATTCAGTCTCACGCTGTCAGTACCGGAAGGGGCACCCGCAGGTACGGAAATAAGAGTTACTTACGATGGCACGGAGCCAACGAAGAACAGCATCCTTTATTCCAGTCCCATCACCATAGGAGCCACAAGGATAGTGCGCGCCAAGCTATTCTGCGACGGCTACATGTCTCCAAGGTCAACGACACACTCATACATCTTCTTCCCAAGAGAGATGACATTGCCCGTCTTCTCCATCGTCACCAACAAGAAATATTTCGAGGACAGCACCATTGGAATATATGTAGAAGGAAACATGAGCGACGGCAAAAAGAACTACGAACATGACTGGCGCAGACCCATCAATCTGGAGATGTTCATGGGCGAAGGAGAGGAGAGCCAAATCAACCAACTATGCGAGACTCGCATCATGGGAGGAGCATCAAGGGGAAACATGATGAAGTCACTCGCCATATACGCAAACAAACGATTCGGCACAAAAAGATTCACATACGAATTCTTCCCTGAGCAGAAACCGGGAGTAAACGATTTCAAGTCGATAAGTCTGAGGAATGCAGGAAATGACTTTGACTATCTGTACATGAGAGATGCCATCATACAGAGGTCGATGGCTGAAAACTGCGACCTTGACTGGCAGGCATGGATGCCGGCTGTCGTTTATATTAATGGTGTTTACAAGGGTATGCTGAATCTCAGAGAGAGAAGCAACGAAGACAACATTTATACCAACTATGACGGACTGGAGGATATTGACATGTTCGAGAACTGGTGGGAGCTGAAAGCCGGCGACTGGGACAACTACAACCTGTTCAAGGAGTTCTACACTGAGCATGGACACACTCTTGCGGAATATGACAAGTGGATGGACACAATGGAATTCCTTAACCTCATGATTATGAACCTCTATTATAACAACCAGGACTTCCCTGGTAACAACATAGTTATGTGGAGACCAAAAACCGATGAAGGAAGATGGCGATTCATAGCAAAAGACACGGACTTCGGACTGGGTTTGTATGGCTCGTCACCAACCTACAAGACCATAGAATGGCTCTACAACCCAAACTACGACTCAGAAAAGGCATGGGCAAACGGCTACGACCACACGCGACTGTTCAGAAGACTCATGGAAGACGCAGACTTCAACCGTGAATTCATAGACAGATGCGCAATCTACATGGGCGACTTCCTCAGGGAAGAGAGGGTTAGGGAACTGTGGGATGCCATGTACGAAATCATAAAGACAGAATACCCAAACCACAGGAAACTCGTCAACGAATACTGGCCCAAATACGAAGACGAATTGGGCAGCGCACGCTACTGGCTGGCTGAGAGAGCAGGAAATTTCTACCAACAACTGAGCGACTATTACAAAGTAGGCTCACCTGTACCCATGAGCGTGAATATGTCGTACAGCGATGACGAACTGAGCGACATGACTATCGAGATGAACGGTGTAAAACTGACAAGAGGGAAATTCGATGGAAAATTCTTCAAAGGCAGAAAGATGTGTCTCACTTCCAGACACGGAGAAACAAGGGAAGTAAGGCAGTGGAAGGTATCTATTACAAGCTCCAACGGAACCGTAAACACAGAAATAGTAGATGGAGACAGCTATACTTTTGACATGCCTGATGCCAGCAAGGTGGAGATAAAAGCTGTTTTCGGAACATACGATGCCATAGAGACCATCTTCGACAGCAATGACCTTGTATGGAAGAAAACAAAAGACGGCATTATGCTACAGGATTATCCAGAAGACAGCAACATAACCATTTACAACATAAACGGAATACCCGTCTTCAACGGAAAAGCAATAAACAAAAACATAGAAATAGCATTGCCTAAAAACAATATATATATAATAAGGTGTAACAACAGAACATTTAAAACATCACTGTAATCATGAAAACGAAATCTTTCATTACTGCCGCCCTGATGTCAACTGTCCTGACTACATGGGCTTCAACCACAATATCCATTGAAGGAACAATGAACGAGGCTACCAATCCACTCATCAACTATGTCGGCAGAGTAAGATTCACACCAGAGGGATGGGCATCATTCAATTATCCAGGCACAGAGATAAATGCTGACTTTGAAGGTACATCGCTAAGGATGTCAGCATCGCCAATGAGCGGATTCTTTATGGTAGAGGTGGATGGATGCAAAGGTTTCAAAGTGTCGTTCAACTCTCAGACCGACTCTGTGGTCAGCCTTGCAACAGCCCTTGCTCCAGGCAGACATTCGGTAAGGATTGCTTACTGCATAGAGGGGCTGAACAGGAAACCTGAATTCAGGGGGCTAATCACAGACCATGGATGTGGACTGCTGAAGCAACAGAATACGAGAACAAGGAAAATCGAGTTCATCGGAAACTCTATAACATGCGGATATGGAGTGGAGAGCTCGGAGAAAACAGATCCGTTCGAGGAGGCTACAGAGAACCACTATTACACTTATGCAAGCATAGTGTCAAGAAGCCTCAACGCAGAGCACACTTCTATATCAAGAAGCGGCATTGGTGCATATAGGAACTATGACGGTCCAAAGGATGGAAGCCCAGACCCTATGCCATGGCAATATCCATATACCCTCTTCAACGACCACTCTGAACGATGGGACTTCTCAAAATACCAGCCTCAACTTGTTTGCATAAACATCGGAACAAATGATTTCTCTACCGACAACTATGATGCAAGGAAGTATGAGAAAGCCTATAGAGAATTCCTGTCGCAGGTTAGAGGTTACTATCCTGATGCCAAGATTGTATTGCTCACTGGTCCCATGCTCGGAGAGAAGGAAAACAACAAGCAGAAATCTATTCTCGATGACATTGCCAATGACTTCAACAAGAAGGGTGACGCAAACATCTATCGTTTCGACTTCACTCCACAGACTGGAGAACTGGGATACGGAGCAAGCTGGCATCCAAGTATGAGACAGCAGCAGCGAATGGCTGAAGAACTGACTCCATATCTTAAATCCTTAATGAACTGGTAATAAAAAAACCGGGAAGTGTTTCACTTCTCGGTTTTTACTCTTAAAAGACGGGGTTCACACAGCTCAATGCCATTGCTCTTTGCCGAAACTCTGAAAGTAGCAATGCCTCGTTTCAGCTTCCTGCCTGCATGGACAACAGCGGTGAAACGAACTCCCCTGCCTGGTCCTATTGCCTTGATAGTAAGTCCGGGACTGATACTTATGCCTGGATTTCCAGAATCTTCAGTAACATCAATAGACACATCCTCAATATCCATTGATGTGGGATTCATAATTTCCACAACTATCTTGCCATCATCATAACGGGTAAGTACACCTTTGTCATATTCACCCTCGAAGAATGCACTGACAATGTCAAGACGTGGCTTGTTGATATGGAAGCCTTCAGACTGGAAGTGTATGGAAGGAGCGTCAGCATTATTGCCTGAAGCTTCAGCTACGGAATCTGGAACTCCAAGATTGAAGTCATACAGGATGTCGTCTCCCCCATTGTTCTCGTCAACAATAGCATTGTTTGAGATGACTTGCTCTGCCGTGCTGCAGTCCGCACTGCGTGCCTCACGCGCCTTCCTTTCCTGTACTGCCTTATAATGATTATGTACTTCCTGAGCTTCAGCCCTGTCGGCAGCTGCGCCAATAGCGGCTCCCACAACGGCTCCTCCTGCCATACCAATTATAGTACCAATGTCACTTCCTCTCGGACCATCGGAGATTCCTCCAATGGCAGAACCGAGAATAGCTCCAAAGTTACCACCTATGTAAGCCCCGTTACCTGTGTTTGTGTCACATCCTGCCAAAACCACGGAGAGGCATGTGGCGAATATCAACGTCTTTTTCATATCCACAAGTCTTTATATGAAACATTTCCATCTTTCGTTTGCAAAATTATAAAAAAAAGTCATAATACGAAAAGGCTGTTTCCCTAAAAGGCAATAGGGAAATCCCTAATTACTCAACTTTAGCAAGTAGTAAAGAGGAGATAAAGGGAGATAAAGGGAGATAAAGGGAGCGATAACTTCGCATAACTCCTTGCAACTCCTAAAGTTGAGCACATGCGAAACTTAAATTATAAACCGTCAAAACAAGCAAGGAATGTAAAAAGGCAGCCCTTGAACATGCTCCTGCTAAGGAAAGCACTCCATGGACTGCCCGGTTTGTCGTATCAGGAAAGTGAATTATCTGCGTATGTCAACCTTGGTTGAATAGTACTTGCCACCTACTTTATATCTTACAATGTGGATTCCAGTAGGGAGACCACCAAGGTCAACAGTGTTGCCCTTGACTGCACGCTCAGACATACCGCTTGCAGAATATATCGCAACGGCTTCCACTCCATCGCCCTGAACCGTGAGGAAATTGTCACCCTTGGCAAGGGTTATATCCTTCACGACATTGCGGTCGATACCGGCTGCGGTACCAATATAGAAATATGTGACATCCGTGTCAACACTTCCTGACTTACCAGTATAGTGTACACCAACTACAATGCTGTGGCGCAATGCGTCCTCAACTCCGAAATCATAATCATAACTTGTCTCGGTGAGCAACGCCGCATTCTTCTTCTCGCCGTCTATTGTAACATCATAACCATCTATAGCCATTGGTGTTCCATCAGCAGCCACAAGATTCATGCCCATCATCCAGTTGCCATGCAGGGCTACATCGGAATAAGAGTTCCATGACTCACCATCGAAGGAATACAAGTCGGAAACGAACTCGAAAGCCGGTGTGTCGTCAATAGCGAGCGGAGATTTGCCAGGGTCAACATCAAAACAGTCAACAATCAGCCTGTAAGAAGATGTAGGGTCTATGCTGATTGGTGTCTCCAGTTCAATGGTATTCCATTGGTTGAGCTTATAGTCATCAACCTCCTGATATGCCACTTCATTTCCATCCTGCTGGATAATTATTGTGAAGAAAGCATCAGCAATAGGATAGAAGCGCACAGACTTAACCTCATATCCGCTGAAATTTCTCACCTTGTCGGCATCGAAGACAACACTTGCCATATAACTGTAGTTGTACTCCGACGGACCTACCGGACCAGAGACTGCATTACCGGAACTATAAGTCAGGGTTGTCTCGTCGTCATTCATTGGAGCCTTCCATGAAGAGGAAATGCCTGTAAGTCCTACTGTTGCAACCTCAAGGTCAGAAACTGGTCTGTAGTTGTTCTTTATATCGAGAGAAGCAGTAACTACATCAGATGATTCTTGTGTGGCATATACAGCCTTGACACCCAACTGATGCTCACCCTCGGCAAGGGCATCAATGTCGAAAAGGGTTTCTTGTGTTGAACCTTTTTCCTCTCCGTCAGCATAGACTGCATAATGGTCTATCTCGTCAATGTTGTCTGCAGCACCCTGTGGAGCAACTATGACATCAATCATCCATGAAACGAAATATGGATAGCCGGAAAGGAACGACATGTCATAGAGTGAGTAGAAATCGTCCTCGCCAACCTGACGCAGAAGGTCTGAATAGCCAGCCTGATACTTTCCATAAAGGGTTCCTATGATGGAATTGGAAGAAGCTACCACATTTGTCTGAACAGCCACTATGAGTTCTCCCTCCGGGACAGATACTGGCTCGTCAAGCGTCACTACATTGCGCTCCCTCAGTTTAAGGGTCTGAGTAACAGGCTGCGACTTAATCAACTCAAGAGTGCCATCGGCATTCTTTGTATATATATTTATGGAGAAGCCCCCCTGCTCCTCTAAAGGATAGAAGGCAACCTCACGGATGGTGCTTCCGGAATAGCAAGCCATCTCGTCGGCATCAAACTTGACTGCCACCTCAAAGGCTGAGACAGTATTGCTCACGCCGAAACCATCAGCAGACGACTCGCCAGCCGGAACATAGCTCTTTGTAAACAGGTTGCTTGCCGGAGCTGTCCATTGCAAACGTGCTCCGTTGAATCCTTTCTGCCTTGCGCCTACAGAGAGAGGAGCAGAGATTGGTTTCGGTTCAAGAGAAACAGACAACTCTTCCGTTTCCGCCTCATTGCCATCTCCATAGACAGCAGACACCTTATATTGGTGAACACCATAATCCTGAACTTTGTCAAAATATCTCAGGGCATTGACAGGTGTGGCTGTTATCTTCTCACCATCCCTATAGACATTGTAACCCTGTATTCCAACAGCACCAAGAGGTGCCTTCCATGTCAAGGAAGCAGAAGGCATTCCTTCAACCTGCCTTGCCGTGAATTCAACCGGAGGAAGATCTGTCTCCTGCTGGTCGAGCATGACAATCATAGACCTATAGGCATATTCCTCATCATAGTATATGAGAGCTAACACCTTACTGTCATCGGATATGTCCTGAGCACGGAAGATATAGTAAATGTCATCATCTGCAGGCAGAATGCCATAGCCAGAAAAATCTATGCCAAGTCCCTCAAGATAATCCTCAACATACTGGAGGTTGCCATCTTTCCACATAACGGCACGCTGGATACCCTGAAAAGCACCTTCGAAGCCAACAGCCGTATAGTCTGCACTTATACCAAAAAACTCAAGTTCGTCATCATTGACAAGAGTAGGGATAAGTGTCGTTGTTCCATCCTCGACATCATATATTGCACGCAGCGTACTGTGCTCGCTTTCTGCGTCCCATCCTCC
Organism: uncultured Prevotella sp.; assembly: GCA_945875635.1. Lineage (GTDB taxonomy): Bacteria > Bacteroidota > Bacteroidia > Bacteroidales > Bacteroidaceae > Prevotella. The sequence goes on from CAMCLD010000005.1 coordinate 73,832, forward strand.
CCAGAGAACAATCTTCTTTCCATCGGCGGAGAAGGCACGGGCATAGCTCCATGGCGACTCATAGTCGGACAGGTAAGTATATGCGTTGTCACTATTCCAGAGACATGCAGCACGGTTGTGGTTCTGTCTCCATCCTGCAACCATCTGACCGTCAGACGAGATGGCATAAGGCATACCTGTCGTATTCTGTTCCAACTGACGATGTATCTTACCGTCTTTCCATATATATGGAATATACTTAAGGTCGGATGTTTCAAGGACACCTGTCATGTAATGTCCGTCAGGAGTAATGGCAAGTCCTTTTCCTGCACCTCCGAAGCCCTCTGGTATCTCAACAGCATGCCATGAACCATCCTTATAATAACCAGGAGAGTTGGTTGGCGACCCATTGGCAGAGGTCTCAGTACTTATAAATGTTCCGGCAACAGTACCGTCATCGCTTATTGTCCAGCATTCAGATGCTGACGCTGAGCCAAGAAGTTCGATAGTGCCACTTGAAAGATTCCAACGGAAAGCAAAGTTCTGGTATGAATAATCAGTATATACTCCACATGCCCATTTACCATTTGGGGAAAGGGACAGGACCTGATAGTCTTCAGGAGTAGTGAGAATGACATTTCCTGCCGAAACGTTTCCGAAAGAAGCCACTGCCATGACGGCAGTGAATAACAAATGCTTGATATTTCTCATTATTCCACAAATTAGTAGTTTTCTTTTGTATATTTCCTTTTAAAAAAGCGTTACCGGATGCATAGGGAAACATTCCCTCAGCATCCGGCCATGCCGTTTTATAGTGTCAGTATGAACCTATCACTTACTTCACAACAACCTTGAAGGCATTCTTCTTGCCATTCTGCTCAACACAAACGATGTATGCGCCTGGCTTCATGGCTGTCAAGTCGATGCTTCCAGATGCTGCGGTGTGAGCCTCCATCTTTCCGGCAACAGAGAATACAGAGAAGTTAGCCTTGCCGTCAACAGTAACAACCTTACCATCGAAGCTAATGCTTGAGCCATTGTCTGTTACCTTTGCTATACCGTCCTTGAGGACATCCACTGCAAGTGTATCGGATATTGCCTTGCCATATTTGTATCTTGTAAGGACGAAGACATTCATATTTTTAAAGTAGAAGCTACCATCAAGAGATGTGGTACCAATTTCTGTGGTACTGCTCTCTGGCAACTGCATATCCTCAAAGTAGAGGTCATTGCTTATAAAGCCATACTCCTCCATGTTTTCAGGATTTGTCCAAGATATTGTAAGCACATCCTCGTCATATTCATTCTTCTTAGCCCCTGATACATACAGGTCTGTAACCTTTGGAAGGTCGAGGGCAAGTACGCTCTCTACAGGATAGCTTATGCAATAGCCTGTGTATTCATCCACCGTGGCTGTTTCATCCTCACCTTCGAATGGCTCCATAGACGGCCCGGACATTGGCTGTACGAAGTACTCATACTCTCCATTGCATAACTCCTCATCGTAGCAGGCAAGTGCAGTGCCATCGAATTCGTCTCCCATCGCTTCAAGGATATCATAGATATCTTTGGAAATAATGAGCTGTCCATTACGGTAGATATCAATCCTACATGAGCCTAAGTATGCCATTTCAGGTATTGAGAAAATCAGTTTGTTTGTATTCTTCTGACCTTCTACTGGTTCAACGTCAAATTCTATAGCTGACTCCATGTCCTTGCCTTCAAAATCACGGTATTCAGAAACACAAGGTCTGCCACTCATAGCCCAATTGCTGTCACCATTTGCGGTATATGTGGTCTCCTTTATAAGGTCGGGGTTGCCGTCAACCATCTCATAGACGGTCTTTAATTGGGAATAGGTTTCTCCTGTTTCAGAACTGAAGCAGTTCTTTGTATATAGAGTTAGTACACCATCAGTATATTCCCAGTTCTCTTCCTGAATTGGGGTGTCGGTATGCTCGTAATCTGGGTAACGTTTTTCGCTAATCAGATTGCCTGCATCGTCATAATTACGTGCTGCTACATAGAAATACCCAGTCCAATCTGGATGCTTCGGTGAGGAAGACTCAACTATAAAAGGCTTATTCTCATCAATGAATTCTTTGTATTCGAGAACCTGGATTACATCACCCGTTGGACTTTTAACCGTTTCCGTCACAATGTTGTTTCCATCGTACACATATTCATAAGTATATGCATCTGTGACTTTCTTAACAAGTTTATTGTTGTCGTCATACTCGTATGTCTCGCTGGAACGCTCTTGCAACGCCATGTCTCCGAAGTCATACACACCATTCTGATAGCGTACGGTATTCAGGAGGTTGCCGTTCTCGTCATAGTTGTATTTATTGTATGCAGACAGCTCATACTCGTTGGTATCGTAGGTTCTGCCATACTCCACGACACGTGAGAGCTTAAGGTTGGTATCATAGAAATACAATGTCTTTGTCATGTCAACGTCTTCTGGAGCTGTACCCATGATGTCACCATACCATTTCTTTGACACGAGCAGACGTGAGTTAGTAGCAACAGCAGCTGGTTCGCCATCAACATTGGCAAGTGTCTCTGACATTCCGTACAGACCCTTAGAAAGTGTGCCTGCAAGTGTAAATGTCATGTCAACTGGAGAGAATACATACATATTTGTGCTGTTGGCATAATAAATCTTTCCGTCTTTTGCCAATGAGCAGTTATAGGCAGTACCTGTAAGGAATGTTGTTTCGAATTTTGCTACTTCTGTAGCCTCGTATGTACCATTAGCAACGTCAATGGAACATATCAACGGATAGTATTTCCAGCTAGAATTAGTCTTAGACTGGATAAGATACAGTCCTCCATTGCCATCAGAGCAAAGAGTTTCCTGAGACACATAACTATCAAAGGCAGCCAAGTCTGTCAAATCACCTGTTGCAGTATCAATAGCGCACAGTTTGTCAAAAGACTTGCCTGTTGCGTCATCATAATCAGACACAACGCCATACAATGTCTGGGAAACAGCATCATACGCCATAGTCTTTGGATAGAGGGCTGTTCTGCTCAGTTTCTTAACTACTGTTGCATTGCCGGTCTCAAAATTCAAAGTACCAAAACATGTGTTGTAATTCTCATCATAGAAATAAGCATAGCATGCGTTGCCTACTGTGGCAATGGCGATTGGATCATCTACCATGCCCGTGATGTCTGTCACATCTGTGAAAGTAACTGCTTCGCCGGCTTCGTTCAACGCATCAAAGTTGAAACTAACTACCTTTGGATCAAGAGCACCATTTGTTATTCCATAGACTGTGGACTGTGCGCAAGCCATTGCTGATGACACAATAGCCACAATCAATGAAATAGAAAACTTTAGTAAATTTTTAATCATAACCGTAATCTTTTATAAAATAAAGCTAAAATATATAACAATATGTTCATTTCTCGTTGCAAAATTACAAAAAAGCTAACATGCGAACAAATAATTTTTGAAAAAATATACATCAAAAGTGAAATTTAATTGATTTTTTTGTAATTTTGCAACGATATTATTTCAATATAATAATTAAAACTATAAAATAACAAATAATTGGTATGAAAAGATTTATACTTCTATTCTTTGCAATGTGTTCCATTGCCACAGGCATTCATGCCTCAAAGTTCGGATATACAGACGGAACATACTCAAGAACCAACATCTTCAGGATGGGAAGCACCACCAAACAGGGAATGGCTATCAGATTAAGCCACGAGAAACTGGAAAGGATGAAAGGGGTGACAATAAATGGTATTGAAGCCGTGTTCGGCACAAGAAACACAACAAACAAACAAGCTACATTGTTTATCTCAACCAATCCTGACGGGACTCCACTCGTGGAGAAGACAATAGACATCTCAAAGGCTGCATCATGGTTGTCATTTGACATTGACCCATACACCATAACAGGTGAAGAGGAAGAACTCTACATCGGATACTATGCTGAAGTGGGCACGACTTACTTGCTGCTGAGCTGTGACTACAGCAAGGATATCAAGGGATGTTGCTATGCTTATAAAGATGGACAATGGACGGATATATACGGATATGGATTTGGAGCGGTAAACATCAAGGCTGTCACTTCTGACTATACCGCTACTGACATGCTGGCGAAACCGCTTAAACTGGACGGATATTTCAAGGCAGGGACTCCATATATATATGAAGGACAGATAATAAACATTGGAACAGAGAACATCAACAGTTTTGACATCACTCTGACCATGGACAATGGGGAAGGTATGACTAACTCAATAACTGGTCTGGACATTCCACAAGGCGGAACCTATGAATACACGCTACCTGAGACAACAGCCTTGAAAAGCGGAAAGATGGTGGTGAAAGCGGAGATTACAAACGTAAACGGCGGTGAGGACTTCGACTCAAGTGACAACAGCACAGAGAGCGAACTGTTCTTCTACCCAGAGGAAATGGAGAGGAGTATCATGCTTGAAGGATTTACAGGACAGGACTGTTCCAACTGTCCGGCAGGACATCTGCATATCAACAATGTAGTGGAGGCTTCTTCGGAGAATATCGTGGAGGTAATGCACCATTCTGGATATTATCCCGACATATTCACCATGGACGAAGATTTGGACTACACTTTCTTCTTTGGGTCTGGAAGCGTATATACTCCAGCTGTCATGGTGAACAGGACTGCATTCCCTGCCTTGAGCGACGTGCCTACATTCAACACCGAGGAGGACAACATATCATGGGCTATCAACGAGGCGGCAAATACGCAACCATACGTTTCGTTGAAACTTGAAACATCTTACGACCAAGAATCAAGAGAGGTGAACGTAAGCGTGGAAGCATACGCCCATAATGACCTTCCTTCTGAAAAGAATATCATCAACGTCTTCATGACACAAGACAATATCCTTGCAAACCAGACTAACGGGGGCTCGTCATACAACCACAGTGCCGTGCTCAGAGGTGTGCTTACAGGCAACAGCTGGGGACTGCTGTTGCCAAACGGCAAGGCTGGAGAGAGACACACATGGTCGAAGACCTTCACGCTTCCAGAAGAGATAACGTCAAGTGGATGGACAGAAAGCATGCTTGAGTCTGCCGGAATGACAAAGGATGACGTCACGATACCTGTAGTAGTAGATGACATGAATATCATAGCTTATGTGGCTGCATATGAAAACAGTAACACAAATGGAAACTATATATATAATTGTGTGAAGGCAAAACTTGGAGAAAGCTATGAACAGGATGGGTTCGCAACAAGCATAAAAGGCATTGAGAGAGAAGATTCCGCTCCTGAGGTCAAGATTAAAGACGGACAGATTGCTGTAGTCGGAGACTACAAGGACTATTCCGTATATGGCATCTCTGGCAGGGCAATGGCTAAGAACGGCAGGTTGATGCCTGGCTTGTATATCGTGAAGATTGACTGCAACGGAAAGAACATAACCAAGAAAGTATTGGTAAGATAATGAACCCCATCCCTACTCCTCCACAAGAGAGAGAGGGTGGTAATTACATACAAGACAACAATGAGAACATTCAGAACAATTAGCATAGCGTGCATTATAGCCCTTACGACAGCAACCGCATCATGGGCTCAGAACATGAACAAACTGTCACCAAGGAGCAGAATAGCTCTGAGCAACGCCCATGACAGAGGCAACGGCGACACCATATCGGCATTCATCAACATAGATGCTTCGTTCGACAAAAGCGAGGTGGAAGCTCTTGGTGGAAGGGTGACAAACATTATTGGCAATGTGGCTGCAATAAGAATAGATGCAGCAGGAATAGACAAAGTTGCAGGAATTAAAGGCGTGAAATATGTGCAGACGGCTTCAAGAGTGAACCAGTTTCTTGACATAGCAAAACAAGAAACCGGAGCCGACTTCGTTCAGGAGGGACACGATGGGGTTGACTCTTATACAGGAAAAGGCGTGGTCGTAGGTATAGTGGACGCCGGATTCGACTATACACATGCGGCATTCAAGGACAAAGACGGAAAATGCAGGATAAAAAGGGTGTGGGAACAGGCTTCAACACCATACGGCAACTATACCTCACCCGAAAAATACGGATATGGAATAGAACTTGACACTGATGAACTGATAGCTTCTGCACTGGGTGACATTACCAACAACTCACACGGAACTCATGTGACTGGCATAGCAGCCGGGTATGACTCCTTTAGAGAGGGAACCCTGAACGGCACGGCACCAGAAGCAGACATCGTGCTTGTAAGCATGGGAGAATCGTCAAGGGACAATGTGAACCTTACAAATGCCATCTCATATATATATGAATATGCCGATGAGATGGGATTGCCTTGTGTAGTGAACCTTAGCCTCGGTTCACACGCAGGACCACACGATGGGTCTTCAACTTTCGACCAGCTTGCCGATGCAATGCAGGGAAAGGGTAGGCTCATCGTAGGCTCAGCCGGTAACCACAGAAGTGACAAGTTCCATATTGAAAAAGTGTTCAGCGGAGCTGATGACAAGGAACTGAGAACTTTCATATTCTTTAAGGCAGGACCGTCAACAACTTTCAATGGGCAGGAAGTGGACATATGGGGAGAGGAAGGAACCGATTTCGAGGTTATGCTCTCTGTATATAACTCAGCACAGGGAACGGAATCGGACAGCATAGTGGTTTTCCCCACAAGCACAGCATCACAGAACATCACCTTAGGCTCTAACTGCATAGGTACCATAAACATTGCAAGCGAAACGAGTCCATTGAACAACAAGAAGCATGTACTCATAACATCCAACCTCACCGGAATGAAAAAGAACACGGACATAGCAATTACCATAATTCCCAAGAGTGAGGGGAAGGTTAATGTCTGGGCTGACAATGTATATGCAGGGCTGACTTCAAACGGCATAGAGGGATTCACGGCTCCGACAAACGAGTCAACAATAGCAGAGATAGGGGGAACAGCAAAAAGGATTCTGTCTGTAGGGGCTTATACCACAAGAAACGAATTCACCATAGAGAATGGTGGGACATCTGAACTGATGGAACAAGTGGGCGACATAAGTTCCTTCTCAAGCTACGGGCCTACAGCCGATGGCAGGACGAAACCAGAGATAACAGCCCCAGGATGCTACATCATATCGGCAATAAACAACAATGATGCTACTGGAACAATACCTGTTGCATATACGTTCAACGGTGAGGACAGGACATACAAATATGGATTCATGCAAGGAACATCCATGTCGGCTCCTTTCGTCACAGGCATCGTGGCAACATGGCTTCAGGCAAACGCAGAACTAACACCGGAAGACGTTCTCGGTATAGCAACATCTACCGCAAGACAGGATGAACATACGGGTGAAATAGATGCCAATGGCGACAACAGTTGGGGATATGGAAAGATAGATGCTTTCAAAGGTCTTGTAAAATGTCTTGAAATGAAAGATGCAGGTTGCATATCTATAAACAACGGACTCGACGGCTCTATCTCCCTGACAGGAAACAGTATCAACATACGTTTCGCAAAAGCAGCATCAGACAATGAAGTCCAGATTATCAATGCAAAAGGCATGATTATGACTACATTCAACCTTGGAAACGCTAAAGCAGGGGAATGCAGGCAACTGAACATAGACACTCTGCCACAGGGAATGTACATAATCAGGTTCATAAACGGAAAAGACGAAAAGGTTCTGAAAATAGTCAGATAAACAAACATTATCAACGTAAAAGCGAACCAAAAAGGTTTACGAACGTTAAAAAGGACATACTTTTAAATGATTGGTAAAAAAAATCCAAGAAAGTTTTTGCCATATCACCAAAAAGCAGTACCTTTGCAAGCGCAATTCAGAAGCGGACTTGCATAAAGGTTCCGTAGCTCAACTGAATAGAGCATCTGACTACGGATCAGAAGGTTGTGGGTTTGAATCCCGCCGGAATCACAAAAGAGAGAATATCTTGAAGATATTCTCTCTTTGTTTTATATCTCATAAACGCTACACCCCCTATTGAACGTTGACTCAATTATAAAGAATCAGTTGTCTGCTTGACATAATAAAAGCTGACAAAGGACAACCATCGTTGCCCCTTACTGTGAAATCCGGGGCTGCAGGTGTGCTCAAGCCAATGTCTATACTGTGTTTATATTAATACTATTTTATAAAAGTTACCTTAACCTTCAGAAGCTTTTATGAAAGCTACCTTACACTACGAAACTCTTACAAAAGTTACCAGTCCCTATGCTCGGCAACCATTTATTCGCATGGCGAAGATACACTATAAGTTTACAAGCCATCACAATAACCACCGAGGGCAAAATACAAAAAATAAAATTATATTGCAAATGACTTTGCAGGTAATTGTATAAAAAGCTTTGCACATGTTGTTGTCTTACCAATTGTAAATAATAATAAACCATTTTGAATATAGTTTCATTGCCAGTAAGGTTATTAACCTTTCGGCTGAAAGGTTAATAATCTATCACCTGATAGATTAATAACCTAATCGTCAATGCTATTATATTGGCTGACCGTTTTAATTGTTTTCTGACTTGAAATCAATAATATAAAAATGTATAAAATGACCGTTTGTCCAAATTAATTTTGTAATTTTGGATAAAATCGCAATTCATCTTTATAAAAGGCAGTCTGAGGGATTGAGGAAAATTGGGGTTACGGATAAGAGACCGTATTCAATTCTACATTCTGCTATGATTTGCGTATCAAAGAACTCCCGACGCTGAGCCACCAGCCTGTTTCAATGGCTCGTTGTCGGGGCAAAGGTAATACTTTTATTTGAAACCACCAAATCTTATACACACAATTTAACGGTGCTTACCGCCATATTGGCTCCTTGCGCCAGTCACCAGTAAAACCGTACTTGTAATAAGGTATATTGGTACTGTGGTCAATCAAGGCAAGCAACTTGTCCTTTATCTGATTGTCTGGATACACGGCATTGCAGAGATAGAGCATAGCAGAAATCACTCCGTATGGTTTCTTCTTTTGGTTGTCCGTCAATGGATTCAGCAACCACCTGTCACGATGTCCTTTGGGATTGGTCACTTGCTTGGCAAGGCTACGGTTCCAGAGACGTGAGTGGTGGGCTATGATGTTACGAAGCACAGAGATAGCCTCCAACCAACTGGATAACTCCTTTGCAGAATACAGTCCGAAGTCGTTGGCAATAGCGGCGCGTTCTGGCAACTGGCTCTTCAAATTCTTATACATCTTGGAGAGTGTACCAAAGGTGGCACTTTCGAGTATCATCCACGCATCAGGATTATCGCCCTCCATCGACTCCCAATCCCAATTAGAATGCTCTGCTATGTATTCTTTGGCAAATGGCTCTGTACTACGGTCAAACTCATATTTGAGGTCGAGCACGAAGTCCTCGTAATAGTCTTTACGCTCAAAGAGAGAAGCATCCAAATACCAAAGTCCGCTACCCTTTGCTTGTGAAAGATGGTTGATAATCTTAGCACGTAATGCCACTTCTATAATCTCAATGGCATCAAAGAGTATCAGTCGAAGTCTACGGTCAAAGTCGTATCGGGCAATTACATCGTCGAATGACGCACCCTCCTTGAAGTCGTGCTCTGTTTCCTCATCCCTCATGTCCGTCCAATAGTATTTCAAACGGAAATAACTGATATGCGCCAAACACTGCTTGGCACTATCCTCATCACCAAACGCCATACCTCTTGAACGGAGCAGGCGGATTTGTTCATCTATTGTGCGTGGCTTCTGATTGCTCATTGCTGTTTATAAAAAAGTGACCCGCCAGCAGATCTACGGGATGCCGACGGGTTCTGTTATCGTTTGATTCGGACTGTCTTATCCGAGAATCTTCCTATTTTCGTGGGCAAAGATAGCATATTTTCTTGAATTACGCAATATTTTCATAAGTTTTTTCACTAAACGGCTTTAATTCTATCAATTTTTCAGTATCTTTACACCGAGTTTCGCAAGAGACACGACATATTAGATGCTCAATTTCATCTCGAATCTGCACCTCGAAAGAATGAGAGCTACCTATACACGTTGAAGTGTACGCATAAGCGTGGACTTCACCATAGTGTATAGAGGCAGTGCAGAGCCTGAGATGAATATGGCAGGGGTCTGCGCTTTCTTTCTGCTTGACTGTTAGTGCTGATTTCCCATTGAGAAGATAGTAGTAACTAAAGATAAAGATTATGAGCAAGAAAATCATTTTAGCCTGTATGTGCGTCTTGACACTTGGCGCGTGTAAGAAAGACTATCAGAAGTTGGCGACGGAGTTTGAGCGTGCGTTGCCAGACACGGTGGAAGTGTTAGCAGAACAGATTAATGAAATCGACCACTTTGTCTATTACAAGAACAAGAATAATACGGAGTTAATTCGTTATAACCTTGAAACAGAAAGCAAAGAGGACATCAAGCCTACATTGGAAGATGGAGAAAGTATCTATGGCATCTATATGGGAAAAGAGAATATATCTTTCTTAAAACATGACATTTCAGAGTATGGTTCGTCTACATCTACACTTCTTCTATACAATTTGAAGACTCAAAAATTCAAAGAGATAGAATCTTTTTTTGGTGCAGACCCAGTTGATGCGTATGCAGACGAAAAGGACAAAACGATTACGGGGTTTATTTGGATGAAATATGCACCAACGGTGAAATATGTATATGATTTTGACGGAAACAAAATATCAGAGGAAGCAGAACAAGTTGAGGCATTCAATCCAGATGATATACTTGAAGATGTGTCTGTGGCAAGTACCCAAAGACAACAAGAAACACCGCTGCAGGAATTTCGTTGCAGAAAATGTGGCCAACGTGTTGCCGCAAGAAATACAATAGAAGCGGATATAAAAGCCCGCTATGGTTGTGAGCCTGCTGGTAGTAGTCATTCGTGGGATTACATACAATTTTGAAATGAAATACAACGAGCGACTAGATGATCTTTTCAGCCGATGGATGGAAAGCCTTGATGAAACACAGAAACCATTGTTTTGCAAAGACGGGCTAATGTTGAAAGCCGACAAGCCCGTAGAGTATGTAGATGAGCGATGGGACAATGCGACGAGGCGTGTGATGTTTCTGCTGAAAGACAAAAACACGCCTGACGGAGATGACACTAGACTATGGCTGATTGATGAGCAGAATGGAGCGAACAACAGACGGCTCTCTGGCGGGAAGGTTGGCAAAACTGGATTTCTACCGAACATTGCGCGAATGCTCTATGGTTTGCTGGAGTTGGGACCAGACTATAGGATTACATTTGACGAAGTGAAACGCACAAAGAGAGACAAGGTGAGGATGATCTGGAACACTGAGCCTTTCGCCTTTATCGAATCAAAGAAACTGGCAGGTTATTCGTGGGTGTCAAGTAAGGCGGTAGCAAAAGCGATGCTGAAAGATGAAGCTTTTCTAAATGAGGAAATAGACATCCTGCGCCCCAATATTATCGTCTGCTGTGATGCGGACGATTCGCAGTTCAATTATATCACCCATAACTATCTTGCAGGCAGAGAGACTGAGAAGATAGAGTATGATTATCCCGATGCGAAGATGAAACCCTGTTGCCTGTGGTACTATCCTAAAGAGCACATTGCCGTTATCAAGTCCTATCATCCTTCACGCATCGGCAAGGCAGATTGGATGATATTCGAGCGGGTTATCAGTCCTTTCCATGAGTTAGTAAAGAGAGGTATTTTCTAAAAAAACAACGTAATATGGCACAGAAAGTTAAAACGAGCGAGCGGTACATCAGAATTAGTGATAGCGGCCACAGTTTGGATATATCAAGCGATGGACGAAACTGGACGAATTGTTTAGGAACAACCGAAGTGTCTGCTACATACCAGGATTTAATATCCTACAAAGGCTATGTACTGGCAATAGTCAAAGACCATTTTTATTGCATGAAGATTCTGGATAGGCTGGGGACTGTGAAATTCAGTAGCAGTCTGAGGGAGAAAATCATACGCTTCGAATATGGTGAAGACAATCTTTTGCATGGGTATGACGAGAACGAAACAGACTTCGTCCTCAATGAATTTGACATTAGATTCAGTCGTTTTTCGTGGATAAGGCACGACAAGTGGAAGGAAGATCAGAAACGGAAAAGCGAAAAAGATGAGAAAGAACGGAAACGCAAGGAATGGGAGAAGGAGAAGGCTGTGAAGAAGGCGAGTAAGTCGCAGAGTCCAAAGAACTATTCCAAGCGGTCTTATAGTAGCGTAAGTTCTACAGGCGGAAAAGAGTTAGGTTGTTTAGGCAATTTATTTGTCGGTATCGGAAGCTGTTTGGGAACAATCTTGATTATAGCGTTTCTCATCTGGGTGTTTATGAAAGTATTATCGTAGTTCTTTGAAAGATGGAATAAGACAAACGCCTTGAAAAATATGAATCACCCCTCTCAGAATATTACTTGAGAGGAGTGATGCTATTACAATTTCATTCCCTTTCGCTGTTTGTACTCAAATCCGAACTGCTCCTTAAACCATTGGACAATGGGAGTCTCGTTGATATGCAGGAACAAGTTTCGATTCTCGTCTTTTATCACTTTTGCCGTGACATTATCGGCAAGTGCGTTACGCCTATACTCATTGGAGTGAAGCCAGCCACTATAGTTGATGGTGTGACCATGCATCAGTTTGTCGGTCTGTTCCATGTTGAAGCCACACTCCAGACACTCACGTTCCATGTTGAGGAAACGTTTGAAACTTGGGAACCACTTGTAAGCCTTGTCAATGATGCGCTTCAGGTTGCTTACCTCCTGCTGGTGCTGTTCAATGGTGCGGTTGAGTTCCCTTGTGTGGTTGTCCTTCAACTTCTGCATATCGGAGTGGAGTCTTTCAATCTGTCCGTTCAACTCGTCCACTTCCTTGTATAGTTGGGCTTTCTCCTTCTCCAGTCGGCTCACCTTGTTACCCCCAAGAAGAGAATTGATTCCGTTGAGTGCTGCCGCAGCGGTCTTAGTGGCAGAGTTCTTTAGTTCCTCCGTCTTTGCCTCTGCCCTGATGCGGACAAGGTTTTTCTTTGCCTGTTCCGCCTCCGCTATCACCTCTCTTGCCTTTTCCCGTTCTTCAAGCAGTTGCGTAACGTTAGCCTGCAAGTCCTCGCCCTGTGCAATCAGGCTTCGGTAATACTCATGCGTGGATATGTGCTGCGCCTCTGAGCCTTTGATGCCTCGTTGCAGTCCGTATACCGCCATCTGCTCGGCGTATGTGTCTTGGTAGCGTATCAAGTTGGCGCGGCTCATCACTTCGTCTGCACACAGACGGGGTGCAGGTGTTTTTGTCCTGTATTTCTTCTTGACGGTTTGCTCCTTCTTCTGTTTCTTGCGCTCCGTCTGCACGATGGGGACGATGGTTGCGTGGATGTGCGGTGTTTCCTCGTCCATGTGTAGTACTGCCGACACCACGTTATCAGCGCCGTAAGTCTTACGAAGCCAGTCGATGTTGTCCTGACACCATTCATCGAGCCTGCCCGTCTGCTCTATCTGTTCCATATCGGCATGGGTGCCAGTGAGTACGATGCGGATGGCCTGTACCTGATTCTTGCCAATCTTGCGCTTTAGCCCTGCCGTATTGAAGCGGTGCTGTATGGCTGCCGTTCGGTTACGGACACTATCGGGGAACTGGATAAGTTCTCGGTTGAGGTGCGTCCTTGTCGGGTCGGCGTTCTTCGGCTGTATGGTTCTTTCGATGTGGGCAGACATGCCGCTGTCCGCTCCTTTTGCTTTCTCTAAGTGTAATACTGCGTATCCCATTCGCTTGTTAAGATTTTTTTGTTTGACATTCTGTTTCGTTCGCTTCTCGTTCCTGTTTGTGTTCGGCTATAGCCGACGGTCTTGGCAGGGAGTCCAGAGGGGTGCAACACCTCGGCCTATTGGGGATTTTTAGCACTAACTCTGTTGTGCGGCTCGAAAAATCCCCTAATAGGCTACGGTATTTTCCGCTTGTGGGAAATACCCGTGCCTGCGCCAGCATGATTCCATCTCAATATGCTTCCCAAAAAGTTGCAACATTGCAACTGACGGATAGACTAATTGATAGACGGACTAACTGGAGAATGGATGTTGTGTCGTCAGTATCACCTCGAAAGGCTTATGGTCTCGGCTAATTCGCTCCATCAGTTCCCTGCGGACTGCCCTTGCTTGATAGGAGTTAAGTCGGAAGGCAAGCAGCAGAACGACCTCCATATTATATACGGTGATATATAAGTTGTCTTTCTTCTTGATTGTCCGCTCTGCTTCGTATGGCTTTACCTGTTCCTCTTTGTAGAGGGCTTTGATGGCGTTCCTCAACTTGGGGATGAATACTCCAAACATGTCCACCAGTTCGGACTCGCTCATCCATATCTCCCCACTCGGTATAGTCAGTTCGGTGTACTCACTATACTCACTCCACTTGATGATGTTTCTCTCTTCCATGTCTCTATGCTAATTTGATGTTATTGAATGATACGTTTAACTTGTTACCCAACATGGTTAAGTCATTGTCTAACTTCTGCGTGGTGATGTGGGCGTAAATCTGTGTGGTGACAATATTCGTATGTCCCAATACTCGACTCACACTCTCAATGGGCATACCATTGGTTAGAGCCATGGTGGCAAATCCATGGCGAGCGCAATGTGCGGAAATCGGCTTGTCAATACCACACTCTTTCATCACTGGCTTCAACTTCTTGCACACGCTCCAGTAGTTGACTTCGCCAAAGACAGATTTTGGATTCTCTTTCGGATAGTCACGGTAGCGTTCGATAATCTGCAAGGGTACTGCCAGCAGTTTCACTTGATAGGGTACACCTGTCTTGTGACGTTTGCCGGCAATCCATTTCTCACCGTTGACCTCCACGATGTTATCCGTAGTCAGTTCCTTCAAGTCCACAAAAGATAGGGCGGTAAAATTCATGAACACGAAGAGGTCACGGATGAAGGCGAGATTCGTATCCTCAAACTCATGCTCCATCACCGTCCTCAATTCTTCTTCTGTCAGGAAAGTACGCTCCTTGCACTTGGGGCTGATGTGGAACAGCGCAAACACGTTGCGCTGTATCTTCCCGTTGTCATGGGCACGGCCTACGACACCTTTCAGGTGCATGCAAGAAAGCCAGATGGTGGAACTGGCCAGCCCTCGGTCATTAGCAAGATACACGGCAAACTCCTTGATGAAGTCGGGCGTGAGTTCCTGCATGGATATGTCCGAACGCCTATAGTTCATCTGAAGGAAGTCGGCCACGTAGTTCCTCGACCTCACTTGCAGTTTGTATGTCCCCAATGCCCTATCCTTACCTACACGCTGTTTCAGACTCTCGCAATCCTTGTCAAAGGCACGTAGCAAGGTCTCGTACTCACTGCCGAAGCCTTGATAGGCATTGCGCACCATCTCTGCCGTGACGAATGCCTCACGGTCTGACAGGTGCTGGTAGTGCTTGATAATCTGTGCCTTTATGTTGTCAAGGTCACGGTTAAGGTCAAGTGCCTCCCTCGTCCTGCCTTTGGCACAGTTGCCCTTCGCATCCCATAACGACAACGGGATGCTGCGCTTACAACTGAACTGGCTTTGTGTTCCGTTGATGGTGATTCTGCCCATCACTGGCACAATGCCGTTCTTTACCTTACTCTTGTTCGCGTAGAACAATACCGAAAAAGTGCTTCTACTCATCTTCTAATTCCTTTTTAAAATTCGGGCTGCAAAAGTAATACTATTCAGGGAATAAATTGCTACGCAAATCACGGCAGATTTAGGAAAGAAAAACGCGAAATGTGAAAACGGTTCGAACTGCCGAGAAATGCCCTGATTTGCACAGGTCGTTAAGAAAGTTTAACTATCCGACATGGGGCTATCTGGGTTACGAATTGGAAACCTAATTCGTTCCGCAATCTGCCTCGATTTGCTTAGTGGCACCTTGCGAAATTTCCCCGATTTGCGCTCAAATGCCTTTATTTATGGGCTGAACTGCGTTAATCTTCCAAAATCGTTTCCGTATGTCAGCATTATTATGTATCTTTGTGAAAGATGCTAAATGCAATATGAAATAACGGATTAATTATTAGTTTAATAGAAATGGCAAAATGAAAAAGGGTTATTTGAAAACTATGGCTATTGTTCTAAGTGGAGCAATAATGACAACTTCATGTGTAGGATCTTTTACCATGTTTAACAAGCTGGCACATTGGAATAAGAATGCAACAGACTCGAAGATACTCAATGAGATTATTTTCCTCATTATATCACCAGCTTACGCATTCTGTGGCGTTGCTGACGCTCTTGTGCTTAACTCTATTGAGTTCTGGAGCGGAAGCAATCCAATGGCACAGAATATTGGGAAGACTAAGAACGTGAGAGGTGAGGACGGAAAAATATATGCTGTGACGACACTTAAGGATGGTTATAAAATTGTAACTCCAAATGGAGATACATACGAATTCATATATGACAAGGAAACAGACTCATGGTCAAAAGTGCAGGATGGCAAAACCATTGAGATTTTCAGGTTCAACGAGAATGGAACTATAAGAGCTAACCTGGCAGGAAGGAGCTTGGATGTTACTCTTGATACGGCAGGACTATTACAAGTAGCTGATGCCACGGGACATGGTTGTTTCTACGCTATGAGATAAATCGAAATCAGTTTATAGCAATATGATGACTACGACCAATGTTGTTGAGCAAATTATTCTATGAAATAGAAAAAACAAAAAAAATAGGATGCTGACACATCCTATTTTTTTATATAAACATTGTTGATTACTCTGCTGCTGGAGCCTCTGATGTTTCCGTTGTCTCGACAACAGGTGTTTCCTCAACCTGTGCTTCTGCTTTTGGAGCAGAAGATTTACGGCTACGACGTGTCTTCTTGGCTGCCTTAGGTGTTTTTGCCATATTCTCGTCAAAGTCAACAAGCTCTATAAAAGCAGTAGGAGCAGCGTCTGAAAGACGATGACCAATTTTTATAATACGAGTATATCCACCTGGACGGTCACCAACCTTCTCTGAAATGACAGAGAAGAGTTCCTTTACGGCATTCTTGTTGTTAAGATAACGGAAAACAACACGGCGTGAGTTAACGGTATCTTCCTTAGCACGTGTAATAAGTGGCTCTACATACTTCTTTAAAGCTTTTGCCTTTGCGAGGGTCGTAGTGATTCTTTTGTGCTCAATCAACGAAATAGCCAAGTTTGCAAGCAAGGCTTTACGATGGTCAGCAGTACGACCCAAATGGTTGAATTTCTTATTGTGTCTCATTGTTTTTACTTAATTAAGGACATTGAATTACTCTTTGTCCAACTTGTATTTTGAAATATCAGTTCCAAACGTAAGATTCAGACTCTCGAGCAAATCATCAAGCTCTGAAAGCGATTTCTTTCCAAAGTTGCGGAATTTAAGAAGATCCGTCTTGTTGAACTGCACTAAATCTCCAAGTGTCTCGACATCTGCTGCCTTGAGACAATTGAGAGCGCGAACGCTAAGATTCATGTCTATAAGACGAGTCTTAAGAAGCTGACGCATATGCAATACCTCTTCGTCGAACTCCTGATTGCCTTCCTGTTCCGGTGTCTCAAGGGAAATCTTCTCATCAGAGAAAAGCATAAAGTGATATATCAATATCTTGGCAGCTTCCTTCAAAGCATCCTTTGGATGTATGGAACCGTCAGTTGTAACCTCAAGAACAAGTTTGTCATAGTCTGTCTTCTGTTCTACACGATAAGGCTCAACTGAATATTTTACATTGCGTATAGGGGTGTAGATTGAATCGATTGGAAGAACATTGACATCTGTACAGAATTGACGGTTCTCATCAGAAGGGACATATCCACGACCTTTATTGATTGTAAGGTCAATCTGCATAGATGCCTTTGAATCTAAATGACAAATCACCAAATCAGGGTTTAACACTTCAAATCCAGTCAGATACTTACCGATATCTCCGGCTTTGAATTCTGTTGAATTCTCGACGGTGATACAAACTTTCTCGTTCTCGAATTCTTCTACTACTTGCTTGAATCGAACTTGCTTGAGGTTCAAAATAATGCTTGTGACATCCTCTTTCACTCCGGCTACAGAGGAAAACTCATGCTCTACACCTGATATCTTGATGGTGTTGATTGCATAGCCCTCAAGCGAAGAAAGAAGAATGCGGCGCAAGGCATTACCAATGGTAACACCAAAACCAGGCTCCAAAGGACGGAACTCAAACTTTCCGAACTTGTCGTTAGCCTCCAGCATTACAACTTTATCGGGTTTTTGAAATGCTAATATCGCCATTAACTTAATGATTTATTATTTAGAGTACAACTCAACGATTAACTGCTCCTTAATGTTCTCAGGAATATCTGCACGCTCAGGCTTGTGCAGGAACTTGCCACTCTTTGTAGCGTCATCCCATTCAACCCAAGGATACTTGCTGTGATTGAATCCAGCTAAAGCGTTATCGATAACCTCAAGGGACTTTGACTTCTCACGTACTCCGACAACCTGACCTGGCTTTACAGAATAAGATGGTATATTCACTACCTTACCATCAACAAGAATGTGCTTGTGACCAACCAACTGACGTGCTGCTGCGCGGGTTGGTGCGATGCCAAGACGGAATACTACATTGTCAAGACGTGACTCCAAATACTGCAAAAGAACCTCACCGGTAATACCATCGGCTTTGGCTGCCTTTTCAAAAAGGATGCGGAACTGACGCTCAAGAACGCCATAAGTATATTTGGCTTTCTGCTTCTCTGCCAACATGACTCCGTACTCAGAGCTCTTTCTGCGACGGTTGTTGCCATGCTGTCCAGGAGGGAAGTTCCTCTTGGACAAAACTTTGTCAGCGCCGTAGATGGCTTCACCAAAACGGCGTGCAATTTTTGATTTCGGACCTATATATCTTGCCATAATTGTAAAATTCTATTTTATGAATGATAATAATATCAATATTATACTCTACGACGCTTTGGAGGGCGGCAACCATTATGTGGAAGTGGTGTTACGTCTATAATCTCAGTAACCTCAATACCTGCTCCATGGATAGCGCGGATAGCGCTCTCACGTCCATTACCCGGACCTTTGACGAATGCCCTTACTTTACGAAGTCCAAGGTCATATGCGACCTTTGCGCAATCCTCAGCTGCCATCTGAGCAGCGTATGGGGTATTCTTCTTTGAGCCACGGAAACCCATCTTACCAGCTGATGACCATGAAATAACCTGACCTTCGCTGTTAGCCAAAGAAACTATAATATTGTTAAATGAACTATGTACATGGAGCTGTCCTAATGCGTCAACACGTACATTTCTTTTCTTAGATGTTGCTGTCTTTTTTGCCATAATTAAATTCCTCCTAAGAATTACTTAGTAGCTTTCTTCTTGTTAGCAACAGTCTTCTTCTTACCCTTACGTGTGCGGGCATTGTTCTTTGTACTCTGACCACGAACTGGAAGACCATTACGATGTCTAACACCACGATAGCAACCTATATCCATAAGGCGCTTGATATTCATTTGGATCTCTGAACGGAGATCACCTTCTACCTTGAATTCAGCGCCGATTATCTCACGGATTTTACCTGCCTGGTCATCAGACCATTCGCAGACTTTAAGGTCGCGGCTCACGCCGGCCTTATCCAAAATCTTTGCTGAACTACTTCGACCTATTCCATAAATATAGGTCAATGCGATTTCGCCACGCTTGTTCTGGGGCAAATCTACTCCAACAATTCTTATTGCCATTGAAAATTTAGATAAAAAATAAATTAAACTTTTGCTAAAAGCGCACAAAGATAAGCATAATTTCTCACACTTGTATCTTTTTACGTTAATTTAACATTAGCCCTGACGCATTTTGTACTTAGGGTTCTTCTTGTTAATAACAAACAAACGACCTTTTCTACGTACTATCTTGCAATCAGGTGTACGTCTTTTTAAAGATGTTCTCGTCTTCATAATTATGAATTATATTAGAATTTACTTGTATCGGAAAACAATTCTTCCTTGTGTCAAATCGTATGGACTCATCTCAACTTTAACCTTGTCACCAGGTAGAATCTTAATAAAATGCATGCGCATCTTTCCTGAGATATGAGCTGTAATATCTACACCATTCTCAAGTTCTACCCTATACTTGGCATTGGAGAGTGACTCCATTATTGTGCCATCTTGCTCTATAGCTGCTTGCTTTGCCATATTTGTAACGTTGCTCTATAATTTTTCTAATTCGTCGAAAGAAGATAAAATATCTACTCTGTCATTATGTATTGCTATGGTATGTTCGAAATGTGCTGCCGGTTTCCTGTCAAGTGTCATTATTGACCATTTGTCGGGCAACAAACCAATTTCACGTTTGCCAAGGGTAATCATAGGTTCTATGGCTATGCATAAACCATTCCTGATTTTCAATCCAGTGCCTTCTGAACCATAATTAGGTACAGGTGGGTCTTCGTGCATTTGCCGTCCTATACCATGACCAGTAAGTTCTCGGACGACACCATAACCATTACTTTCGCATATTGACTGAATGGCATGGCTAATGTCTCCAATCCTATTACCTGGCAATGCCTTGGAGATGCCTTCATATAATGATTGTTTCGTTATATGTAAAAGTCTTTGGATTTCTGTTGAGACCTCACCGACTGTGAAGGTATAACAACTATCTCCATTAAATCCGTTTAACAATACTCCACAATCAACAGATATGATGTCCCCATCTTTCAATATCATTGTGGCAGATGGTACTCCGTGGACTACGACAGAATTCACAGATGTACATATACTTCCTGGAAAAGGATTACCAAAGGGATTTGGAAAGCCCTTGAATGTCGGGACTGCACCATGGTCTCTAATGAACGATTCTGCTATCATGTCGAGAGTCAGGGTACTGACACCAGGTTTAATGTGTTTGCCAACCTCAAGCAATGTCTTTGACACCAAGAGGTTGGCTTTACGCATTAGTTCTATTTCATCTTCTGTCTTAAGAAAAACTCTCATTAATCCATTACAGGCTGTTAGTAAGCAGATACAGCACCACCACGTGTATGGCCGGAGTTAAGAAGTCCATCGTAATGACGCATCATCAGATGTGACTCTATCTGCTGTAACGTGTCAATAACGACACCAACCAAAATCAACAAGGAAGTACCTCCGAAGAACTGTGAGAATGCTTGCTGTACATTCAGGAATCCTGCAAGAGCTGGCATAATAGCTATGAAAGCTATGAACAGCGAACCAGGAAAAGTAATTCGGGAGATGACGTTGTCAATATAATCAGCTGTAGGCTTACCTGGCTTGATACCAGGAATAAAACCATTGTTACGTTTCATATCCTCAGCCATCTGAGTTGGATTGAGTGTTATCGCAGTATAGAAATATGTAAAGGCAACAACCAAAATCACATAAACCACATTATACAGCACACTTGTGTTATTCAAAAGCTGCTGGAGTATTGGATTGGTGCTGTCGGTTGAGAACTGTACTATTCCCAATGGGATAAACATCAATGCCTGAGCAAAGATGATAGGCATCACGTTAGCTGCAAACAACTTTAACGGTATGTACTGGCGTGCACCTCCATACTGTTTGTTGCCGACAAGACGCTTTGCATATTGTACTGGTACTTTGCGAACACCCTGAACAAGGAGCAAAGATGCGCAGACAACAGCATACAAGATTATAATCTCGGCAATGAACATCACAAGTCCACCGCTGGTAATTGCAGTAAACCTACTGGATACCTCCTGGAAGAAAGCCTGTGGAAGACGAGCGATGATACCTATCATAATAATGATGGAAATACCATTTCCTATTCCCTTGTCTGTAATACGCTCACCTAACCATAAGATAAACATGCTACCTGCGGTAAGGATAATGAATGCCGGAATCATAAACTCAGTCCATGTCAAACCAGAAGCCAAGGCTCCCGGAGTCTGCACCTTGAGGTTTAAAAGATAAGTAGGTGCCTGGAAGACAAGGATGGCGACCGTAAGAATACGTGTGTACCAGCTAATCTTCTTTCTTCCACTTTCACCCTCACGCTGCATCTTCTGGAAATACGGCACGGCAACAGCCAGCAACTGCATCACAATAGATGCAGAAATGTATGGCATTATTCCCAATGCGAACATAGAAGCATTGGAAAATGCACCACCAGAGAACATGTCCAATAGCGACATAAGTCCGCCAGCCGTCTGTGACTGTAGTTTTTCCAACATTCCCGGATTAATTCCAGGAAGAACGACAAACGAGCCGAAGCGATAAATCGCCACGAACAGGAGAGTTATGAGGATTCGCTGACGCAAATCCTCTATTCTCCAACAGTTCTTTAGTGTTTCAATAAACTTTTTCATCTAATCAGATTATAGTTACGCTTCCTCCTGCTGCCTTGATAGCCTCTTCAGCAGTCTTTGAGAAAGCATTTGCCTCAACATCTACTTTAGCTGTCAACTCACCTTTACCGAGAATCTTTACGAGAACACGTCCCTTAACCAAGTTATTCTCCTTCAACTCGGCTATGCCTATCTTAGTGATTCCCTTGTCTGCAAGAAGCTGCAGAGACGAGAGGTTTACAGGTAAATATTCCTTGTGGTTGATGTTCTTGAATCCGAACTTAGGCACGCGACGCTGCAATGGCATCTGACCACCTTCAAATCCAATCTTTCTCTTATAACCGGAGCGTGCCTTTGCACCCTTGTGTCCACGGGTAGAGGTTCCGCCTAATCCAGAACCAGGACCTCTACCGATACGGCGACGTGAATGTGTTGAGCCGACCTCTGGCTTCAAAGTATGTAATTTCATAATTCTGTCTTGTTTAATATTATTCAACTACGGTTACTAAATGATGTACCTTGCGTATCATTCCACGGATACTTGGAGTATCTTCTACCTCAACGACCTGAGATATTTTGTGGAGACCAAGTGCTAACAAAGTACGCTTCTGGTCAGCCTGAGCTCCAATACGACTTTTAATTTGCTTAACTTTAATCTTTGCCATGATTTTACTCCTTAAAATTATCCATTAAACACTTTGCTCATACTAACTCCGCGGTCGCCTGCAATTGTGTATGCATCGCGCAACTCTGAAAGGGCAGCAATAGTGGCCTTAACCAGATTGTGTGGGTTTGAGGAGCCCTTAGATTTTGCTATGACGTCAACGATTCCTGCGCTCTCAAGCACGGCACGCATAGCACCACCTGCCTTAAGTCCTGTACCGGCAGCTGCTGGTTTCAAAAGCACTTGTGCACCACCAAACCTTACCTCAACCTCGTGAGGAATTGTACCTTTTAGTACTGGAACCTTAACAAGATTCTTCTTCGCTGAGTCTGTACCCTTCTGTATTGCAGCGGTTACTTCACCAGCCTTACCAAGTCCCCATCCGATTACGCCTTTGCCGTCACCAACAACAACGATGGCAGCGAAAGTAAAGGTACGTCCACCTTTTGTTACCTTTGTGACACGGTTAATGGCTACCAAACGATCCTTTAACTCTACGTCACTATTAACTCTAACTCTATTCATTGCCATAATTGTCTAAAATTTAAGTCCACCACTACGAGCTGCATCGGCGAGCTCCTTAACACGTCCATGATACAAGTAACCATTTCTGTCGAAAACGACAGTCTCAACACCAGCGGCCTTTGCCTTCTCAGCCAATAACTCTCCAACCTTGTGAGCCTGCTCAATCTTTGGCATTTTCTCAAGTCCGAGTGAAGAAGCTGATGCTATTGTAGTACCTGTCAAGTCGTTGATAACTTGTGCATAAATCTGCTTATTGCTACGGAAAACGCTCAGGCGAGGACGCTCAGCAGTACCATTAACTCTCTTGCGTATTCTGAACTTTATTTTAAGTCTTCTTTGTTCTTTCTTAGTAGTCATAATTGTAAAACTTTAAGTTTACTTAGCTGATGCTGTCTTACCAGACTTTCTACGTATAACCTCACCTTTGAACAAGACACCCTTACCTTTGTATGGCTCTGGCTTGCGGAAGGTGCGTATCTTAGCGCAGATTTGTCCAAGGAGCTGCTTGTCGCATGACTCTATAGTGATAATAGGATTCTGGTTTCTCTCGCTCTTTGTCTCAACCTTAACCTCAGGTGGAAGCTGTATGAAAATCGGGTGAGTATATCCCAATGAGAACTCAACCACGTTTCCCTGATTGGAAACACGGTAGCCGACACCTACCAACTCCAAGGTTTTTGAATATCCCTGGCTGACACCTACTACCATGTTGTTTATCAATGAACGATACAAGCCATGGAAAGCCTGCTTTTGCTTATAATTGACTGGACTGTTCTCATCAATTACGAATGTAACCTGAGCGTCCTCGACTGTCATTTTAACTGATGGGTCAACGTATTGTGACAATTCGCCCTTTGGACCCTTTACTGTAACGACATTGTCTTTCTGGCTGATTGTCACGCCAGAAGGAATACTAATTGGCAATTTACCTATTCTTGACATATAAAATCCTCCAATTAATAAACATAGCAAAGAACCTCGCCACCAATCTTCAGAGCTGTGGCCTCTTTGTCTGTCATTACACCCTTGGACGTGGAAAGTATTGCTATACCAAGTCCGTTGATAACTCTCGGCATGTCTTTATATCCAGTGTACTTGCGAAGACCTGGAGTTGACACGCGCTTCAAACACTTAATAGCGTTTTGCTTAGTAACAGGATTATACTTCAAAGCAACTTTGATAGAACCCTGTGGTCCATCCTCCACAAACTTATAGTTAAGGATGTAACCTTTGTCGAAGAGAATCTTTGTGATTTCCTTCTTCAAGTTAGATGCAGGAACTTCGACAACACGGTGGTGTGCCATGATTGCGTTCCTGAGTCTTGTCAGATAATCTGCTATTGGATCTGTCATGTTAAATATTGGTTTAATTAATCGGGACTACCCCGACAATATTAAAAAATTGGTCTATGTTTTACCAGCTTGCCTTTTTTACGCCTGGTATAAGTCCAGCTGAAGCCATCTCACGGAACTGGATACGGGAAAGTCCGAACTGGCGCATATATCCTTTTGGACGACCTGTTATCTTGCAACGGTTGTGCAAACGAATAGGATTTGCGTTTTTCGGAATAGCCTGCAATTTACGTGCTGCCTCGTATGCTTCGCTGATGTCACCAGAAGTAGCTACGATTTTTTTAAGAGCGGCACGCTTTTCTGCGTAGCGTGCTACCAATTTTGCGCGTTTTACCTCACGCGCCTTCATTGACTCTTTTGCCATGTCTGTAATTTATTTAGCGTTTTTGAAAGGAAGACCAAATGCTTTCAACAAAGCGAAACCCTCTTCGTCGGTTTTTGCCGATGTTACGAAAGTAATGTTCATTCCTTGAATCTTGTCAATTGCATCGATGTTAATTTCTGGGAATATTATCTGCTCCTGAATGCCAAGAGTGTAATTACCACGTCCATCGAACTTTGTCTCAATACCCTTGAAGTCGCGGATACGTGGCAATGCCACTCTCACCAATTTCTCAAGGAACTCGTACATACGCTCACGACGCAATGTCACCATAACGCCGATAGGCATTTTCTTACGAAGCTTGAAGTTAGCGATATCCTTACGAGAGTATGTTGCAACAGCCTTCTGACCTGTGATGGCTGAAATCTCGTTTATTGCAACCTCGATAATCTTCTTGTCTTGTGTGGCATCACCAAGACCCTGGTTTACAACAATCTTCTTCAAGACAGGAATCTGCATTGGTGAAGAATAGTTGAATTCCTTCTGCAAAGCAGGAGCGATAGTCTCCTTATATACTTTTTTTAACTGTGCTGTATTCATTATTTGATAACCTCCCCAGACCTTTTAGAGATACGAATGACATTCTTTCCCTCGTGCTTTATTGAGACACGTGTAGGTTTTCCGTCCTTCGGATCGATGAGACTCAAGTTAGACAGGTGAATAGAAGCCTCTTTCTTTATGATGCCTCCCTGTGGATACTTGGCAGAAGGCTTTGTGCTTTTTGATACGAGGTTGACACCTTCGACAATTGCGCGGCCAGTCTTTACTAGTACCTTCAGGACCTTACCAGTTTTATTCTTGTCTCTTCCGGCAAGAACATAAACTGTATCATTTTTCCTTATATGTATCTTACTCATACTTTCAATATTAATTTGATTATAACACTTCAGGTGCCAAAGAAACAATCTTCATTGCGTTCTTTACTGCACGGAGCTCACGTGCAACGGGACCGAAGATGCGGCTTCCACGAAGCT
Organism: uncultured Prevotella sp.; assembly: GCA_945875635.1. Taxonomy (GTDB): domain Bacteria; phylum Bacteroidota; class Bacteroidia; order Bacteroidales; family Bacteroidaceae; genus Prevotella. The sequence goes on from CAMCLD010000005.1 coordinate 99,985, forward strand.
CTCCTGCATTATTCAACAAGACACAAGCGTTATCGTCGAAACGAATATAAGAACCGTCTGGACGACGTATTTCCTTTTTTGTTCTAACGATGAGAGCCTTAGAGACTGCGCCTTTCTTCAAATCGCTTGAAGGAATCACATTCTTGACAGCTACTACTATTGTATCTCCGACACTTGCATAGCGGCGACCAGTTCCGCCAAGTACGCGGATGCACAATGCCTCGCGTGCTCCGCTATTATCACATACGGTTAGTCTTGATTCTGCTTGTATCATAATTACTTAGCTTTTTCAACGATTTGTACTAATCTCCATCTTTTTGTCTTTGACAAAGGACGGGTTTCCATGATAAGAACCGTATCACCTACGTTAGCCTCGTTCTTCTCATCATGCGCATGGTATTTCTTAGTCTTCTGTACGAACTTACCATATATAGGGTGTTTCTCCTTGAACTTGGAAGCAATCACGAGAGTTTTATCCATCTTGTTGCTTATAACGACACCCTGTCTAACTTTTCTCAAATTTCTTGTTTCCATCTGAACAAATATTATTTATTAAGTTCCCTTGAACGAAGTTCTGTCTTTAAGCGCGCAATGTCACGACGGGCGGCCTTAATCTGTGATGGATTCTCAAGTGGAGAAACTGCGTGGTTCATTTTCATTGTGTTATATGCTGCCACTTCGTTCTCAATTCTCTCTCTCAAGTCCTTGTCGGAGAGCTGTTTGATTTCTGTCATCTTCATAGCTTAAGCGTTTTTATCGTAATCACGTCTTACAACAAACTTAGTCTTAACTGGCAGTTTCTGTGCTGCGAGGCGAAGAGCCTCCTTTGCAATCTCGAAACTTACTCCCTCGACTTCAAATAGAATTCTGCCTGGTGTCACTGGTGCAACCCATCCAGCTGGATCACCTTTACCCTTACCCATACGTACGTCGGCAGGCTTGCGTGTGATTGGTTTATCTGGGAATATCCTAATCCAAACCTGTCCCTCACGATTCATACGGCGGTTTACTGCTACACGTGCAGCTTCTATCTGACGGCTGTCAATCCACTTTGCTTCAAGTGTCTTGATACCGAAAGAACCAAAAGCCAGCTGTGTGCCTCTGTGGGCATTTCCCTTGTTGCCTCTACCATCCTGAGGTCTTCTATATCTTACTCTTTTTGGCTGTAACATGATCGTTTTTTCGTTTAACGGTTATTGTTTCTCTTGCGATTACCCCTTCCGGAACGACCATTAGGACGGTTGTTGCCTTTCTCCTGTGCGAAATTAGGTGCGAGATCAACTTTGTTGAAGATTTCTCCGCGGCAAATCCATACCTTTATTCCGAGAAGTCCTACCTTGGTCAATGCCTCTGTCTGACAGTAATCAATATCAGCACGGAAAGTATGCAGAGGAGTACGTCCCTCTTTGAACATTTCCTTACGTGCCATCTCAGCTCCATTCAGACGACCTGTAATCTGAATCTTCACACCTTCTGCTCCGGCTCTCATGACGTTTGCCACTGCCATTTTGATTGCACGGCGATAAGCTATCTTTCCCTCAACCTGACGTGCGATGTTGTTTCCAACGATAGTAGCGTCGAGGTCTGGTTTCTTCACCTCGAAGATGTTTATCTGAATGTCTTTCTTATACAGTTTCTTCAGCTCTTCCTTGAGTTTATCTACATCCTGTCCACCTTTTCCTATCACGATACCCGGACGAGCGGTGCATATTGTGATTGTGACGAGTTTGAGTGTACGCTCAATAACGATGCGAGAAACGCTTGCTTTGGCAAGACGCTCATTAAGATACTTGCGGATTTTCCTATCCTCAACGAGGTTGTCACCGAAGCTCTTGCCACCGAACCAGTTTGATTCCCAACCGCGTATTATTCCAAGACGGTTACTTATAGGATTTACTTTCTGTCCCATTGCTTTCTCTTATTTATCATCGTTAGTATTATTGTCAGCCTTTGCGTCAACAAAGAGAGTGACATGATTAGAACGCTTGCGGATTCTGTAACCTCTTCCCTGTGGTGCGGGGCGCATACGTTTCATTGTAACGCCTTCATCGACGAATATCTTGGAGATATAGAGTTCTCCGTCCTCTGCCTTTCGGTCATTCTTGACCTCCCAGTTAGCTATTGCAGAACGAAGAAGTTTCTCTACATTAGCTGCTGCGGCCTTATTGGAAAATCTCAGGATGCCGAGTGCTCTGTTTACCTCCATTCCACGAACCATGTCAACTACATAGCGCATTTTGCGTGGTGAAGAGGGGCATCCTTTGAGCTTTGCGAAATACTGGCTTTTCAGAGCCTGTTTTCTTTCTTCAGCCTTGATATGTTTTCTTGCTCCCATTATAATTCTTGATTAATTTAATGCTTGTCACCTGTTATTTCTTGTTTCCTGAGTGACCGCCGAAACGTCTGGTAGGGCTAAACTCTCCGAGTTTGTGTCCAACCATGTTCTCAGTAATGTAAACAGGTATGAATTTATTTCCGTTATGAACAGCGACTGTATGTCCCACGAAGTCAGGGGAAATCATCGATGCTCTGGCCCATGTCTTTACGACATTCTTCTTGCCGCTCTCGTTCATGGCAAGAATTTTCTTTTCAAGTGAAACGTTTATATATGGACCTTTCTTAAGTGAACGACTCATAATTTTACTCTAATTAATGTTACTTCTTTTTAGCTCTTTCGATTATATACTTGTTAGAGTGCTTCTTCGGAGCTCGTGTCTTCAGACCCTTAGCATAGAGACCGTTGCGTGAGCGTGGGTGTCCTCCTGACTGACGTCCTTCACCACCACCCATTGGGTGATCATGCGGGTTCATGACTACACCACGGTTGTGAGGTCTGCGTCCGAGCCAACGAGAGCGTCCTGCCTTACCGGACTGCTCAAGTGCATGGTCGGAGTTTCCGACACTTCCGACGGTTGCTTTACATACCGAAAGAATCTTACGAGTCTCTCCAGATGGAAGTTTGATTACACAATAACTGCCCTCACGAGAAGTCAACTGAGCGAAATTTCCAGCTGAGCGTACGAGAAGTGCGCCTTGTCCTGGTCTAAGCTCAATATTGTGGATTACTGTACCAACTGGAATGTTTGCGAGTGGTAGAGCGTTGCCAATTTCTGGTGCGGCATCTGCGCCTGACATCAACTTGTCGCCAACCTGAAGTCCATTAGGAGCGATGATATAACGTTTCTCACCATCAGCATAGAACAGCAGGGCGATGCGAGCCGAGCGGTTTGGGTCGTACTCAATCGTCTTTACTGTTGCTGGAACACCATCCTTCTCTCGTTTAAAGTCGATGATACGGTATTTTCTCTTGTGTCCGCCACCTCTGTAGCGCACTGTCATCTTACCGGTGTTATCCCTACCACCAGTAGAACGCTTACCGTAAACGAGAGACTTCTCTGGCACGGATGCAGTAATTTCCTCGAACGTGCCAATAACTCTGTGTCTTTGTCCCGGAGTAACCGGTTTTAATTTACGTACTGCCATTGTTTATTTAAATATTGCCATAAAAATCTATTGTATCGCCTTCCTTGAGGGTGACGATTGCTTTCTTGAATGCGTTCTTCTGTCCTTTTATGAGACCGCTTCTTGTATATCTGCTTGAACGCTTTCCTGTATAGCGAAGTGTGTTAACTGCGAGAACCTTTACGTTGTAGAAATTCTCCACCTCGTTCTTTATCTGCTCTTTTGTTGCTTCTGGCTTAACGATGAATCCATATTGAACGAGAGCTGGTTTTTCATATACGAGGATTTTCTTTTCTTTTTTCAAGCCTTCCTTATGTCTTCTGTTCTTCACGATGTAAGAACGAACCTCTTCAGTAGCATTGAACTTCTCAGCAGTCTTCTTGCTGCGAGCAACTAGCTTCTTTGGCTCAGAAGACTTGTCGGTAATCTTAGTCATCTTCTCGGTGACCAATGGTTTGATTAATATTGCCATTATTCCTTGTCTCCTAATTATTTAATTAAAGTTGCATTGATTTTCTCAAAAGAATTCTCTGCTACCACGAGCATATCTGCATTCAGAATCTTGTAAGTATTTATTTCAGAAGCAGTCATGATTTCTACCTTCTGAAGATTTCGAGCTGACAAATATACGTTTTTATTTACTTCTGGCAAAACCAAGAGTATTTTCTTGCCGTCGACTTTCAGATTTTTAGCAATATTTAAGAACTCTTTTGTCTTTGGAGTTTCAATATTGAAGTTTTCAACGGCAATGATTGCATTTTCCTGTGCCTTGTAAGTAAGAGCAGATTTACGTGCCAACTGTTTAACTTTTTTGTTGAGTTTGAAACCGTAGTCACGTGGTTTTGGTCCGAATACTCGTCCACCGCCTCTGAGCAAAGGAGAGTTGATGTCGCCATGACGTGCACCTCCACCACCTTTCTGGCGTCCGAGTTTACGGGTAGAGCCTTTGTGCTCACTTCTTTCCTTAGACTTTGCAGTACCCTGTCTCTGATTAGCGAGGTATTGCTTTACGTCGAGATATATGACGTGGTCGTTTGGTTCTATTCCGAAGACAGACTCGTTCAACGTAATCTTTCTTCCGGTCTCCTGACCTTTGATATCTAAAACGTTAATATCCATTACTTATTAATTATTACAGTTGAACCATTACATCCAGCGACACTACCTTTCACCAACAGAAGGTTGTGCTCTGGAATTACCTTTAACACTTTGAGGTTCTGGGTTGTAACCCTGTCACCACCCATTTGTCCACCCATTCGCATTCCCTTGAACACTTTAGCTGGGTAAGAACAAGCGCCTATAGAACCTGGTTTGCGCGCGCGGTCGTCCTGTCCGTGTGTGCTTTGTCCTACTCCACCGAAGCCGTGACGTTTTACTACACCCTGGAATCCTTTTCCTTTTGATGTACCGATTACGTCCACGAACTCTGCGTCGTTGAACAACTCCACTGTAATAGTGTCACCGAGGTTGTATTCCTCGTCAAACTTGAACTCGGCCAAGTGCTTTTTTGGTGTTGTGCCTGCCTTCTTGAAGATTCCCAACATTGGCTTGGTAGTGTTTTTCTCCTTAGCCTCTCCGAAACCTAACTGAACAGCCTTGTAACCATCTTTCTCAACGGTTTTAACCTGGGTTACAACACAAGGACCAGCTTCGATAACAGTGCACGGTACATTCTTGCCGTCGGCACTGAATACGGATGTCATTCCGATTTTTTTTCCTAATAATCCTGGCATTTCAATTAATATTAAATGATATAAATAAATTCTGTGTTTTAAAAAACAGCCTACACTTTAATCTCCACTTCTACGCCTGAAGGAAGTTCGAGCTTCATGAGGGCGTCAACAGTCTTGGTTGTTGAGCTGTAGATGTCAATGAGGCGTTTGTAGTCAGACAGCTGGAACTGCTCGCGTGATTTCTTGTTCACGAAAGTACTTCTGTTTACCGTGTAGATGCGCTTGCGTGTTGGAAGTGGAATAGGTCCGCTAACGATGGCATCTGTTGCTTTTACTGCCTTTACGATTTTCTCAGCTGACTTGTCCACAAGCTGGTGGTCGTAGCTTTTAAGCTTGATTCTGATTTTCTGACTCATACTTCTTTTTGTTTTTAAAATATTTGTTATTACTTGGAGGGTGCTTAAGAGTCATTCGCTAAGCACCCTCTTTAGAAATCTATTATACTAAATCTGTGCGTCCTTTGAATTCCTCGAGAACGGTTTTTGCGATGCTTGAGGACAATGGCTCATGATGGTCATACTCCATGGAGCTTGTAGCTCTACCGGATGTGATGGTACGCAGAGCTGTTACGTATCCGAACATTTCTGCCAGCGGAACCATAGCCTTTACGATGCGTGCACCGCTTCGTGCCTCTTCCATACCCTGTACCATGCCACGGCGTTTGTTGAGGTCACCGATAACGTCACCCATGTTCTCCTCTGGGGTAACGACCTCTACCTTCATGATAGGCTCCATGAGCACAGGCTTAGCCTTCGGGCAGAGGACCTTGAATGCCTGATGGGCAACAAGCTCGAATGAAAGCTGGTCGGAGTCAACTGGGTGGAAGCTACCGTCTGTAAGAGTAACCTTCATTCCAACCATTGGGAAGCCTCCGAGTACACCACTCTTGAGACAGTCCTTGAAGCCTTTTTCTACGGATGGTATGAATTCTTTTGGCACGTTACCGCCTTTCACCTCGTTGATGAACTGCAAGTCGCCTTCTGTGTAGTCCTCGTCTTTCGGACCTATTGTCACGTCGATGCATGCGAATTTACCACGTCCACCAGACTGTTTCTTGTATGTCTCACGGCTCTGTGCAGTTCCGATGATTGCCTCTTTGTAGTTAACCTGAGGCTTACCTTGGTTACACTCTACCTTGAACTCACGTTTCAGTCGGTCGATGATGATATCGAGGTGAAGCTCACCCATACCGGAGATGATGGTCTGTCCGCTCTGCTCGTCTGTTCTTACTGTGAATGTCGGGTCCTCTTCTGCGAGTTTTGCAAGTCCGTTGTCGAGCTTGGCGATGTCAGCCTGGCTCTTTGGCTCAACAGCTATTGAAATCACGGTATCTGGGAAGGTCATGGACTCCAGTACGATAGGCTTGTTCTCGTCGCAGAGAGTATCTCCCGTACGTATGTCTTTGAATCCTACTCCTGCTCCGATATCACCAGCATCGATTGACTCCATAGGAATTTCCTTGTTGGAGTTCATCTGGAAGAGTCGGCTGATGCGCTCCTTCTTGCCTGAGCGAGGATTATATACGTAAGAGCCGGCTGTCACCTTACCAGAATATACGCGGAAGAAGACGAGTCGTCCCATGAACGGGTCTGTAGCGATTTTGAATGCCAGGGCCGATGTTGGTTCTGTCTCTGACGGTTTGCGTCCTTCCTCTTCCTCTGTGTCAGGATTTACGCCCATTACGGCTTCTGTGTCGAGTGGTGAAGGCAGGAATGCACATGTATAGTCGAGCAGAGGCTGTACTCCCTTGTTCTTGTATGATGAGCCAAGCAGCATAGGAGTAATCTCCATTGCTATGGTACCTTTTCTGATGGCAGCTATGAGTTTTTCCTCTGGTATGTCTTTACCGTCGAGGTAGAGTTCCATAACCTCATCGTCGAAGTTTGCTGCATTCTCTACCATCTTGTCGTGCCATTCATTGGCCTCGTCAACGAGGTCGGCAGGAATATCCTCAATGTCATATTCTGCGCCCATTGTCTCGTCGTGCCACAGGATAGCCTTCATTTTTATGAGATCGACAACACCTTTGAAGTTTTCCTCTGCTCCGATAGGAATCTGTACGGGACATGGATTAGCTCCCAGAATGTCCTTCATCTGCTGTACCGTCTCATAAAAGTCTGCACCCGAGCGGTCCATTTTGTTTACATATCCTATACGTGGCACGTTGTATTTGTCAGCCTGACGCCATACTGTTTCAGACTGTGGCTGTACTCCGTCGGCAGCTGAATAAGTAGCAATTGCACCGTCAAGAACTCGGAGAGAGCGCTCCACCTCAGCTGTAAAGTCAACGTGTCCTGGAGTGTCAATCAGATTAATCTTGTAAGTTTTGCCGTCATAATTCCAGTTGCAGGTTGTAGCTGCGGAAGTAATGGTTATACCACGCTCCTGCTCCTGTGCCATCCAGTCCATGGTAGCGGCTCCATCGTGCACCTCACCTATTTTGTGAGTCTTTCCCGTGTAGAAAAGAATACGTTCCGAAGTCGTTGTCTTTCCAGCATCGATATGCGCCATGATACCGATGTTTCTTGTCAAATGTAAATCGCGATTTGCCATTTTATTGTTACCCTTTATTTATAGATTTTAGAATCTGAAATGAGCAAATGCACGGTTAGCCTCTGCCATACGGTGCATGTCTTCCTTACGCTTGAATGCTCCACCCTGGTTGTTGAATGCGTCCATTATCTCAGCTGCGAGCTTGTCTGCCATGCTTTTTCCGCCGCGCTTGCGTGCGAATGATATCATGTTCTTCATTGAAACGCTTTCCTTGCGGTCTGGACGGATTTCTGTTGGAACCTGGAATGTAGCTCCACCGATACGGCGGCTCTTCACCTCAACCTGTGGTGTGATGTTGTCGAGTGCCTGTTTCCAGATGTCGAGAGCAGGTTTTTCCTCGCTCTTCATTTTCTCTGTAACAATTTCGAGAGCTTTGTAGAAAATCTCGTATGATGTGTTTTTCTTTCCATCATACATGAGGTGGTTAACGAACTTTGATACTTTCTGGTCGTTAAATCTTGGGTCAGGCAATACCTGACGCTTCTTTGGTTTTGCTTTTCTCATTTTATTTATTATGTTTTATTCTGCGGAGGCTGTCGCATCTGTCGTTCTTCAACGCCCACTCTTGGGCATTTACTCAACCTTAACTTTCTCCAGCAAAACGATTGTCTGTTTTTTGTGTCTTGGCCGCAAGCTCTCAGCCCTCACCAGCTGTGAGCTATTGGCTTATGACATAGTTTGTTTACTTCTTAGCCTTTGGCTTCTTTGCACCATACTTGGAACGGCGCTGTGTGCGGTTTGCCACACCTGCGGTATCGAGTGTACCACGTACGATGTGATAGCGCACACCTGGAAGGTCTTTCACACGTCCTCCGCGCACCAATACTATTGAGTGCTCCTGCAGGTTGTGTCCCTCTCCTGGGATGTAGGAGTTGACCTCTTTCTGGTTTGTCAAACGAACACGGGCAACTTTACGCATTGCCGAATTAGGCTTTTTCGGGGTTGTTGTGTAAACGCGCACACAAACACCGCGACGCTGTGGACAGTTGTCCAAAGCGGGTGACTTGCTCTTATCCTCAGCCACCTTTCTGCCTTTTCTAACTAATTGTGAAATAGTAGGCATAACTTTAACTTTTTATTTATATTTATATTTGTAATTATCAACGCTTTATATGTCAAACTCAATCTTCTACCAGCTGGCAAAAGATTCGGTTTGCCGTATCGGGGTGCAAAATTAATAATAAAATTCCACCTCACCTAATATATATAAGGACAAAGATAAAATATGTGGTATATTTAATTAAATATAACACTTGTTAACAGATAATTAGTTGACAAATTGTATGTAGAACTGGCCGGCGGATTGAATATCTTCACCTGTTGTCACCCACACGAGTAATAAAAAAGTTTAGTTGCCGGCTTGTTCTGTGCGAGATAGGAATCTTGCATCCGCGAGAAAGGCGATCAAGCGTCTCCTTTGACAGGACCGAAAGGAGCGATAGTCCTTGGGGAATTGGATGGGAAATTGATTTTCCCGAATTCCTTCTCGTATTTCACGATATTCTCCTGCAAGGCTCCGAGCAGTCGTTTCGCATGCTCAGGATTCATGATGATCCGGCTTCTCACAGTTGGTTTTGGCACGCCAGGCAACAAAGAAGCGAAGTCGATTATAAATTCCGAACTGGAATGTGTTATTATCGCCAAGTTGGAATATATGCCTCCTGCCAAGTCCTGTGGTATCTCAATTTGGAACTGATTGCCGTTGTTGTTCTTTCCGTTTTCCATAATTTGTAAAAATGTGCTACCTCGATACATCCATATATAACACACATTATTATATATATAGGAAGTATGTGGCAGCCTGTTAACAATTCGTTTGTTGTATATCCAATTACAAAATTACCACATAATTCTCAATTGACAAAGTTTCGGGAACATTTTTTTGCTGAAGAACAGGCTTTTTTATTTCACGTATTCGATAATGCTGAAGAATGGGACATGCTATTGCGTACATGCTGCCAACGAGTTAACCCATCGGTATGCCATGCCCATCTGCGCACGACGACACGAGCAGATAGAACATTGTGCAATGTGCCATTTTGGCATGTCATGTCAGTTCCAGGCGAGAAAGCCACCATTTTGGCACGTCTTTTGTATATGTGCAGATAGTGGCATTGAAGCCACGGATGACAACAACAGAATAATAACAATAAAAACAGATAAGAAAATGGGAAAGATTATTGGAATTGACTTGGGAACGACAAACAGCTGCGTTTCCGTGTTTGAAGGCAACGAGCCTGTTGTAATAGCCAACAGCGAGGGTAAGCGCACCACCCCTTCTGTCATAGGTTTTGTAAAGGACGGTGAGCGCAAGGTGGGCGACCCGGCAAAACGTCAGGCCATCACCAACCCAAAGAATACCGTTTACTCTATCAAGCGTTTCATGGGTGAGACATACGCCCAGAGCCAGAAAGAAGCTGAGCGAGTGCCATTCAGCGTTGTCAACGAGGGAGGGTATCCACGCGTTGACATTGACGGTCGCAAATACACCCCGCAGGAAATTTCCGCAATGGTGCTTCAGAAAATGAAGAAGACAGCAGAGGATTATCTCGGACAGGAGGTGACGGATGCAGTCATAACAGTTCCGGCATACTTCTCCGACTCTCAGCGTCAGGCTACCAAGGAAGCAGGTCAGATTGCAGGCCTTAACGTCCAGCGTATAGTCAACGAGCCTACTGCCGCTGCCCTTGCCTATGGTGTTGACAAGGCAAATAAGGACATGAAGATTGCCGTGTTCGACCTTGGTGGAGGAACGTTCGACATCTCTATCCTGGAGTTCGGTGGCGGAGTATTTGAGGTTCTCTCCACAAACGGAGACACACACCTCGGTGGCGACGACTTCGACCAGGTAATCATCGACTGGCTTGTAAACGACTTCAAGTCTGCCGAAGGAATAGACCTGTCAAAAGACCCAATGGCGATGCAGCGTCTGAAAGAGGCAGCCGAGAAAGCCAAGATTGAGCTTTCAAGCACCACATCTACGGAAATCAACCTTCCTTACATCACAGCAGAGGGCGGTGTGCCAAAGCACTTGGTAAAGACCCTCACACGTTCACAGTTCGAGCAGCTTGCCCACGGACTTATTCAGGCATGTCTCGTTCCTTGCCAGAACGCTATGCGCGATGCCAAGTTGCAGACATCCGAGATTGACGAGGTAATCCTCGTTGGTGGCTCAAGCCGCATACCAGCCGTGCAGACTCTCGTGAAGAACTACTTCGGCAAGGAGCCTTCCAAGGGTGTCAACCCAGACGAGGTGGTAGCCGTAGGCGCAGCCATCCAGGGTGCCATCCTCAACAAGGAGAACGGAGTGGGCGACATCGTGCTCCTCGACGTTACTCCTCTTACACTCGGTATCGAGACCATGGGTGGTGTCATGACAAAGCTCATCGAGGCAAACACCACAATCCCATGCAAGAAGAGCGAGACATTCTCTACTGCTGTCGATAATCAGACTGCCGTTACTATCCACGTGCTTCAGGGCGAGCGTCCTATGGCTGCACAGAACAAGAGTATCGGACAGTTCAACCTTGAGGGTATAGCACCGGCACGCCGTGGCGTTCCACAGATTGAGGTGACATTCGACATCGATGCCAACGGTATCCTCAACGTGAGCGCAAAGGACAAGGCTACAGGCAAGGAGCAGAAGATACGCATCGAGGCATCAAGTGGTCTGAGCCAGGAGGAGATTGACCGCATGAAGGCTGAGGCTGAGGCTAATGCCGCTGCCGACAAGGCCGAGCGCGAGCGTGTTGACAAAATGAACCAGGCTGACAGCATGATATTCACTACGGAGAATTTCCTGAAGGACAATGGTGACAAGATTCCAGCAGACCAGAAGCCGGCCATAGAGTCAGCACTCCAGCAGCTCAAGGATGCCCACAAGGCTGCCGACATCACCGCCATCGACAATGCCATCAACAACCTCAACCAGGTTATGCAGGCAGCCAGTGCACAGATGTACGGACAGGCAGGCGGAGCACAGCCAGGTGCCGACGCCGGCTTCAACGGCGGACAGCAGGCTGGCGGTCAGCAGACCAACAACTCTGACAATATTCAGGACGCAGACTTCGAGGAGGTCAAATGAGACCGATAGGTAAAGACATAACAAAACACTATCAAATGGCGTGTAGCTCTGGTGAGTTACACGC